>DASYUL010000068.1:0-41447 GCA_036001245.1 Thermoanaerobaculia bacterium
GTCAGGTCGTTGACGAGGACGCCGCCGATCCAGATCTCGCCGGAGGTCGGCTCTTCCAGGCCGGCGATCATGCGGAGCAGGGTGGTCTTCCCCGATCCGGAAGGGCCGAGGAGGACGAGGAATTCGCCCTCCCGGCTCTCCAGATCTACGTCGACGACCGCTGCGACCTGTCCTTTGCCGAAGAGCTTGGTCAGACCTCGCGTCCGTACGACGGCCATCGCAGGCGCCTGGCCGGCCGCTCTACTTCCACTTGGCGAAAATCCGTCGGACCTCTTTGTCCGCGGCCCGCGCCGCGTCCTCGGGGGTCATCTCGTCGCGGGCAGCCTTCGCGAACATCGTCGGGATGACGAAGGTGTTGAAGATCTCGTCGATGGCCGCAGTCGCGTAGCCGGGATAGCCCACGTTCGTCGCCCAGTCGAGGACGTTTCCGAGCACCTTGTATTTGTCGGGCGGCGACGCCTTTGGGTCGTTCGCGATCTGCTGTTTCAGGTCGGGGACCGTCTGGGGGAAGCAGGGGAAGTTGTAGAACTCGCTCGCCTTGAAGGCGGCGCCGAAGTTGTCGATGTAGTCCACGAGGAACTTCTTGGCACCTTCCTTGTTTTCGGCGAAGTTCCAGACGACGTAGCAGTCCATGACGTGTTCCGCCGCGAGCCGGCGGACGGGGCCTTTGAGAGTCGGAGCGACAAAGATCTTCTTGGACATCTCGGGGTTGTCCTTCTCGGCGGTCCGAGTCACCGAAATCGCGTTGCAGACGAAGGAGAGCTTGCCCGCGAGAATGCCCCGGTTGTTCGCCGAGGGATCCCACGTGAAGACCTCCGGAGTCATCGTTTCTTTGTAGAGGGCGCGCACATACTTGATGGCTTCGAGAGTCTGCTTGGAGTAGAGCGACGGTCTGCCGGCGGCGTCCTGTTCGGATCCTCCGAACGACCAGAGGACGGCCCGCATCGCCATGTTGCTGTCGAGCTCCTGGGAGAGGCCGACGCCGACGGGATTTCCGGCCGTGTCCTTGATTTTCTTTCCGCCGACCCGAAGGTCTTCCCATGTATCCGGCCCGTTGGGGAACCCGACCTGCTCCCACAGGTCCTTGCGATAGTTCCCCGGATCGGGCACATATGAATCGGAGAAGGCGAAAAACTTCTTCGTCTTCGGGTTGTACGTGGACTTCTCGCCGAGCGAGATCACCTTCCCGTGCTTCTTCTGGACCTCCTGGTAGATTTCCCCGTGGTCGATGACCTGCTTTTCGTAGGCGGCCGGCGGGGAGAGAAACATGAAGAGGTCGTGCCCCTTCTTGGCGGCGGCCTCGGCTGCTGCCCGGGCGTTGATCTCCCCGATCGCGATGTGGTCGACGATGACCTCCGTGTCGTGCTTCGCTCCCCACTCCTTCGTGTAGACCCCGTCGAACCACTTGTCGTAGCCGGGGACGAAATGACTCCATTGGATGATCTTGAGCGTCTTGCTCGCCGCCTTCGCCCGGCCGGGAAAGAGAAATGCGGATCCGCCGCCAACGAGAGCGCCGGCGGCGGTCAGCTTGGCGAACTGTCTCCGTGTGAGTCCGCGATTGCGTTTCTTCGACATGGTCACCTCCGTATCGATCGATTAGCCCAGCGTCCCGCCGGGCCCTTCGCCTGCCGGACCGCTGGAAGTTCATGCGGTTTCTGTCTTTTTCCCGGATGGGAGCCCGGACTCTGACTTGCAGGAAGTTCTTGCCGGTGCTGCATGCTCCCGGCTCGGTGGCGCAGCGGGGGTGGGATCGCTCGAATCGATCGACCGCGCTCTCGAGGCTGGCCATCCGGCTTTCGCCGCATCGTGCCGTGGCCGCGAGTCTTTCAGAGTTTCGCGGGATGTCAAGGAGAAAGGGGAGAAATCGAGATCGGCCTCGGTTCCTCGCCCGCCAGTCCATCGGGTTGGAGCAGGAGGAAGGTCTCACGCCGGTCGGCCCGCCTCTCGGCGAAACTCACGCGCCAGTGGTGACTCCGCCCGCGAACCTCGCGTTAGAAAAGGTTCCTAGGCCTGCTCGCCGCGATCGACTTCCGGCGCTCTCGCGAACGCCTGGACCTCGCCCGGCCGGCGAAGCATCTTGTCGACCTCGGCGAGATGCAGCGACTCCTCCGTGATGAGCCGCCGCGCGTACTCCTCGAGCATGATGTCTCGGCCCACGACGAGGTCGAGCAGTTTCTGGTAGAGCGCGAGCCCGACCCGCTCGTTGTCGAGCGCCTCCCGCAGAATGTCGCCGACGTCGTGGCGATGGGTCTCGAGAAGTTTTCCGATCGAGAGCGACGGATGCTCGCCGAGAAGCGTGATCATCTCGCCCGCCTGCTGAGCGTGCCCGATCGACTCGGTCGCCTGCTCGCGAAGCCACGCGACGATCGGGATCCGGTTATACCCGTAGACCATGAACGAGTAGTGCGTGTAGCGCACGACCCCGGCGAGCTCGGCCTCGAGGATCCGGTTCAGCACGTCCACGACCCCTTTTTTGTCGATGTTCTCTTCCATGCGGACCCTCCATGTCAGTGCCCCCCGATCGAGGCACCGAATTTTATCCGTGCGATCCGTCACAATCGAAAAAAACGGATACCCTCGCGCGAGCGACCGGCTAGAATCGAATGAGTTTGAAACAAACCGAGGGCGTTCTGGACGGCCGCACCCTCGGCCGGCTCGATCGCTGGCGGAACGCGCGGGCCCTCTTCGTCCGACCCGACGGGGCGGAGGCGGAACGCGCCGTTGCGCTGGCGTTCGGTCGGCGGTGGTCGCGCGCCCAGGTCTACGGTCGCGCAAGGCGGCTTCTCCTCGAAAGCGAGCCGGAGGCGTTCCTCGATCGCATGCAGGACACGCTCGGCCCGCTCGCGAACAACGTCCGCGTCGCCCCGGAGGATCCGCGACAGACGAAGTGGGACGCGATCTCGAATCTGGCGCCGCTGTCGCGCGCGAAGAGCGAGGTCCGCGCCCTCTGGTTCGCCGATCTCCTACGGGGGGGCGACTTCTTCGCGAAGTTCCAGCCGATCGCCGAGCTCGTGGACGGGGACCTGATCGGGTACGAGGGACTGCTCCGCGGGCACACCGACTCGACGGCGAGCCGGCCGTCGGCCGAAATGTTTCCCGCCGCGCGCGCCCTCAGAGTCGAGCGTCCGTTCGAAACTCTCTCGTGGCTCTCGGTCCTCGAGTCGGCGGCCTCTCTGCCGCGGGAGTCGCGACTCTTTCTCAACGTGAACCCTCTGCTGTTCGGCGACGCGCCGGACGGGCTCCACGGTCTCTGGCAGGCGCTCGACGAGTTCAGCTTCCCGGCGTCGCGTCTCGTGCTCGATCTCGTCGAAGTGGAGAACGTCTCCTCGCTCGACGGTCTCTCACGCACGGTCGCGCAGGCGCGGGAGCGGGGCGCGGCCGTCGCGCTCGACGACGTGACCTCTCCCTACCGCACGATTCAGCTCTGCGAAGCGTTCCGGCCGCAGTGGGCGAAGGTGGACTGCGACATCACGCGCGGTGTCGCGCGGGACGTCCGCCGCCGCACGATCCTGAAGTTCTTCGGCCGGCTGGCCCGCCACTTTTCTTTCGGACTCATTGCCGAAGGCGTGGAGAACGCTGCCGATCTGGAGGTCTGCCAGGCCGCCGGGGTCGTTGCCGCGCAGGGCTATTTCATCGGCCACCCCAAGCCCGAACCGGAGGCCCCAGAAGCCGCCTTTCTCGATTGGATCGCTTCCCGCGGAGGGTCGCCGACCGAAGATTCCGACGAGAAAGTCGAAGCTTCCGAGACGGAAGAACGTGCCTCCTGATCGGGTTGACTCCGCCGTGACGCGGACGGCGGACTCGATCGCCCCGGAAGGCGTCCGACTGGACGTCTGGCTCGACGTCGCCTGCATCCTGGCGACTCGCTCCCAGGCGAAGGCGGCCTGCGAGGGTGGGAAGGTGGACGTGAACGGCGCGCGGGCGAAACCCCACCGGCTCGTGCGCGCCGGGGACCGCGTCGAGGTGACAATGGGTGCAGGACGGCGTCGGTCGCTCGTCGTCCGCGGAGTCGCGGAGCGATCGATCCCGAAGGGAGAGGCGCGCGCGCTCTACGACGACGTGACACCCCCGCCCTCCCCCGAGGAGATCGAGGTGCGCCGCTTCGAGAGGATCTTCGCCCCGACCCGGGAGCCCGGGCGGCCCGACCGCCGCGCGCGCCGCGAGGGCCGGCGACGCAAGGGCTGGTGAACGAGTTCAAGGTTCAAAGTTCAGGGTAGGAACACAGCGAGCGGAGTAGACTTTTCGAATGGACTTCGAGCTCCTCTGTCCCTGCTGCGGCGCGCGGCTCAAAGTCGATCCGGATCTGAAAGCGGTGATCGCCCACGAGGCTCCCAAGGTGGCCCGCAAGTTCGAGTCGGTCGACGACGCGATCGCGGGCCTGAAGACGCACGACGCCGAACGCGAGAAAAAGTTCGCGGATTCGGTGGAGGCGGAGAAGAGCAAGCGGGACGTCCTGAACCGCAAGTTCGAGGAGCTCTTCGAGAAAGCGAAGACCGACACGTCGAAGCCGATCCGCGACATCGACCTGGATTGACGCTCTCGATCGCGGTTCTGGGCTCGAGCCGGGCCGCCGCGGACTCCCCCGACTACGAGAACGCCGTCGCCATCGGCCGCGAGGTCGCTCGGCGCGGGGGACGCGTCGTCTGTGGCGGCAGCGGCGGTGTGATGGAAGCGGTCTGCCGGGGCGCCGCGGAAGCGGGGGGCCGCTCGCTCGGAATCCTCATGGGACCGGGCGAGCCGAACCGGTGGGTCTCCGAAGTGGTCCGCGAGGCGGACCTCGGCGCCCGGCTGAGGCGTCTGACCGAGGAGTCGGCGGCGGCGATCTTCCTGCCCCGCGGCCTCGGCACGATGGTCGAGATCGCGTGGATGGCGGAGTCGATCGTCAAGGGGTACGTTCCCCCGCGCCCGCTCGTCTTCCTCGGTCTCTTCTGGCGGCGCACGGTCGCGCTCGCGGTGTCGGAGGCCGCGGGGCCGGGAGTGCATGCGCTCGCGGAAAGCGTGAGGTTTAGCTCGGCCCCCGAGAAGGCTGTCGCGGAGGCCTATCGAGCCTGATACGCCATCTCGCGCAGCAGCGCAATGCGCTTCGCGATCGGAGGATGCGTCGCGAACAGTGTGAGCCAGCCCGTCTCGCGTTCGTTCACGAGACGGCCCCGCGGGTCGGCGATGCAGAGGTGAGCCACGCCCTGTTTGATGGACGGAGTCGGGGCGACTGCGGCGTCGATCTTCTCGAGGGCCGAGGCGAGCGCCAGCGGGTTGCGCGTCAGCTCCGACCCGGACGCATCCGCGAGGTACTCCCTTTCCCGGGACACCGCCATCGCCACGAGACGCGCGATGATCGGCGCGAGAATCAGAGAGAGAATCCAGAGAACAAAGAAGACGAGCAGAAGGGCGCCTCCTCGTCCGTTGCGGCTCGAGCGACGCCGCCCGCCGCCCCAACCGATCCCGCGCCGCCCCCAGTCCGAGATCAGCAGGACCGAGCCGACGAGCGCGGCGACGACGGTCATCAGCCGGACGTCGTAGTTCTTCACGTGCGCCATTTCATGGGAGACGACCGCCTGGAGCTCCTCCCGGTTCAGCGCGTCGAGCAGACCCGCGGTCACCGCGATCGAGGATTTCTCCGGCCCGCTGCCGGTGGCAAACGCGTTGGGATCCCTATCCGGTATGACGTAGAGCGCCGGTTTCGGTAGGCCTCCCGCGATCGCCATCTCCTCGACGACGTTGTCGAGGACCTGCTGCCGCGGATCGTTTCGGTCGATCGGCACCGCGTTCGCCGACTCCAGGACCGCGCGGTCGCCGGCCTTCAGAGCCCAGAGAGACGAACCCGCCCCGAAGAGGAGCGCTCCGATCGTCGCGACGGGGAAGCCGGGTCCGACACCCGAGCCGTACAGGAAGAAGTCGGCGCCGATTCCGAGAAATACGAGGAACGCCACGAAGCCGGCAAGGATGCCGGTCGTGCGCCGCAAGTTGCGGCGCTGTTGGTCGAAAAGGTTCAAGGGATCAGGTTGAAAGGGATCAGAGGCATTGGGGTCAGGGGCCAACGGTCAGGGGTCAGGAAAAGAGCACCGGGTCGGGCTCCTGATCCCTGATCCGCTATCCCCCCGGACCCTGAACCCCTGGTCCCTGGGGTCGGATGTTCAGATCGACCTTCGGAACTTCGCGCTCGGCCGGCTCCGTGATCTCGAAGAGCTCGACCGGCTGGAACTTGAACGCCTGGGCGATCAGGCTGTCCGGGAAGACCTGCTGCGCCGTGTTGAAGCGCGTGGCGACGTCGTTGTAGTACTGGCGCGCGAACCCGATCTTGTTCTCGGTCGACGTCAGCTCCTCCATCAGCGTGCGGACGCTCTCGTTCGCCTTCAGGTTCGGATAGTTCTCCGCCAGCGCGAAGAGTCTCGACAGGGTCTGCGTCAGGGCGTTCTCCTTCTCGGCGGTCTCCGCGACCCCGCGTGCCGCGACCGCGCTGTTGCGCGCGGCTATGACCTTCTCGAGAGTGTCCTGTTCGAACTGCATCTCGCCCCGTACGGAAGCGATCAGGTTCGGGATCAGGTCGTGCCGCCTCTTCAACTGCACGTCGATCTGCTTCCAGGCGTTGGCGACCTGATACTTCAGCGAGATGAGGTTGTTGTAGCGCCAGATCGCCCAGATCGCGGCGAAGACCGCGATCAGGACCAGAAATGCGAGACAGCCGCCGATTGCTCCCATCAAACTTGCCTGTTCTTACGGCACTTTCTCATTGAGGTTCTCCTCGAGAGTATTCTCACGCATTCAGTCCCTGCCGCAGCTCCCGCGCGAGGATCTCGACCGCGGAGCGCTTTCCCGCCGTCATCTTCTCGCGCCACACGGTCTCCGTCTCGAAGCGCCGGTCGCCGATCGACTCGGACCACGGGCGCAGCGCCGCGTCGAGCTCGCCCGCCGACCAGACGTCGCCTCCGCGCTTGCGGATCATCGAGATGACGTAAGGCGTGATCCGGATGAAGGCGCGCAGAGCCGTCGAGCTCTTGATCGAGTATTTCCTTCCGTGGAAGGCGGTCGGGAAGGCGCGCGCGGCCGCCTTGAAGTAGTTCAGGAAGAATCGGCGTGAGTTCTCCCGGAACTCGCGGGCGATGCGTCCTCCCGCGGCGTCCATCGCCGTGAAGACGTCGCGCAGCTCGTCGGCCAGGGACGCCTGGGTCACGGTGCCTCGGCCGATTCCGAGGACCTTGATCTGGCCCTTCAAGGGAGACGAGTCGTCCTCGTTCAGCGCGCGGACGACGTCGTGCGCGGCGGCGAGGTTCTCGTCCCGGTAGAGGCGCCGACCCGAGAGCGAGATCAGGTGCGAGGGGTTCAACTTCGTGTGCTTGCTGTTGATGGTGACGAAGAGCTCCACGACCTGATCCGCCGTCAGGTTGTCGAAGACGACCGCCGGAACCTGAAAGTCCTTGAGGTTGTGCTTCTCCGCGAGCTGGTGCAGCGCGAGCAGCCGGTGCTGGCCGTCGAGCGCCCGCAGGATGCCCGACTCCTCGGGCAGCTTCAGCGTCCCCGAGTCGCCTCGGCCCCCCGAGGGCGCGAATTCCAACCGCCGGTCGGACACGAGCAGAACGCTCCCCGGAATGGCCGGAAGTGTCCCGGAGTCCGCGCACTGAAGGTAGTAGTTGACGAGTTCGTCGATCTTCTTGCGAATGATCGGCCGCTGGTAGGCGTGCTCGGACGCGGCGATCCGCTTCTCGAGCAGCTCCCAGTTGACCCTCGAGCTCTTCGACTGCCGCGCGTGCCCGCGGGTCGTCTGGGCGGCCAGGCCGAAGGAGAGAACTTCGAAGCCCACGAGCGACTGCAGGTCCGCTCCCGAGAGGAGGGCCTCGTAAAAACTGACGCCGAACTGGTTGAGCCGGAGAGAAGGAACCGAGAGCATCCTTACCTCCTCTGCCGCCCTCCGGCTAAGTCACGCCGGCGGAACAGCTTGGAACGGCCGCTCCCGTCATGGCCTTCACGCGTCCGTGGCGCGGATTATATGCAAAGCCGTTTTCGGGCCTTTCGGCGGCCCCGGGGAACTTGGAACCTGGAGCTTTCCCTACGGCGGCGCGTCCTGGCGCCAGTCGTGGCTCTTCAGCATCTCCCGATAGACCCGGTCCGCGCCCGCGAGGATTCCGCGGAGCTCGACGGTCAGGAGCTTTTCGACCTCGCCGACGGGATCCGTGTCGGCGAGCGGAATCGAGCACTCGACGCGGGAGCGCCCGAGCGACGCGAAGAACGGGGAGGGGCGCCTCGTCCAGTCCGTTTCGTTCCTGCGGTGCTTGACCATCAGGAAGGCCGCCAGCCGCCGCTCGTCCCATGGCTCGACGATTCGCCAGCTGAAGTTGGCTCGAGATCCTTTGTGCTGAATGTCGGGTTTCTCGTCGGCGAGAGTGATCGACATGGAGCGTCGTTTGAGGATAGCATTTGCCGCGCTTCGACCACCAGAATGATCAGAATCTTCTCGCGGGGCGTCCTCATCGGCCTGCTCGGGGCCGGCTACGCCGCCGGCGCCGGGGAGAAGGAGCCGGAGGTGTACCCGTCCCACCTCATGGTCGATCAGGAAGTCACGGTCAGCGCCCGGATCACGGGCGTGATCGAAAAGATCAACGTCGACCGGGGCAGCGTGGTCAAGAGGGGCCAGTCGCTCGCGCAGCTCGAGCTCCAGGAGTTCGAGCAGGGCGTTCGCGAGGCGAAGGAGGAGATGCAGCTCCGGAAGGTGGAGCTCGAGCGCGCCCAGGCGCTCTCCGCCGGCAACATCATGAGCAAAGCGGAGCTGGACGAGAAGCGCGCCCGTCACGCCGTCGCGCAGGCGGCCTGGGAGAAGGCGCGCGCCATCCGCGACTATGCGTTCATCCGGGCGCCGTTCACCGGCGTGGTGACCGAGAAGTTCGCCCGGGTCGGCCAGAAGGTAATCGACAACCAGAACGTCCCACTGTTCAAGATCACGGCATTCGAGCCCCTCCTCGCGCGCGTGTACCTTCCGGAGCAGTGGCTCATGAGGATCCGGCGCGGCGATCGCGTGGAGGTCGTGCCCGAAAAGTTTCCGAATGCGCGGACTACCGGCGTCGTCCAGTACATCAGCCCGACGGTCGACGCGGCCAGCGGGACCTTTCAGATCATCGTTCAGGTCCGCCGCGATCCCTCCCAACCGATCCTGCGACCGGGGCTTGCAGTTAAGGTTCTCTTCAACAACGCCGGCAGATCGTGAGGGTATGAACGAGAAGCCGCCCCGACGTTCCCGGCGGCGAGTTCGCTCGACTCTCGACCGCGTTCTCGTCCACGACATCAAGAACATGGGGTTCCGGCTGCAGCTCCTGCTGTCGAATCTCGAGGAGAACTACGGGGATCCGGAGTTCAAGCGCTCCGTCGAGGACCTCCTGCGATCCACGGTGGAGCGGATCGACAGCATCGTCGACCGGTACTCCGCTCAAGACGAGCCGGTCCTGATCAAGGTCGCGGTCGACCTGAACGGAATCGTCCGAGAGATCGTGGAGGGAGAGACCCGGCGGGGCTTGCACGTCGAGGCGGGGATCCCGGGGCGCCGCACGCTTTCTCTCGCGCTGGGCGCGATTCCGGAAGTGTGGGGCGATCCCTACTGCCTGACCGACGCTATCAAGAGCTTGATCGAAAACGCCCTCGAGGCCGTTCCGCCGGAAGGTCGCGTCCTGATCCGGACGTTTCGCGACGACTCGTCGAAGCGGCCACGCGTCGTCGTCGAAATCATCGACAACGGCTCCGGAATGACACCGGAGTTCGTGCGCGACCGGCTGTTCAAGCCGTTTCAGACGACGAAGGCCGACGGCGTCGGTCTCGGCCTCGCGACCGCCAGCCAGATCGTGCAGCTGCACGACGGTAAGTTCAGCATCCTCACGCGTGCCGGAGGGGGAACTTTCATCCGCGTGAGTTTTCCGGCCGTCGCGGCATCCGCGTCCACCTTCGCGCCGCCTCCGACAACCCCGCCGACGGCTTCTCCGGGGTCGGGATGAACGCGTCGCCGGGCTCGCCCGGCACGATCGTCATCGTGGAAGACGACCCGGTCCTCCTCGATCAGCTCACCTGGGCTCTGAAGGGAAAGTTCGATGTTGCGAGTGCGGGTGACGCCGAACAGGCTCGGAGGATCTGTGACTCGGATCCGGATCTGTATCTCTTCGACCTCCGGCTTCCGCCGTCGGGAGAGATCGACGAAGGTTTGAACCTTCTGAAGAGAGTCCGGCGACGCAACCCGGACGCGACCGTCATCATGATGTCCGGCGAGACGGATCGGCAGGCCGGGTTACGGTCCATCGAGCTCGGCGCCTTCGACTTCTTCCGCAAGCCGGTCGACCCGGCGGAGCTGCTCGTGATCTTGAAGCGCGCGCTGGAGCGGCGGCGCCTCGTGGCCGAGAATCGGGAACTGAAGCAGCAGGCGTTCGAGCAGCCCCGCTTCGATCAGCTCGTCGGCGCCAGCGTGCAGATGCGCCGCCTATATCGCGAGATCGAGAAGGTCGCCCCCTCCGACGCGACCGTTCTCCTCCAGGGTGAGAGCGGGACCGGAAAGGAGCTCGTCGCTCAATCGATTCACGCTCGGAGCACGCGACGCGAACGGCCATTCGTCGCGGTCAATGCCTCCGCCCTTCCCGAATCACTGGCGGAGGCCGAGCTCTTCGGCCACGAGAAGGGCGCTTTCACGGGAGCGATCGCGTCGCGCCCCGGGCGCTTCGAGCTCGCGCACGGCGGCACCCTCTTCCTGGATGAGATCGGAACGCTCACGGCCGCGGTCCAATCGAAGCTGCTCCGCGCGCTCGAGAGCCGACAGATCGAGCGTGTCGGGGGCCGCCGAAGCCTGCCCGTCGACTTCCGGCTGATCACCGCGACGAACGACGACCTCGATGCGAGGATTGCGGCCGGTACGTTCCGGGAAGACCTCTTCTATCGGATCAACGCCGTGCCAATTCGGATCCCGCCGCTTCGCGAGCGGTCGGAGGACGTGCCACTGCTCGCTGCACACTTTCTCGCGAAGTTCTCGGCGCGACATGGAAAGCCGGAGCGCAGCCTTTCCGATGGCGTACTCCAGCGCCTTCGAGACCATCCGTGGAAAGGCAACGTCCGTGAGCTCGAGCACGTCATCGAGAACCTGGTGCTCTTCGCCGAGGGTAATGAGATCGGCGAGGAAGATCTTCCGCGGGTCCTCCGCCAGCCGTCGAAGTCCGGAAGCCGAGTCGGGGATGGAAAACCGTTTGCGCGCGCGGTTGAAGATTTCGAGCGCAAGCTTCTCGCCGACGCGATTCAAGAGGCCGGCGGAGTGAAGGCGCAGGCCGCCCGGCGGCTCGGACTCGATACCAACCAGATCAAGTACCTCTGCCGGAAATACCAGCTCTAAGCGAGCTCGCTATCGGATGAAAAAGTCATCCGCAGCGAGAAAATTCATCGCCGATCGGGCGTTCCCTTGAAGCCCCTCCGGCAGTCCAATTTGGGTCGAACCGACTGACCGGATTAGGGTTGCCGGGCCAGCGCCGTCGCTGCAGTCCGCTGGCCCCCGCCTTGCGATAAGGAAGGGCAGCCAGAAGAGGAAATCGAAAGGAGAAGCACAATGTCGAAGGAAGTCCGGATCCAGTTGACGGAAGCTCAGAAGGCCAAGATCAAGGCGGCCACAGGCAAGAACATGGGTGAGATTCGCGTGACACGCCTCGGGAAGAACCTCGCGGTGACCCCGACCACGGACACGAGCATAGCGGGGACGATGGACACGAGCATCTCGGCCTCGCTGGACACTCTCGCCGCCGCGCAGGACACGAGTATCTCGGGCGCGATCGACACGAGCGTTGCTGGGCAGGTGGATCTCAGCGCAAACCAGGATCTGAGCGCGAATCAGGACTTGAGCGCGAATCAGGACTTGAGCGCGAATCAGGACTTGAGCGCCAACCAGGACCTGAGCGCCAACCAGGACCTGAGCGCGAATCAGGACCTGAGCGCCAACCAGGACCTGAGCGCGAACCAGGACCTGAGCGCCAACCAGGACCTGAGCGCCAACGTGGATCTGAGCGCGAATCAGGACTTGAAGGCCACGGAGTAACAATCCCGACCTTTCGGACACGAGAGCCCCGCGATTGCGGGGCTCTTCTTTTGTCCGGGGGGAAGTCGCGAGCTCGACGGAGCTCGAGGTGACCTCTCACTACCAGACGTTCGCCCGGACCCAGTTCCAGAGCATCGTCCCGATCCGTGCCCCGTACGGCGCGCGGCGGGAATGAAGCTTGACTCGAGCGCTCGCGCCCGGAAGGAGTTTTCCGTCCGCGTTTTCGAAGACGGCGATGGCCAGGAAACGGTCAGGCACCTCCGACGGGGCCGGAGGAGCCTGATCCGCGGTCGTCACTGGCGCCCCGGCCGACATGGCGGAGATCGAAGCGACTCGGCCCTCCCGAGCGTTCAGCGGGTCGGTTCGAACCAGCGCGCTCGCCGATTCCCCGACGTGAAGGTACCGAAGGAGTCGTTCCGAGACTCCGACATCGACTGCCATCCTCCGGCAGTCGCCGACCTCGACGAGCTCTGTCCCTTCGACGACGAATCGGCCGGTGAGGTCCTGGGGGCGGTGCGTGAGGATCCTTCCCGAGATCGGGCTTCGTAAAAGGAGAAACCCCTGCCGGGACCGAGCGCTCTGGAGCCCGAGCTCCGCCGATTTTGCGCGTCTTTCCGCCTGAAACGTCATTGCCGCGTTCGCCATCGCCCGATTCCGGCTGGACTCCTTCTCGAAGCGATCCTCTTCCGTGGCGAGCCGCTTGATCTGCTCGTCGGCTGCCGGACTGACCAACCGCGCAATCGGCTGGCCTTTCTCTACCCGGTCGCCCTCGCCGACGAGAACCTGCGCGACAACGGAGTCCTCCGGAGCCTGAAGGGCGACTCTTGAAACCGGCCGGAGCACGCCGTCCGCCTGAATCGTCCGGCGGGTCCATGGCACGGCGAGGATGAGAACGAGGACCGCCGCCGCGATCGCGAGCGGCTTGTGACTTCGGGACGACATGAGAAGCTCCCTCTTGTCCAGATAGAAGAGTTTGCCGACGCGGATCGCCGTCCTCGCCTTCTTTCGAAAGATCTGGGCGAGAGTCACGATCAGAAAGACGACTCCGTATGTCGGAAAGTATTTGTAATAGAAATTGCGGAATAGGCTGTAGACGAAAAACATGATCGTCGCGGTGTAGGCGATCGAGAGTAATCCGTAGATCCAATAGATTCGCCGTTTGCGCGGAGTCGTGGCCGGCACTTCCACAGGCAGCCTCAGGACGCTTTTCTGAAACCACGCACCCACTCTCTGCCACGCTGCCTCGCGGAGCTCGGGCATCTGAAGCAGGCTCGTGAGCGCGTAGTACCCGTCCACTTTGATCAGAGGGTTGATGTTGAAGAAGACAGCGGAGATTCCCGTGAAGAGCATCGTCTTGTACGCCAGCTGATTGAGCAGGGTATCGGGATAAGAGGCAACCCAGAATGCGGTGGCGACCGAACAGATCGCCACTTCACTGTAGATCCCGGCGATGGTCACCCAAAGGCGTTTGTACTTGTTCTTGAACAGGATTGAATCCGTCGTGTCGCAATAGAAGGCGGGCGTGAAATAGAAGAGAGCGAGCCCGATGTCGTGGCACTCGCCTCCGTACTTTTTCAGCGAATAGGCGTGAGCGAACTCATGAATCGCGCCGATGATCGAAAGAATGAAGAAGAACTGAATGATGTCGAGGAGAGGTTTTCCCAGGAAATGGTAGAGATCCATCGTTCCCGACCAGAGAGGTCCCCAGTGGCGGGAGAAAATGAATGCGGTCCAGATCGATGCTGCCAGGGTGAGAAATGCAATCGGGGGTGTCCAGATCCACGAGACGTATTTCACCGTCCGCGCGAGAAAACGATCCGGATCCATCACGTGGAACATGATGAAAAAAGGATTGAACCCTTCCGATTTTTCTTCGGCCTTCTTGTGTCGGAGGTTCTGGTATTTGTCCAGGAGAGTGAGACTGCGCTCGGCAACCGACTGTTCGATGAGCTCCCTCTCGCGGAGGAACTCTTCGTACTCGAGGACCCGCTCGAGCGGGATGGGGTTGTCGCCGGCTCGTCGGTTGAACTCCGCGACGATTTCCGCCCGGGTTCGCCTGCCGTCGAAGAGCCGGATCAGCTGCCACTGAGCGTTCTTGAACTGGAAGTATTTGAGCGTGGTCGGATTCTTGACGATCCAAAGGACCTCGCCCATCTGCACCTGCCGAAGAACGCTCAGGTCCCTGCGGAGCGCTGGCCGATCATCCGACGCGCCCCGGCGCGAGGCCAGAAGCTTCGCGGTCTCTTCCGGCCGCCCGGCGGCGAGAAGCTTCCGCGAGGCAAAAGCGGAGCTCAAGGGAGAAGAGGCCAGAGCCGGCTCCAGAACCAACGCGCCGGCCTTCGCAAGATCGCGGTGAGCAACCGGACTTTGACCGTAGAAATCTTGGCTTTGCCCATCATTCCCGTCTTGAGGAGAGGGCCGCCGCCTTCGAGCTGAACCTCGGCCACGATGAAACGATCCTTCCCCTCCTCGCGAACGTGGGACCCGGGTCGTCGAACAGTTCCGTGGAAGATCCGCGTGGGATAGGGATTGAGCTTGACCGCAACGCGTTCACCCGGTTGCACGAGCGAGACGTCCGCTTCCGGGACGGCGACCTCCGCCAGGACCGTTCCGACGTTCGCGACGACACACAATTCCGTTCCCTTCTTCAGGAACTGGCCGACCCGTTCCTCGATCCGCGGCGTGACGATGACCCCGTCCACAGGTGCTCGGATTCTCGTTCGCGCGAACTGGTCCGCTTCGTAAGCGATCTTCGCAGTGAGCTCGTCGCGCCTCGACGTCGCCTTGAACGACTCCTGGGCGTCGCCCGCCTCCCGGTACCTCGCGATGTCGCTCTCGGCGATCGCGAGATCCGAGCGGGCCTCCTCCAGGTTCGCGGCGTATCTCTCGTCTCCGAGTGCAGCAATCACCTCTCCCGCGCGCACCGGGTCTCCCTCCCGGTGGAACACGGCGGACACGATGCCATCCACGCCGGCGGTCGCCGCCGCGCGCTGGCCGGGCAGGATGCGAGCGGGGCCGGCGACGCGCAGTCGCCACGGCACCACCAGCAGAAGGATGAGTGCCGCGGCCGCGACGGCGCCCCCGATCAGTCGGCGGCGTTTCGGAATTGCCAGGAGTTGGCGTCGCTTCTCGGCAAGCGGCTTCAGGAAACCGGGAAGCGGAACCTGCTTGTATAACTGCGCGTTCCGGACAGCGACCGTCGCCTGATTGGTCAGAATGGCGAGTAGATCCAAGGCACCCGCTTCGAACGCCAGGGGTTTCCTTCTCAGAAACGCGAGGACGCCGAGCTTTCCCTCATCGTCGTTCAAGAGGAGACCGTGAAAGGAACGGAAACCTGTCTGCTGGAAGAACGACCGGAACTTCTCCTCGGTTTCCGGTCGATCGGTCTGGATCTGTCCATTCGCGTCCTGAATTACGGCAATATCAGTGCCGCTGAAGAACACCCACTCGAGGAGATCCTGGGTGGCTCGCGCGCGCGGATCCCCCCGATCGATCTTCAATACTCCGGAGAGCGCTCCCAGCCGTATCTTTCCCCGGTCCAGGATCGCGAGGGCGCACTGGTCGTAGGCGACGAGGGCGGCGCTGGCATTGACGATAGTGCCCATCACCTTGTCCAGATCGAGCGTCGAGGTGATCTGCCGGCTCACCGTCAGCAGCGCGTCGAGCTCCTCGACCTTCTTCTCCGCCTCGTGTTCCCGTGCATTGCGCAGAGCTCGAACCGCCTGCCGGGCCAGGTCCTGCAGCAGCTCCTGGTCTTCCTCGGTGAACTCGGGGTGCCGCCCGCGCTTGTTCGCGAGCACGAGGGCGCCGACCGGCTTGTCGTCCTCGAGGAGCGGAAACGCGAGGATCGAGCGGATCGGATAGCCCTCGTTCTCTTTCGCGAGCGCGTCTTCGTCGGGGATCGCCGCTCGGCGGACGATCTTCCGATCGGCCAGCATGTCGCCGACGATCGAGCTTCCTACCGCGTCGGGCGCGTTCTCGACGTCGTAGTTCTCGTTGGCCACGGTTCCGCCGAGGAGAACCTCGCTCGTTTCCGGATCGAAAAACCAGAGGGAGGCGACTTCGGCGACGCCGAAATCGACCGCCTTGTGGAGAATGATCGCGTTGAGCTCCGCGAGTTCGATCGTGGACCCGAACGCCTTGGAGAGGTCGTAGAGGTTCGTGAGCCGTTCGATCGCGTGGAGCATTCCGACGGTCTTGCGCTCGGCGCGGAGCGCCCGGGCGAGGGCCGGCGCGGCGTGCTGCACGAAGGCCTTGACGCGGGTCATGGTCTCGATCGTGTTCGGCCGCTTGCGGAAGAGAAGGGCGAGCACGCCGACCGAGATGCCCTCGGCCTCGAGGGGGACCACGATCGCGGTGTCCATGTCGCCCGGCAGGTTCTTCAGCAGGGGATCTTTCGAGCCGGCGAAGTCGATCCGGTCGAGAGTCGCCGCGCGCTTGTCGCGAAGCAGGTCGCGCAGGAACCCCTCGTGTCTCGGAACGGAGCGCCGCAGGAGCTTCTCGGTTCCGCGACCGTAAGCGCCGATGGAGAGGTAAATGGGATGGACCGTGTCGGGAGCCCAGAGCAGCGCGGCGTCCGCGCGGGCGAGCTCCGCGCTCCACTTGGCGGCCCACCCCGAGATCTGTGAAAGGTTCTCGCAGAGCGCAAGCTCCGCGAGCGCCGACGCTTCCGCGTTTGCGTCGAGTCTTGCGCGATCCTCGGGAGAGTCCGCCATGGCGATCTCGGTCTAGAAGCTCGAGACGGCGGTTTCCCGATCCTCGTGAAGCTCGAACACCGAGTCGAGCTTCGTCATCTCGAGCAGCTTCCGGGTCTGGGGCCCGGCGTTCAGGAGCTTCGTCTGGCCCCCCTCTTTCTGGGCGCTCGTCAGCGCCCGCACGAGAGCGCCGAGGCCCGAGCTGTCCAGAAAACCGACTCCCTTCAAGTCGACGAGGAGGTGCACCTTGCCCTCCTCGATCAGGCGCGTCACCGTTCGCTTGAAGGTGGACTCCGGCTCACCGATGACGAGATCGCCCTCGAGAGTCAGGATGGTGACCCGACCGTCCTCAGTCGTCTTGAGATTCATCGGCGGGCGAATTATGTCCAAAAGGCAAGGGGGCGTCCACACCGTGACGCCGTCTTTTCGCCGCGGGAGCTCGAGCGCAGCGCGAGGGACCAGGCACGCGGTCGAGCCCGGCCCGCCGAGTCGCGTGCCGGTGCGTGAGCAGGTCCCTCGCGAGCGAGAGCGACGGACTGGAGCCGACGGTCGGACTTGAACCGACGACCTGCGGTTTACGAAACCGCTGCTCTACCAACTGAGCTACGTCGGCGCGAAACGGGAGCGGGGAGTTTAAGGAATGGGAGGTCTTCCGTCAACGCGAACCGGGCCGTCGGCGGGTGTCGCGCGAACGCGGGGAAACGGGCGCGATCGGCTCGCGGGGAACTCCCGGCGGCGGTGCGAGGCCCGGCCCAATCGACTCCGCCTCGGTCAGTCGAACCGGACCGAGACCACCTTCGAGCACCCCGGCTCTTCCATCGTGACGCCGTACATCGCGTCGGCCGTCTCCATCGTTCTCTTGTTGTGCGTGATCGCGATGAACTGCGTTTCCTCGGTCATCTCGCGGAGGAGGCGCGTGAACCGATCGATGTTCGCCTCGTCGAGCGGCGCGTCCACCTCGTCGAGAATGCAGAACGGGGAGGGTCGGTAACGGAAGATCGCCATCAAGAGAGCGATCGCGGTGAGCGCCTTCTCCCCGCCGGAGAGAAGGAGGATGGACTGATTCCGCTTGCCCGGGGGCTGCGCGATGACCTCGACGCCCGACTCGAGTGGATCGTTCTCGTCTAAGAGCCGCATCTCCGCAGTCCCGCCCCGGAAGAGGCGGATGAACATCTCGGTGAAGTTCACGTTGATGGCGGCGAACGCCTGAGCGAATCGTTCGGCGGACGTCGCGTTGATCTTGCGGATCGAGTCCTGCAGCTCCGCGACCGAACGGACGAGATCGTCCCGCTGGGTCGTCAGGAACACGAGCCGCTCCGACTCGGTCCGGTGCTCTTCCCACGCGAGGAGGTTGACGGGTCCCAGCCGCTCGAGCGACGCCGCAAGCTCGGCGGCCTCGGTCTCGAGCTTTGCGAGCGCCTCCTCGGACCGGTCCGCCGGCGGCTCGAGCTCGCCCGGCTCGGTGCCGAACTCCTGGCGGGCCTGGGAGACGAGGTGCTCGAGGTCCGACGCGGAGCGCGTGGCGGCGACCTCCGCCTCGAATCGTCCTTCGCGCGTGGAGTCGAGCACCGATCGCGCGTTTCGCGCGGTCTCCTCCGCGCCCGTCGCATGGAGCGCTGCTTCCTCCGCCGAGCGCGCCGCCGCCTCGAGCTCCGAAGCCTTCGCGTCGCGGGAGACGACGTTCGCCTCCCGGCGCCCGCGCGTCTCGTCCTCCTCGTGCGAGATCTCGAGGGCGCGCAGGGCGATTCGCTCGATCTCCTCGTTCGCTTCGCGGGCGCGCCTCTGGAAGAGACGCTGCGACTCCTGGAGCGCCGCCATGGCGGCCTCGAGGGATCGCCGGCGCTCCGCGGCGACCTCCGCCTCCGTGCGGCGGTGCGCGAGCTCCTCCGCGGCCGCCGTCGCGGCGGCCCGGGCCTCGGGCGCCGACCCGGCGAGAGACTCGGCGCGTTCGCGCCACTCGAGCTCCGCCGTCTCCCAGCGCCGCTCTTCCGTCTCGATGATCTTCCGGTGCGTCTCGAGCGCGCCGGCCTGCTCGGCGAGAGCGTCCCGCTCCGCCGAGGACGCCTCGGTCTCGCGAGCCAACCGCGCGGCCACGGCCCGGCGTTCCTCCACCCTCGCGGAGAAGCCGGAGAGCTCCGACTGGGCACGCCCGTCGCGCTCGCGAGCCTCCTCGAGCTCCCGCTCGCGGTGTCCGCGGATCGACTCGAGATTCGTCCGCGCCGTTTCGAGGGACGCGATCGAGCTGCGCGCGGCTTCGGTGCGCTCCGCGATCTCGGTCCGCTCCCGCTCGAGCGCGAACGTCCCGGTTGTACGGGCCGGCGCCCCGGCGAAGCGCAGCACGGATCCCCGGACGACGTCCCCCTCGCGGGTGACGAGCGTCGCCTCCGGGTGGTTTTCTGCGAGCGAGAGCGCCCGGTCGAGCGACTCGACGAAGGCGACCCGCGGCAGAGCGGACCGCTCCGGCGCGGTCAAACCGTGGAAGTTCGAGAGCGCGACCTCCCATCCGCCGAGCGAGCCGGGGATCGCCGCCGCGACCTCGGGAGAGCGCCTCCAGTCCGCGCGCAGAAGCCGCGGGGCCGAGAGGGATCGCGCCGCGGCAGCCGCGCTCGCCCAGTCCCCGCGCGCGACCAGAGCATCGAGGTCGGCTCCGAGCACGACGTCGAGCGCGCGTTCGCAGCCGCTCGCCGGCCGGAGCCGGTCGGCGAGCGTGCCCTGGCTCTCGAGCCCGGCGTCGTGCATCGCCGCGCGGAGCTCCGCGAGCGCCTGCTCGCGCGCGCGGAGCATCTCCGCCAGAGCGGCGGCGCGCTCCTCGAGAGCCGCGAGCGAGGCGCGCGCCTCTTCGCGAGCGCTCTCCAGGTCCGCGGCGGCGCGCGTCAACGTACCGATTTCTTCCGCCAGCCGACGGACACTCTCCGCCGACGTCGCGGCCCCCTCGGCCAGGGTTCTTTTTTCTCGTTCGGCGATTTCGAGATCCGAGCGCCGGTCGGCGAGCTCTCTCGTGAGCTTGCCGAGGCTCTCGTCGAGCCGCGCGATACCCGCAGCAATGCGTTCCGCGGAGAGCTCGAGGTCGTGGCGGACGTTGCGTGCCGCGACCCGTTCCCCGGTCGCGCGCAGGCTCTCTCCGCGGGCCTTCTCGAGCTCGTCCTCGAGGCGCGCGAGCGCGAGAGCGGCCTCGGAGGCCCGGCGGTCCGACTCCTCACGTGCGAGCGACCGGGTGCGCGCCTCGGCGACCGCTCTCTCGAGCCGCGCGACGAGCTCGGACAGCTCCCGCGCCGTCCGTGTTTCCTCACCGGAGAAATCGCGGCCTTCCCGCTCCGACGAAACGCGCCGGGCGGCGAGGTCCGACGACGCCCGGCGGTTCGCCTCGAGCCGCTCGTCGTCGCGAACGATGACCCCCTCGAGCGCGAGAAGCGCCTCCCGGACGCGGTCCCGTTCTGCCGCCGTGTCCGCGGCGTCGATTCGAGCTGCGGCGAGCGTCGCCTCTGCATGCCCGAGCGCGGCCGCCGCGGCCGCCTCCGCGTCGCGCCGCTCGTCGCGCAGCCGCTCGGCCGCCGAAAGCGACAGGGCGAGCGCGTCCGCGTGGACCCTCGCGAGAGCCGCGCGCCGCGCGCGCAGCGACTCGCTCATTTCCCGGTGGCGCGCCGCGCGAGACGCCTGCCGCTTCAACGAGGCGCAGTTGCGCTCGATCTCGCTCACGATGTCGGAGATCCGCAACAGGTTCGCGCGCGTCTCCTCGAGCTTCGCTTCCGCGAGCCGGCGTTTCGCCTTGTACTTCGTGATCCCGGCGGCCTCCTCGATCAAACGCCGGCGATCCTGCGGCTTCGTCGAGAGCACCTGGTCGATCCGGCCCTGCTCGATGACCGAGTAAGCGCGAACGGAAAGGCCCGTCCCGAGCAGGCGGTCCTGGACGTCCTTGAAACGGACCTGCTTGTCGTTCAGGAAGTACTCGCCCTCGCCGTCTCGGAAAACGCGGCGCCCCACTCGCAATCGTTCTGAGTCGCCATTGCCATTGCCGTTTCCGTTTCTATGGCCTTTTTCGGGAGCGAGCGTGACGATGACTTCCGCCATACCGAGCGGACGCCTCTTCGCCGAGCCGTTGAAGATGACGTCGTCCATGGTTTCGCCGCGCAGGATCCGGGCGCTCTGTTCTCCGAGAGCCCAGGCCACGGCGTCGCAGATGTTCGACTTGCCGCAGCCGTTCGGGCCCACCACCGCGGTCACGCGGCCGGGAAAGGCAAGATCCACCTTCTCATAGAAGGACTTGAAGCCGGAGATCTCGACCCGTTCCAGACGCAGCATGGGAGTTGCAAAAGAATTTAACAGATTCGGGACGTAAGTTCCACAAAATATAGGGGTAACGGGTCAGCTGCCCACCAGATCTCGACGCGGGCGCTCTGGATGCTTCCGACCCCTCGTGACGAGCTCAAGCGACGATCTCCGGCGGTCGCGCGACGGATTTCGTCGCGCAGTTCTCAGTTCTCGAGTTCCAGTTTTCGGCTCCTGGCTGAGCACTGAGAACTGACGTCTGAGAACTTCTTTGCGGCGTCGGACCACATGACATAATCGCGAGAGGCTCATCTCAAATCCGGACGATTCGAATCGAGTGACGGGGGAGAGTTCCTCTCGCGGAGGACACTCTCGAGGGAGGCAGGGCACTTTTGCGCGGGGCGCGCTGAGAACTGTCGCAACGTTGACGCAAAAGGACGAATGCACATGCTGAACCTGGAGGTCCGCAAGAAGATCGGCGGCGGCGAGGTCCACCGCTTGGACGGCGCGGCGATCACGATCGGCGCTTCGTCCGGAAACGAGGTAGTCGTGCGCGCGCGCGGCGTCGCCGGTCGGCACGTCCGCATCAGCCAGCGCGAGGGCGCGTACCATCTCGATCTCTACAAGGGCGCGGGACTGATCAGCGTGAACGGCCGGGAGTTCGGCGGCGGGCCGATCGGGATCGGCGACCGGATCACCATCGGCGAGGCGACCATCACCGTCCTGAATGCGCAGCCCAACATCCTTCGCGCCATGAGCGAGGCGCCCGTGGTGGCCGAAGCCGCACCGCCTCCGCCGGCGCTGCCCGCGACAGAAGTCGAGTTCCGCGATCTGCGTTTGACCGCATACCGGCTCGCCCGGGAGAGCGAGTCCCGCGAAGAGCTCGCAACCGAGCTCGCGGACTTTCTCGACCGCGCGCTTCCGCCGACAGAGTGGGCCGTCGGGGAGTTCTCGCTCGCCGGCTTCCGCCCGCTCGCTTCGACGTTCCGGGAATCTCCGGCGGTTCCGCCGAGCGTCGTCGAAGAGGCGCGCGGCGGTGAGCGCCTGGTCCGGATGGAGACGGTTTCGGGAACTCTGACCCTGATCGTCGAGCCGCCGCGCAACGGTTCGGGGCTCCTTTCCGTTCTCGTCCGGGAGACGCCGCGCCTTCCCGCGAGGGCCGTGCTCTTCCTGGAAGAGATCGTCCAGCTCGCGGGCGTCGCTTTCGCGTCGCGCCCGCCGATCGCGTCTTCGGTCGCCGAGAAGCCCTCGGTGACCGGCGTCGCCGAGCTCGTGCCGCGGGAACCGTCCGGCGCCGAAACGGTGCTCAAGCAGACCGACGACCTGAAAGTGATCGTCGAAACCGTCGAGCGCGAGGTCATCGACCGCGCGATGCGGCGCGTCGAGGGCAATCAGAGCCGCGGCGCGCACGTGCTGAACATCTCGCGCGGCTCGTTGATCGCGAAGCTGAAGGAGTACCAGATCCCCGACTACCGCTACCTGCGCCGCGAGCGCACGCGGCGCTACTGAAAAAGCCGCGGGGACAGGTCCTACGGGCCTGCACCCGCAGCAGTCCACCGCGGGGACAGATCCCGAAGGGGTCTGCACCCGCATCCTTATTTCGTTCGCTTTTTCTTTCTCGGGCGGCGCGGCTCCGGCACGGTCCGTTCGACCTCGCGCCTTCCGAAGAACCACCAGAGCGCGAACGGCGCCGCGAAGCGCCCGGCGATCTGGTAGAAGTGCCAGCCCGCCGCCCAGAAGTTGGTGGCGAAGCGGCCGTAGTGAGCGTCGCTCCACGCGCCGAGGCTCGTCGCGTAAACGGACTGGACCTGGAACACGAGCGCGATCACGTGCACGACCCACAAGACCGCGGCAGCCGCGAGGAATCGCGCGAGGTGGGCGCCCTCGAGCGGGCGCGGGTCCATTGCGAAGAGCGCGGCGAGCAAAACGAAGTTGAAGTGGATGTCGGGCGCGGGCAGGCCGGGCCGCGCGGAGCCGGGGGGAAAGTCGCGGCGGTCGAGCAGGAATTCGCCCGAACCGGGAGTGAGCCGCGTGACGTCGGGTGACTCGAACACGTTCGTGAGCGCCTGCGCGGCGACGGCGACCGTCGTTTCGTAGGGGCGCGAGAATCCGAACCAGAACGCGAGCGCGAGGAGAAACCCGAGGAGTCCGCGGACTGCGGAGCGGACGGTCAATGCCGGGAGTCGAGACCCCTCGGAGGCCGTCCTCGCTGCCGTCAACCCCTCCGGGGGCGCTCGTCTGCCGTCGAAGACTCGGCGGAGAGCCGCCTTTCCCGCGACGCCCAGAACAGGAACAGGAGCACTCCGAAGAGCACGACGACGGACTGCCAGATGACCGTGTGAGAGGAGTTGAAGAGCGCCGGCCGGTGCAGGCCGATCCAGAAGAGGGTGATGACCCGGAATAGGTTCAGGATCTGGATCGCCACGAACCCGGCGAGAAGTCCGAGGAGGCGGCGCGGCCAGCTCGCGGGAAAGGCGAGAACGGCGGCTCCGAAAAGAAGCGCCGTCTCGACGCCGTTGCAGCCGTTCTCGATGTTGACGCCGAAGGAGGAGGAGCGGATCTCGGTACCGCTGACCTCGGCGCGCTCGCCGAGGGCGCTCAAGAGCTTGCCGGAGACCGACGCGATGCCGGCCGTGAACGGAACGATGACCGCGTCGTTCACGGGACGCGAGGCCACGATCAGATAGAAGACGATCAGAAGTACGACGAAACGCAGGAGAAAGCCGAGAGAGCGCCGGCGGGCAGATACGGAGGCTTCCGACATCCGCGAGATTATAGCGAGGCGGCCGAGTCCTGAAACGCGATGATCTCTCCCACGAGGCGCTTCAGCGCGGCCGGCAGCGACAGCAAAAGCTCGCCGTCGGCACGCAGAACGACCTGCTCGGTCTCGGCCGACGCGAGAAGATCTCCGGCATCATTGCGAAGCTCGTAATCGACGATCAGGCGCGCCGTGTCGGGCGGCCTCAGCCTCGCAGTCGCGCGAATGGTCTCGTCCGGCCGCGCCGGCGCGCGGTACCGGATCTCCATGCGGATCACCGGCACGCGGTAGCCGAGCGCGAGCGCCTTCGCGGGCGTGAAGCCGAACCGGCCCGTCAAGCGATCGCGGACCTCCTCGAGGTAGAGCGCGTAATGGCCGTGCCACACGACGCCGTACGAGTCGCATTCTGCGAAGCGCACGGGGATATCGATCGAAAATCCCGTCAGCGGCGCCGACCTCCGAACGGCGCTCACGCGACCGACTCGAAGACCGCGGAGAAAAAATTTCCTCCCGCTCCGAAAGAGTTCACGAGGGCGCGGCGGGGCTGAGCGTCCGGCGGAAAGGGTCCGTCGGGGTCGGCGATCGCGCGGCAGGCCGCGACGATCTGCGCGCCACCCGCCGCCGCCATCTCGCCGATGGCCGCCTTGACCGCGATCGTCGCCGTCGGCGCGCCGCCGAAGAGCTCACGCGTCACGGCCTCCTCCGCCTCGTCCATCTCGACGACGCCGTTCGCCGACGGAAGCCAGAGGTGGACGTCCCGCGGCTCCGCGCCGGCCGCCGAGAGGGCGCCGCGGATCGCACGCGCAATCGCCCGCTGATCGGGAGCGAAGCGATACGGCTCGGTCGGAACTCCGGCCGTGCCGATGCCAGCGAGGCGGGCCAGCGGACGGACGTTGCGGGCGCGCGCGTCGGCCTCGCTCTCGAGGAGGACCGCGAAGCCGCCTTCCCCCTGGACGATCCCGGAAGCGCGCTTCGCGCCGCGCAGCGCCCCGACCTGGTCGAACCCCATCGCGTACACCGCGTTCCACTCGTCGACGGCCCCGGCGAGCATCGCCCGCGCGCGCCCGGAAGAGATCGCGAGCGACGAGAAGAGAACTGCGTTCAGGCCGGAAGGATCCTTCTGCGTGATCGTGACGTTCGGCCCGAAGAGCTTGAGCTCGATCGACACCTGGGACGCGGGCGCATTTGCGACCGTGTTGGGAAAGTGGAAGGGGGGCGCGGCCTCCGGCGACTCGAGGATCAGGACGCGGAGGAACTCGGTGAGCGCCCCGGCCCCCGCGGACCCGGTTCCGAGCGCGATTCCCACCGACTCGGGCGACTTTGAGACGTCGTAGCCCGCTTCCGCCACGGCCTGCGAGCACGCGAGGATCGCGAACTGGCTTCCGCGGTCCAGGCGGCGCGCTTTCATCGCGGGAATCTCGGGCTGCGGCGAGAAGCCGTCGTAGCGCGCGACGTGCGTCGCCTGGAGCGAGCCGCGCTCTTCGGGCGTGAACGGGCGGATGGAGCTCTCTCCGGCGAGGAGGCGCCGGTAGAACTCGTTCGAGCTGCGCCCCAGCGCGCACACCGCGCCGGCGCCGGTAATGACGGGGTTCAAGGTTCAAGGTTCAAAGTCGGGCTCTCGTCACGTTGAACCTCGAATTTGAAATTTGAACTACTCATACCGCCCGAGTACGACCACCGAGCTGTTTCCGCCGAACGCGAAAGAGTTCGAGAGCGCGACTCGGACCGGCCATTCGCGCGCTTCGTTCGGGACGTAGTCGAGGTCGCACGCGGGGTCGGGATTCTCATAGTGGATCGTGGGAGGGACGCGGCCCTCGCGAACCGTCAGGACCGTGGCGATCGCCTCGATCGCTCCGGACGCGCAGAGGCAGTGGCCGATCATCGACTTGATCGACGAGACCGGGATCTCTCTCGCACGGTCGCCCAACGCGGACTTCAGAGCCGCGGTCTCGGCGGAATCGTTCTGCGGCGTCGCGGTGCCGTGGGCGTTCACGTAGTCCACGTCGGCCGGATCGACGCCCGCGTCTTCCAGAGCCGCGCGGATCGTCCGGCCGCCGGCGGCGCCGGAGGGGTCGGGCGCCGTCATGTGGAACGCGTCGGAGGTCACCCCGTATCCGAGGAACTCGCCCAGAATGGTCGCGCCCCGCCGGCGCGCGTATTCCGCCTCTTCGAAGACGAGGATGCCGGCGGCCTCGCCGATCGAGAGCCCTCGCCTTTCCCGATCGAACGGGCGGCAGGGATCGGGATCCACGGAGCGCAGCGAGTTGAAGCCGCCGTACGTCAGCCGGGCGAGGACGTCCGAGCCGCCGGTCACGACGGCGTCGGCAAGGTTACCCGCGATGGCGTCGTAGGCGTAGCCCATCGCATTCGCGGCAGAGGAGCACGCGGTCGTAATTGTCGACTTGATGCCTTCGAGTCCGAAGCGCTGGGCGACGCGGTCCGTGATCGCGTCCGGCAGATGGTTCAGGACCCGCGACGGGCGCGCCGGCCGGCCGTGCAGCCATTTCTCGTAGACCTCCTCCGAGTCGAGGAGGCCCGACGTGCCTCCCCCGAGGATCACTCCGATCCGCGTCGGGTCGTCCCGCGAGAGATCGAGGCCCGCCTGCGCGAGCGCCTCGCGCGCGGCGGCGAGCCCCATGCGGTCCGCCCGTGACATGCGCCGCTTGTCGGCCGCGGAGAGGAAATCGTCCGGAATGTCGAGGACTTCCGCGGCCGTCTGCGTGCGGTACGCGGACGCGTCGAAGAGGGAAAGCGGTCGAATTCCGCACACTCCCTCCAGCAGGTTTTCCCAGAATTCGGACACCGTGGTACCGATTGAGGTGACGGCTCCCAGACCGGTCACCACGACGCGCCGACCTCGAGTCATGGCCGGCGATTCTGACACATGGAGGCATAATCCGCCGCCATGGCGGAGCGCGTCGACTGGCACACTTACTTCATGAACATCGCGCGACAGGTGTCGACGCGCTCGACCTGTCCGCGGAAGTATGTCGGCGCCGTCGTCGCGCGCGACCGCACGATTCTTTCGACGGGATACAACGGCTCGATCCGCGGGCTGCCGCACTGCGAAGACGTCGGCTGCGTGATCGAGGACGGCCACTGCGTGTCGACGGTGCACGCGGAGGCGAACGCGATCATTCACGCCGCGCGGAACGGCGTCGCCATCGGCGGCGCGGAGCTCTACACGACGGCGAGCCCGTGCTGGCCCTGTTTCAAGCTGATCGCGAACGCAGGCATCGTGCGCGTTTATTACGGCGAGTTCTACCGCGACGAGAAGTCGCTCGCGGTCGCGCGGGAAGCGGGCATCGAGCTGGTGGATCTGGGAAAGTAGTTCTCAGTTCTACGAGACGGCGAGCTCGCCCGGAGCGAGCAGCCGCAGGCACTCCTCCAGGTTCGTGCGCGAGGCCGAGGAAAGCTGGAAGAAGCGGCAACCCAGCCCCTCGTTCGGCTCCCGGCCGAGACGCACCACGATCGCCTCTCCGACGACCAGGCGGTTCGGCGACTCGACCGGCGTCTCGAACGAGATTTCCAGCCGCGCCCCGATCGGCTGATCCGCCAGAGTGCGCACGAAGAAGCCGCCGCGCGAGAGGTCGCGGATCGTCCCCTGGTGCTGAACGCCGTCTCTCCAGAAGGTGATCGACCATCCCGCTGCGGTGCGCGCCGCGTCCCGCGCGAACACGTTCAGGTGCCGGCGCAGCATCTCGAAGAACTCCTCCTCGGCGAAGTCGCCCTTGAGGAAGCCGTCGGCGCCTGCGCGCATCCCTTCCTGCCGTTTCTTTTCTCCGCCGCCCACGAGCACGATCGGGCGGTGGGCGAACTGCTTGTCCGCCTTCAGCACGCGACAGACGTCGACACCGGTCATCCCCTCCATCTCCGCGTCGAGAAGAACGAGGTCGGGTTTTTCCCGGCGGGCGATCGCGAGCGCTTCCGCCCCCGTCCGCGCGGTCAGGACGTGGCAGTTGGTCCGGCGCAGAACGGCGCGTTCGGCGTCGCGGAAGAGATTCCCCTTGTCGACGAGAAGAACAGAACGCATCGGCTCAATCGATTATACGGACCGGGTCGACAGTCCCTCCGAAAGGGTCTAATCGTCCGGCGGATCGAGGTCCCGGATCGCGGGGCCGTTGACGGCGCGGCCGTAGGGATCGAACCGGGAACCGTGACAGGGGCAGTCCCATCCATATCGAGACCGTCTTGCCCGAGCCGGTTTCCACGGCTTGACCGAGACTGCATCTCCCATGCCGCGATCGTCAGAGCGGGGTCAGGTCTCCACCGGACACTTTGCTCGACGCTAAGAGTCCGGAGCCTCGGATCGCATCGGTCACCGTGGCGGCTCGTGAAGACCTGACCCCACCACCCGTGGTCGAATGACGATCTCCCCGTGCAGGACGTTCGGCGGCGACGTCAGGACGTAAATCAGCGCGCGGACCGCATCGTCCACGGTCAGCCGTCGGGCCGGCTCGACGCTCGGGCGGAACCGCTCGAAGAAGGCCGTATCGATCGACCCCGCGCAGATCGCGGTCGCCCGCACGTTCGCCGGCTTCAATTCCTGGGCGAGCGCGCGTGTGAAGCCGACGATGCCGGATTTCGCGGCGCCGTAGACGGTTGCCTCGGGGAAGCCCTCGAGCCCGGAAATCGAGGACACGTTCACGATGTCGGAAGGCGCGCTCTTGAGCAACGCGTTCAACGCCGCCTGGCAGAGGAAGATCGCTGCGTGGAGGTCGGTCTCGAGCATCTCGAGGATCTCCGTCCGCTTGAGCTCGATGAGCGGCGCCCGGTAACCGACTCCCGCGTTGTTGATCAGGATGTCGAGCCGCTTGAAGCGCGCCAGCAGCACGTCGACGAGGTCGTAGAGCGCGGGCGTGACGCGGACGTCGGCGACGTGGTACGCGGCCTCGCCCCCGGCGGACGCGATCTCTTCGACCACGCCGCGGAGCATCTCCTCGCGACGGGCGACCAGAAACACTTTGACTCCGGCGCGGGCCAGCGCGAGCGCGAAGGCGCGCCCCAGACCGGAGGATGCGCCCGTTATGAGCGCGACCTTGCCTTCGAGTGTCTGGTCGGTCATGGAAAGTCCGGCGCTGACAGCGAAAAGCTGCCGGCCCGGTCGCTATTATCCACGCCGCATGGACACCGTCAGCCACGGAATCGCGGGGTCAGTTCTCTCTCGGACCCTGACGGATCGTCATACCGCGCGCGCCGCGCTCGTGCTCGGGCTCGTCGGCGCCATGCTGCCCGACGCGGACATGTTCTTTCTGAACACCCGGATGGAGTATCTCCGCGGCCACCGGGGCTGGTCGCACACGCTCCTGTTGCTGCCTTTGTTCGCGCTCGCGCTCGCCGTTCTCATCCGGCTCGTCTATCGCTACGCCCGCCACGCACGACTCTCGACCCTCTTCGTCTTTGCCGCCGTCGGAATCGCGACCCACATCGCCTTCGACTGGATCACGTCCTTCGGGATCATGTTTCTGATCCCGTTTTCGCGTCACCGTTTCGCGCTGGACTGGGTGTTCATTCTCGACCCGTACTTCACCGGCATCGCCTCCGTCTCGCTTCTCGCGACGACCATTTTCCGACCGAAGGGACGCCTTCTCTCCTCGGTCGGCGCGCTCGTTCTCGTCGCTTACGTCGCCCTGTGCGCGATCATGCACTCCCGCGCGCTCGAGATCTGGAAGCGGATGGACGCGCCGCCCGCCGGCACGAAGGTTGCCGTCCTGCCGCAGTTTCTCTCGCCGTTCCGGTGGCTCGGGCTCTCCGACCGCGGGAACGAGATCCACGCGTCGTTCTTCGACATCGGACCGTTCGCGAAGGGAAATCCGTCGCCCCGACCCCCGGAGCGGCTCTCCGATATTCTGCGCAGTCTCCGCGATTCTTATCCGCCGCCGGACCGGGCGCGGATCCAGCGCTACGAGAAACCGTCGCCTTCGGCGGAGCTTTTGCAGGCGGAAAATCTCCCGGACGTCCGCATCTATCTCGACTTTGCGCGCTTCCCGCTCGCGACCGTACAACCCGAGCCGGACGGCACGACGTCGATCTCTTTTCAGGATCTGCGGTTTCTGCCGTGGTTCACGGGTCCCTGGGAGCGCGAGCGCGGCCGCGGAATGCGGTTCCGCCGACAGCCGTTCGTCTATCGCGTGCGGCTAGATCGCGCCGGACGGCCCCTCGACGGGGGCTTCGTCGGGAGCACGGCCAACTGAGATCGGGAGGTCGACGGCCGGCGGCGGACCGTAGGAGTACTCGGGGGAGGGAACGCGTGTGAGCGCCTCGGAGATCCCGGCGTAATACCCGACTTTGAGCAGGGACCTGAGGAACACGAAGACCTGCTGCGTCAAAATGAGCGGCACCAGGGCGAAGCGCGCCTCTCCCCCCGCGGACGGATCGAGCACGATCCAGAGCGCGTACAACGCGGCGCCGCAGACGAGATAGAGAAGGAGGACCCCGAAGAGGCGCGCCGGCCGAGAGAATGCCGCGGCCACGCCGGCGAACAGCCGCGAGACCGCCGGCAGGTCCGGCCGCGCGACCCAGATCGCGCGGACCGAGTCCGCAATGAGCTTGATCGCCGCAGCGACGAGGAGAAACGCGAGTAGCCGCGCCGCGGTGAGCGCCAGGGCCTGGCCTTCGGTGTCGAGATCGTTCATCCGATCGCGCCACGCCGCTCCGGTCTCGAGATAGATCCAGCGGTAGGCGGCGAGTACCGCGGCCATCGCCGCGACCGTGAACGCGAGAAAGGCCGGGAAGCGCCGCATGCCTTCCCGTCCGAAGACGACGAGCGAGGCCTGCGGCTCGCGGAGCGCGCCGAAGACGCCGCCGAGGGCGAACGCGTGCAGCACGACCCCGAGGAAAGCGAGCGACATCGCGGTCGCGCCGATCCCCTGGAGCCCCGCGAGCGCGCTCGACTTCACCCCCTCGACGCCGACCGCGTTCTCGATCTCGTCAGGCAGCTTGCCGAGCAGGTCGGGGTGGGTGCGCCGGACCGTCTCCCACCACCCGTAGTCGGGGTCCGCGACCATGCGCGAGCCGGTCGAGGACATGTCGAGGAGCGAGTGAAGGGCGTTCGAGACCGGCAGCACGAGCACGGTCGCGAGCAGGAGCTGCATGAGCCACAGCCACGCGGCCAGGTACGGTTTCGACAGCGACAGCTTGAGGCCGCGGCCGAAGCATCCCGCGGCCGAGACGCGTCCCCTCACCATGCGAGCGTCAGGAAGTCGATCAGGTTCTGCATCCAGAAGACGGCCCGAGCCGTCCAGCGCGACGCGGCCCGGCGGTCGGCCGTGACGAGCCGGCCGTTGTTCGTACGGTCGAGATCGAGAAGGATCTTCTCGCTCGGATCGACGACCGCCTCGGCGAGCTTCGGACCGTGCGCGACGCGGAACTTCTTCCAGCGCCCCTCGCCGTCCCACGTCGAACGGTAGGTTTTGCCCCCCTCGAAACGCAAAAGGACCTCGACGGGCATCGCGACGTCGCCGCGACGCGCCACCGTGACGAGAGTGTTCCAGCCGCGCGGCGCGGCGAGCGGGCGCGGAATCTTCTGCTCGAGCCGCCCGTCCGACTCGAACATCCCTTTCGGCGGAGCCGCCTTCTCGGACGTCGCCTCCTCCACGGCGTAGTCGACCGCGCCCGACGAGAAAAACGTCCGATCGAAAAACCACCGCCAGTCGCGCCCCGTGGCGTCGTTCACGGCGGCGATCCAGTCGGCCGTAGTCGGGTGCTTGAAACGCCACCGGTCGGTATAGAGCCGCAGCGCGCGGTTCATGGTCGGCGTCCCGATCAGGCGCTCGAGAGTGGACATCACGAGCGCGGTCTTCGAGTAGACGTGCGCTCCATAGCTCGTCCGGCTGCGGAACTTCCACGCGGGGGAGGCGAGGACGTCCCACGTCGCGACCGGGAAGTACCGGCGGTTCTCGTCGAGCGGGAGCTTCAAGGGAACGTTGATCGGCACGCGCCATCCGAAGACCGACAGAACCGGATGGTTGTCGCCGTAGGCGGCGCCGACGACGCGGTCTTCCATGTAAGTGTTGAAGCCCTCGTCCAGCCAGGGCTCCTCGAACTCGTTGGAGGCGATCAGCCCGTAGAAATACTGGTGACCGAACTCGTGGATCGTGACGCTCTCGGGACTGTGGACGTTCCGGGGCGCGATCCGGTACGTGCCGCCGGTGATGAGCGTCGGGTACTCCATGCCGCCAGCGCCGCGCGCGCCCCACGGCGGGTCCACGACGGTCAAGGTCGCGTACGGATACGGTCCGAGGATGCGGCCGTACCCGGAGATGCCGGTCTTCGTGGCTTTCAGGTATCGCGCGGCTTGCGCGCGATGCTCCGGCTGCAGGAACAGGTGGATCTGCGCGTCCGCGACGCCGGGCTCGCGGAACAGGTCCTCGATCACGAGGTAGCCCGGGTCCGCCGTCCAGGCGAAATCGTGGACGCTCTCCTGCTTGAACCGGTACAGGATCCGGTCGCCCGGCAGGCCTCGCTCCTCGACGCGGACTCCGGTCGCGCCGACCTTTCCCCGATAGCGCGCGGGAACGTCGATCGACACGTCGTAGTTGCCGAAGTCGGCGAAGTACTCGCTCGTGGCGTGGAACTGGTGACAGTTCCAACCCTTTTCCTGGAACACCCCGATTTTCGGGAACCACTGCGCGACGAGGAAGAAGTCGCCCTTCCATCCCGTCCGGGTCGAAACGCGCGGCAGGCGCGACCGGAAGTCGATTGAGACCGAGATCGTCTCGCCGGGTCCGACCGGGCGGGGAAGCAGGATCTCCGCCACCGTCCGGTCGTGCGGGTTGCCGTCGTCGGGGGAGATGTACGTCAGTGCGGGAAGGAGATCGCTCCCGTCGGCGAGGGTCACGCGGGTCAACTCGATCGAGCCCCACGACTCCGGAAGCCGGTTTCCGCGATGCTCGCCGCCCGACTCCCGCCAGAACGTCGAGAGCGTGTTTCGAAACGCGTTCAGGTAGAGGTGGAACTGGAGGGTCGATGCTGGCTTCGTGGTCGTGTTGGTCCACGTCAGGAGCTCCGTTCCCTCGACGGTTTTCTTCTCCGCGTCGAGGCGGCAGGAGATCTGGTACGAAGCGATCGGTTGCGTGAGCGGAGCGGCGCCGGAGGAGCCGGTCGTCGCGATCGCGATGAGCGCGGGCAGCGCGTTTCCGGCGAGAGCGAGAAGCGAGCTTCTCCCCTTTGCCCGCGACATCCGCGAGACTGTAGCATGGGCGAGCGATGAGAAAAGCCGCGCTGGAAGCGGGTTCGGTCGATTCGACGCGCGCGGATTCCGACGTCGCGCGGCGCGCGCAACGACTCCGCGAAGAGATCTTCCGGCACGAGCGCCTGTATTACGTCGACGGCCGTCCCGAGATCACCGACGCGGAGTTCGATCGGTTGATGACCGAGCTCAGAGAGCTCGAGAGCGCCCATCCGGAGCTTGCGACCTCCGACTCGCCTACGCGCCGCGTCGGCGGCGAGCCCGCGGAGGGCTTCGCGACCGTCGAGCACCCGGTCCCGATGCTGTCGCTCGAAAACGCGTATTCCTGGGATGAGGCCGAGGCGTGGCGGGCGAGGCTCATCCGCGCACTGGGAAGCGAGCCGCCGGGATACGTCGCGGAGCTCAAGATCGACGGCCTCTCGATCGCGGCGCGCTACGAAGGGGGCGTGCTCGCGCGCGGCGCCACCCGCGGCGACGGATTCCGCGGGGAGGACGTGACCGCCAACGTGCGGACGATCCGATCTGTCCCGCTCCGCATTGCGGAAACCGCGCCGATCGAGGCGCGGGGCGAGGTGTTTTACCCGCGCTCGAGCTTCCAGCGTCTGAACGCGCAGCGCGAAGCGGCGGGAGACCCGATCTTCGCCAACCCACGCAACGCCGCGGCGGGCACGATCCGGATGCTCGACTCGCGGATCACAGCCCGGCGCGGGCTCGCGGCCTGGTTCTACTCGATCGTCCAGGGACCGGAGCTGCCGAGGACCCAGTCGGAGACGCTCGACTTACTTCGGTCGCTCGGGCTTCCGACGCACCCTCACTCCCGCCGCTGCGCGACTTTCGAAGAGGTGCGCGAGTTCGTCGAGCAGTGGCGGACGACGCGCGCAGAGCTCGACTTCGAAACCGACGGCGTCGTCGTGAAGGTCGACGACCGCCGGCTCCAGGAGGAGCTCGGCTCGACCGCGAAATCGCCCAGGTGGGCGCTCGCGTACAAGTACCCGCCGGAAGAAGCGACCACGGTCGTGCGCGAGATCTCCGTTCACGTCGGACGGACCGGCGTTCTGACCCCGGTCGCTCACTTCGACCCGGTCGTGCTCGCCGGGACGACGGTGAAGCGCGCGACCCTCCACAACTACGAGGACCTCGCGAGGAAGGACGTCCGCGTGGGCGACACCGTCATCGTCGACAAGGGGGGCGAGGTCATCCCGCGGGTCATCCGGGTGCTTCCCGAAAACCGGCCGCCCGGCAGCGTCCCGTTTGCGATGCCGGATCGCTGCCCGATCTGCGGCGACCCGATCGTGCGGGAGCCCGGCGAGGTCGCGGCGCGCTGCGTCAACCCCGCGTGCCCGGCCGTCGTGCGGGAGGCGCTCCGTCATTTCTGTTCGCGGCGCGCCATGAAGATCGAGGGCCTCGGCGAGAAGCTCGTCGACCAGCTCGTCTCCGAAGGGCTCCTCTCCGACGTCGCGTCGATCTACGCGCTCTCGGCCGAAGACCTGGCGAAGCTCGAACGCTGGGGAGAAAAGTCCGCGGCGAACCTCCTGGCGGAGATCGCGCGGAGCCGCGAGAACGATCTTTCCCGCCTCCTCTTCGCGCTCGGGATCCGCCACGTCGGGGAGAAGGCCGCGGCGACCCTCGCGCGCCGCTTCGGATCACTCGACGCTCTGATGTCCGCCGGCGAGGAGGAGCTCCAGGCCGTCGAAGAGGTCGGACCGAACACCGCCAGCGCGATCGTCGCGTGGTTCTCGCATCCACGGCATCGGGAGCTCGTCGAAAAGCTCCGCGGGCACGGAGTCAGCTTCCTTTCCCGCCAGAGCCGTCCTTCCGCCGACGGGCCGCTGGCGGGACGGTCGGTGGTGATCACGGGCGCGCTTCCCGGGATCACGCGGGACGAGGCGGCTCGGCGTCTCCAAGCCGCGGGAGTGAAGATCTCCGGATCGGTCTCACGGAAGACGGATTTTCTCCTCGCCGGAGAGGCGGCCGGGTCCAAGCTCGAAAAGGCGGAGTCGCTCGGTGTCCGCGTCGTGGGCTGGGAAGAGATGCTTGCGATTCTGGAAGGGGGGGAGTAGCCGTGGAGTTGCCTGTGCGCGTCGTCGTTTTCTGTCCCCTGATGGAGTTGAAGAACAAGCCGGCTCGGCTTCTCACGATCTCGCCGAACGGCTACTACGAAGTCCGCATTGACGTCGCCGAGCGCAACCACACGGCGCTCCTTCCGATCTCCGCGACGGGACTCGTCTTCCAGGATCCCAACGTGTTGGGGGAGCCGGGACCGGAAATCGAGAGATAGGACTTCTTCCGCTGTCATCCCGAGCGAAGCGAAGGATCTCATTCTCCGAACGGGAGGGATCCTTCGTCGCTACGCTCCTCAGGACGGCGGATTAGCGCCGTCTCGACGACAGCGGTGAGCCGCGGGCCGACCCGCGGCTCGTCGCCTCGGCTTCGCCGAGGCTCGGTGCGTCGCGCTCTGCGGCCGTTCGCAACCTCACGTCCGCAGACGGCGCTCGGTTCCCTCGTCGCTTCGCTCCTCGGAATGACAATGGAGGGAAGCTAGCTCAACTCCTTTCGTGCGCCCGACTCGAGCTCATCCGCGATCTGCCGGACCTCTCTCTCGTCGGTCCCTTCGACGAGAATTCGGAGCAGCGGCTCCGTCCCCGAGTAACGGACGAAGACGCGCCCCCTTCCGTCGAGCGAGGCCTGCGCCGCCGCGATCGCCCGTGCGAGCTCCGGAGAGTCGTCGATCGGGACCCGGCGCGAGACGCGGACGTTCTTGAGGACCTGCGGGCTCTTCTCGAGGGTCGCCAGCCGCGAGAGGGGTGGGGGGGCCGCGCCCGCCGCTGCCACGACTCCGCCGACGACGAGGGCTGTCTGGATGCCGTCGCCGGCGGGCGAGAGCGGCGCGAAGAGGATGTGACCGGACGTTTCGCCGCCGAGCGCCGCACCGGTCTCCTCCATCATCCGGGCGACATTTCGGTCGCCGACCGCCGCGCGGTGAAACGCGATCCCTTCGCGCGCGAGCGCGGCCTCGAGGCCGAAGTTCGACATCACGGTTCCGACGACCCCGCCCTCGGTCAGCCGGCCTTCGGACTTCCAGCGGCGCGCGACGATCCAGAGCACGTCGTCGCCGTCCAAGAGCCGGCCGGTCTCGTCGGCGAAGATCGCGCGGTCCGCGTCGCCGTCGAGCGCGACCCCCATCGACGCGCCGGACTCGAGCGTATTTGCCGCCATCCGTTCCGGATGAAGCGCGCCGCACCCATCGTTGATGTTGCGGCCGTCCGGCCGGTCGCAGATTGCGGTGACGCGGGCGCCCGCGCGCGCGAGCGCCTCCGGGCCGAGCTTCCAGGCCGCGCCGTTTCCGGCGTCGAGCAGGACGGAGAGGTCGGAGAGGTCGGCGGGAACGCGGGCGAGCAGGCGGGAGACGTAGACCTCGGCGAGCGAGAGGTCGACGGGCGGAGGCGAGGGTGCGTGGGGGCGGGGGTGAGGGCGCTGACCGGCCAACAGTTTCTCCTCGAGCGCCTCCTCCATCTCGTCGGGCCACTTGCGACCGTCGGGTCCGAACACCTTCACCCCGTTGTCTTCGTACGGGTTGTGCGACGCCGAGACGGAGATTCCAGCGCCGGCGCCGAGCGCGAGTACGAGCTCGGCGACCGCGGGCGTCGGCACCACGCCCGCGTACGCCGCGCCGCAGTCCGCCACCGCCAGTCCCGCCGCGAGCTCCGCGACCATCTCCGGTGTCGACTCGCGGGTGTCGCCGCCCAGGACAGCGATTCGGGCGGCCTGGTTCTCGACGCTCGCTCCGACCTCGCGCCCGACGGCGCGCAGGGAGACCGGATCGAGGGGAAACTCTCCGGCCCTTCCGCGAAGTCCGTCGGTTCCGAAGAGCTTCACGGGGCGGCCGGCGGGCCGCCGGGAGTCGCGGTCAAGGTCGGGGCGGGCCCGATCCGCACGGTCACGTGCACGACCTGGCCCTCGCGTACCCGAACGCCGGGGACGTTCGGCAGCGCGGTCGTCGTCGCGGAGAACGTCGCCGATCGGTTGGCGAGCGAAATCGGCTCCGTGGAGACGCCGGTCATTTTCTCGAGCGCCGCCGCCGGTCCCACCACCCGCGCGATCCGCGGCTCGACGTTGACGTCGACGACCTGCGCGCCCGGCGCGGTCCCTCCGGTGAGTGCGGGAACGATCGGCAGGAACCGCTCGCCGATGTGATCGAGAACCACCCGCACCTCTCCCGGGGAGATCGAGAGGACCTCGACCTCCGGCGGCACGTTGATGTCCTCGGGCGCGAAGCGGTGCACGCGCTCTCCCGGCCGGCCGTCGATGAGATCGATGACCGCCTCGAGCCTCTCGGGCTGGAGCTGTCGCAGGGCGGTGAAGGGGCCGCGCACGCGCACCTCCACGCCGCCGGGGAGTGGCGACGCGACCATCGTCTGAGGCGGGACGTTCACGAGCGAGAGCGGGATCCGATAGCTCCTCTCGGAGATCCGCTCCCGGCGCTGTCCCGACAGCGCGAACCACACGAGGAGCGCGATCGCGAGCGCGAGGAGCTTCAAGCCCAGGTTGCGGAAGAAGAAGCGGCGACGCGGCATGCTCGGTTTCCTCTACGCCTGCGTCGCGTACTCGCGGTAAAGCAGGTCGCGCAGCGACTTGCCGTCGAGATCCTCGACCAGCTGTCCATCCCGCGCGAGCGAGATCGTGCCGCGTTCCTCGGACACGACGATCGCCAGCGCATCCGTCTCCTCCGTGACGCCGAGCGCGGCGCGGTGGCGCGTTCCGAAGCGCTTGGACAGCCCTTCCTTGAGCGAGAGCGGCAGGAAGCACGCCGCCGCCGCGATACGCTCCCGCGACACGATCACCGCGCCGTCGTGGAGCGGAGTCCCCGGAGCGAAGAGCGTTACGAGAAGGTCATAGGAGATCGCGGCGTCGAGCGGTACGCCGTTCTCGATGTACGTCTTCAGCCCCTCCCTCCGCTCGAGAACGATCAGTGCGCCGACGCGCCGCGTCGAAAGCGACGTCGCGGCGAGCACGAGGTCCGAGACGGTCTCCTCCGCGCGGTATCCCGAGAAGAGCGCGAAGAAGGGCGTGCGTCCGAAGGCGGCAAGCGCGCGGCGCAGCTCGGAGGCGAAGAGCACGATGATCGCGAACGGCAGGTAGAAGATGAGGGCGGTGAGAACGGTGCGCAGCGCCACGAGCCGGAGCAGCACCGAGATCCAGTACACGACGAGGATCGCGATGAGCCCGAACACCATCTGGACGGCGCGGGTCCCGCGGATCAGGCGGAGGAGGAAGTACACGACGAACGCGACGATCAGGATGTCGACCGCGTCGCGCCACGTGAACGAAACGTTGGCCGGCGAGCCGAACCGCGCCGAGAGGGCTTCGATCACCGCGTGAGCGCCTCGGCGGGCCGGCGGACCGAGGGGGATTCGAGCGCATCGAGCATCGTGAGGAAGCGGACCGACTCGGGGACGTCGTGCACGCGAACGATCGCCGCTCCGCCTGCTCGCGCGGCGGCGATGGCGGCGAGCGATCCCGGGAGGCGCTCGGCGGCCGAAGAATCCTCCGTCACGCCGGAGAAGCGCCGGACGAAGCCCTTGCGCGACGCGCCCACGGCGACGGGAAACCCCAGCGAGGCGAACGCCCGAAGGTGCCGGAGGAGGATCAGGTTCCCCTCGGGACTCTTCCCGAATCCCAGACCGGGATCGATGGCGATCCGCTCCGCCGCGATTCCGGCGTCGAGCGCCTTCGATGCCGCGGCGGCGAGCTCGGCGGCGATCTCGGCAACCGGGTGGGCGTAGGACGTGTCGGCCTGCATGGTCCGCGGATCGGTCCCCCTCATGTGCATGAGAAGGAGTCCGGCGTTCCCCTCGGCGACCGCGACGACCATCTCCGGATCGTAGCGGAGCGCGGACACGTCGTTGACGAGGTCCGCGCCGGCCGCGAGCGCCGCCCGGGCGACGGCCGCCTTGCGCGTATCGACCGAGATGGGGCAGTCCGTTGAGCGCCGCACCCCTTCGATGACCGGCAGGACCCGCGAGATCTCGTCCTCCGCCGGAACCGCCGCCGCCTCCCCGTAGTTCGACGGACGCGTCGACTCTCCGCCCACGTCGACGATCGCGGCGCCGGCCTCGAACATCTCGAGGGCGCGCGCGACCGCGCGGCCGGCGTCGAAGTAGAGGCCGCCGTCGGAAAACGAGTCGGGCGTGACGTTGACGACGCCCATCACGATCGGCGAGCCCGGGAGGGCGAGCTTTTTCCCGCACGCGATCGCGAGGAACGGCCGCGGCCTCTCCGCCCGCGCGAAAGCCTCGAGGGCGCGCTCTCGCAGGCTGGCTGGGAACGCGGTCAGCGTCTCCGCGCGCCGCGCGCGCGAGATGACCACAGGCGGTGAGGCGGACCGCTCGAACCGGACGACGTCCACGGGGAAATCGACGGCGGCGAAGCTCGCGAGACGGACCCCGTCCCAGGAAGCGATCTCCCTGAGCAGTGCGGACGTCGAGGCGGGGAAGACGAGGTCGGCGCAAATCGCCACGGCGGCGAGTTTAGCCCGGAGCCTCGTCGGCCGACGGACCGTAGATCGGCGGCAGCGGAACGTCGTTCAGCCGCAGGTAAACGGAGAGCTGCCCGCGGTGGTGGACGAGGTGGTTCATGAAGACGCGCCGCAGAATGCTCGCCTTCGTCCTCATCGACATCGATTTGGGGTGGGGCTGCCACTCGAACCGATCGGACGGAACGCGCTCGAGGAGCCGGCGCGTCGTCTCCATCTCGCCGTCGAACTCTTTGAGGAAGACTTCGGCCATGGTCATGCTGGACCCGGGATCAACGCTGAGTTCATTCGAAACGCTGGATTCTGAAGTTCAATTCAGGAATTCAGCGTCGACCCATCTGCTCACGCCGGTTCGGGAACAAGCGGCCCGACGCCGTCGGCCACCTCGGGCGCTCCGGGAGGCGGCACGATCGGCGGCTTCGGCGGTCCCGTCTTGCGCAACTTCGAAATGTCCATCCCGGTTTCCTCGGCGATGATCTGAAGGACTTCCTCGCCGTCGAGGACCTCCTTCTCGAGGAGCGTCCGCGCGAGCCGGTGCATCACCTTCTGGTTCTCGGTGATGATCTTCTCCGCCCGGCCGTAGGCCTCCGTGACGATCCGTTTGACCTCGGCGTCGATCTGGTTCGCGGTCGTTTCGGAATAGTCCTGCGTCCGGCCGAAGTCGCGGCCGAGGAAGATCTCGCCCTCGGGCTTCCCGAAGGTGAGCGGCCCGAGATCGCTCATGCCCCACTCGCAGACCATCTTTCGCGCGAGGTCGGTCGCCTTCTCGATGTCGTTTCCGGCGCCGGTGGTCATGTGGCCGAGGAACTTCTCCTCCGCGATCCGGCCGCCCATCATCACGGTGATCGTCGCGTCGAGGTACTCCTTGGTGTGGGAGTACTTGTCTTCGATCGGGAGCTGCATCGTCACGCCGAGCGCCCGCCCGCGCGGAATGATCGTCACCTTGTGGATCGGGTCGGCGTCCGCCTGCATCGCCGCGACGAGCGCGTGACCGCCCTCGTGGTACGCGGTGTTCTTCTTCTCCTCCTCGGTCATGATCATCGACTTGCGCTCGGGACCCATCATTACCTTGTCCTTCGCGTACTCGAAGTCGATCATCTCGACCTTTTTCTTGTTGAAGCGCGCCGCGTTCAGGGCCGCCTCGTTCACCAGGTTGGCGAGGTCGGCGCCGGAGAACCCGGGGGTACCGCGCGCGATGATCGAGAGGTCCACGTTCTCGGAGAGAGGACTCTGGCGCGTGTGCACCTTGAGGATCTGCTCGCGGCCGCGCAGGTCGGGCCGATCCACGACGACCCGCCGGTCGAATCGGCCGGGACGGAGGAGCGCCGGGTCGAGGACGTCCGGCCGGTTGGTCGCGGCGACGAGGATGACGCCTTCGTTCGTGTCGAAGCCGTCCATCTCGACGAGCAGAGCGTTCAGAGTCTGCTCGCGCTCGTCGTGCCCGCCGCCGAGGCCCGCGCCGCGGTGCCGGCCGACCGCGTCGATCTCGTCCATGAAGATGATGCAGGGCGCGTTCTTCTTGCCCTGTTCGAAAAGGTCGCGGACCCGCGAGGCCCCGACGCCCACGAACATCTCGACGAAATCGGAGCCTGAAATCGAGAAGAAGGGAACATTCGCTTCGCCCGCAATCGCGCGCGCGAGCAGCGTCTTGCCGGTGCCCGGAGGGCCCATCATCAAAACGCCCTTCGGGATGCGCCCGCCGAGCTTCTGGAACTTCTGCGGGTCGCGCAAGAATTCGATAATTTCCTGCAGTTCTTCCTTCGCCTCATCCACTCCGGCCACATCTTTGAACGTAATCTTTTTCTGCTGTGAAGAAAGCAGACGGGCTCTGCTCTTGCCGAACGAAAGCGCCTTATTGCCTCCGGTTTGCATCTGCCGCATCATGAAAATCCAGAAGCCGATCAGCAGCAGGAACGGCGAGGCATTGAGCAGGATGCTCAACCAGGAACTGGAAGAGCTTTCTTTGA
>DASYUL010000069.1:0-3265 GCA_036001245.1 Thermoanaerobaculia bacterium
TGCGGGCGGATGGCCTTCCGACAGAGCTGCCGGACCTTGCCCTCCGAATCTTTTCCCTCGAGAGTCGTCAGGTCGAGCATCGAGATCGCGAGCTTGATGCCGGCGACCTTCGACGACTTCTTGATCGAGCGTTTTCCGAGGTCGGCGGCGCGCTCCTCGATGCCGACGGCGTCCACGCGCGGGACCTGCATCACGTCGAAGGGAAGCAGCAGAGAGCTCATTTTCGAACCGTCAATTATAGGTCGCGGGAGACGAAACGGATTCAGCCGTTGGGCACATCCCAGAGGTCTTTGACCGCCGGATGGTCCCACGCGATTCGGAATTCGTCCGGCGCGTCGGGGTCGAACGTCTCCGTGACGAAATAGAGAAGCGAGCACGGGTTGGTCAGCGGCCGGTATCCGTGTGCGACGCCCGCGGGAATGCGCACCAGCACGTCCTGGCCGCCGCCGGCGACGATCGCCTGGGTGCGACCGAACGACGGCGAGTCCTTGCGGACGTCGTACAGCACCACCTTCGCTTTGGACGGCGGCGGGAAGAACCAGATGTCGTCCTGCTTCAGGTGGTAGTGGAGCCCCTTGATGTGCCCCGGCGCATCAACGCTCGAGAAATTCATCTGCGCGAGCGCAACACCGGAGAAGAACTCGGTGAGCTCCCGGCCGTCTCGGCCGTTGGCGCGGGCGCGGAAGATCTCGAGGAAGAAACCGCGGTCGTCGGTGAAGCGAGGAAGCTTCAGCGTGCGCACCCCCTCGATCGGCGCGGGCTTCAAATAGGTCTTCGCGGAGGAGCGAAACTCCGGCGCGATGTCGTCGGGGGTCACTCTGGACATATTAGCTGAGGCAAAAAAACGGGCGGTTGCCCGCCCGTTTTCGGAGCGCGGAAACGTTTCTCAGTGAGAGTGAGAGTGGACCGACGCGTCGGCCGCTTTCGCGGGGAACGGCTTCACGTCGCCGCTCGCCGCCCAGGTGATGTTGAAGCCGTTGCGATTCTTGTGGCTGAACTTCGTGTCCCCGTTGAAATTGTGAGTCGAGTTCGCCAGCTGGAATCCCTCGTTCGAATTCGTGAACCAGTACTGAAGGTTCTTCACGATGGTGGGCGTCGCCTTGTCGGGACCGATTGCCTTGTTCAGCGTGATCTCTGCCAGTCCGCTGCCCAGCTTCGCGTGGGACATCTTGGGGTCGTCCTGCCACTCGATCGTGTCCTCGCGGACGGCGTACTTCTTCCACGTCACGTTGAAGGCGGTGTTCGCCACCGCCTCGAGCGCCTTCTTCTGCTCGGGGGTTGCCTTCTTGTCGAGCGTGATCACGACCCAGTTGGTCGGCATGCCGGGTCCCGGCTTCTTGTGCCATTCGCCGCCGAGGTCACCCGACATCCAGAGAAGCTGGTTCGAGAGATCCACGTCACCGTAGTGGCTGCCGGGACGGAACTTGTAAACATTGTTGAACTGGCACATGTGCTCGTCGGCGGATTTGCTGAAGTAGCACGTGCAGAAGAGCGGACACGAGCAGCCTTCGATGGTGTCGGCGGTGACCGAGAAGGTCTTCGATTTGTCCGCCGGCGTCGCTGCGACGACCAAAACAGCGAGAGCGAGCACTGCGAAGTGGGGAATGTATTTCTTCAAGCGGGTGCCCTCCTTTCGGTGAGCCGCTTCTGGGCCCATATGTTTTTCTGGCGGTTCGGGATCTTACCGCAGCGCTTCGGTCCGGGTGGTAGTCTTTCCGCATTCTTTCGTTCGGGAGGAATCATGAACAGCCGCGCTGTCTCCCTCGGCCTCGCGGTCCTCGCAGCTTCCAGCCTCGCCATCGCGTCCGGTCCCGACCCGCGAGAGCGGAATTTCCGCCTCCTGGTCGAGGGCGTGGAGGTGGACGGCGTCGTGGGTTACCGGATCTCATTCGCCCGGGTCCCGGTGCCCCGGTCGGACTCCCGCCGGCTCGACCGGGCCTACGCGCCCGACGAGCGCCGGCTGGTCCTCACGCTGACCGAGAAGGGCCTGAACCGCCTTCAGGACTGGCTGAACGACGCGACCGACGACGGCACCCCGGCCGGCAAGAACGTCACGATCATCGCGCGGGACAACGAAAGCCAGGTCCTGGCGAAGTGGGACTTCACCGGCGTCAGCCCGGTGACGTTCTCGTCGGCAGGAGCCGGGAACATCAACCAGGTCGATTCGACGGTGGAGTTCGCGTTCGAAAGGATGAGGTTGGTGGAGGCGCGGGCGCGGTAGGGTTGCTTATGGCCTGATCAGACAGCGGGCAGCCGCCCCCGGATTACCCGCGCGAATTCGAGCAGGTCGCCCAGACGGTTCTCGAGCACGTCCTCGACGACGGCGAGATCGACGGTGTCGTATCCGTGAACGAGGACGTTGCGAAATCCCACCATCCGGCGAAGGATCCCGGCCAGATCGGCCCCGAGCCATCCCGCACGCTCGAGCAGGTCGAAGAGCTCCCGGTTTGCGCGAGGCTCTCCGAGTCTCTCGTCGGAAACGATGTGAGAGGCGACGTCCAAGGCCGCTTGAATCGCGAGCTGAAGAGTATGTTCCACGAACCGTTGCTCTCGAATGTCCTGCCAGATCCGGGCGGGCTCTGCCAGCGTACGCAGTTCGCGGACGCATGTCTCGATCTGTCCGAGCTTCTTCGCGATCAGCTCGGGATCGGTCATCCGGCCGGGCGTTCGAGCTTTCGGTAGCGGCGCAGAAAGGGCAGCAGGTCGAAATACTCATTCCGGGACCTGACTTCGAAGGCGATGCGGGCGGACCGGTCTCCCTCGAAGACGAGACGGCCATCTCGAAGGACACGGTGGACCAGATCGACCGGGGCCGAGTTCAGGACGACGATCTGCGACGGCCGGCCGAGGAGCCGTTCGACGTCACCCTCGAGGGCGAGCGCGGGCGAGTCGAGAGTGCTCGGCGGTCCCTCCGAATAGAGGACCGCGACATCGACGTCGCTTCCCGATCCGGCCGTGCCGCGGCCGAAACTTCCGAACAGATAGGCAGCGATGAGACCGTCCGGCTGCCTCGCGAAGTAATCCCGAAGCTGTGTCTCCACGGCCGCGCCGTCCATTGGGGAAAGTATAGCGGCGGGCGAGAAAGGTCCGAAGCTCTCCGGAAGTCGAAACGGGAAGGATCGAAAACGTATCCTCTTACTTGATTCCGTCCAACACGAAGAGATCCGAAGTCAACCGGATCGATGCGCGCACGTACGACTTCCCCTGTCTCGCGACCAGGATCCCGCCATAAAAGTGAGTTGGGTCGAGAGGAGGAAGCTGCATC
>DASYUL010000070.1:0-1617 GCA_036001245.1 Thermoanaerobaculia bacterium
CTTTCGAGATCGACGGACGGGTAGCCTTGCTCGCTCACTTGGATTCCTTTGGATTGGGTACGGTCGGCGCGGGCGGGCTGCGACGCGGGCGGAGCGCCGGTCGCACCTCCGACCGGACGGACCGCATCCGCGGTCGCCGGACTGGCGATCTTCTTCATCGCATCCTCCGTGTCTGGCTTTAGGTCGTCGGTCACTTCAGTCACGCCAGGGTTGATGGCGGTTCGTAATTGGAAGTCGGCGGTCTTTGCCCAACGCGCGCGGCGTGATCCGAATCCCGGGAGGCGCTTGGCGGCGCTTGTACTCGGCCCGATCCACCATTCGGATCACCCGTTGCACAAGGGACCGATCGTACCCCATCGCTACGATCCGCTCCACCTCGGAGTCTTCCTCGACGTAGGCCTTCAAGATGGGGTCGAGCACGTCGTAGGGCGGCAGGGTGTCCGTATCGCGCTGCGCCGGCCTGAGTTCCGCAGTCGGTTCGCGCGTGAGCGTGCGCTCCGGGATCCAAGGCTTGCCCGCCGCGTTCCGATGGCAGGCGAGCTCGTAGACGAGGGTCTTCGAGACGTCCTTCAGGACCGAAAAGCCGCCCGCCATGTCCCCATAGAGCGTCGCGTAGCCGACCGAAAGCTCGCTCTTGTTGCCGGTGGTGAGCACGAGCCATCCGAACTTGTTCGAGAGCGCCATCAAGATCGTGCCGCGGATCCTCGATTGGATGTTCTCCTCGGTGACGTCTTCCGGCGCCGAGGCGAAGACGCGCTTCAGGCTTTCGTGATACGTCGCGATCTCGGGGTCGATCGGAACGGTGAGGAGGTCGATCCCGAGATTCTTCGCGAGCGCGGCCGCGTCCTCTCCGCTCTCCCGCGAGGTGATCCCCGACGGCATAAAGACACCGGTCACGTGCTCGGGGCCGACGGCGTCCACGGCGATCGAGGCGGTGAGCGCGGAATCGATGCCGCCGCTCAATCCGATCACCACGTGCTCGAATTCGTTCTTCTCCACGTAGTCGTGCGTGCCGAGCACGAGGGCGCGGTAGATCTCCTCGGACCCGCTGGGGACGGCGACCTTGCGGGGTTGGAGCGGTGCCCTGGCGCGACGTCGAATCGGCCGGAGCGTGACCTCGCCCATCTCCTCCGGGGCGTCCTCCCGCTGCGCCGCGATGCGGCTCCGCGGATCGTGGAGCCGCGCGCGGAACACGGTTTCGAGATCCACGTCGACGGTGACCAGATCCTCCTCGAAGGCGCGCGCCTGGGCGAGGAGCTCTCCCCGGGGTCCGTAGACCCGGCTGTTCCCGTCGAAGACCAGCTCGTCCTGACCGCCGACGGTGTTCACGAAAGCGACGACCGAGACCCCGTCGAGCGCCCGGGTCGAGAGCATGCGATCCCGTCCTGCGGACTTGCCGGCGTGGAACGGGGAGGAAGACAGGTTGATGACGAGCTCCGCTTCGCCGTAGACCGCGAGCGCCGCCGTCGGTCCCACGGGCGTGAAGATGTCCTCGCAGATGTTCACGCCGAACGTGAGCGCTCCGCGCTTGCAGACGAACGCCTCGTTGCCGGGCCGGAAGTAGCGCACCTCGTCGAAGACCCCGTAATTCGGGAGATGGCGCTTCTGGTAGATTCC
>DASYUL010000071.1:0-2208 GCA_036001245.1 Thermoanaerobaculia bacterium
AAGGACTTCGCCAACGCCTACAACCGCGGCGACGACAGGGCGGTCGCCGCGTTCTATGCGGAGGACGCGGTCGTGATGCCGCCCGATTCCGACTTCGTGAAGGGGCGGCCCGCGATCGAGGCGGCCTGGAAGGGCGCGCACGAAGCGGGCATGAAGAACATGAAGCTCGAGGTCGTCGACGTCGAGTCGGACGGCAAATACATCATCGAGACCGGAAAGGCGATGGCCGACATGCAGCCTGCCGGCCAGGCGGCGGCGACGCCGGAGTCGTTCAAATACGTCGTCGTCTGGAAGAAACAGAAGGATGGGAGCTGGAAGATCCTCCGCGACATCTGGAACACCATGGCTCCGCCGGCAGCGACGGAGCACGCGCACCACTGAGCGGACTCGTGCGGCGAGGCCTCTCCGGGATCCTGGTCGTCTCGCTCGCGGCCGCTTCGACACTGGCGGAACCGGCCCGATCCGACCCGACTCCGGCGAGGACGGCGCGGCTCGGGGATCCCTTTGTCGACGCGTTCAACCGGGGCGACTTTTCCGCAATCAAAGCTCTGTACGCGGAGGATGCAGCCCTCTTTCCGCCGGGGAGCGCCCCGGTCCGGGGACGGCCATCGATCGAGGCGTTCTGGAAAGGTACTCGCAATCTCGGGATCCGGTCCATCGAGCGGAACGTGATCGACTCCGAGTCGATCGGTAATCTCGCGGTCGAGACGGGCAGAGAAGTCATGCGCGTTCAGTCTGTCGGACCGGCGGAGGCGCTCGTCCACCTGAAGTACCTCCTCGTCTGGAAGAAGGACAAGGACGGGAGCTGGAAGATCTATCGAGACATCTGGAACAACATGCCGGCGGCCGGCGCGCCGCCGGCGCCTCACCGCTGAGGACGCGCCTCACCCAAAGTCAGGGGTCGGGCCCGATCAGCGCGCAAGAAGTCGAGTCGGGATACGCCGCCGCGGCGTCGAGCTCGGCGGCCGGAGTCGAGTGCAGGAAATCCACGCCGCGGTACGACTTCTCGATGAGCGCGCGATTCGCCTTCGGCGAGTAGTCGGCAAATTCGCGCGGATCGGCGTCGAGATCCGCGGTGCGCACAGGCGTGCCGCACGAGAGGTCGAAGGAAGAGAGCGCGACCGACCGCACCTTCGGGTTGACCTTCGTGCGGAAGTGGACGCGCAGCTTCGCGAGGTCGTAGGCGATCGACCACTGTGTCCGGCCGGGCGTCGCGGCGCTCTCGAGCACCCGGAAGGCGTCGTCGACGACGGAGCCCGTGTTCCGCAGCTCTGCCGCTCGAACGAGGCTCGCCGCCCGGACGAAGCGATCGAGCGACCCCGAGCCGGCGGGCAACCCGCGCGCGCCTTGCCGCTCGCGGTCGCGCAGGTACGCGAGGGACGACTCGTACGTGTCGTTCGTCAGCGCCGCGACGGGAAGCGTCGGACCCGAGTGCGCGACGAGCTTTCCCCCGAGAAACTCGACCGACGCGCTGCCGCCGGTGCGATCCGCAATGAGGTAGTGGAGCGGCGTCTGCGAGGCGATGCGGATTTTCTCGGCGTTCGCGACGACTTGCGCCGCCGTCGCGAAGTTGTCGAGCTGGTACTGGATCCACTCGAGAACGCCGACCGCGGGACGGGAGTCGGGCTTCGGATATTTCGCCGCGTCGAGCCACATGAGCTCGACCACGAGGCCCGCCTCGTTCATCCCGCCAGAGGGGAATTCCCGCCCGAACTGGTTGAACGTCAGGCTGCCGAATCGGGACGTCCAGCGCGCGGGAGTGTTCGGGGGTTCGACGAAGGCGGCTTTGGAGACGCCGCGCTTGTTGACGACGAGCATCCCGTAGCCGATCCCGAAGTCGTAGTTCTTTCCGAAGACGACGTTCCCGCCGCGTTCCAGGCAGAAGGTCGTGCAGGCGCAGGTGTCTCGGGGAAGAAGGACTACGAGCGCAACGAAAAGAAGAGCTGCTCTCTTGCTTGTCATTCTGAGGCCCGAAGGGCCGAAGAATCTCTTCCATTTTGGGAGAGATCCCTCGCGGCGCTCGGGATGACAGTGGAGGGCGGGATCGTCACCGCGCCCTTCGGCCAGCTGCCGGAGAGGAACTTCTCGACCGCCGGAAAGTAGACCTCCGGCTTCTCCACGTGCGGGAAATGGCCTGCGCCTTCGATCACGAGGAGGCGGGCGTTCGGGTTCCCCTGCACCCACTCGCGAGAGCCGCCCATCGGAATG
>DASYUL010000072.1:0-1686 GCA_036001245.1 Thermoanaerobaculia bacterium
GAGCGCGAGCGCGACCTTTTTGGCGGGCGTGAACCGGTCCTCGCCGTACAGGATCATCGAGTGTGAGATGTCGATTGCGAGCACGGTCGCGCAGGAGGTCAGGTGCTCCTCCTCGTGGACCTCGAAATCCTCGGGCTTCAATGCGATCTCGTCGGCATCCCGGCGCACGGCATTGCCGATCGTGCGCACGCCGTCGATGGCGGTCGGGTTGTCGCCGAATTCGTACGGGCGCGTCTCGGGCAGGAGCTCCCCGCCCGCTCCGGCGCGCGGAATCGCGTGGTAGCCGGGACCCGACTTCGTCAGCGACGTGAAGATCTCCTCGAGAGCCGACCGGCGGATCTGCCGTTCTCCGGCGGCGGTGAGAGCGAGCTTTCCGTCACGGTCCTCGACGACCTCGCTCTTCTCGAGCTGCCGGCGGAACTCGTCGAGATCGATCGAGGGATCGATCATGCCGCGCTCCTGGAGATACTTCATCCACTCGAGCGCCTCCTCGACGTCGCCGCCGGTCTGGAGAACGAGCTGAAGGAAGAGCTTCGTCAGCTCCTGGAGCGTGAGGAGCGCCCGGATCAGATCGACGGGGTAGTCGCCGTAACGGTAGCGCACGCCCGGATTGTACGGCCGGCGGCGGAAGCTCTCAGTCCACCCGGCGCGCAAGGGGAGAAAAAGAAGAGCGAGCAGACTCGTCGCCCGATCGCGGGGCATGAAACTCCTCGCATTGGAGTGAGCGGATTGCGGGCTTTCCCGCGCTCCACTCCCGAGGCAATCGATCAGGGCCCGCGGCGCGAGCGCACGACGAGGATCGGAATCGGAGAGCACCCGAGCATTTCCTGCACCGTGCTCCCGAGTAGAAACGCGGCCGCCCGACCGCGTCCGTGAGTTCCCAGGACGAGCACGTCATAGCCTCTCCCGGCCTCCCGGCGCAGCTCACGAGCCGGCTCGCCTCGGAGTAGCCGGATCGACTCCCTCGTCCCGCGACGCGTCTTCCCGAAACGTTTCTCGTAGTGCGCTTTCAGGGCCCGGGCGAGACCGCCCGGCGGCAGGCGCAGCAGGTCGCCGCGCTCCTCGACCACGGCGGCGCGAATGTCGGAGACCGGCCGGACGTGGGCGAGCGTCAGCTCCCCACCCGTCCGCTTCACGAGGTCCCGCACCGCCCGGACAGCCGCACGCGACTCCGGCGAGAAATCGACCCCGACGAGAACGCGAAGCGGAGAGACCACTTCGTTGATTCTCTATTGTCGCGACGAATCGCGCCGCTCGATCTGGATGCGGTGGTAGTCGGCGAGTGCCTTGCGGACGATCTTCTGGAGGTTTTTCATCCGGCGCGCCGAACGCCGCCGCTCGCGCTCATCGAGACGCTTCTCCCGCCGCCGCACCGTCTCGCGCCACAAGAGGTCGACCGAGCGTTTCAGCCGGGCGTGAAGAAGTTCCGCCGTCAGGTCCAGAGCGTCGCCCACGGCGCAATTCTCCCTCGGTTGTCCAGCGGAACGCAGCCCCGGGGTGCTTTGGAGGCGCTAGCTTCGCACCGACGCTCGCCACTGGCGAGCGGACTCGAGCACGAGCGCGCGGTCGCTCGTCGTGAAGAAGTGGTAGCCGAGATCGCGAAGCGCGGGAATCTGCTCCCGGTTGCCGACCATGATGCCGGCGGTCTTTCCGGCGCGCGCGGCTTCCGACGCGACCCGCGCCAGG
>DASYUL010000073.1:0-2227 GCA_036001245.1 Thermoanaerobaculia bacterium
GTCGACGCGGAAGTACTCCTCCTTGTATTGGAGGTAGTTCCGGTGGAAGTGCTTCAGATCCTCGACCTCCGCGTCCGAGAGGACGCGGACCTGCCGCGCGGGCGCGCCGAGCCAGAGCGTCCGGGAGGGGACCACCGTGCGCGGTGCGACGAGCGCCCCGGCGCCGATGAGGGCGGACTCCCCGACCTCCGCGCCGTTCAAAACGGTCGCTCCGATCCCGATCAATGCGCCGCGGCGAATGACCGCGCCGTGGACGATCGCGCCGTGGCCGAGCGTGACCTCTGCCTCGAGGATCGTCGGGTGCTCCTCGGTGACGTGAACCGCGCAGTTGTCCTGGACGTTCGAGCGGTCGCCAATCCGAATGAAGTGACAGTCGCCGCGGACGACCGAGTTGTACCAGACCGACACGTCGTCGCCGAGGACGACGTCGCCGATGACGGCCGCGGTCTCCGCCAGGTACACCCGCGCGCCGAGGCGCGGAGCCTTGCCTGCGTAATCTCGAACAACGCCCATGAAAGCGGGCAATCTAGCACGCGGGGTCAGGTCTCCACTTGCCACATTGGGGGTCAGGTCTCCACTTGCCACATCGCGCGTCAATGTGGCAAGGGCGACGGCTCGAGTTCGGTGCCCGAGTGATTTGTGAAGACCTGACCCTCAGCGGAAGTTTTCCACCAGCATCAGGTCGTCGACCGTCGAGTCGATTTTCGAGTACAGAATCGTGCGGCCGTCGGGGCTGACCCCGGGTGCGAACTCGATCTGGCCGAGGTTACCGGCGATGGTCGTGGAGCGCCCGGTGGCGAAATCGTGGAACATGAGCCTTGTCCGATCCGCCGGCCGGTCGGCGTAGTAGATCCCCTTCTCGGCCGCCTGAAAGAACCAGCCGACGACTCCGTCGACGACCTTCTCGGGCTGGCCGCCGGCGACTGGCACCCGCCACACGGGCTTCGGCGTCATCGGAATGTCGATGTAGTAGACGTGGGCGCCGTCGGACGCCTCGCTCACGGTCCAGCCGCCGTTGCGCGTGACCTGGATTGCGTCTCCGCCGGTTGCGGGCATCTTCCAGATCTGGAAATTCCCCGTCCGGTTGGAGGCGAAGTAGAGCCACTTCCCGTCGCGCGAGAAGATCGCTCTCTGATCGAACGCGGGATGAGAAGTGAGACGCCGGGGTTTGCCCCCCGAGGCGGCGATCACGTACAGATCGAACTGGCCCTGCTGATCGGAGCCGAAGACGATCCAACGACCGTCCGGCGACCAGCTCGGTCCGCCCGTGGAGGTCGCGTCCATCGACGTGAGCTTCACGGCATTGCCTCCGTCGGGATCGGCCACCCAGATCTCCCACGATCCCGAACGGGTCGAGGTGAACGCGACGCGGCGCCCGTCGGGCGAGAACTTCGGATGGATTTCGGACCTGGTCGAGGAGATGGCGACGGCCGGTGCCGATGACGCCGGCGCGCCGGGAGCGGGCGTGTCGAGCCGCCAGATGTTGTCGTCGATGAAGCTGCGCGCGTAGACGAGCCGCGTCGGTTTGCCCGGTCGCGGCCGCGAGATCGAGGGCGAGACGCCGTCCTCGCCGACGAAAGGAAGCCGCGCCGGAGGGTCGTCCCCCGAGAGCGCGAGCCTCCACAGGCCCCCCCGCGCCGACACGAGAATCTCCTTTCCGCCCGGCAGCCACGCCGGGTGATCCGCGTTGAACGCGGCGGTCGTGCGGCGCTCGGGCTCTCCCGCCGCGGTCATGCCTTCGCCGAGCGGCTGGTGGTACAGCTCCCCAACCCACCAGGAGACGGTGCGGCGGAACACGAGCGAGCGGCCGTCGGGAGAGACCGCGGGGCTCGTGTCGGCGAGTGCGGGCGGCCGCGGGTTCGTCAACTGTCTCTTCTCTCCGGTCTCGACCGAGACGACGAAGAGGGCGTCCGGCTTCTCCTCGCCCGGGGAGTCCGTGACGATCAGGCAGCTCGCGTCCGGGCACCACTCGAGATTCGCCTGGGCCGGCCACGTGACCTCGCGAACGCGAAGCTCCACCACGCGACGCTCGGGTCCGCCCAGCGGCGGAACGAGCGTGAGCTCATAGCGGCTCCGGGACATCGGCCCCGCCGAGTTGCCGCGCAGGAACGCGATCCAGCGGTCATCCGGCGACCACACGGGGTTCACGTCGCTCGCCGGATCGGTGGTCAGGCGGAGCGGCGAGCCGGAGCCGATCCTCTGGACGTAGATGTCCTCGTTGTCCTGC
>DASYUL010000074.1:0-12328 GCA_036001245.1 Thermoanaerobaculia bacterium
CGCGAAGGATTCGCGCTAGCCTTGCATCTAAAGGCACAGAAGGTGTTCAGCGATCGAACCTTTGCCCGGCAGCCGGACGCCGAAGAGCGCGAGCTGGTCATCCGCTTGCGAGCCGGGGACGAGCGCGCCTTCGAGACGTTCGCCGAGCACTACATCTCGGGGTTGTATCGCTTCGCTCTCCGGCGCCTCGATCACGACCGGGAGCTGACGAGGGAAATCGTGCAGTCGACAGTCTGCAAGGTCATCGAGAAGCTCGACGGCTACCGGGCGGAGGCTCCCCTGTTCACCTGGTTGTGCGCCTGCTGCGCGAACGAGATTGCCGCCCACTTCCGGCGGGCGGGCCGGCGCCCGAAGGAGGTCGAGCTGGACGAAGACGTCGCCCAGGAACCGACGGGAAGCTCCGAAACGACGGAGCTGGTGCACGCCGCTCTCGACCGCCTTCCGCCGAGCTACGCGCGCGCCCTAGAGTGGAGGTATCTCGACGGGCTCGACGTCGCCGAGGTCGCGCGGCGCCTCTCGCTGACCTACAAAGCCGCGGAGTCCCTGTTATCGAGAGCCCGAAGCGCTTTTCGGGAAGCCTACGAGGAGCTCGGCGTGACGCCGGGCCCCGGTGGACTCGCTGCGACGTTTCCCGAGGAGGAGGTCGCGCAATGAGCGAAAAGTGGCGTGGCGTTCCCGAAGAGGACGCCGTGCGGAAACTTCTCCAGGACGCGGGTCCGCGGCCGGCTCTCCCGGAGGGGGAACTCCGTGCGATTCGGAACGAGGCGCGGGCGGAGTGGCTACGCCGTTACCGCGCGGCACCGGAGCGCAAGCGCCCGCTGCGGTCGTGGCTGGCGGTCGCGGCCGTTCTTCTTTTGGGAGGCATCGGCCTCGGCTGGTGGACCCGCGCCCGACCTCCCGCCGTCGCGCCCACCGTCGCCTCCATCGAACGCGTGAGCGGAGCCGCGCCCTGGAAGGTCGGCACTCCTCTCACCGCCCGATCCGTGCTCACAACCGGCGGCGAAACGCCGGGGCGCATCACGTTGCGCATGCGCGGAGGAGCTTCGGTGCGCCTCGACCACTCGACCGAGGCCCGGCTCACGTCGGCGACGATGGTCGAGCTGCGACGGGGCGCCGTTTACGTCGACACCGGGGCGGCGCCCGATCGAGCCGAAGAGATCGCGGTGCGCGCCGGCAACGAGCTTTTCCGACCCGCGGGGACTCAGTTCCAGGTGCGTGTCGAAGGACAGGAGACGACCCTCCGGGTGAGAGAAGGACGCGTCGCGATGGACCGCGCAGAGGGATCGGTCGTCGCGGGCGCCGGCGAAGAGCTCATCGCGCGCGGCGACGGCGACGTGGTCCGGCGGCCGCTGGCGGTCTCCGGACCCGAGTGGGACTGGGTCGGAGAGGCCGCTCCGATGCTCGCCATCGAGGGCGTGAAGGTGCGCCAGTTCCTGAACTGGATCGGGCGCGAGACGGGTTTGCGGGTCGAGCTCGCCGACGGGGAGGCGGCGGCCGTCGCCGACTCCTGCGTCCTGCACGGCTCGATCGAGCATCTGACTCTCGCCGACGCCCCCGGGGTCGTGCTGTCGAGCTGCGGGCTCCGCCATCGCGTCTCGAACGGCACCCTCTTCGTCTTAGTCGCGGGGAAGAAAGGAGGCTGAGTCGTTGATCGGTGCTTCGCGAAGGATTTCCTTTCACACGGCATCCAACTAAAGGGAGGACAAATATGAAGAGGCACATGCGCATGCTGTCCGTTTTTCTGGCGGCAGCCGTCGCTCTCGGCCTGGCGGCCCCTGGCCAGGCGGCAGGGTTCTCGATAGCGAAGCTCTACATCGAGTACAACTCCTCGGCGAACGATCTCGGCTTCCACGTCTCCCTCGATGGAGAAGACTGGACGACGCTCAAGATTGTCAACCCGGCCGGCACCACGATCTCCGAGTTCACGGGCCACGGGCCCTACGCGGATCTCGGCATGACGGAGTTCTTCTTCGAGGGCGCCGAGCCGAATCTCGACGAATTCCCGCTCGGACAGCTCCTGGCGCTGTTCCCGGAGGGGAAATACAAGTTCATCGGCGAGACGGTGGGCGGAACCCGTCTGGCGAGCATGGATACGCTCACCCACGCCGTTCCTGCGGGTCCGTCCGTCTCCGCAGATGTGAGCGCCGGCACCGTCGTCATCCGCTGGAACGAGGTTACGGGTCCCCCGGCAGGCTTCCCGAATAGACGAATTGACGTCGTCGGCTACCAGGTCATCGTCGAGAATGGTCCGCAGCGCGTGCTCGACATCAAGCTGCCCTCCACCGCCAGGAGCGTGACGGTTCCGCCGGAATTCCTGCAGGCAGGCACGACGTACCTGTTCGAGGTGTTGGCGATCGAAGCAAGCGGAAACCAGACGATCACGGAGGGCTCCTTCTCGACGCCATAGTGATGCGACACCGCCCGCGCGGGGTTCACAGGCGCTAGAACTCCAGCGAAAATCCGACCGACGCGAAGAAACCGGGCCAGCGCTCCTTCTTCAGAAAGATTTCTTCGGTCGCATCGTCGACCTCGAGGTCGAAGCCTGCCACGTTCCTCCGGCCGTAGGCGTTCTGCACGTCGCCGAAGACGGTCAGGGAGCCGGACCGGATCGACCACTTGCGGCTCACCCGCGCGTCCAGCCGGTGATAGTTCGGCAGGCGCCCGCTGTTTCGGGGACCGACGGCCGGCGACGCCGCGCCCCCGGTCTCGGCGGCCGCGAGAGGCGTCGTCGGCCAGCCGGTGTGAAAGCGCCACGCGAAGTTGGCGTCCCAGCCCCGTCCCAGGCGATAGTTGACGTCGACATTGACGGTGTGCCGCTGGTCGATCGAGCGCGGCACCTCCTCCCCCGCGATCGTCTCCTCCGTGTTCGCGAGCGCGTAGTTGACCCACCATCCGAACCGACTCCCGCCGCGACCCTGGAGGAAGAGCTCCACGCCTTTGGCTCGCCCGCTCTCAGGCTCGACGCGAACCCGCGCGGGCTCTCCCTCGGGGAAGCGCTCGAAGGCCTCGAACAGGCTCTCGTAACGGGGCCGGGGATTCTCGACGCTCCGCCGGTAGACCTCCGCGCGCAAGGCGGTGATCAGACCCGACGTTCCGCCCCCGAAGACGTGCTCGTATCCCGCCACCCACTGCTCGGACCGCTCCGCGGGGTAGAACCGGCCGTCTCCGTCCTCGACGTCGAGCTCGTAGGCGCGCTGGCTCTGGTTGTAGTGGCCCCACCCGACCCGGACCACGCTCGCGCGGCCGACCGCCCACGCGACGCTGGCTCGCGGGCTCCAGAGCCTGTCGGAAGTCAGCGTGTGACGGTCGTAGCGGACTCCGAGCTCGAACGTCACCGTGTCGCCAGGCCGAAAGCGATCGGAGACGAACGCCGCGAAGTAATCGTCCGGGAACCGGTCCGACAGCGCGAACGTTTTTTCCCGCGGCCGGCCGAGCGCGCGCGCGAGCGGCTCTTCGAACGACTGTGATCCGAAGTAGTCATACTCGGCGTCGAATCGCCGGAGCTCGAAACCCGCGCTGACGAAGTTCCGCGGGCCCGCCTGCACGTTCCACGACTGCAGCAGGCCTCCCACGTCCAGTTCCCTGCGGTCGAGGACGTCGAACTCCTTGTCCTCCTGGCCCTCGAGACCCCGGCGGTCGCGGTCCACGCGGGTCGCGGAGGCCGCGGTGTCGACGAAGAGCCGATCGCTCAACACCGTCTGGTGCGTGAGCCAGAGATACGAGTTGTCGTACCTCGTGTCGAGACGGGTCAGATCGCCGCCGTCCTCCTGGACGAAGTCGAGCTCGTCTTCCGATTGGAGGAAGTTGAGGCGCAGCGACTGGCTCCGGCTCAGCCGGTATTCCGCCTTGGCGAAGAGATCCCAGAAGCTCGGGTGCTCTTCGCCGAAGACGCGCTCGGCGAGGTCCGTGGTCCCGCCGCGCGCGGCGACCATCCACCATGCTCGATCGCCGAGCGTCCCGCTGCCCTCGAGCTCCCCGGCGAGCGTCGAAACGGAGAGACGCAGCTGGCGCGGCCGGGACGGCGTGATCGTCGACAGGTCGAGGATCCCGCCCATGCGGTCGCCGTAGCTCGACGGGAACGCCCCGGTCGTCAGGTCTGCGTTCGCCAGATTCGACGCGGTCACCAGGCTGAAGGCGCTGTCGAACTCCTTCAGGTGGTACGCCTCGTAGAGCTCCTGGCCGTCCAGGCGCAGCAGCACTTCGTCGCGGCGTCCGCCCCGAACATGGAACTGAGCCGACACGTCGTTCGACGCCGTTCCGGGCAGGAGGCTCACGGTACGGAAGACGTCATCGCCGAGATGCGGAAGGCGAAGGATCTCCTCGCGGTCGAGCGAGAGCGGTGCGGTGGGCTCCTCCTGCAAGAGCGTGATCCGGCTGGGATGAACGACGACCTCTTCGCGGGTGAGCGGCGCGGGCTGGAGAACGAACGAGACGTCCGCCGAAGCGCCCGGCAAGACGGTGACGCCCTCGAGCTCCGCGACGACGAAGCCCGGGCGGCGAGCCTGCAACGTGTAGACGCCGGGCGCGAGCCGTTCGAACGAGAAGCGACCGTCCGCGCCGGTCACCGTCTGGATCCCGCGCCCGAGAACGACGATGGAAACGCCCGGCAGCGGGTCGAGCGCGCGTCGCGAGCGGACGGAGCCCTCCACGCGGGGGCGCGGAGATTTCGTGAGCGCCGCGCTCGCGCCTTTCGAAACCACGATCAGGCTCCCTCCCGGCCCCTCTTCGACGGCGAGACCGTGGGGCGTGAGGATCTCGTCGAGGATCGAGCGCGGTTCGCGCGAAGTCGGCGCGGACCGGACCGTCATCTCCGGGCGAACGACGAGGCTGCTGAAGACGAGCTTCAGTCCGCGCGCCTGCAAGAGAAGGAGTGCGTCAGTCAGGGGCATGCCGGCGGAGAGACTTTTTGTCTCCGTTCCGCCGGCGCCGTCGCGTTGCGCGAACGCGGGCGCGGCGAGGGCGATCGAGGCGAGGAGACACACGGCGACGGGGAGCCTCGAGAAGGATCGGCCGCCCTGCGGCATCCAAGAACGATAGCAGGCGCTCATGAAGAATGGACGGCTCTCGATCGTCGCCCCGCTCGTCCTGACGGCCGCCTGCGCGACCACGCGAACCGTGTTCCCCCCGGCCCGGGGGGTCCTTCCGCCATCACCGCTCGAGGCATCGGAGGCCGCGGGGAGCGACAGTCCGTCGTTCTCGCTCTTCCCGGAGCTCGCGAAGGACGCCCATCATCTGGCGACGGCTCCCCTTCGCTGGGGGGGATCCGACTGGACAAGGCTCGGAATCGGAATCGCGGCCGTCGGCGGAGCGCTGCTCCTCGACGAAGACCTGCGGGAGATCGTTCACCGCAACACCAACGACACGACGCGTGGACTCGCGAAAGCGGCGGGGCCGTTCGGGGCCGAGTACTCGTTCGCCACCCTCGGCGCGTTCTACCTGGCCGGAAAGTACCTGAAGGACGACCGCGCGAAGGCCGTGGCGGAAGACGGCCTCGCGTCCAGCCTGATCGCGGCCGGGGTGATCACTCCCATCCTGAAAGCGACGATCGGTCGGCGACGTCCGTCGCAGACCGAAGTCACCTTCGCGCGCGGTGACGGAGGAGTGAGCCTCCCGTCGGGCCACGCCACCCAGGCGTTCGCCGTCGCGTCGGTCGTCGCGGCGCATTACCGATCCCCGTGGGTCAAGGTCGCCGCCTACGGGCTCGCCGGACTCGTGGGCCTCTCCCGGATGGAGAAGAGCGCGCATTACGCCTCCGACGTTCTCGCCGGAGCGCTGATCGGCATCGCCGTCGGGAAGTCGGTCGTCCGCTTCCACGACAGCGAGCGTCTCCGAATATCGATCGTGCCGAGCGTCAACCGCCGGTCGTTCGCCGTGGGGTTTTCGATTCGATGAGACCGCCTGACCCCGGCACGGTCGGACGGGTCAACCTCGCGCGAAGGATTTCCCGCCGCCCGGCATCTAAGAGGTACGGCAAGCCGACTCGGGTTCGGCCCTGCGTGCGTCGGCGCCGAAACGCTCACGCGACAGGGTCAGAGAAGGGAGGACCGGGATGGATACCAGATTCGTCGCTCGCCTCGCCGCGTTCGTGATCGTATGGCTCGCCGGGCTCGGAATGTCTTCGGCACTGGCCGCCGCGCCCATCAAGAAACTCCAGTTCACGACCGATTTCCGTCTGGGAGACTGCCAGTTTCAGACACAGGGAGTGAATCCGTACTTCCTCCTCACGCCTGGCCGCAGGCTCGTGCTCCAGAATGAGGACGAGACCGAAACCGTGGAGATCACGGTGCTGGAGGACCTCGAGCTGATCTCCGTTCCGGGCCTCGGCGACGTCACGACCCGGGTCGTCGAGGAACGGGAGACCGCGGATGGCGAGTTGATCGAGGTCTCGAGGAACTTCTTCGCCATCTGCGGAGGCAGGAACGACGTCGTCTACTTCGGAGAGGATGTGGAAATCCACAATCCCGACGGCAGCATCACCCACGAGGGCGAATGGCGTGCCGGCCAGCACGATGAGAACGGCCTGGCAGAACCCGGAATCATCATGCCCGGCACGTTTCTGCTGGGCTCGCGGTACTTCCAGGAGATCGCCGACGGGATCGCGCTCGACCGCGCGGAGAACGTCGAGATGGGTCTGGACGTCGAGACCGACGCCGGCACTTTCCACGACTGCGTCCGGATCGTCGAGACGACCCCACTCGAGCCCAAGTCCGAGTCGGAAAAGATCTACTGCCCCGGAGTCGGCCTGGTCGTCGACAGCGACGTGCAACTCGTCGAGATCGAAGAGCCGTGAATTACTTTCCGCGGATCCCCGGCTGAGCTAGGAGCGCTCGAACATCGCCCCTCGTCCCGAACCCTCGCCCGCGAGGGGCGAGGGAGATCATCCGGTTACTTCGACCCTCCCGGCGGCTGCGCGGTCTCGGCGGGTTTCTGCGCCACGCCGACACCGCCGTTCTTCACGGGATACGCTGGTCGCTTCACGGCCACCGGCGGATTCTTCTTCAGCCCCTCCATCACGATCGCGATCGCGCGCTCGAGCTGCGGATCGCGGCCCGCGATCACGTCGGCCGGCGTCATCTCGACCTCGATGTCCGGCGGCACGCCCTCGTTCTCCACTGCCCAGCCCTTGTCCGGGTCATAGAACGCCAGATTCGGCGCTGTGATCTGCCCGCCGTCCATGAGCTCGGGGAACCCAAGGATGCCGACGAGCCCACCCCACGTACGCGTCCCGACGATCGGGCCCACCTCGAACTTCCGCCACATCCATGGCAGAAGATCCCCGCCCGACCCGGCGCTCTCGTCGGCGATCAGGACCCGCGGCCCCTGGATCGACGCCGACGGCGTCTTCATGTCGGGCCCGTAGCGCATCGCCCAGTACGCGATCAGCTTCTTCGACACGATGTCGATGTAGTAGTCGGCGAGCGAGCCTCCGCCGTTGAAGCGCTCGTCGAGGATGACGGCGTCCTTGTATGCCTGTGGGTAGAAGTAGCGCTTGAAGTAAGCGTATCCGAGCGTCGACGTGTTCGGCACGTAGACGTACGCGACCTTGCTGCCCGTCGCCGCGTCCACCTTGCGCAGGTTCCCCTCGACCCAGTCGCGGTTGCGCAAAGCCAGTTCGCTCTCGACCGGCACGACCGAGACGGTGCGCGAGCCCTTGCCGTCGGCATTCGGCGCGACCGCGATCTCGACGAGCTTTCCGGCCGTGTTCTCGAAGAAGCCGTACAGGTTTGCGGGCGGCTTGACGTCCCGTCCCCCGACCGCGATCAGGTAATCCCCCGCCTTCACGTTGACCCCCGGCTCGGTCAGCGGCGAGCGCAGCTTCGGGTTCCAGTTCAGGCCCCCGTACACCTTCGCGAACCGGTAGCGGCCGTTCTCGATCGTGTAGTCGGCGCCGAGAAGCCCGCCCGGCACGCTCTTCGTCTCCGCCGTGTCGCCGTTGTTGGTGATGTAGCTGTGGCCGACGGAGAGCTCGGAGAGCATCCAGCGGATCACGCGGTTCAGGTCCTGCCGCACGGCGACGTCCGGGAGGAACTGCGAATACTTCGTCCGCATCGCCTTCCAGTCGACTCCGTGCATGTTCGGATCGTAGAAGTAGTCGCGGTTGATGCGCCACGCGTCCTCGAGCATCTCCTTCCACTCCGCGCGCGGGTCGACCTTGACCTCGATCGCCGAAGTCTTGAGCTGTTTCGCCTCGCTCGTGTCGATCTTCTTGCCCGAAGTCCCGGCGATCGTCCAGTCGTCCTTCGCCCGGTAGACGAGCTTCTTGCCGTCCGCGGAGATCCGGTAGTCGTCGACGTCGGCGAGAAGCGTCTCGGTCTTGCGATCCTTGAGGTCGAACCTCTGGAGCGCGTTCTTCTCGTCCGAGGTCCGCAGGAAGAAGACCTGGCCTTCGGGGCCGGCCTGGAGCCCGGAGAGCTCCGCGACCGGAACGGGGAGGTCGATGATCCGGTAGGCGATCCCGTCGAAGTCGATCTTCACGGGCGGCACGGCCTCCGGCTTCTTCGGCTTCTCGTCGGACTTCGCGTCCGTCTTGTCGCCGTTGCCCTTCTTCGCGTCCTTCTCGTCCTCGGCCGCCGTCTCCTTCTTCTTGTCCTTCTCGGCGTCCGACGGCGCGGCCTTCTCCTCGTCCGACTCCTTGACGAGCGGGTTCGGAAGGTTCTTGTTCAGGACCGCGAGCCAAATCGAGCGGGTGATCTTCAGGTCGCTGGTCTCGAGCGAGAACCAGTTGTTGACGGGTCCCGCGTCGGTCGAGGCGAGGAAGTAGAGGTACTTCCCGCTCCGGTCGAACACCGGCTCGGAGGCGTCCGACAAGCCGTCCGTCACCGGAAACGCCTTGTCCTCTACGAGCGAGTACGCGTAGACGCGGTTGACGTACGCCTGGTTGTTGACCGCGTAAGCGATCCATTTCGAGTCCGGCGACCAGGCCGGGTGGAGGTACTGGATCGGGCCGTAGAAGTAGTCCGACGCGACCTTCTTCGTTGCGCCGCTCGCGACGTCGATCCAGTAGAGCGTCCGCGAGTTGTCGACGTACGCGATCTTCCTGCTGTCGGGCGACCACGCCGGGAACTCGTAGAAGCCGGCGCCGTTCAGCTTGAACTCTTTCGGCTTCCCTTTTCCGTCTTGCGACTCGACCCAGAGCTCGTACTCCCCCGACTCGTCGGTGAAGTACGCGATCGAGCGGCCGTCGGGCGACCAGATCGGCGAACGCTCATGCACGCCCGTGCTGTTGGTGAGGTTGCGGACGTCCCCTTTCTCCGCGGGAACGGTGACGATTTCGCCGCGGAAGTCCATCGCCACGCGGACGCCGGTCGGCGAGATCGAGAAGTCGCGGATGTACTTGCGGTCCTTCGTCTCTCTCGCGAAGCGCGGGCGCGTCTCCGGCAGGTCCGCCGCCACGCCGACCGTGAGCTTCCGCGCGCGGCCGCTCGCCGGATCGAAGAGGTGCAGGTACCCCGCCTGCTCGTAGACGATCTTCCCGGCTCCGGCGGACGCGTTCAGCACGGGAAAGTCCGTGTGGTTGGTCACGCGTTTCATCGCCTTCGTCTTCGTGTCGTAGGACCAGAGGTTGAACTCGCCGTCGCGGTCGGAGCGGAAGTAGACGGTGTCGCCCAACCACATCGGGCCGGCGTCGTTCGCGCGCGACTCGGGCTGCGGGACCTTCTCGATCGCGTGCGTCGCGCGGTCGTAGAGCCAGACCTGCGAGACCGTGCCGCCGCGGTAGCGCTTCCACTGGAGGAATCGCGGCGACAGCGGGTTGTAGGCGATGCGCTTCCCATCGGGAGAGTAGACCGCGCGTTCGGAGTGCGGGATCGGCAAAAGCTCCTCGGAGCCGCCCTCGACCGGGACCGTGTAGAGCTGCGTGTAGCGCGCCGTGTAGACGTTGCGCGGCGAGGTGAAGAGCACCGACTTGCCGTCGGCCGTGAAGCCCTGCGCAATGTCGGGTCCCGGATGCCAGGTCATCCGCTTCGGCACGCCGCCCTCCGCGCCCACGACGTAGACGTCGGTGTTGCCCTCGTACTGCGCCGAGAAGGCGATCCACTTCCCGTCGGGCGAGAACGCGGGCGAGGACTCGACGCCGACGTCGGAGGTCAGGCGCCGGACGTTTTTGCCGTCCAGGTCGGAGGTCCAGAGGTCGTTGGCGTAGATGAAGGCGATGCGCTCCGCGCTCAACGCGGGCTCCGACAGGAGGCGGGTGTCGCGGATGTTGGGGTCGGCGGCGGCGGCGAGAGGCAGCGACAGGATGAGCGAAAAGAGAAGGCTTGCGCGACGGTTCATGCGTCCCTCGATTTCGAAATTGTTTGTCTGACGAACGATATCAAGACGGACAGGTCGGCGGCCGTATTCCCCAAGAAAGATGTCATCCCGAGCGAAGCGAGGGATCTGACCGCGAAGCGGTCATCCTGAGCGAAGCGAGGGATCTCTCCCTCGACGAGCCAGAGATTCCTCGTCGCTACGCTCCTCGGAATGACAACCGAGAAGGACGTGCGGGAGAGGGCCAGGGTGAGGGGCGCTCCTCGCCCGACGCCTCAGAGCGTCGTGGCTCCCTTCATGTCCGTGTAGACCTTGGCGCGCTTCGCCTTGAGCATTCCCGGCGAGTACTTCTTCTGCCACTCCTTCCCGGTCTCGTCCAGAAACAGGCTGGCGTCGTCGGGCTTCTTTCCTGCGTCGTGCCGGCTTTCGACGACGGCGCGGAAGTAGTAGTGGTTGAACAGCCGGTTGAACTCGGTGAAGTAGATGTCCGCGACGCGCGGGTTCCCCCGGATCACGATCATGTTCTCGTCGTTCGCGTTGGTCGACGGCTCGCTGAAGTTCGCGGAGCCGGTCACCACGATTGGGTCCGCTCCGAGCGGATCCACGAGCAGGAACTTCGAGTGGACGTAGCTCACGTGCTGGTTGAGCCCGAGGATCCCGGCGTTCGTCTCGCGTGCCCACTGATAGACGGGATCCCGGATGTACGAGCCCCACGCCTTGTAGACGTTGTTCGACGCATTGATCACCACGAACGGCAGTTTGCTGCGCTTGTTCGGCTTGTCCTTCTTCTCGAGCAGAAGAAAGACGATGCCGTTCAGAGACGTGTTGTCCTTCAGCTGGTCTTTGAAGAGCTTGTTCACCCCGAACGCCAGCGTGATGTACGCCGACCTCGTCGCGGAATCGACGAGCGTCACGTAGAGATCGAGCACCTTGAGACCGGCCCGCGGGCTGAAGATCGGCGTGACGCCCTTCGGGATTCCGGCGATCGTCGTCGGGGGCGGTCCGAGCGCGACCACTTTCGCCCTGTACTCCGCCTTCTTCTTGTTGCCAACCGCCCGGGTGTCCTTCTTTCGTGAACCGAGGTTCTGTCGAACGAGCTCCCAGTAGACCCGGAAGCGCTCGGCGACGGCCTCGTTGCGCACCCAGTGCCCCACGTTCGTCTGGCCCGTGATTCCCCCGAGCGAGAGGTTGGTCGATCCGGTCCAGACCTCGGCCGGGCGTTTCTTTTTCCCCTTGAGCAGCACCATGAACTTGTTGTGCTGGATGTCGGACGGATTGGCGTCCCGCTCGATGACGGCTTTGGCAGGAATCTTCGCCTGCTGGATCATCGCCAGGTTGTCGATCCTCGGAAAGCTCGGATGGAATCCCTTCTTGTCCGTGTGCTCGTTGACCTTTGCGTCGATGATGATCTTCACATCGACGCCCCTCTTGATGGCGGATTTCAGGGCATCGGCCACGGGGGCATAGCGGAACTCGTAGAAGCAGCAGAGCAGCGTGTCATCTTTGCGCGCGCCGTCGATGAATTTCAGAATGGCGTCGTCGAGGTCGCGGCTCAGCCACTGGAGCGCCTCCTTTTTCTTGGCGGGCGCGAGGTCGTCCGGCTTCTTGTTTCCGAACCTGCGTCGATAGGACTGGCTGCTGGCGACGCCGCGATTGAAGAAGATGTCGTGCTCGTCGTCGCTGAAGAGCTCCTCGGTCTTGACCTTGATCCGGATCGGCTTCGCGGTGCGATCGAGGTTCTTCGGCTTGCCCCGAAGCGGGTGGAAGAAATACTCGTACTCCCGGCCGGGCTTCGCGGTGAAGTCGTCCCAGACGAGGCTCTGCACGGGATGGTCCCACGTGCTCGCCTGAGTGTCCTCGTCGGGATTCGGGATGATCGAGCGGAAGACTTTGAACCCCGGCATGACGTAGCGCTGGTTCTCTTTCGGATCGACTCGCTCGACCGCGAATCCGAGAAGACCTTTCTTCGCCGCGGTGCTTGCCTGGAAGGCGAAGGAGATCGTGTTGGGGCCGGTGACGGCGAACGCCTGGAAGCCATCGACCGGTTTGGACTTGAAGCGCATGGTTCCTCCTCGGCAGC
>DASYUL010000075.1:0-15515 GCA_036001245.1 Thermoanaerobaculia bacterium
AGGTCCTCGTAGTTGTGCATCGGATCGCGGCCGGCGTCGGAGACTACGATGAACCGGCAGCGCCGTAGGATCATCTCGTACACGCCCAGGTTCTCGAAATGACCGCCGTCGGAGAGGTTGACGTACGGATGTTTCGAATCGGTGAGTCCCAGCAGGTCGGCGAACAACGACATCCACGCATGTCGTGGGCCGCTGCGCCGGATCGCCGAGTCGCCCTGTTGGTTCGGGTTGGCCAGCCAGCAGCCCAGACGCACGTTGAATAGCGTCATCAGAAAGGCGACGAGCGCCGAGGAGTGATATCCCGCGGACGGATTCGCTGCTGCGCCTGAAATCGTCATGGCCGTTCCGAGCGATATCCCACTCGGACCCCCGTACTCCGTCGAGAGCCGATAGCCCTCGTGCCAATTCCCGCAGTGCAGCGCGGTCATCGAGAAGGGCTCCGCCTTGCGCTGCTGCCAGGCAAGATGCCTGGTGTCCTTCACGAGATTGAGCGCGCCGTTCATGACGAGGAACGGGCGAGCCTCGGAGTTGGCCGGCGCGAGTTCATGAAGCATCAGATTGTCGCTCGGATCGAACCCGGTGAAGGGATCCGCCCTTCGTTTGGAGTTGGACGCGCCTAGGAACGCCCGGATGAGCCGATCACGATAGAGACCGTGCGCTGAGAAGCGGTTCACGTTCACCACCCACCCGAGTAGCCACGCCGACGCGCAGAGAGTAACAACGAGACGAACGCCCACCCAGGCGCTGAGCTCAGCCACCAACAGAACGATGCACGCGATAGTTGCCGGCGCGAGAATGCGCAGCAGCAGCTCCTTGACACGGGATGCCGGCTTGGCGAGTGTGCTCTGGCCACCGGAGGTGTCGGGCGCTGCGGCGAGCAGGGACGTGATCAGGCCGAGGATGCCGCCGGCGGCCGCCGTGATGCTGTGCGCTAGGCGGCCGGCCAGGGCCGCCCCTAAGATGACAAGAGCGCTCCCGGCGAGCCAAGCGGCGACGGCCAACAATACGTATCCGGAGACGCGAGCCCACCACTCACGGTCCGCGTTGTCGCGATCGAGCACCGCGGCCTCCGGTGACCGAGCCTCCCCGAGGCTCGCGAACGCGACGAAGAGGGATCGCGCCAGCAGATACAAACCGAGAAGTATCGGCACGCCGAGGATGACGAAAGCGGGAGGGTCCGCCCGGAGACGAGGCAGCCACCAGCGGGTGCCCGCGTAAAAGATGAGCGAGACGACGGAGCCTGAGAGAAGCAAGCCCAGAAGATCAGCCTGCCAGCGCGGAGCCTGACGCTCCCGACGGGTGGTGATCAAAGCGGCCAGCCAGCCGATCAAGGGAATGACGAGGCACCATGCGAAGCTGAATGCGAGAATCGTGTACGGGTTCCGGCGCTCCGGACACAGCATTAGTGCCGCCGTGGACAGGGCCGCGCAGGCCAACCAGAGCGGCGCTAGCCCGGCGAGAAGAATCGTGCGCGCACCGGAGGGGTGAGTCCGCTTTCGTCGGTAGTGGTGAATCGCGACGCTGGCCCCGATCGCCAGCAGAGTCGCCAGGCCCAGGACCGGCCGGCCCATCGCGGTCCTCACAGCAGTCACGCTCGGCGAGACGTCGCAGTCCCGCAACGCCGTGGCCACGATCAGAGCCGCCTGTGGAATCGCGACCATCAACGCGAGCGCAGGAATGAGGACGAACCAGTTGAGTATGAGGTTCCTGACAATCATCGCCGCGGCGGCCCATGTATCCGCCGAGAAGAGCCCGACGCGTGGCGTTAGATAGTTGCTGAACGCGCGCAGGTGGACGATCTCGTCCGGCTCGGGCCGGAGTGGATCGTCGGCGGTCAAACGCTCGGGCAACGCGAGCGTGTCGACGACGGTGGCTGTGTTCTTTCTGTGGATCCAGGCCTTCAGCCAACCGGCGATGTAGCCCCCTCCGGATACGCTCGAAAGATAGTCGAAGCGCGGGAGCAGACCGAGCTTCGCAAGCGACTGGAGAAGCCCGAGATTGAACGTGGCGCTCCGGATCCCGCCGCCCGACAGGCACAAGGCAGACAGAGGCAGCTTGCCAATCGCATTGTAGAGATCCCGGAGGTTCTCTCTTTCGGGAAGGTCGTAGCCGAGATAGCTGAGTTCTTTTCGGAGAACGTAAGCCAGCTCGAACGGACCCTCGGCGCTCGCTTCGTCCCTCTCCCGAGAAGCTCTCCTGGCGTTCACGCTAGTCGCGTCCTTCGCTCCGCTTACGGTACAACCAACCCCGGAATGAACCTCCGCGGGGCGCGGAGAGCATCCTCGACACCGTCGGATCGAGGCCGTCCATCAGGCTCCCGGATGCGAGCGTCAGGCGTGGGGCTACGTGGCCTCCGGCGGGTCGAACGACTTTTCCCGCATCCAGCTGGTCGGCATTGAAGTGCCGAGCGCACGCGCCGTTTGGGACAGGGGTTACCGCGTAAAGCGTTCCGGCCACCCGGCGAGTGACCGTGCGTTCCGGTCACGCGCGCCTCGAGAGCTCCTACGGCTTCGCGGCGGAAAGGTACTGAGCGGGAATCGGATTCTCGGGCCGCTCCGCGTCCCAGATGACGGACGCGATCTCCCAGCGGTTACCGTCGCGCAGGAGCTGGATCGAGTTGATCCCGCGCTGGAACGGGGTCGCGTCGGACGGGGAATGCCTCGACTCGTACGTCGAAAAGACCTGGCAGATGTTGCCGAAGCAGTCGGTCCGCCTCGCGATCTCGCGCTCGAAAAAGCCGGCCGGCGGTTCTCCCTTCTCCTTCGCCGTCGCGACGGACTTCTCGTACCGCTCGGCAAACTGATCGACGTCCATAGCCCGGAAATCCTTCCCCGGTGCCTTCGGCGGGACGAGCATTCCGACGTAGAGGAAGATCCGGCGCATCCGGTCGAAGTCGGGGCTCGCGTTGGGCGCGTGGCTCACCGAAGCGTAGAGCGCGGACACGACCGCATCCACCGACGCGGCGTCGGCTGGAGCGGCGGCCTCGCGCCGTTGGACTGTCTGAGCCGACGCGGTGCCGCTCAGCAACAGGAGAAAAAGGACTACCACACGAGGTCTCGGCATCATGTGCCTCCGCATTCTCCGTTCGAAACTACCATGCGGTCGGTCTCCAGTGGCTCCAGCGGCGGGTCTCGTGCGGTCCGTTAGGATTTCCGCGGTGCCCTCGGACAACCACGAACAGGACGAGACCGTCGGCGCGTCGGCGGCGACGCCGAGCCTCTCGGCGCCGCGCATCGGGCGCGAGCTGCCGCTCGCCGCCACGTTCTCGCCCGGAGACCTCCTCGCCGGGCGATTCCGGATCGCGCGGTTCATCGCGGCCGGCGGCATGGGAGAGGTCTACGAGGCGGAGGACCTGGAGCTCGCCGCCCGCGTCGCCTTGAAGACCATCCGCTCCGGGATCGCCGAGGAGGCAGGCTCCATCGACCGCTTCAAGCGCGAGGTACACCTCGCCCGGCAGGTCACGCACGCCAACGTCTGCCGCATCTACGACGTCTTCCGCCACGAGGGCACCACCTTCCTGACGATGGAGCTCCTTCACGGCGAAACTCTCGCGGACCGGCTGTCGCGCGCGGGACGCCTCTCGACGGCGGAAGCGCGGCCGATCGTCTCCCAGATCGCGGCGGGGCTCGCCGCGGCGCACAAGGTCGGCGTCGTTCACCGCGACTTCAAGAGCGCGAACGTGATGCTCGTGCCGGACTCGGCGGAGGAAGGCGGCGTGCGCGCGGTCATCACGGACTTCGGTCTCGCTCGCCTCGCCGCCGCGCCCGACGCGGGGTCTCTCGCCGCCACGATGACGGCGGGAATCGCCGGCACTCCGGCCTACATGGCTCCGGAGCAGGTCGAGGGGGGCGACGTCACTTCCGCCGCGGACATCTACGCGCTCGGCGTCGTGATCTACGAGATGGTGACGGGCGAGCGTCCCTACACAGGCCATACCCCGCTCTCCATCGCGGTCAAGCGGTTGAAAGAAGCTCCCGTTTCGCCGCGCGCGCACGTGCGCGACCTCGATCCCGCGTGGGAGCGCGCGATCCTGCGGTGCCTCGAGCGGGATCCCGCGGACCGGTTCGCCAGCGCCGCCGACGTCGCCCGGGCGCTCGGCGGGGAAAGGATCGCCGGACGGCCGAGGCGGGCGCGGCGCCGCATCGCATGGGCGGCGATTGCCCTCGGGCTCCTCGTCGCGGCCGCGGTCGGATATCGCTGGATTCGGTTTCGCGCCCCGTCGAGTGCCATCGATTCTCTCGCCGTTCTTCCATTCGAGAACGCGAGCAAGGACCCGGATGCCGAGTACCTGGGCGACGGCCTCACCGAAAGCCTGATCGACCAGATGTCCCGCGTGCCCTCCTTGAAGGTGATGGCCCGGGCCATGGTCCTGCGCTTCAAGGGAACCGCCGATCCGCAGGAGGCGGGACGGAAGCTCGGCGTCGGCGCGGTTCTGACGGGCACCGTCTCCCGCCGGGGCAACGACCTCTCCATTTCGGCGGAGCTCGTGGAGATTCCGACGGGGACCCGTCTCTGGGGCCAGAAATACGACCGGCCGTTCGCCGACCTGCTCCGCGTCCAGGACGCGATCGCGTTGGGCGTGTCCGACGGGCTCCGCCTCGAGCTCTCGGGCGAGGAGAAGCGCGCTCTTGGCGGGCACGGCACCGAGAACCCCGAGGCCTACGAGCTTTCACTCAAGGCTCGCTACTTCTTCCTCACGGAAACCGAGGAGGGATACATCGAGGCGAGACGGCTGTATCTGCAGGCCATCGAGAAGGACCCGAAATTCGCGGAGGCGCATCTCGGAGTCGCCACCACGTACGGCGGGCTGGCCGTGAACGGCTATGCGCGGCCCGCCGAGACCTGGCCGCGACAGGTCGAGGAGGTCGGCAAGGCGCTCGCCCTCGACCCGGGCAACGTGCTCGCGCGCTCCGCGCTCGCGAACCGCCGGTTCTACTTCGACTGGGACTGGACGGGGATCGAAGGGGAGTTTCGAGAGCTGGCCAACGAACCGCGGCTCTTGCGTGGAGACCATTTCCGACCGATCGCCCTCTACCTCTGGGCCCGCGGCCGGACCGAGGACGCGGCCGCCCTGATGGAAAGGGCGTTGCGGGTCGATCCCGGGAACGTCTCCTCCCGGATCATGCTGGGCGACTTCCTCGCGCACGCCGGACGGCTCGAGGAGGCGGTCGGCTCCTACCAGACCGCCGTCGAGGCCGAACCTTCCAATCCAACGCCGCTGTTCGGCCTGGCCGAAGTGCTGAAACGACGGGGCGACATGACGGGCGCGATCCACACCCTCCGGAAGGCTTACGAGCTGTCCGAGGAGGAGGAAGGAGCGAAGGCGCTCTCCACGGCGCGCACGGAGAACGACTACGAGAACGCGGAGGCCGCGGTGGCGCGGTCTCGCCTCGGCGAGCTCGAGTCCCTCGCGCAGGAGCGTTACGTCTCTCCCCTCGACCTCGCCCGGCTGCAGGCGCAGGTGGGGGAGCGCGAACAGGCTTTCACGAGCCTCGAGGCGGCCTTCGCCGAACGGTCCCCCGGGCTCGTTTTCCTGAGAGTGGACCGGGCCTGGGACCGGATCCGGGACGACCCCCGGTTCGCCTCGCTCGTCCGGCGCGTCGGGATCCCCTGAGGCGATCCTTATCCTTGATAAACTGGGGCCAGCTCGAAAGGGAGGCTCCGATGAAACGCCGAATTAGCCTGGTCGCGCTCGTGGCCGTCGTCGGACTCTGGACGGGGATGGATCTTCTGGCGTGCGGGGACAAGTTCCTCGTCGCCGGCCGGGGGACCCGTTATCAGCGGCCCAAGAACTTCCGAGCGGCGTCGGTCCTGATTTACGCGAACCCTTCCACCGGTCTCGAGGCGGCTCTCCAGAAGCTGCCCGTGGAGTCCGTCCTGAAGCGCGAGGGGCACCGCTTCACGACGGTCGCGACGCCCGAGCAGCTCTCCGGCATTCTCGCGAGCGGCCGCTTCGACGTCGTTCTCGCGGCGAGCGGCGACGCGACGGCAGTTGAACAGCTTCTGGGCGGACGTCCGGATGCGCCGATCGTGCTGGCCTTTTGTGTGAAGGGCCAGGAGCAGCCGGTGGCGGAAGGCGCTGCCTGCGCCCTGAAGGCTCCGCCCAAAGAGCGCCGTCTCCTCGATGCGATCGACAAGGCGGTCGAGCGGCACGACCAGAACTCGCGAAGGGCCCAGATCCGCCTGTAATTCGCGCGGGGTGGACAGGCAGACCGATCTCCTTCGAGCGGCCGCGGTCGTCGCGGCGGTCGCGATCGTCGCGCCCACTCCACTCTTTGCTCAAGCCTTCACGCTTCCCCAGGGCGTCGGCGCCGTGACGCTCGCATGGCAGTACGTCGACAACACCGGTCACCGCTTGAGCGATGGGTTCCTGGTGAGGCGCGGGGAGAGCGTCACCCAGAGCGCGCTCCTGGAAGCGGAGTACGGCGTCACGGACCGGCTGTCCGCGTCGTTCGGAATTCCGTACGTGTGGGCGAAGTACACGGGCGCGCTGCCGCCTCCGTCGAACCTGCCGGTCGACGCGTGCGCGTGCTGGCACTCGGGGTTCCAGGATTTTGCCTTTACCGCTCGATATCGCCTCGGCACCGACAGCCTCGCCTTCACACCACACGTGAGGTACGTCGTCCCGAGCCACGACTACCGGTATCAGGGAGAGGCGGTCGTCGGTCGGAACCTCCAGGAATTCCAGGTCGGCGCGAGCGCCGGAGTTCGGCTGCCGGGATTTTTCTCGCGGGTGAGCGTCCAGGCCAGCTACACCTACGCGTTCGTGGAGAAACCCGTCGACGTCGACATCGATCGCAGCAATCTCTTCGTGGATCTCGGTTACGCGCTGACGCGACGGTTCTACGGCCGTGTGGGTGCTAACTGGCAAAACACACACGGGGGACTACGGTTCGGATCGATTACCGGACGGCCTTTCTTCCCGCCGGGCGAGTACAGGACGCCGCAGCTCTTGTCACAACGCGACCGGATCGGGCGGGTCAAGTACTGGCAGATCGGCGGAGGACTCTCGTACGACGTCGGTCCCGCCGACGTCTTCGCGTCGGTGTCGAGCTACGTCTGGGGAAGGGACGCGCACGACGGCGAGGTCTATACCGTCGGCGCGACCTGGTACTTCGACTTCGGCAAGTAACGGGGTCAGGAGTGCATCTTGGTATTTTCGGTGGTGAAAACTACCAAGTTACACGCCTGACCCCAACATCAGCGCGTTGATCTCGGCGTACGGCATTGCTCCCTCGACCAGCGGATCGGAGGCTCCGGTGCGGAGGAACGCGGCGACGAGCGACGCGATCCTTCCGAACGCCGCCGTCGCGATGCCCGAGCCCGCGCTCAAACGTCGTGCAGTCGGCGAAACACGAGCGCTGCCGTCGGGTTCCGAGAGGTCATCGAGCTTCCTTTCGCGAATTCCTCCGTCGAGGCGCGAGGGCGAGGATAACGACGATGACGTCCGCCGCGAGCGGGATCCCCGCGGCCGGCGCCTTCATCGACAGGAGGGTCGCGCCGGAGATCGCGCACCAGAGCAACGGCAACACCATCAACTCCCAGCGGACGCGGCCGGTCGCGAGGAGAAGGAGGCCGAGGGTCGCGATCGCGGTCGGGTCGGGGGCGACGCCAAATACTTCCACTTGCCGCCAGCTCCGGCCGAAGAGTGGGCCGAGCATCGGCTGGGCGACCAGCGCGAACAGAAAAATCGCAAGACCTGCGGCGCGACGCTCGAACACGATCCGGCCGCGGATGACACCGCTCCACAGCAACAGCCCCGCCTCGAGTCCGAATCCCCACGCGTAATACCGGGCCGACCACGTCAGCGTCGCGTACCGCGCGACGTGAAAAGCGATCGCGATCCACAGCCAACTGCCCGCGAGGATCGCCGCAATGACACGCCCGCGCCGGACGTCTGAGCGGCGCAGGAGAAACCAGATCCACACGCCCGCGCCGACCGCCGCGATGTGCGCCGGCCAGATCGCGCGGTTATAGAGCTCGAAGAGCCGGTACCAGGTCTGAAGCGAGAACGATTGGATGTCGGCGAGGGTGTACGTCCACCACTCGGACATCAGAGCGACTGGACGTAAGCGATGAGGCGCCGGCGCATCGTCTCGTCCGGCAGGCGGCCATACGCGGCGCCGACGTTCTGCCGTACGTGATCCGCGCGGCTCGTCGCGGGGATCGCGCACGTGACCGCGGGGTGCGACGCGATGAACTTCAGGAGCATCTGCGCCCAGTTCGCGCAGTCGATCTCGCCGGCCCGCGGCGGCAGGGGAGAGCGCGCGACCTGCTGGATCAGCGCGCCCCGCCGGAACGGCCGGTTGCAGATGACGGCGATACGCCGTTCGCGCGCGAGGGGAAGGATCCGATCTTCGACCTCGCGGTCGAGGACGTTGTAGGTGACCTGCACGAAGTCGATCGGCTGGCTGCGCATCACCTTTTCCATGTCCGCGTGGCGGCGGCCCTCCGACGTCGTCACGCCGACGTAGCGCACGCGGCCCGCCTTCTTCATGGCGAAGAGCGTCGGGAGGTGCTCCTCCCACGACATCAGGTTGTGGACCTGGAGGAGGTCGAACCGCGGGACGCCCCAGTGACGGCGGGACTCTTCGATCTGCGACGGTCCGCGCGCGCCGGAGGAGATCCAGACCTTGTCGGCGGAGAAGAGTTGCGACGGCCGGCGAAGCTTCGCAAGCCCGTATCCGATGACCTCCTGCGAGGAGCCGTACATGGGAGAAGAGTCGATGACGCGGCCGCCGTCCTGGAAGAACGCGCCCAAGACCCGAGCACAGGAGTCGCGCGCGTCGACGTCGTCACCGACGTTGAAGGTGATCCAGCTGCCGAGCCCGACGACCGGCAGCGCCTCGCCGGTCGAGGGGATCGGGCGCGTGACGATCGGACCGCGCCCGGCCGGGGACAGGGGTCGCAGAACCGAGGCCGCGCCGGCGGCGGCGAGGGACGCGAGCAGGGCACGGCGGTCGAGCGTCATCCGTAAGTCCTCTCCGGCAGCGGTCCTGGCCTCGGGAAACGCCGAGGGGCCGACTTCTCATTCCGCCGGCGACGTTCGCGAGCTCGCGCCGAAGGACGAGCTCCGTCTCAGGTTATTCGAGGAGGGCGTGAAGGAATTCGAGGACCTTCGGCCACGAGTCGGCCTGGGCGCGCGTTGGCTGTTTGATGAAGACCCTATGGCTTGCCACGCCCCTTGAGAGCCTTCACGAACCGCTCGAAGTCCAGATTCGGCTCTCGCTTGCACTCTTCCGAAGCCGCCAGGTCCTCCGCGTCCTCGGCCAGGGCGACCTTCACGGCGTCGTTGACCATGTCCGAGATCGACTTGTCCTGGGTTGCGGCTTTGAGTCGCAGCGCGCGGTGGATCTCGGGCTCGAAATACACGGTTGGCCTCTTGGACGTTGCCATGGCCGAGGATAATAGCGTTTTAGCGTCATAGCACCCGATCGCCGGGAGAGGTTCGCGCCGCGCGGAATTCGACACTGTGTCGGTTTCTCGACGGTTTCACTTTTTCGTGATCGCTCACCGCGGATTGTCGTCCCGACCCCAACCCGTTCGACTGAAGAGTGTTGGAGACGTCGTGGCCCCGCGGTGCGTACACAGGCGTGTGGGACGCGCTCTTGCTAAGAGTCTTGCGCCATCGACGCGGTCGGTTCCAACCAGGGAGGAGACCCATGGAGACGATGAAGGCGGTCCGAGTTCATCAATACGGCGGCCCGGAGGTCCTGAAGTACGAGGAGGCGCCGCGGCCGAAGCCGGGTCCGGGCGAGGTCCTCGTGAGAATCCTCGCGGCCGGCGTTAACCCTATGGACTGGAAGGTCCGCGAGGGGCAACTGAAGGAGGCCCTCGCTTACCGGATGCCGTTCGTGCCCGGGTGGGACGTGTCGGGCGTCGTCGAAGTCACGGGTCCGAACGTCACGGTGCTGACCACGGGGGACGAGGTCTACGGCCATCCGTCCGTCGTGCGGAACGGCACGTACGCCGAGTATGCCGTCGTCCCGGAAGCGGAACTCGCGCTGAAGCCCCGCTCGGTGGATCACGTGCACGCGGCCTCGGTCCCGATCGCCGCGCTGACGGCGTGGCAGGGGCTCTTCGACGCCGGCGATCTCCACACCGAGCAGAAGGTCCTCATCCATGGCGGGGCCGGCGGCGTCGGGAGCTTTGCGGTCCAGCTCGCGCGGTGGAAGGGCGCGTTCATCACGGCCACGGCGTCCGGGCGCAATCAGGAGTTCCTCCGCAACCTGGGAGCGGACCTGACGATCGATTACGAAAAGAGCCGCTTCGACCGGCTCGTCTGCGACGTGGATCTGGTCTTCGACACGATTGGGGGAGACACGCTCAGGCGCTCGTGGAAAGTCCTCAAGAAGGGCGGAATCCTCGTGTCCACGGTCGAGGCGCCCGATGACGGGGAAGCCGAGGCCCGCGGCGTTCGAGCCGCGCTCGTCGATACGCAGGCGAATCCCGCTCAGCTCGCCGAGATCGCGAAGCTCGTCGACGCCGGGATGGTGCGGCCGATCGTCGAGGCCGTCTTCCCACTGAACGAAGCGCGGCACGCGCAGGAGCTCTCCCAGACCGGGCACGCTCGCGGAAAGATCGTCCTGAAGGTGGCGTGAGCGTCGAGCGAAACAAGAGGAGGTCATCCATGCGTTACGTCGTACCCGTCGGGCGAGCGATGGTCGCCGCCATCTTCCTGAAGGCCGTGCCCGAACACTTCCAGGAGGAGACGATCGCTTTCGTGTCGGAGCAGGGGATTCCGTTGGCCGGAGTATTCGTTCCCCTCGCGGGATTTCTCGCGCTCGCCGGCGGGCTCTCGGTCCTGCTCGGCTGGCGCGCGAAGCTCGGAGCGTGGCTCCTCGTCGCGTTCCTCGTTCCCGTCACGCTCCTCATGCACCCGTTCTGGGCGGTGACGGACGCCGCTCTCGCGGCGATGCAGGAGGCGATGTTCTACAAGAACGTCGCGATACTCGGAGGCGCGCTCCTCATCACTTATTTCGGGGCGGGACCGTTGTCCATGGACGCGAGCAAAGCCGAACCCGCGCTCCACGAAATCCGGCAGGCCGCGTGAAGGAGAAGCCATGATCTGGAACAAAGAGAGAACTCTGCTCGTCACGGGCGCGTCCGGGCACCTCGGCCGCCGCGTCGTCGAGGTCCTGCTGGACGCCGAGGAGCGAGTCGTCGCCGCAACGCGGACTCCCGAAAAGCTCTCGTCATTCGCCGCCCGGGGCGCGGAGGTCCGCCGGGCCGACTTCGACGATCCCCGCTCGCTCGATCGCGCGTTGACCGGAATCGACCGGCTCCTCCTGATCTCGACTGACGCGCTCGGCGGCCGTGTCCCGCAGCACCTCGCCGTGATCGACGCCGCCGTCCGCGCGGGCGTCGAGCACGTCGTCTACACGTCGTTCTCCAACCCGGAGAAGTGGAAGGCGACCTTCGTGCGCGAGCACGTGGAAACCGAGGCCGCGCTCGCCGCGAGCGGCCTCGGCTGGACTGTGCTGCGCAATAACCTTTACACCGACTACCTCGTGCCGAAGCTCTCGAGCGCCATCGCGTCGGGTGAGCTCGAGGCCGCGGCGGGCGGGGGTGGAGCGGGATACGTCACGCGCAGCGACTGCGCAGGCGCCGCGGCCGCCGCGCTCGCGTCTGCCGAATTCGACGGCCGAACGATCGACGTCACCGGACCAGCCGTCGTGACGCACGCGGAGCTCGCGAGGATCGCGGGTGAGGTCAGCCGCACCCGGGTCGCTTATGCCCCGAAGTCGCCCGAAGAGATCCGCAAACACCTGATCGCCGCTGGAATCAGCCGAGATCGAGCAGACGTGCTCGTGTCGATCGACGAGGCTGTCGCGAACGGCTGGTTTCAGACGGCGACCAACGCCGTCGAGGAGCTCACCGGCCACCCGCCTGCGAGCGTCTCCGAATTCCTCGGCGAGCACAGCGACGTCCTCTTCAGCGGCGCCGAGCCCACGCTGGCCCGCCCCACGTCTCCCGTCGGTGCTCGCTCCGAGCGCGCATACTCGAGGTAATGCGCCGCTTTCAGAACCAGACGCCGATCGGGCACGAAGGCTTCGGCGACGTCGTCCGCTGGATGGCGACCCGCAAGCCCGGCCCGTGGCGCAAGTGGACCGACGTTCGGCCGGCGCCGGCGCCGCCCTTTCGCGTGGGGCGCGGCGAAATGCGCGTCACGTTCGTCAACCACTCGACGGTCCTCGTCCAGATGGACGGAGTCAACGTCCTGACCGATCCGATCTGGTCGGAGCGGTGCAGCCCGGTCTCGTTCGCGGGGCCGAAGCGCGTTCACGCACCCGGACTGCGTTTCGAGGATCTCCCTCCGATCGACGTTGTCGTCGTGAGCCACAACCATTACGACCACATGGACCTGCCGACGCTGCGGCGGCTCGCCGTGGAGCGGCAGCCTCGGATCTTCGTTCCGCTCGGCAACCGGGTGACCCTCGAGAGAAGGGGAGTGCGTGGCGTCGAGGAGCTCGACTGGTGGCAGTCGGAGCGCGTCCGGGAAGGAGTCCACGTGCACGCCGTCCCGGCACAGCACTTCTCGGCGCGCGGCCTGTTCGACCGGGACCGCGCGCTCTGGGCGGGTTTCGTCGTCACAGGACCGGCCAGCGCAATGTACTTCGCCGGCGACACCGGGTTCGGCCCGCACTTCGGAGAGATCCGGGAGCGCTACGGTCCGCCGCGGCTGGCGCTGCTTCCGATCGGCGCTTACCGGCCGGAGTGGTTCATGTCGCGCGTGCACACGTCGCCCGACGAGGCGCTCTCGGCGCACGAGATCCTCGACGCGGGGACGAGCGTCGGAATCCACTTCGGCACGTTCCGCCTGGCCGACGACGGACAGGACGAGCCGGCGGAGCGCATCGAAGAGTTACTGCGAGTGATTGAGCAGCCGCCGCCGCGCTTCTGGGTCCTCGGACCCGGCGAGAGCCGCGACGTCCCGGCGGTGGAGGCCGCCGAACGGATCGCGCGCTAGGACGGACGGTTCTTTTCCAGGGACTGAACCCGTCGATCCAGGTCGCCGTAGGAAACGCGAAGAAGGCTCTTCACTTCACCGATCTGCTCGCGGAACTCCTCGCGGACGCTTTCGAACTCCAGAGTGAACTTCTCATCCAGACCGGCGACTCCTTCAGCCACGGTGCGGATGTCCGACCGGAGCCCCTCGGCGATCACATCGGCGTGTCGCTTGACATCTGCGATTTCGTTCCGCAGGCCTCCGACCTCGGTCCGCAGCTCCGCCCGCAACCCTCCGACCTCGGCCCGCAGCTCCGCCCGCAACCCTCCGACCTCGGTCCGCAGCTCGGTGCGCAGATCTCCGACCTCGGTCCGCAGCTCTCCGACCTCGGTCCGCAGCTCCGTGCGTAGATCTCCGACCTCGGTCCGCAGCTCCGCGAACCCCGTCCGTAGCCCATCGGCGACGACGTCGAAGTGGCGCTTGATGTCTTGCGCGGTCTCGCTATCCATTCGAATTCTTGTGAGTCGAGCCTAGCACCGGGCTAATCAGTATTGTCGCCAGGCCGGTTCGAGGGCTCCGCTCACACCGAGCGCCTGCGAAAGTCTCTTCTTTTCACGACGGGTCGCCCGGCCAGCCTCCAGAATTGCGTCTCGTTCAACAGCGTAATCCGGTGTCCCTTCTCGCGCAGCCGCTTGATCTCCATCAGCTTGACGCCCGCGTCCCGGCCCGCGGCCTGCAGCGGGTTCGGCCGGCCGCGGACGACAACAGTTGTCTGACCCGAGGGACTGCCGTGCACGATCGCTCCGGCCCGCCGCGCCGCACGCGCGGCAACGCTCCGGCGCTTGCTCAGGATGCCGGTGAAGGCGAGGTGCACGCCCTTGAGCGACCGCCGCACTCCGGCTTTCAGCGGAGCCGGCGGATGGGCGAGCGCCTCGATCAGCTCGCGGGCGCTCTCGTACCGCTTCCGGCGCTCGCCGAGGCAGCGGTAAACGATCTCCTTCAGATGATCGCCGCACCGGAGCGACCGGATCTCGGCGGTTCGGATTCGCCTGTCCGCGTCGCCCTTGACGAGCATCCCGAGCAGCTGCCCGACCTGGTACACGTCGTCGCGCGCCTGCCACTTGGGCGCAGCGCCCGCAATGATGTCGCTCGGGGCCGTCAAAACGTTCATGGTCCGGGCGTTGATCCCTCGACGGTCGCTCTGATGCCGGACGATCCCGAAATCCCCGAGCTTCAAATTCCGGCCCTCGCAGACGAAGACGTTCATCGGCGTCAGGTCGCGGTGAAGCATCTGGCCGCGGTGCAGCTTTCCGAGCACCTCGAGGATGCCGGCGATCTCGCGCCGTACGGTCCTTTCCGGCCACCCTTTGTCGCTGCGGTGAAGGTACGCCCGGAGATCCCCTTCGCTCGCGTACTCGAGCGCGAGGCAGTACAGCACGCGGCCGTCGGAGCGCATCAGCGGGAAGGCGTCGTAGACGCGGATCGCCCGCGGATGCCCGTCGAGCAGCTGACCGAAGTACGCCTCGCGAAGCCATCCGTCGATGCGCGCGCTGACCTTCACGCAGACGATCGCCGGGACCAGCCGCGAGCGCCCGAGCCGGCGGGCGAGATAGGCCTGGCCGAACCCGCCCTCGCCGAGCAACCGATCGACGCGATATTGAACGCGCGTCTCCGGGCTCGCGATGACCTGATCCGGGAGCAGCAACTGTCCCGTCTGCGCGAGGTGAGCGCGGGCGGACATCGGGAGCGTCGTGGCGGCGGTGGTGTGCTTCACTCGAGACCCAACACGATCCGGCGTCGTTCGCAGACGATGGCCCCAGCATAATGGGAACGGAATGGCCGCGGCGCCCGCCCGCTACCAACGGATCTATTCGGTGGTCTCCCGCATTCGGCGCGGCCGGGTTTAGAGCCCGACCCTCTCCCCGCACCCGCGGGGAGAGGGAAAGAGAACAGGTACCAGTGGAGGACGCAGGGCGACTGGGCCGCCGGCAGACCCAGGCACTGTCGACTTCGGGCGCGGCCTCCTGATTCCGACGGTTCTGGTGCCCCTGTCGGTCCTGCTGCACGTGTTTTCACTGCGCAACAGAGAGGGCGCGAAATCGACGAATGACCCCAATGCAGCGATGCAGCGTTGACCCCAATGCAGCGATGCAGCGTTGACCCCAGCTCTGTCGATTTCGGGGGGCGCACATTCGTCTACAGGATGGGAAACACATGAGCGCCGGCACGAACCTGCGGATACACCGACAACCTGTCGATTTCTCGACAACTACTCGATCGCAGGGTCTCCAACGCCGACCTCGGTCGCGCGCGCATAACGTCCTCGGCTGCAGGGCGTTGGCGCGGTCACACCGGCGCCGCGGCCGCTCGAATCACATGGCACGCACTTTGGCTATGAGTCCAGTCGTAGGAATGGGGGAGGTTGCATGAAAAAGCGAATGATTCTGACTCTCGTCGGCATGGCCGTTTTCATCGGCGCCATTGCCTTCGTGAAGATCCGGCAGGTCCAGGCGGCGATCGCGCAGAACTCGTCCTTCCAGCCGCCGCCCGAGGCCGTCACGACGGT
>DASYUL010000076.1:0-46426 GCA_036001245.1 Thermoanaerobaculia bacterium
CACCGGCAACCCTTATCTGGGAAGCGATCGCGGCGAAACGCAATCGTCGGGAGGCTTCCTGTCGGAGCCGGTGTACTTCCAGTCTCGGGACCAGGAGGGCAACCTCATTTACACGACCGAGAACACGGTGAAAAAGGAGACTGCCCCCGGCGGCAAGAAGACGACCGTGAAGAGTTGGAAGGAGCGCTCGCGCCGGCCGTAACGCGGGGAGCAGCGGAGGAGACAAAAGGGCGGCCGATGGCCGCCCTTTTTTTCAGCTGAGGGAGGCGTTCTCCGCCGTTTTCCTGCGGCCGTGGTCCAGAACGCGCTTGCGCACGCGGATCGCCGCCGGGGTGACCTCGACGAGCTCGTCGTCGTTGATCCACTCGATGGCCTGCTCGATCGTGAGGGTGCGCGGTTGGTTCAGGCGCACGGCAATGTCGGCGGTCGAGGCGCGCATGTTCGTCAGCTGCTTGCGGCGGCACGGCTGCACGACGAGGTCGTTGTCCTTGACCTGCTCGCCGACGACCTGTCCGCCGTAGACGCCCTCGCCCGGCTTCACGAAGAACGTCCCCCGGTCGGCGAGCTGGTCGAGCGCGTAGGCGGTCACGTCGCCCGGCTCCTTGGCGATCATCGCTCCCCTCTTGCGGTTCGGGAGAGGGCCGCGGTGCGGTCCGTACTCGTCGAAGAGGTGGTTCAGGAGCCCGGTCCCCCGGGTCAGCGAGAGAAACTCCAGCCGGAATCCGAGGAGGCCGCGGGAGGGAACGGTGAACTCGATCCGCGTCCGGTCGCCGTGCCGGCCGATGTGCTTCAGCTCCCCCTTGCGCTCTCCGACGGCGGCGATCAGGGGGCCCGTGAACTCCTCCCCGCAGTCGATGACGAGCTCCTCGTAGGGTTCGAGGATCTCCCCGTTTTCGCCCGTGCGGAGGATCACCTGCGGCCGGCCGAGCGCGAACTCGTAGCTCTCGCGCCGCATGGTCTCGGCCAGGATCGACAGTGAGAGCTCGCCGCGCGCCATCACGACGAACGCGTCGGGCTGGGCCGTCTTCCCCAGTCGGATCCCGACGTTTCTCTCGCGCTCCTTCTCGAGGCGCTCCCAGAGGTGCCGGCCGGTGACGTACTTGCCGGAGCGGCCCGACATCGGAGAGTCGTTGGTCCGGAACTCCATCGAGAGGGTGGGCTCGTCGACCTGAATTCCGGGGAGCGGCGTCGGCTCCGCCGGGTCGAGGAGCGTGTCGCCGATCTCGATGTCTGGAAAACCGGAAATCATGCAGATGTCGCCGGCGGAGACCTCCTCGACCTCGACGCGCTCGATCCCGGAGAAGAGCTGAATCTTTCCGGCGCGGCCGCTTTGCACGAGCGTACCGTCCGGGCGCGACACCGCGAGCGCGCCCGCGCGCGCGAGCGTGCCGGAGAACACTCGGCCCACGGCCTGTCGCCCGACGTAGTCGGAGTACTCCGTGTTCGCAACCATCATCTTGAACGGCCCGTCGCCGATGGCCGGCGGAGGAATGTCCTCCAGAATCGTGTCGAGAAGCGGGCGGAGGTCGCCGGACGATGCGCTGGGATCGCCGCTCGCGAAACCCAGGCGCCCGGAGCCGTAGAGCACCGGAAACTCGAGGTGGCTTTCGTGCGTCGCGAGCGAGAGGAAGAGGTCGCGGATTTCTTCCTCGACTTCCAGCGGCCGGGCATCCGCCCGATCGATCTTGTTGATCAGGACGATCGGCCTCTTGTTCCCTTCGATCGACTTCTTGAGCACGAAGCGCGTCTGCGGCAGAGGGCCTTCGGACGCGTCCACGAGCAGGAGCACGCCTTCGACCATCGCCAAGATCCGCTCGACCTCGGAGCCGAAGTCCCGGTGGCCCGGCGTATCCACGATGTTGATGACGGTGTCGCGGTAGCGGACGGCAGTGTTCTTCGCCAGGATCGTGATGCCGCGCTCGCGCTCGAGGTCGCCCGAGTCCATGATCAGCTCCGACACCTGCTGCCCCACCCGGAACGTGCCGAACTGGTTCAGGAGCGCGTCGACGAGCGTCGTCTTTCCGTGATCGACGTGCGCGACGATCGCGAGACCGCGTCGGTCCATGCGGACGCGTGCGGGCGAAGCAGGAGGTGCGGACATGGTTTCGGTCATATTCTCAGAGGATGCGGAACCTCCGGAAACGTTGGGGGGTGGAGGGATGTTCCCGCGACCTCGGCGCGACGTGGTGAAGGACGCTCGCCGGGCGCTGGTCTATTCGAGCGGAAAGGGGCGAATCTGCCCGAAATGCGGATGGCCGCAGACCGATTGCCGCTGCTCATCGAGCCTCGCGGCCTCCGGGGAGCCGGTGCCCGGCAAGATCAAGGTGAACATCTCCGTCGAGAAGCGCGGCTCCGGAAAAGTCGTGACCATGATTGACGGACTCCCCGCGAACCGGGCTTTCCTCGATGATCTCGCGCGGGAGCTCAAGAAATCGTGCGGCACGGGCGGTCGGGTTCGGGGTCTGATCCCCGAAGGGGGTCAGATCCCGCCGTCGGTCGAGATCCAGGGCGACCATCGCGAGCGGCTGCGCGATCTGCTCGCGCGGAAGGGGTGGACCGTCAAGGGCTGATTTGCATCCGTCGGCCAGACGTGACACTAATAAGGATGCGGGTGCAGGTCCGCAGGACCTGTCCCCGCGACTTTGTAAATTTCCTCGCGCCGGCCGGCGCGACCGGACGGCGGTTTGCCGGCGACCCCTCCCGTTCCCCTGAAAAAAACCCGCCGGAAAAGACGCGGAGCCAGTGCTTCGCGGAAAGACGTTCCACCCATGCCATTTTCGAGTTTCGGACTTCATCCCGACGTCTTGAAGGGCGTCCGCGAGATGGGGTTCACACGCCCGACCCCGATCCAGCTCGACGCAATTCCACCCGCGCTCGCCGGACGCGACCTGCTCGCGAACGCCGAGACCGGAAGCGGTAAGACCGCCGCGTTCGTGCTCCCGATCCTGCAGAGGCTCCTCCCGAGGCCGCGCCGCGCGACCCGGGCGCTCGTCATTACGCCGACTCGCGAGCTCGCCGCGCAGATCGAAGATCACGTGCGCCAGCTCGCGGTGCACACGCCCATCCAGACCGCCTCGGTGTTCGGCGGCGTGGCGATGGGGCCGCAGGAGCACGCATTCCGCGCCGGAGTCGACGTGATCGTCGCGACGCCGGGCCGCCTGCTGGATCACTTTCGCCACTCCTACGCGCGGCTGGAAAAGCTGGAGGTCCTCGTCCTCGACGAGGCGGACCGCATGCTCGACATGGGATTTCTCCCGGACATCCGTCGCGTCCTCAAGCACCTTCCCGCCCACCGGCAGACCCTCTTCTTTTCGGCGACGTTGCCTCCTCCGATTGCCACCCTCGCGCGGGAAATCCTTCGCAATCCGGTGTCGGTGAACGTCGAGCGACGGGCCGCGCCTGTGGTCGGAATCACCCAGGCCGTCTACCCGGTCACCGGTAACCTCAAGACGCCGCTCCTCGCCGAGCTCCTCCGGCGGGGCGACCTGGAGAACGCCCTCGTCTTCACGCGCACGAAGCACCGCGCCAACCGGCTCTACGAAGCATTGTCGAGGCGAGGCGTCTCGTGCGAGCGCATCCACGGCAACCGCAGCCAGCCCCAGCGCACGCAGGCGCTGGCCGGATTCAAGAGCGGCCGGTACCGCGTGCTCGTTGCGACCGACATCGCGGCGCGCGGGATCGACGTCGAAGCGCTGCCGCACGTCGTCAACTTCGACGTGCCGCACGTTCCCGACGACTACATCCACCGCGTGGGCCGCACGGCGCGCGCCGAGCGCACGGGTGACGCGTTCACGTTCGTTTCGCCCGAGGAAGAGTCCGACCTTCGCGCCATCGAGAAAGCGCTCGGGCGCCGCCTCCCGCGAATCACCGTGCCCGGGTTCGACTATTCCGCAGCGCCGGCGGAGCGGTTCGAGATTCCCGTGGCCGAGCGCATCGCGTCGATCCGGGCCCGCAAGGCGCAGGACCGCGCCCGGGCGAAGGCCAAAGAAGAGCGCCGTGGCGTCGGAGTCCCCGTCGCTCTCCGGCGATTGGGAGGCCCGGTTGCATCCCAAAGTCCGCGTCGACCGTCCGCCCTGGCCGGTGGAGGCAACGCCTGGTCGAGTCGGGGGAGCCGGCGGCCCCACAATGCCCGGCGTCGGGGCCCGGGGAGATGACGACCCGGATTTACCTCGTGCGCCACGGGATCACGGTCGTCGGGGGAGAGGACCGTTTCGCGGGAGACACCGAAGTTCCGCTCTCCGAGACGGGACGCGAACAGGCTCGAGCCCTCGGCGCGCGGCTCGCCGTGGAACCGCTCGATGCGGTCTACGCCTCCCCCCTCGGGCGCGCGCTCGAAACAGCCCTTCTGGTCGCGGCGCCGCACGGTCGGGACGTCGTCACACGAAGGGAGCTGCGCGAGATCTCGCACGGCCACTGGGAAGGTAAGACGCGGGCGGAGGTCGAGACCCTCTACCCGCTCGAATACTCGCTCTGGGAGTCCGACCCCTACGTTTTCGCTCCGGCAGGCGGCGAGACCGGCCTCGCGGTGACTGCGCGCGCGCTACCGGCGCTGCTGGAGATCGTCGCTTCCCATCCGGAAGGTCGCGTTCTCGTCGTCTCTCACAAGGCGACGATCCGACTTCTGATCAGCGCGCTTCTCGGGCTCGAGGCGAGAAACTATCGCGACCGGCTCGAGTCCAGCCCCGCGTCTCTCTCTGCCCTGGACTTCCGCGATTTGACGCGCGCCCGTCTGGCTCTCTTCAACGACACGTCGCACTATGGATCACCGATGTCGGCGACGACTCCGGAGACCCGCGCCGGACGCGAATGAATTCCTGCCCTCGGCTTCAACTCCCTCGGCTGCCGGTCGCGCGGCGACCGCCGCACCCGATCGCCCTTACTTCCCTCCGCCGCCTCCGTAGACCGGAAGCGCGCTGGCGCTGAAACTTCGGCCCGAGCTCGCGACGGCCGGCGCGGGAAAGGGAGCGACGCCGGGCGCCGGAACGGTCGGAAGCGGAACGGCGCGGCCGCGCGCGAAGACCTCGTGCCGTCCGCGCGTCTTGTACCACTCGGCGAGCGAGGCGGTCTGGAACATCTCTTCGATGATCTTCCGCCAGCCCACGCCGGTGTTGTACGCGCAGAAGGAGATCTCCCCCATCTGGGTCGCGTAGGGAATGATGCACATCTCGGTGCGGCGGAAGTCGTAGTTAAAGAGGTCCTGGAACCACATCCCGCCGATGAAGAAGACACGCCAGTCGTAACGCTTCTCCTTCGCGATGCCGAGCTTGCCGCCGGTGTGGCCATCCATGATCTTGATGACGGAAAGCGGCGAAAGTCCCGCCGGAATGCCCTCCGGCCGGAGGTTGCGCAGGATCGAGAGCGCCATCTGCGCCGCGGTCCAGAGCTTCGACCTCGCCGAGTCGGTGATCTGCTTGACGTCCTCGAGCAGCCGGTCGACGTTCAATATCGACGGCACCGTCACCGTTTTCTGAGTTTCCTGGTTGACGAGAAGCATGGTGCCGATTCCGCAGTTCGGATGGCAGCCGCACTTCAACGATCCCCACTCGGCCTCGAGGCCGCCGAGCAGGTCCTTCAGGTCGGAGAACGGGCCGGACGCCGAGAGCGGATACCAATCGCGCAGCGGCTCGCCGATTCCCGCCTGCGTCCGCGCGTCGTGCGCGAGGTGGGAGAGCGTGTACCGCTGCTTCTGGCGGGTCTCGTCGTCGATGTCCTCGTCTCTCCCCGTGAACGAGACGGGCTGGAAAGAGACCGTGTTGATCTTGTCGATGTTCCGAATGGCGAAGGTCAGGATGTCGCCGACCTGGTCGTTGTTGACGCCGTTGACGATCGTCGTGACCAGCGTGATGTCCACGCCGTGCTTGTACAGGTTCTCGATCGCCCGCAGCTTGACGTCATAGAGGTTCCCGACCTTGCGGTGCTGGTTGTGCTCGTTGCCGACGCCATCGAACTGCAGGTAGGCGAATCGCAGACCGGCCTCCGCCGCTTCGCGCGCGAAATTCTCGTCCTGAGCGAAACGAATTCCGTTGGTGGCGCACTGAACCGAGAAATAGCCGATCTCGCGGGAGTAGCGGATCGCGGGCAGGAAGTGCGAGGAGAGCGTCGGCTCGCCGCCCGAGAACTGGACGGACAGCTGGCGACGCGGCTTGACCGAAGCCGCGTCGTCGAGGAGCTTCTTGACGTCTTCCCACTCGAGCTCGTGGACGTAACCGACCTGGTTGGCGTCCATGAAGCAAGGGTTGCACATCATGTTGCAGCGGTTGGTCAGGTCGATGGTCAGGACGGCGCCCCGGCCGTACTTGATGGATGAGGTCCCGTGCTCGTGGAGGCCGTCCTTCGGGATGACGAAGTCCCTCCCCGGGTAGAGCGACTCGATCCGCTTGAAGAACGCCGGATCGACGGACATGACGTCCTCGAAGCGGCCGTGCTTGGGGCAGTCCTTCCGCATCAGGATCTTGCCGTCTTCCTCGACGATCGTCGCCTTGATCTCTCCCGGGCTCCCGTCGACGAGGAGCTTCCAGTCCGCCTCCCCCGAGAGGATCTGCGCCCGCACCTCGGTCACGCATCGCGGGCAGAGAGAGTCGGTCTCCCGCGGAAATCCGAGCTTCGGGAACGTCTTCTCGCGCTGCTTCGCGAGCGGGGCCGGGGCCCATTTGGGGTGAAAAGACCTCTGCGGGAACCGCCGGTCGATGGCACGCGCCGCGCGCCACAGCGCCCCCGCCGTTTTCGACACCCCTCCGTAGATCGCCTTCCTCATAGGTATTCCCATCCGAGGCGGTGTCGGGACCGCCTTCCCTCCGTTAGCCGCCGCTCCCCCTTCCGGAATACTCCGGACACTCGGTTGTCCGGAATTCTATCCGAAAAAGGCGAGCTCATCGGTTCCGAGTCACGCTGAGAACCTCTCCGGCGCAAACGGCGCGAGATCGTTCACGGCAACTCCGGTCACGAGGTCCGCGACTCGAAGCGCCGTGATCGGCGCGAGGAGAACGCCGTTGCGGAAGTGACCGGCGGCGAGGTACAGCGCTCGAATCGGCGATTCGCCGATGAGCGGAAGCCCGTCGGGCGTTCCCGGTCGCAGGCCCGCCCAGGCATCGGAGAAGAGCGCCGTCTCGAGCGACGGCGCCAGCGCAATGGCCGCCGTGAGCAGGCGCGCGACTCCGGCCGCCGTGACCTCTTTGCGGAAGCCCGTCCGCTCGATCGTCGCGCCGACGAGCACGCGCCCATCCGCCCGCGGAACGAGGTAGACGTCTTCGGATTCGAGCACGGTCGGAAACGGGCCGGCGTCCGCGAGCTCCACGATCTGCCCGCGGACGGGCTCCACCGGAATTGCGAACGGGAGAGTCGGATCGAGACTGGCCCAGGCGCCGGCCGCGTCCACGACGCGAGCCGCGCTCAGAGTTCCCTCCGACGTCGCGACGCCGCGACAGGTCTCGCGCTCGATCAGAAAGCGCGTCACCGCGACCCCCTCGAGCACGCGGACGCCGCGCATCTCGAGCGAGCGACGGAGCGCCCGGACGAGCCACCGGCTGTACACGACCGAGTCGCGCGGGAAGAAGAGCGCGTCGCGAACGTCGGGGGCGATTCGACCGGCCGAGTGTCGATGGATCTCTCCCGCGTCGAGACGCTCGATCGGAAGTCCCGAGTCGAGCTGCCACAGGAACCGGTCGAGGACTTCCGCGGGTCCGCACCGGAGCACGCCCGTCGGCCGCCATCCCACGCTGAGCCCCGTCTCCTGCTCGATCGCGCCCGTCCAGTGCGGATAGAGGTCCCGGCTCTCCCGCGCGAAGTCGAAGAAGGGCGAAGGCGCGGAGGCGTCCGACTGCGCGGTCAGAAGGCCGGCGGCCGCGGAAGACGCTTCCTCGCCGGTGCGTCCGCGCTCGATGACGACGACGTCGACGCCCCGAAACGAGAGCTCGCGGGCGAGCGCGAGACCGATCACGCCGCCGCCGACGACGGCGACGTCCGCCGTTACTTTCACCGGTTCGCGAGCGCGCGCATCCGGGAGGCGGCACCCTTCGGCCGGTAGTAGTTGCGCGCCAGTTTTCCGACCGTGCGTACGGCGCCGTAGCCGAGGACACAGCCGACGGCGCCGCCGACGTGCGGCACGATGCGGGCCTCGTCCTGGCGTTTGAGAGCGGTGGATATGCCCTTCACGACGTTGCGTCGCACGAACTCGGCGCCGCCCCCGAGAGCGATGCTGACCGCGACGATGGCCGCTCGCTGCTCGCGCGTCGTCGTCCGGCCGTAGATCCGCGCGATCGTGAGCACCAGACGGTTGAGCGCGAGAACCTGGTAGGAGAAGTCCGCCGCCAGCGGAAGAACGGCCAGGAACCCCGGCGGAGCGGAGGCAACGGCGGCGACGACGCCGCAGCGAACGGCGGTGTGCTGGATCAACCGGTCGACGAGCTCATCGCGCGAATAGTTGGGGTAGCGGTTGCGGAACTTTTGAACTTCCTCCGCGATCTTGTCTCGATCGACGTCGGTCAGCACGGTGCGAGCGAGCGCGACGTACATGCCGGCAGGATCTTAACGCCGCGCCGGAATTACTCCTCCACCTGCGTGTTATCGTCGGCGGTCGTTTCGAAAGGAGCCGATCTTGAAGACCAAATTCGCGACTGCGTTTCTCCTGCTCTGCGCACTCGCCGTGTCGGGCCAGGCGGCCCAGAAGGGAAAGAAGAAGGTGGCCCCACGCGACTATGCCAACACGCTCGCGGTGCTGCAGACCGACATGGGAGACATCACGCTGAAGCTCTATTACGACAAGGCCCCCAAGCACGTCGAGAACTTCGTCGATCTCGCCGCGAAGGGCTTCTACGACGCCACGATGTTCCACCGCGTCATCCCCGGGTTCATGATCCAGGGGGGCGACCCGCTGACGAAGAAGCCCGAGGATCCGCGCCGTCCCTACGGGACCGGCGGCAACGTCGTCGATGGAAAGGAAGTCCGGGTCAAGGCGGAGTTCAACGACACCACTCACAAGCGTGGGGTTGTTTCGATGGCGCGCGCCTCGGATCCGAATTCGGCTTCGTCACAGTTCTTCATCGTCGTGAAGGACTCGCCGTTTCTGGATCACCAGTACACCGCGTTCGGAGAGGTCGTCTCGGGGATGGAGGTCGCCGACAAGATCGCGGCCGCCCCCCGCAACGCTGCCGACCGGCCGAACCAGCCGATCCGCATCAAGAAAGTGGTGTTGAGCCAGGCGAAGTCCCTTTCGTAAATGTTCAGGGTTCCTTTCGACTGACCCCTTGATTCCTGCCGAGTTTACGGGGCTCGCGGATCTGGCGCGGCAGTCCCGTTACGAGATCTCGGCGGTTGAAATGCTTCCGGGCGACGTGGGCCGCCGCCGCTACCTGCGGCTCGCGATCGCCGGCGGCGGCACCGTTCTCGGGGTCTTCTACCCGATGGAAGAAGAGGACGCGAGACGCCGCTGGGTCGCGGCGCGCGCGGCTCTCTCGGCAGCGGGCGTGCGCGTGCCGGACGTCTATGCCGATGATGCCGAAGGAAGCCAGATTCTCGAAGACTTCGGCCCCGAGGATCTCGCGACGCGTCTCGCGCGTCATCCCTCCGAGCGAGACGTCTGGCTCGAGCGCGTCGCGCAAGTAGCGGTGATGATCGCCGCCGCGGCAGATCCCGGAATCAACGCGCCGTTCGACGCGGCGTTCTTCCGGCGGGAGCTCGACCTCGCGCGCGAAGCGGTCTTCGATCTCTGGCTCGCCCGTCCGCTCGAGGCCGAAGAGAGAGCGGTTCACGACGACTGGGCCGCGTCGCTCGCGCGCGAGATCGAGAGTCATCCGCGCGTGCTGTGTCACCGCGACTTTCACGGCAACAATCTTTTCCCGGTCGGAGACGTCGTCGCCGCGATCGACTTCCAGGATCTGAGATCGGGACCCGACAGCTACGACCTGGCTTCCGCTCTCTGGGAGCGGACGACGCTCGACTGGATGACCGAGGAGCGCGGAGGCAACGTCGTTCGGGGCTTTGGGCGCCGCCGCCGCCTGCCGGCGGACGATTTCGCGCGGCGGCTCGAGCGCGTCCTCCTGCAGCGCGCCTGGAAAGTCTGCGGGACGTTCGCGCGGGCCGTCGCCCAGGGCCGCGGAGAGACCTACCGCCGGTATCTTCCGGGTGAGCTCGCCCTCGTGCGGAGACTTCTGACGGCTCCCGCCGACCGGCCCTTCCGCCGGCTATTCGAGGTCCGCCTCGGCACGCTCTGTTAAGCTTGGCGCGAGGAGAAAACCCCTATGTTTGGTCGCCTCGGGGTCCCGGAGCTGCTCATCATCTTCTTGATCGTATTGGTGATCTTCGGGGCCTCGCGTCTGCCCCAGCTCGGGAAGGGTCTCGGGCAGGGATTGAAGAACTTCAAGGATTCCGTCAAGCCGGAAGAGCAAAAGCCACCACCGCCCGAGCGTTAGCGAGCCCTTGCGGTGACGGAGGGGTCTGACCCCGAAGGGGTCTGATCCCGGATCTCAGGCTCTGGTGGGACGCGCTCGTCGCGCGGAACTACTTCCTCTTATGAATATCCGGCGAGACGCTGATGCGGTACTGGTCGCGCGGAAACCGGATGTTCAGAATGCCGACCTTGTTCCGAAGCGTGTTGCGGTGAATGCCGAGTGACGACGCGGCGCGTCCCAGATTTCCCGACGATCGCTTCACCGCGCCCACGATGTATTTTTTTTCGAACTCCTTTTTTGCGAGGTCGAGCGAGATGCCGTGAGAGAGAAGCTCGTCGATGACCTGTTGAAGCTGCGAATCGAGATTCACGTCGCGTCGCCTCCGAGAATCGGGGATGGCGTTCGAGAAGGCGCGCATCTTAGCAAACGGAAATCGCGGCGAGAAGGGCTGACGATTTTTTCTTTCGACTCTTCCTTTCGCGCGCGAAGCTGGAAATTTTCGTGCCAGCGGAGATCTCTTCGAAATCGAGATGCGCCCGAAAAAAAGAAGAGGCGCGGCGCGCCTCTCCTGAAGACTTTCGGAGATCCGGACTCTACTTCAGCTCGACTTCGTCTCCCACTTCGATCAACCGGTACGAATCACTCACGCGCCCGATCGACCACCGATCGCCCACGGCGAGGATGGCGACCTCGCCGAGGTACGTCCGAGGAATCGACACTCCCGCAGGCGGGGGCACGGTCACCCAGTACGCGCCCACCGGACGGATTCCGTACTCGCGGCCGGCGGCGTAGCGGTAGATCGTGAGGAAGTCACCGGGCTCGATCCCGTTGGCGTAACCCAGATCGACGATGATCGTGTGGTCCGCGCCGACTGCCACGATTCCGTCACGGGTGAAGACGATCCGGCCCCGGACCTTTCCGGAGGGAGGATCTCCCGCGACGGCGGGCGCGCTCTTGCGGGCCAGGGGGATCGGAATCGGCTCGAACGGCTTCAAGTAGGAGCCCATGACGATGTCCGTGCAGGCGCCCGAGATCCGAATGGAGGCCGTCCGGGGCTCGACGCTCTCGACGACCGCCCGGCCCCGGTACTCGTAGAACCGGCCGAGGTCTTTGCCGGTGACGGGGTGAACGACCATCTGCTCGGGGCTGACGAGCCAGAACTCGTCGCCGACCTTCAAACCGCGGTCGTATCCCCCGTTGATGTAGAGAAGGTCGCTCGTCATGTAGTCGATCTGTTCCGCGATGCTCTCGGCGCCGATGACCTGGGCCGGAAAGCTCTCGTTCGGCTGCCCGAGGTAGCCAAAGCAGTGAAGGTCGCTCTCGTAGCCGAGCGGCTGCGGCGCGGCTTCGACGGTCGGCCGCGCCTGGCTGATGACGGTCGTCTCCTGCGGGGGAGCCACGACGATGGCGCCCCCGGGGATCTCTCGCTGCGGCGCCTGGGGCGCGGGTTGAGGCGGCCGGGGCGGCGGCTGGGCCGGCGGCGGCGCCTGGGCGAGCCCGGCCGTCGCCAGGAGGAATCCGGCCAGAAGAGACGCGATACGACGCTCGGGGAGACGCATGGCGACTCCTTAAGAAATTCGGGGAGACACGGCTTCTTGATTAAAAGTACGCCCGGATCTCCGGACTGTCAACGAAGGCTGAGGCTGCTGGAGACCGACCGCCGCTAAACCGGCGTAACGGACCGCTATTGGGGACTCTGGATCTGAGGCTTCGGGCTTCCCGTTGCGGTCGCCGCGGGGGTCTTTTCCGTCCGTCCGCCGCGGGCCTTCCGGGCCCACTCGCTCTCGGGAAACTCTTCGATCAGCTTCGCGCGGTACCGGCCAGCCTCGTCGCGCCGGCCCAGCTTCTCCAGGACCCGCGCTGAGTAGAAGAGGAGTTTGTCGCGAGCGCCGTACTCCGGGTACCGCTGCTCGATCTCGGTGAACCGCGCCAGGGCCGCCCCGGGCGATCCCTTTCGCATGTAGAAGTAGCCGACCTCGAACTCATGCTCGGCGAGGAGGTCGGTGAGAACGCGCACCCTCTCCTTGGCCGCCGTCGCGAACGAGGACGTCGGGTACTCACGGATCAGGGCCCGGTACTGGTCGATCGCCTCGCGCGTGGCCGTCTGGTCGCGATCCGGACGCTCGATCTCCTTGTCGTACGTCAGAGCGAACTGATATCGCGCGTAGTCGCGCCGCGCCGCGCCCGGATAGCGGTTCAGGTAATCGCGATAGCGGAAGCGCGCCTCGGTGTAGCCGGTGCCCCCCTGCTTGAAGTACGAATCGGCGACCATGAGGAGCGCGTCCCGTCCGAGCGGATCGTTCGGATAGGTCTCGAAGACGAACGTCAGGTACTTGCGCCCCTGGTCGTATTTCTTCTTCTCGATCAGGTCCTTGCCCTTCTGGAAGAGCTCCTCCTTCGATTTCGCGAGGAGCTCCTGCGTGAGCTTGTCGGGCTTTTTCGTCCCCGAGCACGCGACGAAGGAAAAGAGCAGCGCCGCAACGAGGGCCATGCAGGTTCGCTGTCCCCGCGACTGCCTCGGGATCGCGCTCGTCTTCGTCATCTTCAGGCCCGGACTCCTTCCGCGGCCGTGCGCAGGCGCCCGATCGCCGCCACGGGATCGCTCGACCCGTAAATCGCCGTCCCTGCGACCAGAATTTCCGCTCCGGCGGCGGCGAGCGCGGCCGCGTTGCTTTCGTCCACGCCGCCGTCCACCTCGATCGTCGGCCTCGTGCCCCCCTCCGACGCCTCGTTCTGGAGCCGCCGCACCTTTTCGACGGATCCGGGGAGGAAGGGCTGCCCTCCCCATCCCGGATTGACGGACATCACCACGGCGTAATCGAGGTCCGCCCAGGACGCCGCGAGAGCGTGCGGCGGGGTGGCGGGGTTCAACGCCGCGCCGGCGCGCGCGCCGGCCTTGCGGATGGTCGCGAGGCAGCGCTGGAGGTGACGCGTGGCTTCGACGTGGACCGACACCCAGTCGGCCCCCGCGTCGAGGTACTCGATCAGGGTCCTCTCCGGTTCCTCGATCATGAGGTGCACGTCGAGCGCGAGGCGGGTCGCGGCTCGAAGCGCGCGGACCACCGGAGGTCCGATCGTAAGGTTCGGGACGAAGTGGCCGTCCATGACGTCCACGTGGACGAGGTCGGCCCCCCCCTGCTCGGCGGCCGCGAGCGCGTCCACGAGCCGCGCGAAGTCCGCCGCGAGAAGCGACGGCGCGATGCGGACTCTCGTCACGACGCGGGAATCGCCGACGCCGATTGCGAGACGGTCAACGAAACGACGTCGCGCCGCGACAGCGGGTAACCGGCCGGCGGAAACTGCTTCAGGATCGTATTCGCCGGTACACCCTCGTACGCCTCGTACCGCGCGCTGCCGACCCGGAACCCGAAGGTCTGGAGGCGGGCGCGCACGCGATCCGCCTCCTGACCGACGAAGTCGGGCATGACGAAACGCACTTCCGGCATGCCGCGGTTGGTCAGGACTTCGACGGCGGTTCCCTTGGTGCCGGCCGTGTCCGGGTCCGGATTCTGCGCCACGATTCCCGTGGGTGCGTTCTCGTCGCGATACCAGGACACCGTTCCGAGCTGCAGCGACTCGCGCGCGAGCTTGAGCGCGGCGGCGCGCGGAGCGAGGCCCGCGAGGTCGGGAACCTTCAGCTCGCGCGGGCCGAGCGAAAGGACGAGCCGCACGACCTGGCCGGGCTTGGCGAGCGAGCCCGCCTCCGGCTGCTGGAGGAGGATCCGGTGGCGCGGAATTCGATCGTCGTAGCGGGCCCGAGGCGCCTCCTCCTCGACCTGGAGGCCGACGTCGTGCCCGACCCGGATCGCCTCCGGCACCGTCTTGCCCCCGAGGTCCGGCACCGTCACCGAGCGGCCGACGATCGACCGGCGGAAGGCGATCCAGGCCGCGAAAAGGAAGACCACGGCCAGTACGGAGCCGTAGAGCAGGCGAAATACGATGCGTGGCACCGGCAGAGCATAGCCTGAAAAATGCAGCCGGTTCGGCCGTCACTTGACTGCGCGGTCCGACGTTTGCACACTCGCGTTCTTCGATGCCGCCGAAAAATGCCGCAGAGCCCGAACGTCCCGCGTGGTTTTCCGACCGCCGCTTCAAGAAAGCGGACCTGCACTGCCACTCCGTTTACTCGACGTTCAAGTACTTCCGAATTGCAAACACGCGCGACTCCTACAACAGACCCGAGGACGTGTACCGTCTCGCGAAGCAGCGCGGGATGGATTACGTTACGTTGACGGACCATGACTCGATCGACGGCTGCCTGTACCTTCTGAACAAGCACCCGGACCTTGACGACTTCTTCATCTCGGAAGAGGTCGAGACCTGGTTTCCCGACACGCGCCAGCGCATTCACGTCAACGTCTTCGGCATCGACGAGCGCCAGCACGCGGAAATCCAGAAGCGCCGCGAGAACATCTACGACCTCCACGCCTACCTGCGCGAGGAAAAGATCCTCGCGTCGGCGAACCACATGTTCCAGAACTACCGGATGCGGAACTCACCGCGGCAGTACTTCGAGGAGATGCTGCGGATGTTCGACGTGTTCGAGGTCAAGAACGGAGCGATGGCCTCGCAGCACAACCGGCTGGTCGAGGACCTGATGGCCGTGGTGCGCGAGAAGCGCGGGGACGTGTCGCTCGTCGCGGGCTCGGACGCGCACACTCTCGGTCCGCTCGCGCGCGTATACACGGTCGCGGAGGCCGAGACGACCTCCGAGTTCCTCGAGAAGGTCCGGCAGGGGCAGTGCTTCGTCTGGGGAGCCGAGATGGGATTCCGCGTTCTGCTTTCGGACGTCTACCGGATGGTCTTCCGCTACTACGGGAGCGTCCTCGATCTGAAGAACCCCGAGTTCACGCGCGGAGCGAAGGCGCGGCACCTCGCGCTCGCGGCGATGGGCGCGCCGATCACCGCGGCGGGCGTGCCGCTCGCGATCACGTCGTTGAACTACGTCAAGCAGATCTTCGTGACGCGCAAGATCGGCCAGGCGCTGATGTCGCACCTCGGAGACGAGAAGCCGTCCTAGGGTCAACGCTGCATCGCTGCATTGGGGTCAGGCCTGAATCGCTGCATTGGGGTCAGGGCTGCGAATGCAGTGATGCAGCGTTGACCCCAACTAGAATCCCGGCGTGGCCGTTCTCGATCTCCCCCTCGGCGCCCACCAATCCATCGCGGGCGGAACGCCGCGCGCGATCGAGCGTGGCATCGAGGTCGGATGCCGGGTCCTCCAGATCTTCGTCAAGAACAGCAACCGCTGGGTCGGCCGCCCGCTCGAACGGCCGGAGGCGCGCGCGTTTCGGTCTGCGGCGAGAGACGCCAACTTTTCGCGGGTCATCGCCCACACGTCGTACCTGATCAACCTCGCCTCGCCGGTCGCTGCCCTGCGGCGGCAATCCATCGATGCCCTCGTCGAAGAGATCGAGCGGTGCCAGAGGCTCGGGATTCGCGACCTCGTCTACCACCCGGGAGCGCACGGCGGGGAGGGGGAGACCGCGGGCGTCGCGCGCATCGCGGTGTCGCTCGACGAGGTCTTCGAGCGGACCGCCGACGGTCGCATCCGCATCTTGCTCGAGACCGCCGCCGGTCAGGGCTCGTGCGTCGGGCACCGCTTCGACCATCTGCGCGACATCCTGGGCGCAGTGCGCGAGCCCCGCCGGGTCGCCGCTTGCTTCGACACGTGCCACGTCCACGCCGCCGGCTACGACATCGTGACCCGGGAGGGCTGGATGGAGACGATGAGCATCTTCGATCGGACCGTCGGGCTCTCCCGGCTCGCGGCGATCCACGTCAACGACTCGAAGAAGCCGCGCGGCTCCCGCGTGGACCGGCACGAGCACATCGGACTCGGGACGATCGGGCGCCGCGGGTTTCGCAACCTCATGAGTGACCCTCGCCTGGCCGCGATCCCGAAGTTCCTCGAGACGCCGAAGGATGAGGACACGCTCGAGCAGGATCGCCGGAACCTCACTGTGCTCCGACGGCTCGCGACGTGAGGAGAGCGCTCCTTCTCCCTCTCATCGGCTCTGCGATCCTCGCCGCTTTCTCGGTCGCCGCGCTCCCGTTCTCCCGGGGATTGTTCCGGACCGCGCAGACGCCGTACGACACGAGCGATGCTCGGTTCATCGTTCCCTCTTGGATCGTGCTCACCCGCGCGGCGCCCCTCGTTCCGCCCGGCGTGGCCGTGCTCGTCCGGACCGAGCCGCCGGACCCGACGAACGACACCTACCTCCACCGCTACGGCAACGCGCTCCTGCCCGGCAGAAAAATCGTTCCCGCCGCCCTGTGGGGGAGCCCGACTTCGCCGGACGTCGTCCGCGGCGCGAAATACGAGATCGTCGTCGGGCAGATGCCTCCGCTCCCGCCCGGCCGGCTTCTGCTTCAGATCTCCGAGGGGTCGGTCTGGCGGCGGGAGCGATGAGAGCCGGGCATCTCTGGCTCCTTTCCTTTCTCGTTTTTCCGCTCGTTGGCGCTCCTCTCCTCAAGTCGAGAGCGTTTCGCCTCTTCGGATTCCCGACGCGAGCCGTCCTCTCGGCCGGCGTCGGAGCGGTCCTGCTCTCCTGGACGATGACTCTCTTCGCTCTGCTGCGGGTGCGGTGGGGACCGCTGCTCGTGCTCGTCGCCGCCGCGATTGCAGTCGCGCTGCGCCTTCTGTCCTCGGGAAATGAGGTGAGTGTTCTCTCTCCCCGGTCGTGGGGAGAGGGTCCGGGTGGGGGGCGGCCGTCCAGCGGGACGCTGATCGCCTATTCCCTCACAACTCTCTCCCTCCTCGCCGCGCTTCTCGCCACCGTCGCCGGACGCTCGACGTCCTCGGACCTCATCCTCTTCTGGGGCGCCAAGGCGCAGCAGTTCGCGCTCGCCCGGACGATCGACGCGAGTTTTCTTTCCGCGCCCTACATGGAATACCTCCACGTCTATTACCCGCCGCTCGTCACGAATGTGTTCGCGTTTCCCGCGATGATCGCCGGACGGTTTCCATGGGGCGCCGCAGCTCAGACGTTTCCGCTCCTTCTCGCCGCCACGGCGATCGCGCTCGCGGGAATCCTCAAGACGGAGTCGACACCGCCCCGCGCCGCGGCCACGGCGGCGCTCGCGACGTGCGCGATCGCCCTCCTCGGGATCTACGCGTCGGTCGCCGGGAACGCCGAGCCGTTCCTGATGTTCTTCGAGATCCTCGGGCTCGCGTTGCTCGTGACGCCGATCGCTCGCTCGACGGAAGGGAAGCTCCTCGCCGGCCTTCTCTTCGCCGGAGCCGCGACGTCGAAGGTCGAAGGGCTGGTTTTCGTTCTGGCCGCCGGCGTCCTCTTCACGCTGATCGAGCGGGACGCCGCACGCCCCGCCGGGAGGACGCTCCTCCTGCTGTTTGCACCCACGATCGTCGCGCTCGGCACGTGGTTCGCGTTCGGCGAGGCCCGGCACCTCTTCTCCGGCTACCACGGGTACGGATCGCTGCTGGCGCTGCGGCTCGGAAGCCTGCCGACGATCCTCTCCGACGTCGGCGTCGCGCTCTGGAAGGCGGGCTACGCCCTTCCCTGGCTGGTCCCGCTCGTCGTTCTGCTGCTCGTCTCCGGGAAGAACCGGCGCGCGCTGCTGCCGGTCGCCACCGCGGTCGCGATCGCCGGATTCCTGCTCTTCACGTATTTGACGACGGAGGCCATCCCGCGCGTCCTGATCGCGTGGTCCGCGGCCCGGGTCCTCTCGCCGGTCAGCGCGCTCTTCGCGCTCGCCTCCGGCGTGCGAGATGCGCGATGACGCACGCGAGGACCGTTACGCCGGAGATCGCCGCACCTCGGACGAAGCCGTCGGGCAGGTAACGAAGCACCACGTGGTAGCGGCCCTGCGGGACGGCGAACCCCAGGAACGCGCGGTTGTAGGCCACGAGCGGCGCGCCCCGGCCGTCGATCTCGAGCTTCCAGCCGGGCCACGCCGGAATCGAGGTGCCGACGACCGCGTCGGACCGGGCGTCGACCGCGAGCTCGAGCCTCTGCGCCCGATAGGTCTCGATGCGAACGCTCGCGACGCCGTTCGGAGCCCAGTCTGCCGCTCGGTCGGCGGCGACGACGCCCCGCTCCGCGAAGTCCGTGATCGAAAAAACGGCGTCCCGCTGCGCCTCCGTCGTCGTTTCGCGACGCAGGAACCGCGGAACGAAAGCCCTCTCGAGCGCGCGCGGGTTCTCCACAAGACGCGTGCCGTCCCCCTCCGAAAGCGTCCGCCATCCGGGAGGAACCGTCGAGCCCGCCGGGACGAGCACCCATCGCACGTTCAGGAAGGAGAGGAACGGCGTCGTCGGGTCGTCGACCCGGTTGAACCAGATCGGCTGCGGCACGCACCAGAGCGGGAAGGTCTCGGTCAAGGCCTGAAACGTCATCGCCTCGTAACCACGGACGTCTTCGAGGTCGTACAGAGCCGAAATGTTCGGAACGAAGGTGAACCCGACCGCGGTGAACCGGTAGGGCGCCGCACGGGGAATCGGATCGAGGACACGCAGAGGGGGGTAAAACGCGCGGTTCGGAAACGTCGGGTAGAGCCGTCCCGCTTCGATGCCGCGCTCGACGACGAGAAGCAGGAGCGCGAACGCGAGCACCGGCGCCGTGCGTTTTCGCTCGAGCGAGATCGCGAGCGCGCCGGCCAGGAGAACGAGTGGGACGAGCCCTGCGAGTAGCCGTCCGCGGAGAAACGTCTCCGGCATCTCGAGGCGGAGCAACGTCGGTCGAACCTCGTGATACAGCGCGAAAATCGCGATGATCGTCGCTATGACCGCGACCAGCGCCCAGGCGTCGCTCTTTTCCAGAACGCGCTCCGCACCGAGACCGGCGAGCGCCGAGATGCCGAACGCGGCGAGGAAAACCATTCGCTCGTTCAGGCCGATGTCGAAGAGCGGTAGAGACGAGACGAGGTCCGTCACGATCGGCAACCGCGCCCACATCGCCAGGCCGACGAACGTGATCGCGGCAATCGCCCATTTCTCGCGCCGGCGGGAGAAGAGGCCGACGACCGCGAACGGCAGCAGAACCGCCCCGACGTAAGCCGCCGGCTCCCCGAAACCGATCGCTCCGCGGCCATGGCCCGAGACTCCGAAGGCGTAAGGAACGACGTCTGCAATCGAACGCCGGAGGCTCTCCGCGAGACTGACCGACTTGTCGAGGTGTGCGTACCAGCCGGATCGAACGAAGTGCTCGGCCGTGTACGGCAGGGCTTCGACCAGGGGAAGAAGGAGGACCGCCGAAAAACCGAGAGCCACGGCGCCAGCCAGAAGCGACAGGAGGAGGGGACGGCGCCGGCGGCCGGGTCCCGCAAAGGCGAGCTGGAAGAGGAAGTAGACGCCGGCGGCCGCCACGGCGTGGAGGAGCGTCTCGGGATGTCCGGCGGTGACGATCAGGAAGATCGCCGCGACCGTCAGGACGACCGACCGGTAGCCGGGTTCCCGGACGAGCCGGGAGAGACCGAGTAGGAGAAGCGGGAACGGCGGCGCGGCCGCGGAGTGCTGCCAGCCCGCGAAGAACACGAGGTAGTCCGAGAAGCACCACCCCACGGCGCCGAGAAGCGACGGCAGCTCCCGGCACCCGAGGTCGCGAAGGAAGAGGTACATCGCGAGAAGCGCGAGGAAGTGGCGCAGCGACATCTCGAAGGTCCAGGCCTGGGCGAGTGGCAGGAGGAAGCCGATCACCGTGCCCGGGTGAAGGACCGCCGGTTGGGTGTTCGCGAGAAGGGGCTCGCCTGCGAGCACGAATCGGTTCCAGAGCGGCAGGCGCCCGTTCTTGATCGCGTCGCGCACCGCCTTCCGGAACGGAATGAACTGCGAGACGACGTCCCCCAAGATCGGCGACCGCGTGTCTTTGATCCCCATCTCTTCGCGATGCGCGGCGAGCGGGTGCGCCTGATACGCGATGTCGAGCGGCGCGTAAACGCCGGCGGTCAGCATCGCCCTCCCGGTCAGGAGAAACGGTCCGAACGAGATCAGCAACGCAATGCCCGGCCGGATTCGCGCGACGAACCGGTTCACGAGGAAGAGAGCCAGCGCGCACGTCGCGAAGTAGACGGCGAGCAGCCGGAGGACGAGCAGGAACAAGCGGCGCTAGCCTAACCTGCGACGGAGGAAGAGAGCCGCGGCGAACGAAGCGGCGATCGCGGCAGAAATCGTCGACCCGAGCACGAACGAGCCGGGAACGTAATGAAGTCGGACGACGTGTCGACCCGCAGGAAGCCAGAGGCCGACGAAGGCGTGATTGACCGTCGTGAGCGGAACGTCGCGGCCGTCCGATCGAGCGCGCCAGCCGGGCCAGTCGGGGATCGAGGTCGCGACGAGCGAGAGGTCACGCGCCTCGGCGTCGATTACGAAGTCCGGACCGATCTCGCGCGACCGCAGAGTTGCCCGACCGTTCTGTCCTCCTTCTTCCCGCGGGAGAGGACCAGGGTGAGGGCGTTCACTCAGCCACACGTTCTCTCCGAAATCTTTCGCCGCCGCCATCTCTGCGAGCCGCTTTCGCGGGTCGGGCTCGATCCGGACCTGCCGCGGCACGAACGCGCGAGGTAGCGCTCCCGGGTTCTCGAACAGAACCCCCTCGCGGCCCCGCGCGATCGCCGCCCAGCCGGGAGGCGCCTTGGCCTCCGGCGCCCCGATTGCGTAGCGGACGTTCAGGAACGAGAGGAAGGGCCGCGCGAGATCGTCGACGCGGTTGTGCGAGGCGAACTGCGGACGGGACCAGAGCGGATACGTGTCGGCGAATCGGTTCAGCACGAGCGACTCGTAGCCGCGGACGTCCTCCAGGCCGTAGAGAGCGGCCCCGTTCGGCCGGAACGCGTCCGCGACGCCGGCGACCCGGAATGGCTCTGTCGTTCTCGGCAGTCTCGCGAGAATGGAAAGGGGCGGCGCGAGCGATCGGGCGGGCAGGGTCGGATAAGTGCCGCGCATCTCGAGAAAACGTTGTGCGACGAGAAGGCCGAGCGCGAGCGCGGGCGCTCGTCGCCTCGGGAGGAGCGCCGTTGCGATGAGGAGCGTCACGGGCAACACCTCGGCGGCGATCGAGCGGCGGAGGAATCCTCCCGGCAACGCGCGCTCGCGGAAGACGCCCGTCGACGCGACGAAGAGGAGCGCCAGCACGACGGCCGCGATCATCGCCGCGGTCGTCAGCGGCCGACTCGACTCGCCGGTCGCGATCCGGTCCACGCCGAGCGCGGCGAGCCCCGCGAGGCCGAGCGGCGCAAGGAAGACGAGCCGGTAGTTGAGCGCGAGAGCGAAGCCGGGTAGACGCGAGGTCGCATCCAGGAGAATCGGCGCGCTCGCGCCGTACGCCAGGCCGGCGACGAAGACTCCGAGGAAGATCGACCACTCCCGCGACCGCGGGCGGGAGATGAGTCCCAGAGCCGCCAGGGGAAACAGCACCGCGCCCGCGTACCCAAGCGGCATCCCCGATCCGTCCTGCCTCCACTCCTGCACGGGGCTCTTTCCGTAGATCCCGTGCGCGAACGGCAGCACGGCCGGCAGGAGCCGCCGCGCGGCTTCGCTCGCGGCCACCGACTGACCGCCGCGGCCATGCGCGAGCGCCGCGCGTCGCGCGGCGTACTCCGCCGAGTACGGCACCGCCTCCAGGAGCGGCAGGAGGGCCGGGGCGGCGAGACCCGCCGCGAGGAGCCCGGCCGCGACCGCCCCGCCGATCGCCCGACGGGCTCTCGGGCGAACGTCGCGCGCGAAGAGCTCGAAGAGGAAGTACACGCCGGCGGCGGCCGCCGAGTGGAGAAGCGTCTCGGGATGGCCGCCGAGCGCCGAGAAGAGGAGCGCAACCGTCGTGAGCGCGACCGCGCCCTCTCCGCCTCGCGCGAGCCGCCGCAGGCCGAGCAGAAGCAGGGGCAGTCCGGCGATCGACGGGCCGATGGCCCAGCCGTCCCAGAAGAGGACGTACGTCGAGAAGCCCCAGCCGACGGCGCCGGCGAGCGCGGCGAGATCCGACCGACAGACGTCACGGAAGAAGAGGTAGGCGGCGAGCAGCGCGAGAAAGATCGTGAACGCGCAGGAGAAGGTCCATGAGAGGGCGAGCGGCAGAAACAATCCCAGCCACGTCGACGGGTGGAAGACTCCGGCCTGCGCCGTGCCGAGCAGCGGGTTTCCTGCGAGAACGAACCGATTCCACAGAGGCAGATGTCCGTTGACGACCGACTCGCGCACCGCCGCGCGCCACGGCAGGTTCGCGAACGCGAGGTCGGAAAGGATCGGATTCTGGATCCGCGTTACTCCGTTGTCCGCCGCGACTGCCTTCCACGGGTCGTGCGCGTAATAGAGGTCCGCGGGACCGTAGAGCCGGCCGCAAACGAACGCCTTACCGGTGAAGACGAGCGGGAGGAGCGCGAGGAAGAGACCGACCCGCAAGGGAAATCGGGTCACGAACCGCCGGGCCAGCCAGACGGCCGCCGCCGTCGTGACCGTCCACGTCAGGCCGAGCGCGAGAATTGCGACTTTCAGCGATCGTCGTCCTGGCCGAAATTCTACGGTTTGCGGGCGGGCAGCCTCACGATCCAGGGCTCGACCCCGCCCGGATTCGTCGGGATCTCGACCGCTTCACCGGCCCGGATCCGCGGCGCATAGTCGCCCCAGCGGAAATCCTGGAGACCGGGCTCGCGCAGCCGGGGAACGTTCACGACGAGCATCCAGAGCAGGAGTACCGCCGCGCCGGGCGAGAGCCAGCGCCGCCGCTCGAGCGCCAGGTCGATCAGCAGCCAGAGCACGATCAGCTGCGGCAGGTAGAAGTAGCGCGCGCCGTACACGGCGTGGCACAGGTCGGGCAGTACGAATCGGCAGCGATAAAGAGTGCTCCCGAGGACGAGGAGGAACGCCGCCGCCAGCCAGACCCGCTCCGTTCGCGCGGGACCCCGAAGCAGGGCGAGGAAGGCGAGGACCGCCAGCACCCCGATTCCGAGCGCGATCTCGATCGGCAGCGGATAGTCGGGCGGCACGCGCGAGCCCGCGAGAAGCGATCCTCCGACCCGCATTCCCGGCACGGCCAGCAATTTCTCGGCGGCGACGTCGCCGACCGCGCCCATGACCGCGGGTCCCTCGTCCGCGAGTTTTCCCTCGAGGTGAAGCGCGACCAGGCTCCCCTGAATCACGGCGCATCCCATCACGAGAGCGGCGAGAGCAAGGCTCGCTCGCGTGCGACGGCGCACCGCGCGCCAGACGAAGAGGGGCGCGAAGAGCACGCTGTACGGCCCCGTCAGGCCGAACAACACCGCCGCTCCGGCGTCGTGCGCATGCTCCCACCATCGGCGGGCGTCGCGGGAAATGAGAACGAGCAGGAAACCCGCCGCCGTGACCCGGAGGATGTTCGTCAGGAAGAGAAGGATCTCGAAGGTATCGGGCACGAGGACGACCGCCAGCGCGTAGCCGACGTGGCGGCGCAGGGAAAAACGCGGCGACTGAGTCCGCGCCGCGACGTAGAGGGTCAGCAGGAACGCCCCTCCCACGAAGATCGCCGGCGCCCACGCCGGATCGAACCACTGGGAGAGAACGGCGGGGATCCGCTGCGTCGTGTGCAGGTAACCGCCGAACGGCACGAAGAGGGAGCGAGCTCCGAGCGTGTATGCCTGCCGGTAGTACACGCCGTCCTCCGCCCAGAACTGAGGATTGCGGACCTGCGCGGGCCGCCGGGCGAAGAGGATCAGCGCGCAGACGAGGAGCGTGACCCAGAGCGGAGGGTGCCTGAGAGCCGCGCCGAGGCGGGCGAGACGGCCCGAAGTGGAGTCGGTCGGTCGAGAAGAGTTGGAGAGCCCGGGCGTCGCGGAGTCGCCCGCCGGGATCACTCCCCGCCCGCCGCCCGCGTCCGTTCCTCGACGAGCAGGTCGATCTCTTTGATGAACTCGTCGAGCATGTTCGGCCCGCCAATGCGGCGGTACGGCTCGCCGTTCTTGTAGATCATCCCCATGTCCTTGCCGGCGGCGAACCCGATGTCCGCCTCGCGCGCCTCGCCGGGGCCGTTCACCGAGCAGCCCATGATCGCGACCTGCAGCGGCAGCTTCACGCCCGCGAGGTGCTTCTCGACGCGCTCGACCATCGGCAGCATGTCGACCTCGAGCCGTCCGCACGTCGGGCACGCGATCACGTTGACGCCGTCGTCGCGCAGGTGCAGTCCCTTCAGGATTTCGCGGCCGACGCGCACTTCCTCGACCGGATCCGCGGCGAGCGAGACCCGGATCGTGTCGCCGATCCCCTCGGCGAGCAGGACGCCGATCCCCATGGAGGACTTGATCGTCCCTGCGAACTGCGAGCCCGCTTCGGTCACGCCGAGGTGGAGCGGGTAATCGCTCTGCTTCGAGAAGAGCCGGTACGCATCCACCATCATCGGGACGTTCGAGGCCTTGAGCGACACCTTGGTCTCGAAGAACCCGAGCGACTCGAGGATCTCGAGGTGCCGGAACGCGGACTCGACCATCGCCTCGGGCGTCGGCTCGCCGGACTTCTTCAGGAGGTCTTTCTCGAGCGACCCGGCGTTCACGCCGATGCGGATCGGGATGCCCTTGTCCGCCGCCATCCGTGTGACTTCCTCGACCTTCCATCGCGCGCCGATGTTGCCCGGGTTCAATCGCAGGCCGGTGACGCCCCGCTCCATGACGCGGATCGCGCAGCGGTAGTCGAAGTGGACGTCGGCGATCACGGGGACGGAGGAGCCGGCGACCAGCCGGTCGAAGACGTCCGCCGCGTCGATCGTGTTCGCCGTGACGCGGACGATCTCGCAGCCGGCCATGATCATGTCGCGGATCTGCCAGAGCGTCGACTCGACGTCGGCGGTCTCCGTCTTCGTCATCGACTGGACGGTGATCGGCGCCCCGCCGCCGATGAGAACGCCGCCGAGCCGGATCTGCCGGGTTTTCCGCCGCGGCGCGAGTGTGCGCTTGGGCGGAGCCTCCACCGGTGCGTTCAGGACGGGAAGCTGCGTCACCCGCCTATCGTACCGCCCTCACCCCAACGCCCCGTCGCCCCCGCCGCGGGCGGGCTCACCGCTCGCTCACCGCCGAGAGACGCTTGCGCCGGTCACTCCATGTCCGAAGATCCACCTACGGGTGCGGGGTGATCGCGACGACGGTGATCTGATCCCTGTGCGGTCCGTAGTGCCAGAAGACTCGATACGCCGCGGGAGTGTTCTGCTCGGCATATGCCTCGAAGACTTTCTTGCCGCCCGGACCGGCCAGCGACTTGTACTCATGGGTCTGAAGACTCGGATGACGCGGATTCGTCTCCAGCTGGGCGAGAGTCCTCCGCACGGCTTTGAGCCTCTTCGCCAGGCCACGATCGCGTTCGAGCTCCCTCAGGTTGGCCCTCGCCTCTTCCGTGAAGACGAGCGAAAAGGTCATGGGCGACCTCGGGCATCAACCCGTCGATTTGGGACGCCGTGAGAAGGATCCGAGCGAGACCGTGCGTCCAGCCTCCGAGTCTGCAAGGCCGCGCCGAACGCGCTTCTGGGCCTCCGGATTCTCGAACAGCCAGCGTTCCAACGCGGGGACCTCGACGAACGGCTCCAGAATGATCTTGCCGCTCGATTCGACGGCAACCGCGAAGCTGCTGACGCCTCGAGTGAGCTTTCCGAGCGTGATCCGCCCCTTCGAGTCGGGCCGTACTCGAACGGCTTTCTTGTGACCCAGGGGCGCGGTCATGACCGCCCCAGAATAGCCGACCGTGGGAAATGCGTCAAGTGGGATATCCCACCGCCATGAGGCCCGCGCAGTCCCGCGCGGATCTCCGGCGCCACTTGCGGCGGCGTGCTTGTTTCGCACACGCCGCGATCTAAAACGGCCACCACTTCGCGGGGAGGTTCTTCGCGAGGTCGTTGTACAGAACGACCGTGATCAAGGCGAGGATCATCAGGAACCCGACCTGCAGTATTCGTTCCTTGACCTTGAGCGAAAAGTCGCGCCGCGCGATCCCCTCCAGCGTCAGCAGAAACAGGTGTCCCCCGTCGAGCACCGGGATCGGGAGCAGGTTGAAGATCCCGAGCTGAAGCGAGATCGCCGCCATGAGCGCGATGAGCGGCACCGTGCCCGTGCGGGCCGCCTCGCCCGAGAACTTCGCGATGTCGAGCGGGCCCGACATCGACCGCATGCTCGCCTTCCCCCGGAACAGGCGCCCGATGACCGACAGCGTCATCCGGAAGTCCGTCTCGACGCGCCGCCATCCCTCGACGAAGGCCTGGCCGATCGGAAAGCGCTCGAGGACCTCCGGCAGGTCGGGGATGACCTGGACCCCGACTTTCCACGAGCCGTCGGGATCGCGGCGCGGGCGGACGCTCGTCGTGAGGACTTTTCCGTCGCGCAGGTACGTGACGGGGAACGGTCCCGGCGCAGCCTGCGCGATGGCCGACACGAAGCTCTGGAACGTCTCGTCCGGAGAGCCGCGGATTTCTTTTCCCGCGACCGAGAGGATCACGTCGCCTTTCTTCAACCCGGCGGTCTCGGCGGGCGATCCTGCGACCACCATCGAAATCCTCGGACGCACGGATTTTCCGAAGTCGGGAAAGAGGCCGACGTAGCCGAGGTCATACTTGTCTCTGGCGGCCGGCACGACGTCGAGCGCGACCTTCCGGCCCGGGCGGTCCACGACCACCGTGAGCTTCTCGCGCGCGTTCAACCCGAAGATGAAGAGCGCGTCGCGCCAGCGCGGCGTCGCCTTTCCGTTGATCGAGAGGATGCGGTCGCCCGGCTGGAACCCGGACGCCGCCCCGGGGGAATTCGGCTCGACGATCTTCACGATCGGTGGCTGAAGCTCGTAGGCCGGCACCGAAACGCCGACCGCGAATACCGCCGTGTGGAGCAGCAGCGCCAGGATGAGGTTCATCGCCGGGCCCGCGATTAGGATGAGCGCGCGCTGCCAGCGTTTGCCGACCGGGCGGGCCTCCGTCGAGCTCCCCTCGGCGAGAGTCGACTCGTCGGGACCGAGGCCGACCACCCGGACGTAGCCCCCGAGCGGAATCGCGGAGACGCGGTAGTCGGTGCCGTTGATCACTTTGCCGAAGAGCCGCTTTCCGAACCCGAACGAGAAGACCTCGACGGGAAAACGAAAGGCCTTGGCGACCGCGAAGTGCCCGAACTCGTGGATCACCACGAGCACCGAGAGCACGAGGAGAAGCGCGAGAGTGTTGCCGATGATGGTCATTGAACGAAGCTGTCAGCCTTTCAACTTGCCCGGGCGAGTGTCCTCAAGATCCGCGACGCCGCCTGCCGGGCCTCTCGATCGATCTCCTCGGCTTCCTCGACGGTCGCCGGAGCGGGCACCCGGCCGTGAGCGGCCGCGGTCTCGGACACCAACGCAACGATGTCGGGAAACGAAATCTTCCCCTCGAGGAACGCCTCGACCGCGACCTCGTTGGCGGCGTTGACGACCGCCGGCATGCCGCCGCCCGACTCGAGCGCGGCGCGCGCCACGTCGAGCGCCGGATAACGTTTCGGGTCGACCTCCTGGAACTCCAGGTGCCCGATTTCGACGAGGTCCAGCCGCCCGAAAGGGTTCGGCAGCCGCTCCGGGTGAGTGAGTGCGTACAGGATCGGAAAGCGCATGTCGTTGCGAGCGATCTGCGCGACGAGGGAGCCGTCCACGAACTCGACGAACGAGTGAATGACCGACTGGGGATGGAGGACGACGTCGATCTTCGACGGCGGGACGCCGAAGAGGAAGTGGGCCTCGATGACCTCGAGTCCTTTGTTCATCATGGTGGCCGAGTCGATCGAGATCTTCGGTCCCATTTTCCACGTCGGATGCGCGAGAGCTTCTTCGACCGTGACCTTGGAGAACGTCGAAAGGTCGCGCTCCCGCAGCGGACCGCCGGAGCCCGTGAGCACGATCCGGTGGACTTCCTCGGGACGCCCGCTCCGGATCGCCTGGTGGACGGCGCTGTGCTCGGAGTCGACCGGAAGGATCTCCGCGCCGCTCGCTCGCGCGGTCCGGACCATCAGCTCCCCGGCGACGACGAGCGCCTCCTTGTTCGCGAGCGCAAGGCGCTTGCCGGCCGCGAGCGCCGCGTGCGCCGACCGCAGGCCGACCGCGCCCACGAGACCCGCCAGCACGACGTCCGCCTCGGGGAGCGACGCCGCCTCCTCGAGACCGGACGGACCCGCAACGATGCGACCGCCGAAGCCCGGCGCGAGAAGCGATCGCAGGCTCGGGACGTCCTCCTCCCGTTCGATCGAGACGAGCGAGGGCGCGTGCCGCTCGATCTGCGCGGCGAGCTTGTCGAGCGAGCGCCCCGCGGCGAGCGCGACGACGCGAAGCCGGTCGGAAAAAGCGCCGATGACGTCGAGCGCGGCACGTCCGATCGACCCGGTCGAGCCGAGGAGACTAATACTTTTCATCGGCGGCTCGACGCCGGCGGTCGGGAGCAAACGGCCGTTGCGCAACATCCCATGGCGACTGCGCATTGTAAGCGGCTGCTCGATCCCTCCGATGCTTCGCTACAAGCCCGCCACGAACACCGCCAGCACCGGGCCGGCGTACAACAGAGAATCGATGCGGTCGTAGAACCCGCCGTGGCCCGGGAGAAATGTTCCGGAGTCCTTCACGCCGGCGCCGCGCTTCCACAGCGACTCGATGAGGTCGCCGAGCTGTCCCGCGGACGTAGCCAGCGCTCCCGCCAGCGCGCCGCGGATGGGACCCAGCTCGGGAAACACCCACCACGTTCCCGCGGCGGCGCCGATCAACGTTCCGCCGACGAAGCCCCCGATCGTTCCTTCCCAGGTCTTGTTCGGTGAGACGCGCGGAGCGAGCTTGCGCCGTCCGAAGGTCTTCCCCGTGTAATACGCGAAGGAGTCGCAGCCCCATACGAGCAGAAAGAGAAGGAGGACGGCTCGCGGCGAAACGATCCGAAGGAAGCACATCGCCGTCGCCGGCAGCGCAACGGAAAGCACGCCGAAGACGGTCCCACCGGCTCCGCCGAGAGCCGCCGGAAGGTCGACTTTCGCGAAGAGCGGCGCGAGCGACGCGAGAAAGACGAAGACGAGGAGACCGGCGAGCGCGACGGTGACCCCCGGGTGCGGCGGATTCGCGTATCCCCAGAACGAAGCCCACCAGAAGAGGAGCGCCGCTCCCGCGAGGATCCCGACGGTCTTCGCGACCGGAAGGCCGGTCTTCTCGGCGAGACGGTAGAACTCCCACAGGGCAGCGAGAGCGACCGCGCCGACGAGCAGGTTGAAGGCAATGGGCGGGAGGAAGAAGAGGACCGCGAGGACGATCGGGATGGCGATCGCCGAGGCGAGCTCGCGTTTTAGAGGCAAGCGCCGTCTACCGTCTTCCGTCCGCGGCCGCTTCTCCCGGGTCAGCCCGTCCTGCGTCGATCACGCCGCCGTAGCGCCGCTCCCGCTTCTGAAATTCGAGGATCGCTTCGAAGAGGTGGCGCTTGCGGAAGTCGGGCCAGAGCGTCGGCGTCACCCAGATCTCGCTGTACGCGATCTGCCAGAGGAGAAAGTTCGAAACGCGCATCTCGCCCGACGTGCGGATCAGGAGATCCGGGTCGGGCACCCCCGCCGTTCCCAGACGCGAGCCGAGCGTCTCTTCGTCGATCTGCTCGGGGGTGAGCCGGCCGGCCGCCACGTCGTGCGCGAGCGAGCGGCACGCGTCCACGATCTCCGTGCGGCCGCCGTAGTTCAGCGCAATGTTGAACGTCATCCCGCGGCACGAGGAGGTCGCGGCGAGACCCCGGGACAGCTCCTTCTGCACCGACGCGTCGAGCTCGTTCATCCGGCCGACGACGCGGAAACGGATGTCGTTCTTCAAGAGGTTCGCGAGCTCCTTGTTCAAGTATTCCTTCAGGAGCGACATGAGCGTGACGATCTCGAACCGCGGCCGCTTCCAGTTCTCGACGGAGAACGCGAAGAGCGTCAGCGCGTCGAGCTCCAGGCGCGCACACGTCTCGACGACCTCGCGGACCGACGCGATCCCGGCGCGGTGCCCCTCGACCCGCGGGAACCCGCGCTGCTTCGCCCAACGTCCGTTGCCGTCCATGATGACCGCGACGTGCCTCGGCAACCGTGTGAGGTCGATCTCGTCGAGGAGCTCGCGCTCGGACGAGCCGCGTTCCGCGACTATGTCGGCGTCGATCACAATACGAGTTTAGCGCGCGGGTACTCGACTTTCACGAGCGTCAGGCCGCTCGCCGGCGCCTTATGGGCGAGCAGCGCCCGGTCGCCGCTCTCCAGGATCTCCTCCATCCGCTCGAGCGGAAGGCGGCCGCGGCCGATATCCGCGAGGAGCCCGCAGATCGTCCGAACCATCCCGCGCAGGAAGCCGTCTCCGCGGAAGTGTGCGCGAACCTCGTCGCCGTGCTCCTCGATCGCTACGGAGTGAAGAGTCCGTATCGAGTCCTCCGGTGATCGGCGCACCGCGAACACGCCGAAGTCCCGCCGACCCGGCAGGTGCGCGGCGGCCGCCGCCATGAGCCGCGCATCGGCGTTCCGCGACAACGGCGCGACGAAGGGGGCCTCGCGAGGAGCGATCACCTCTGCGCGGCTCCAGCGGTAGACGTACTCCTTCGAGAGCGCGTCGCGGCGGGCGTGAAAATCCGCCGGAGCTCCCGCGACCTCCAGGAGCCGGGCGTCGCGCGGCAGATGTGAGTTGACGCCGTCTCTCACCTCGCGCGGCTCGCGTGGTCGAGCGAGGTCGAAATGCACGACCTGACCGTCGGCGTGCACGCCGGCGTCGGTCCGACCGGCGGCGATCGCGCGGACCGGACCGCCGTCGACTCGCGCGAGAGCCTCTTCGAGGACCGCCTGCACGGTCCGCGAGGCGTTGCGCTGGATCTGCCAGCCGTGGAAGTCCGTTCCGACGTAGGCGAGGATCGCGCGATACCTGTAAGAGTCGTTGTCTCTCAACGACGCCTCTTCACTTCGATCACCACCCCTCCCCGCTGCGCGGGGCGAGGGAGCGTGCCTCGCCTTCGCACCGCCGCTTTGAAAAGCGACGGAGCGAGCAGCACCGCAAACGGCCCGTACTCCGCCAACCGGATCGCGAACGGCGTCAAACCCGCGAGCGGATAGAGCAACCCGTACGCGAGCGGGGCCGCCGTGGCGAGATAGAGGAAAGCGGGCTCGCGCCGCTTTGCCGCAAAAGGGAGAACCCACAACAGGTACCAGGGGTGCAGAGTCGGCGACGCGAGAAGAAGAGCTGCGAGCGACGCGAACACCGCTGCCTCCACGTCCTCGACCGCGGCGGCGATGGCGAGAAGGGCGGCGGCGAGAGCAATGCCGAGAATCGCGCGCGCAAAGAACGCAGTGTAGAAGTACGGGAAGACCTCCTGCATCCAGGGACGCTCTTCCCGTACGTCCTTCCAGCGGATGTACGCCGTCTTCGCTCTCTGCGGCAGCTCTGAGGCGTCGACCGCCGCCGCCACCGCGGGATAGAGCACCGAGTTGAATTCCCAGCGTGTCGCGTAGGGCGGAAGCCCGACCGCCGGAGAGACTCCGCCCCTCGCCGCGAGCGACCAGGCGACCGCGCCGGCGACGAGCGCCGCGCCGGCGAACCAGACCTTTCCACGGCGGAGGAGCGGCAGCGTCGCGGCGAGCGGGACGTATTTCACGAGCGCCGCCGCGGCTAACGCGATTCCGCCCACGACCGGCCGGCGCCGCGAGACGTAAACGACCGAGGCCAGGAGGAGCGCGACTCCGAGCGAGTCGACGTGCCCCTGTCCCGCAACTTCGGTCACCGGCAGCGGGTGGAACGCGTAGAGCGCCGCTCCGAAGCGCGCGCCCGCCCCCCCGCTCGACAGGAGAAGGGCCACGACCGCGACGTCCGCGAGAGCGAAGAGCGCCTTCGTCGCGAGAACGCCGGATCCCGGAACGGATGCGGCCACACGGAACGCCGCCTGTGCGACGGGCGGGTACACGGTCCGGTATTCGGGGTACGCGAGACGCCGCAGGAGGTCCGGGAAGAGGTCTTCGGGCGCGTCCGCGGGAGCGAACGCGTACGGTGAAGTTCCCGCCGCGGCCACGCGTCCGTCCCAGAGGTATCGAAAGACGTCCTCGGAGAGATCGGGAGCGCGGAAGAACAGGGTCAGCCGGAACGCCGCCGCGCAGAAGAGCAGAACCCGGCCGCGCGATCCGGATAGACTCCGCGCCGCGAAAAGCGAGAGGAGGGACCCGGCGAGAAAGAGGAGCAGATAGGCGGCCAGGTGACGCCTCGCGTCGGGGAGGAGCAGGATCCCGAAGAAGATGGCCTCCCCCGCGGCGAAAAGGAGCCAGGGCCGCGGTCGAGCTCCCACCCGCGGACCGGAATGCACATCCAGATCGCGACGCTCGCCGCCTACTACGTCGTCCTCACGCTTCTGGCGGTGTACGGCGTCCATCGAGCGTTCATGGTGCGCCTGTACTACCGGCACCGCGGCGACGACCCGCGGCCCGCCGGAGTTCTCGAGCCGCTTCCCGTCGTCACCGTTCAGCTTCCCCTCTACAACGAAGTCTACGTCGTCGAACGGCTCCTCCAGGCCGTCGTGGACCTCGACTATCCGAAGCATCTGCTCGAGATCCAGGTGCTCGACGACTCGAACGACGAGACGCGAGGGGTCGCGCGCGCGGCCGTCGAGCGTTACCGCCGTGAGGGACACGACGTCGTGTACCTCGCGCGCGATCACCGGAAAGGCTACAAAGCCGGCGCGCTGCAGGGGGGACTCGAGAAGGCGCGCGGCGAGTTTCTCCTCATCCTCGACGCCGATTTCGTTCCGCCCCCGGACATGATCCGGCGGTGCCTTCCCCACTTCTCGGGCCAGGACGTCGGGATGGTCCAGGCGAGATGGGATCACCTGAACCGGGACTTCTCTCTCCTGACGCGGATCCAGGCGATTTTCCTCGACGGCCATTTCGTGATCGAGCACACGGCGCGCAACCGGTCCGGGCGATTCTTCAACTTCAACGGAACCGCGGGGATCTGGCGCCGCCGATGCCTCGAAGAGGCCGGGGGCTGGCAGTCCGACACGCTGACCGAAGACCTCGACGCGTCCTACCGGGCGCAGCTCGCCGGCTGGCGATTCGTCTATCTGAAGGACGTCGCGGTGCCCGCCGAGGTGCCGGTCGACATGAATGGATTCAAGACGCAGCAGCACCGCTGGACGAAGGGTTCCATCCAGACCGGGCGAAAGCTCTTGCCCGAGATCCTTCGCAGTGCGTTTCCCTGGAGGGTCAAGGTCGAGGCGTTCTTCCACCTCACGAACAACTTCTCCTACCTGCTGGTCGTGCTGCTCGCGCTCTTGATCGTGCCGGCGATCGTGATCCGGGAACAGATCGGTTGGCAGAAGCTCGTCGTCTTCGATTTCCCGCTCTTCTTCGGCGCGACCCTTTCGTTCATCGCCTTCTACGTGTCGTCGCAGCGCGAGATCGGGCGGAGCTGGAAGCGGACGCTGAAATACATGCCCTGCCTGATGTCGCTCGGCATCGGGATGTCGCTGACGAACCTGCGGGCGGTGCTCGAAGGGCTCGTGAACAAGCCCACGGAGTTCACGCGGACGCCGAAATACCGCATCGAGGGCATGGCGGGCGAGTGGAGGAGCAAGAAGTACCGGGCGGCATCGGGCTTCTCTCTCGCCGCCGAGATCCTGCTCGCCGGATACTTCCTGGCCGCGCTCGCGTTCGCCGTCACCGAGAGGTACTGGGTCGGCGTCCCGTTTCTGCTCATGTTCTTCAACGGCTTCGCTTACACGGCCGCCTTCTCGCTCGCCTCGCGTTCGAGCACTGAAGGCGGGGACCGCGAGCTGGCGCTCGCGGAGTCGTGAGTTCCAGGTTCCGAGTTCCAAGATCCGAGTGGAACCGACCATCCGCGTGACCGAGATTTTCCGGTCGATCCAGGGGGAGTCGACGCGCGCCGGTTTCCCCTGCGCGTTCATCCGCCTGACCGGCTGCTCCCTGCGGTGCGTCTGGTGCGACACCGCTTACGCGTTCTCGGGCGGGGAAGAGATGACGGTTTCCGAAGCGGCCGAGCGAGTCCTCGCCCTCGGCACCGACCTCGTCGAAGTGACCGGCGGCGAGCCCCTCGAACAGGAGGGGGTCTACCCGTTGATGGACCGGCTGCTCGAGCACGGCAAGACCGTCCTTCTCGAGACGGGCGGGCACGTGCCGCTCGACCGCATCGACCCGCGAGTCGTCAAGATCGTGGACGTCAAGGCGCCGGGGAGCGGGATGATGGCGGCGAACCTGCCGGAGAACCTCGACTCGCTTGGGCGAAGCGACGAGGTCAAGTTCGTCCTCGCCGACCGGCGCGATTTCGAATGGGCTCTCGACTTCGTTCGCGAGCGCGACCTCGACAACCGCCACGTCGTCACCTTCTCGCCCGTGTGGGAAACGCTTTCCGCCGCGGACCTCGCCGAGTGGATTCGGGACTCGGGCCGCCCGATCCGCCTGGGCGTCCAGCTCCACAAGCTGTTGTGGGGGGATGTGCCTGGGAGGTAGGGTCAACGCTGCATCGCTGCATTCGGGTCAGGCCTGCATTCGCTGCATGCAGTCATTCAGCGTTGACCCCAATGCAGTCATTCAGCGTTGACCCCATGAAACGCGCGATCGTCCTTCTCTCCGGCGGGCTCGATTCGGCGACCTGTCTCCTGATCGCAAAGCTGGAATCGCCGGAGGTCCTCGCGCTCTCGTTCGACTACGGTCAGCGACATCGCGTCGAGCTCGACCGCGCCCGCGCCCTGGCCGCGCGCTACGGCGCCGCCGCGCACCGCATCGTCCGCCTCGACCACCCCGCGCCGGAGGGCTCCGCCCTCACCGATTCCTCGCGCGAGATCCCCCGCCACGCCCTGGGCCGCGAGCCGATCCCGGTGACCTACGTCCCGGCCCGCAACACTCTCTTCCTCGCGCACGCAGTCGCCTGGGGCGAGGCAATGGGCGTGGCGGACATCTACATCGGCGCGAACGCGCTCGACTACTCCGGCTACCCCGACTGCCGGCCGGAGTTCCTGGAGTCCTTCGAGCGGACGGCAAACCTCGGCACGAAGGCCGGCGCGGAAGGCGCCCTGCGCTTCCGGATCCACGCCCCGTTGATCGCGATGACGAAGGGCGAGATCGTCGCGCTCGCGGCTCACCTGGGTCTCGACTTCTCGCTCACGTCGAGCTGCTACGACCCCTTGCCCGGCGGAGCCCCGTGCGGGGCATGCGATTCCTGCCTGCTGCGAGCTAAGGGCTTCCAGGAGGCCGATTTAAAAGATCCACTCCGCCCCTCCTGAGGTTCTGCCCACGCTTTCATCTTGCGCAGGGCGGACTCAACTATTGCCGCTGCCAAAGTTGACAACACCCGGCGCATGTAATAAGTTCCGTCGGGGGTCGACGCATGCGGTTCGATCAGCTGACGATCAAAGCCCAGGAGGCTGTCCAGGAGGCCCAAAGGGACGCCCGCGCCCGCGGGAACGCCGAGCTTTCGACCGACCACCTGCTCCTCGCTCTGCTTCGCCAGAGTGAAGGCGTCGTTGCTCCGATCCTTCAGAAGCTCGGTGTAAACCCGGAAGGGCTCGCGCGGGAGATCGAGGCGGACCTCGACCGCCGCCCCAAGGTGACCGGCGCCTCCGCGGACCCGATGGTCTCGCCCGATCTGAACAAGGTTTTCGACCGCGCGTTCGAGTTCATGCCGGAATTCGGGGACGAGTACGTTTCGACCGAGCACTTCCTGCTCGCTCTCGCCGAGCCCGCGGCCGGCGCGACGGCCAAGCGTCTCGCGGCCAAAGGCGCATCGAAGGACGCCCTGCTCAAGGCTCTCAAGGAGGTCCGCGGCTCGAGCCGGGTCACAGATGCCACCCCCGAGGACAAGTACCAGGCCCTCAAGCGCTACACGCGCGATCTGACCGACCTCGCGCGGCGCGGAAAGATCGATCCCGTCATCGGCCGGGACGAGGAGATCCGCCGCGTGATCCAGGTCTTGATGCGCCGCACGAAGAACAACCCCGTGCTGATCGGAGAGCCGGGCGTCGGCAAGACCGCGATCGTCGAGGGGCTCGCCCGCCGGATCCACCTGGGCGACGTCCCCGAGGGACTGAAAAACAAGCGTGTCGTCGCTCTCGACCTCGGCGCGATGATCGCCGGCGCCAAGTACCGCGGCGAGTTCGAGGACCGCCTGAAGGCCGTGCTGAAAGAGATCGAGGAGGCGGAGGGCACGATCATCCTCTTCATCGACGAGCTCCACACGCTCGTCGGCGCCGGCGCCGCGGAAGGCGCGATGGACGCGTCGAACATGTTGAAGCCCGCGCTCGCGCGCGGAGAGCTGCGAGCGATCGGCGCGACGACGCTGACGGAGTATCAGAAGTACATCGAGAAAGACGCCGCTCTGGAGCGCCGATTCCAGCCGGTCTACGTGGACGAGCCCTCGGTCGAAGATACGATCGCAATCCTGCGCGGGCTTCAGGAGCGCTACGAGATCCACCACGGCGTGCGCATAACGGACGGGGCACTGGTCGCCGCCGCGAAGCTTTCACACCGATACATCTCCGACCGTTTCCTCCCGGACAAGGCCATCGACCTCGTCGACGAAGCCGCCGCGAAGCTGCGCACCGAGATCGACTCGGTGCCCACGGAGATCGACGAGATCGAGCGGTGGATCATGTCGCTCGAGATCGAGAAGAAGGCGCTCGAAAAAGAAAAGACGAAAGAGGCGAAAGACCGGCTGCAGGAGATCGAGAAGTTCCTCGCCGAGGAGCGGGAGAAAGCGAGCCGCCTGAGGGCCCAGTGGACCGCCGAGAAGGACATGATCCAGAAGATCCGCCTCATCAAGGAGGCGATCGAGACGGTCCGGCAGCAGGCGGTCGAGGCCGAGCGGGAGGGGAACCTTCAGAGGGCCGCCGAGCTGCGCTACGGACGGCTGCCGGAGCTCGAGCGCGATCTCGCGGCCAACAACGCCAAGCTCGCGGAGCTGCAGAAGGGCCGGCCAATGCTCCGCGAGGAGGTCACCGAGGAAGACATCGCGGCGATCGTGTCGCGGTGGACCGGCGTACCCGTCTCGCGGATGCTCGAGACCGAGACGCAGAAGCTGCTCCACATGGAGGAGCGGCTCGCCCAGCGCGTGGTCGGACAGCGCGAGGCGGTGAAGGCGGTCTCGGACGCCGTGCGGCGTTCGCGGGCAGGCCTCTCCGATCCGCGCCGCCCGATCGGATCCTTCATCTTCGTCGGGCCGACGGGCGTCGGAAAGACCGAGCTCGCGCGCGCGCTCGCCGAGTTCATGTTCGACGACGAGCACGCGATGATCCGCCTCGACATGTCCGAGTACATGGAGAAGCACGCGGTCGCGCGGATGATCGGCGCCCCGCCGGGCTACGTCGGTTACGAGGAGGGAGGCCGACTCACCGAGGCGGTCCGCCGCCGGCCGTACTCGGTCATTCTCTTCGACGAGATCGAGAAGGCTCACCCGGACGTCTTCAACGTCCTGCTGCAGGTGCTCGACGACGGGCGGTTGACCGACGGAAAGGGCCGGGTCGTCTCGTTCAAGAACACCGTGATCATCATGACGTCGAACCTCGGGTCCGAGTGGATCGCCGAGGCGCAGGACATGAAGGACGAGGAACTGAAGACGAGGATCGATGAGACGCTGCGCCGGCACTTCCGGCCGGAGTTTTTCAACCGGATCGACGACGTCATCGTGTTCCACCGGCTGACGCGCGAGGAGATCGAGAAGATCGTCGAGATCCAGCTTCAATCGCTCGCCCGGACCGTCGCCGACCGCGGCATCCGGCTCACCTGGACCGAGCAGGCGAAGCGCCATATCGCCGGCCGGGGGTACGACCCGACATTCGGGGCGCGCCCGCTGAAGCGCCTCATTCAGAAGAAGGTCGTCGACGCCCTCGCGGAAAAGATCCTAAAAAACGAGCTTCAGCCGGGCGACACCGCGCAGGTCACGGTCTCGCCGGACGGAGAAACTTTGGAGATCGAGACGGAGTCTGAGACCGAGCGTCTCAGAGCTTGAAAATTCATCGAGTGTCGTTCATTCAATGGAGGTGAACATGGCATTGATTCGTTGGGATCCCTATCGTGAGTTGAGTTCGCTCGCAGACCGCTTCAATCGCGCAGCCGGCGCGCTGGGGACTCGGGAACGGGACGAAGAGATGGGTCTCGGAGCCTGGATTCCCCCCGTCGACATCGCCGAGGACAAGGACAAGATCGTCGTGACCGCGGAGCTCCCCGGCTTCAAGGAAGACGAGGTGCAGATCCAGGTCGAGGGCAATCTCCTGACCATCCGAGGCGAGCGGAAGTTCGAGCAGGAGAAGGAGGGGAAGAACTACCACCGCATCGAGCGGGCGTACGGTCAGTTCGTCCGGACCTTCTCGCTGCCGACCAACGTGGACCGCGAGAACATTCGCGCGCGCTTCAAGAACGGGCTTCTCGAGATCGAGATGCCGAAGCGTGAGGACGCCCGGCCGAAGCAGATCAAGATCAGCGGCGAGACGTCCGGCAAGGAGAAGCAGCCAATCGAGGTTCAAACCCGGTAAAGCCGAACGCTCTCCTTTCATCCCCTTTTCCCAGCCCCGCAAAAGCGGGGCTTTTTTTAGGAAGCTCTCAGCTCTCAGCTTTTGAAATGCTCGGCAGCGTTCTTCCGTTGTCGGAGCCGTGAGGCGACTCGTTGGAGCATTGATGGTGACCGCCGCAGCGGCTGCAGCAGCGGGGGCGGCGCCCCTGTCTTCCCGGCGAAGCGACATCGTCGAGGTCGTCCAGAAGGTCTCTCCCGCCGTCGTCAACATCTCCGCCGAGCAGATCGTCCGACGGCGGCCTTCGACCTTCGACGACTTCTTCTTCGGAATCGACCCCCGGCCCCGGCGGGCGCAGTCGCTCGGGTCCGGCGTGATCATCCGCCCCGAGGGAATCATCCTCACGAACGACCACGTCATCTCGGGGGCCTCGCGCATTCTCGCCACCACGAAGAGCGGCCAGGAGCTCGAGTGCGACGTGATCGGGTCGGACGCAGACAACGATCTCGCGGTCCTGAGAGTTCGCAACTCGCGCGCCGCGCTTCCGACGATCCGACTCGGCACGTCGTCCGATCTCCTCATCGGTGAAACGGTCGTCGCGATCGGGAACCCGTTTGGCCTTTCGAACACGGTGACCGCCGGAGTGCTCTCGGCTCTGGGGCGCAGCGTGCCCGGCGAGAACCAGCGCATGTACACCGACTTCGTGCAGATCGACGCGCCGATCAACCCCGGAAACTCCGGCGGCCCGGTCGTCAACATCCAGGGGGACATGATCGGGGTCGCGACGGCGATCATCGGCGGCGCGCAGGGCATCGGCTTCGCGATCCCGGTAGACCGCGCCCGCCGCATCGTCGACGACCTGCTCCGGTTCGGCGAAGTCCGCGCGGTGTGGATCGGCGTCCGCGGACAGACGCTGACCTCCGGCAGGGACGAGCTCGCCCGGCCGGGCGGGTTCCGCGTCCGAAGCGTGACCCCCGGCTCGCCGGCGGCCCGCGGCGGAGTCCGGGCGGGCGACGTGATCGTCTCGGTGGACGCGACCCCGATCGAGTCACGCGAGGCGTTCGAGACCGCGCTCTCGACTCGCGGGCCGGGCCGCGCGATGCGGCTCCTCGTGCGCGGAGGCAACGGCGAGCGGACGGTGACCGTGCAGGGACAGGCGCCGCCGACGAACCTCGGCGTCCAGATCCTCCGCGATCAGCTCGGCATCACGCTCTCTGCCGTGCGTGGCGGACTGCGGATCAACGTCGTCGACCGCACCGGTACGGCGGCGGATCGCGGGATCGAGTCGGGAGACCTGCTCCTGACCTTGAACGGAGTGCGCGTGCCGAGCGTCGAAGAGGTCAACCGGATCTTCCAGCGCGACCACAACCGGACGACGATCCTGATGGAAGTCGGGCGCGGCCGCTTCGCGTATACGCTGACGTTCCCGCTGGATTAGACACTGTCGCGGAGGGGCGAGGGTCAGGTCTCTACTTACCACTTTGCAACCTAATCCTTTGATTCTTTTGATCTGGAGGGTACTTCTGTTTTTTGAAGTACCCCCTCGTTCTTTGTTTTCTTCGACTTGGGAAACAAAGTGGCAAATGGAGACCTGACCCCCCGCAACTCCGAGACGACGATTCCCGCCAGCACGAGGGCGCCGCCCCACAGGCCCGACACGCCGAGTCGCTCGTCCAGCAGCCACGCCGCGAGCAGAGCCGCCCACACGGGCTCCAGCGCGAAGATGATCGCCGCGTGCGTCGCGGACATGTGGCGCTGCGCCCACGTCTGAGTGAGAAACGTCCCCACCGTCCCGATCGTGGCCAGGTAAAGCACCCCCCGCAGGAACGTCCCTTCCCAGACGATCGGGCGCAGTTCGACCGCCGACCCCGCCGCGCGGAAGATCGCGCTCAGGATCCCGGCGACGAGGGTAACCATTGCGAGCTGAAAGACCGTGAGCCAGCTCGGGTCGTGCGCGCCGGCCCGCAGTGAGACCTCCACGATGTAGAAGGCGAAGACGATTCCGCAGGCGAAGACCAGGACATCGCCCCGGTTGATCGGCCCGCCGCCCTGCGGGAGCGTCAGCAGCACGAACCCGACGGCCGCGAGACTGATCCCGATGCCGTTCTCGAGCGACGGAAGGCTCCGGGTCCGCGCGAAGGCCGCGAACGGCGTCAGCACGACGGAAAGGCCCGTCAGGAACGCCGCCTTGGAAGCGGACGTCTCGACCTGCCCGAGCACCTGGAAGATCATCCCGCCCGCGAGCAGCGAGCCGACGATCGCGCCGTCCCGGAGGAGCCCGGGCGTGCGCGGGCGTTTGAGCGCGAGCAGGAGGCAGACGAGCGTCGCGAGCAGGAACCGGAAAAACACGAACGCGAGAGGCGGCGCGTCCCGCACCACGTTCTTGACGACGACGAACGAGGAACCCCACACGAGGGTGACCAGGACGAGCGCCAGGTCCGTGCGGAGGCGCATCGAAACCGGCTCTCGGCGCTCCGTCTCACTCATGCTTTTGGTGGGGCGACTCTCCGTAAGCTAGCATGCGGCGCTTTGCCGAACACCCCTCTCCCGCGCGTCCGCTTCGCGCCTTCCCCGACCGGATTCCTGCACGTCGGCGGCGCCCGTACGGCGCTGTACAACCTCCTCTTCGCCCGCCGCGAAAAGGGAACGTACATCCTGCGAATCGAGGACACGGACGTCGAGCGCTCGCGCGAGGAGCTGACCGGACAGATTCTTTCGGCGCTCGAGTGGCTCGGGCTCGAGCACGACGAGGGCCCCTACTACCAGTCGCGGCGATACGACCTCTATCGCGCGGCTGCCGAACGGCTCATCGCGGAGGGAAAGGCGTACCGCGCCTTCGAAACGCCGGAAGAGCTCGACCTTGAGCGGAAGCGTGCGGAGGCGGAAGGGCGCTCGTACCGGTACTCCGGCACGGGCCGCGAGATCCCGCCCGACGAGAGCGACCGCCGCGCGCGCGCGGGCGAGAAGTTCGTCGTGCGACTCCGGATGCCGGCGGAGACGATCGTCGTCGACGACCTGATCCGCGGGCGCGTCGAGTTCCCCGCCGAGGCGCTGGACGATTTCGTCCTGGTGCGTTCCGACGAGCGCCCGCTCTACCACTTCACGGTCTGCGTGGACGACGCGGACATGCGCATCACCCACGTTCTGCGCGGGGACGACCACCTGGCAAATACGCCCAAACACGTCGCGCTGTTTCGCGCCCTCGGCGCGGAAGTGCCGGCGTTCGCCCACCTCGGGATGATCCTCGGGACCGACCGGAAGAAGCTGTCGAAGCGCTACGGTGCCGCGGCCGTCGAGGAGTGGCGCGAGCAGGGAATCTTTCCCGAAGCGCTTGTCAACTTCCTCGCGCTGCTCGGCTGGTCGCCGGGCGAGGACCGCGAGATCCTGTCGCGCGAGGAAATGGAGCGGGAGTTCTCGCTCGACCGGATCGGCGCGTCACCCTCGGTGTTCGATCCAGAGAAACTGCTCTGGGTGAACGCCCAATACATGGCGCGAATGCCGGCCGAGGAACTGCTGCGGCGCGCGGAACCACACGCGCCGTCCGGCCTGCCGGAGAAGGAGGCGGCGCTCGCCGCTGTCGAGCTCCATCGCACCCGCGCGCGCACGGCCATCGAAATGGGACGCGCGCTGTCCCTGTACGCGGCGGACCCGGAGGAGTACGACCCCGACGGTCTGCGCAAGCACGTGCGCCCGGAGACGGCGCCCGAGATCGAGCGGCTGATCGCTGCGTTCGAGAAGGTCGAATCCTGGACCGCGCACGACCTCGACGCGGCGCTTCGCCAGCTCGCCGCGGAAATGAAGGTCTCCGCGTCGCGCCTGATTCACCCGGTGCGGCTCGCGCTGACTGGCGTCACCGTCGGGGCGCCGCTCTTCGACGTCGTGGCGCTGCTCGGGAAGGAGACGGCGCTGCGCCGCCTGAAAAAGTTCGTCGCGAAGATTCGCGAGACCAAATAGTCGAATCGAGGTGCCGAGATGACGATTCGAGAGCCCTGGCTCGATTACGAGCAGTTCCAGAGGATTCCAAGGTACGACAGCAGACGCTTCGAGCTGATCGATGGCAAAGTTTTCACACCTCCGACTCCGAACACGGCTCATCAGAGGACCGTTGGGAACGTCCTGTTCGCCCTGGACAAGTTTGTGAAACAGCAAGGTGTCGGTGAAGTCTTCCTCGGGCCGCTCGATGTGGTCTTCAGTCGATGGACCGCGCTCGAGCCGGATCTCCTGTTCGTTGGCGAGGACCAGACTCGATCGTTACGGAGGACAACATCCGAGGCGCACCGGACCTCGTGGTCGAAGTCCTGTCGCGGGGGAACGAATCCTACGATCGCGAAACCAAGATGCGGGAATACGAGAGGGCGGGAGTACGGGAGCTCTGGCAACTGGACCCCGAAGAGAAGACGGCCGAGATCCTGAACCTCGGGCCGGACGGCCGCTACCTCCCGGCGGCGCAGCTCGCGGGGAAGGCGGCAATCGTCTCGAAGACGCTGGCGGGGCTATCCCTTACCCTCGACGAGGTCTTCGCGGACTGACGCATCGGATCGACGGATCCCGTCGCCAGACGTCGCGACAATCAGTTAACGAGAGTCTCGCGGGTGCTAGACTGGCCAAGAAGAGGACACCCGCCATGGTGACGATCGTCGCCCCGAAGTTCACCTACAAAGACCTTCAGGAGATGCCGGACGACGGCAAGCGCTACCAGCTCATCGATGGCGAGTTGTATGTGACTCCTTCACCCAATCGCGCGCACCAGCGGGCAGTGGGGAATCTCCACATCCTCCTACGAGAACGTATCGAGAGGGCCGGCCTCGGAGAGGTCTACCTTGCTCCGTTCGACGTCGTCTTCGACCAGATGAACGTGGTCCAGCCGGACCTTATCGTCGTCGGCAACGAGCGGGTCGCGATCATCACCGACGCCAACGTCGAAGGCGTTCCCGACATCGCGATCGAGGTCCTCTCACCGACAAACAAACGGTTCGATCGGGAGATGAAGCTGCAGCTCTATGGCCGCGTCGGCGTTCCCGAGCTCTGGTACTTCGATCCGGCCGATCGCACCGCCGAGATCTTCCACGCCGATGCCGAGGGCCGCTGCGCGCTGACGGCGAAGCTGTCCGGGAACGAGGCGATCGGGTCGGCAGTCTTTCCGGGCCTGTCGCTGACGCTCGACGAGGTGCTCGCCGGCTGACCGAGCTTCGACCCCCCAAGGCTCGGGTATTCGAGGCAAGGCTAGCGGGGAACGAGATAGGTTCCGGCGATTCGATCCAGCCCGAAAGCTCGGAGAGACAACCCGCCGCGGAAGAAAAGCCCCGAGAGCAGACCAGCGGCAACGCCCAGCTAACTCTTGACGCGGTAGTCCTCGCGCAGTCGGTGCAGGTCTTTCAAGGCGCCGCGGAGCACGCCGATCACGCGAGTTACCTCCCGCCCGTAGTACTTCATCTCGGGGTCGCAGTCGGTCAGGCCGTAGATCGCCTCGTCCTTCTCGAGCCGATCCTTCTCGAACGACAGCCGTTCGATCAGCTCATCCAACTCCGACCGAAGGACGAACGCGATGTCCCGCACGCCGAGGAACCGGCTGCACTGCGGGCAGTGGACCTCTTCGCTGCCGGTGTCCGGCACTCCGTCGATGACGAACTGCCGCTCGCAGCGGGGGCACTCGAAGACTTCCGGGATCATCGCCAGCCTGAGTGTACGCCGTGTCTCTCGTCCACACGCTACCGGTTACCGGCTACCGTCCTCATACGGCGTCACTCTTCGACGTGAAGTTGAAATCGCGCGACCGGATCGCCGGCACGACCATGTCGCCCGTCGAGACGGCGGCGCTCATCGCCTCCACGTTCTTCAGGAGATTCACCGGGCTGTCGTTGAAGCGGAAATTGTTGACCGCTCCTGCGACCTTGCCCTTTTCGATCAACCACACGCCGTCGCGCGTCAAGCCGGTCAGCTGCACGGTCTGCGGGTTGACGGTCCGGATGTACCAGAACCGCGTCAAGAGCAGGCCGCGATCGGTTCCGGCGATCAGGTCCTCGACGGCGCCGCTTCCCCCCTCCATCACGAGGCCGCCGGAGAACGGCAGCGGCTCTTCGCCCGTCTTCTTCGCCCAGTAGCGGTCGATCGGAAGGGTGCGCAGCACCCCCTTTTCGATCCACGTCGTCCTGCGCGCGGGCAATCCGGCGAAGTTGCCGGCGGCGAACCCCCCGAAGCCGAGGAACCCTCCCCCCGCGCCGCCGATCCACGGCCGGCCGGACAGGCGCGCGTCGAAGGGATCGGATCGGATCGTCACGTTGTCGGCGAAGATCTTTTCGCCGACGCGCGTTCCGCCGCCCGGCTTCGAGAAGAAGCTGCGGCCCTCGTCGGCAGCGCGGCGCGACATCGCAGCGTTCAGGCTCCCGAGCAGATCGGCCACCGCACGTGGCTCGAAGACCACCGTGTAACGGCCCGGTTCGAGGTCCCGAGGTCTCGCGCTCTCCACGGCTTTCCGCGCGGCGCGGCCGGCGAGCTCCGCCGCCGGGATCGATGAGAAGTCCGGCGCCTCGAGCCCGGCCCAGCCCGAGCCGGTCCCGTCGTCGGTCCGCATCGTCGTCGAGAACTCAGCCGACGTCGAGGCGAAGAAGCCGAAGTTCCCCTTCCGGCTCGCGACGGCCGACCAGCGCGACGTCGTCTCCGAGTACCCGGATGCCGCGAGCTTCTTCCCGCGCGCGAGCTCGAGCGCGACCTTGACTCCGTCCTTCCGCTCCGGCGCCCCCGCGCTCATCGTTCGCTCATGAAACGCACGGACCTCGGGGTATTTCTGCGGAGGCAGGCCGTCGACCCACTCGGGGTCCACGTTCGCCGCGGCCATCACTTCCTCGCTGCGGGCGACTGCGTTCTTCAAACCCGCCGGGTCGGTGTCGTTGACCCGGACCGTCCCGGTGCGGCCGTTGCCGCGGCTCACGATCGCGATGGTCAGGTCGCGCGCGGAGCCGGAGGTCGTCACGTCGCTCGCGGCGAATCGGGTGTGACCCGATTGCGTCGCCTCGAGCCAGACCTCACACTCGGGCGCCTTCGAGTACGAGAGTACCCGGTCCGCGAGCTTCTTCGCCACATCTTCCGTCCACGCCATGACTACTCCGTCTTCAGGACGTTGATCCGGCGGAATCGCGCCGGCGCGCATCCGTGGCTCATCGCGTTGATCTGCCCGGGCTGACCCTTGCCGTCCGCGTTCAGCCCGACGTTTTCCCAGAGCGCTTCGCCGCCGATGCCGTCACACGAGCTCCAGAAGTCGGGCGTGCGGCTCTGGTACGCGACGTCCGCGATCATCGAGCCGACCTTTCCGCCCTTGATCTCCCAGAACGCGTCGCCGCCGAACTGGAAGTTGTAGCGCTGGTGGTCGATCGAGTAGGACCCGCGGCCGTCGATCAGGACCCCGTCCTCGACTCCCGACATCAGGTCCTGGAGCGTCGTCCCGTTCTTGCCCGGCTGGAGCCAGACGTTGGGCATCCGCTGGAACGGCACGGACGCGTACGAGTCGGCGTAGCAGCAGCCGGTCGATTCTGTCTGGCCGATCAGGTGCGCCTGGTCGCGGATCGTCTGGTAGCCGACGAAGATGCCATCCTTGATGATCGGGAACTGCTTCGTCTTCACGCCGTCGTCGTCGTAGCCGCACGTCGAGAGGCTCTCCTTGCG
>DASYUL010000077.1:0-6136 GCA_036001245.1 Thermoanaerobaculia bacterium
CCGGCAGGTCTCCTGGCTTCCGGATCGTCCGCCGTCGGGCTCCTTCCCGGACGCGCAACCGTGAATCCGATCTCACGCGTCCAGTGGTTTCTCGCCCGGGGCGTCCCCGGTGACAGTGGCGGGGGCCGCGCGGGATTCTCACCCGCTTCCCTCGACCGAACGGAATCAAAGAACGAAGCGGTGAAGATACGCTTCTTCTTTTCCAAAGTCATCCCGAGGGCGAAGCCCGAGGGATCTCTTCCATGTCAAGGGAGAGATCCTTCGCTCCGCTCAGGATGACAATGGTGCGGATATCATCCGGCGCAACGATGCCCGGTCAGGACTACACGCTCGATTTCGACCGCCAGCGCCGCGTCGGATTTCCCGAAGTCGTTCTCGCCGAGGGGAAAACGACCGCTCAGATCGCGGAAATCTGTCGGCAGCTCGCGCGCGCTCACGACGTCCTCGTCACCCGACTCCCGCCGGCGCAGTGGGAGGAGCTCTCGGTCCAGCCTCTCCCCGGACGGGCCGACTACGACGAGCGTTCGGCGACCCTCCACCTCTCCGTCGGCAAGCCGATGGCGCGCGTCGAGGGCAGCGTCGTTCTCGTGACCGCAGGAACGGCGGACATCGCCGTCGCCGAAGAGACGCGCCGCACGCTCGAGTACCTCGGCGTGACCTCGAAGCTCGTGCCGGACGTCGGCGTCGCGGGGATCCTGCGCCTGCTCTCCCGACTCGAAGAGGTCGAACAGGCCGACGTCGTGATCGCGGTCGCGGGCATGGAGGCGTCGCTCTTTTCGGTCATCGGCGGCCTCGTCGGGCGGCCGGTCATCGCGGTCCCGACTTCGCGTGGTTACGGCGCCGCTCTCGGCGGTGTCGCTTCGCTCCTCGCCGCGTTGAACTCGTGCGCCAACGGAATCACCGCGGTGAACATCGACTCGGGCTACGCGGCGGCGATGGCCGCGTACCGCATTCTTTCGGGAGGGCCGCGCCGATGGGATCGAAGACGGACAGGGGCCTCCGCGACGCCCGGCGGTACATCCACGAAGCCGCGATCGGGGTCGATCGCAAAAGGAAACGCGCGCTCCTCGGCCGCCCGACGACGCCGATCCGGGTAGGACCGAAGACAACCGTCGCCGAGCTCCTCGACTCCTATCGCGAAGCTTCCTTCCAGGCCCGCGCGCTCGGCAACTGCGCGGCGATCTTCGCGGCCATGCTGCGCGACAAGGACCACCCGACGATCTTCCTCGGGCTCGCGGGATCCTTGGTCGCAGCGGGGATGCGGCAGATCATCACGGACCTGATCGAGCGGAACATGGTCGACGTCGTCGTCTCGACCGGCGCGATCATTTCGCAGGACCTCTACCAGGCGCGCGGCGGCCGCCACTACCACGGACGCGTCGATGCCGACGACAAGGAGCTGCGCGACCTCTACATCGACCGGCTGTACGACACCTTCATCGACGAGGAGAAGTACTGGAAGACGGACCTCGCGGTGTCGCAGTTCGCGGACTCGCTGGCGGGCCGGACGCTGTCCTCGCGCGCGTTTCTCGCGCTGCTCGCCGAGAGCGCGAGGAAGGATCCCGGCTCGATCCTCGGCGCCTGCGCGCGGCACGGCGTACCGCTCTTCGTGCCCGCGTTGAACGACTCCTCGATCGGCATCGGTCTGACCGAGCACTACCACCGGATGCGCGACAACGGGAAGGAGCCGATGACGATCTCGTCGATCCGCGACAACTACGAGCTCACGCAGATCGTCGTTCAGAGTCCGGCGACCGCGGCGGTGTACGTCTCGGGCGGCGTGCCGAAGAACTACATCAACGACTCGATCGTCATGTCGTACATCTTCGGGATCGACACCGGCGGACACCGCTACGCGATCCAGATCACCACCGACGCGCCGCACTGGGGCGGCCTCGGCGGCTCGACCCTATCGGAGGCGACCTCCTGGGGCAAGGTGTCCAAGAAGGCGTCCCATGAGATGGCGTTCGTGGAGACGTCGGTGGCGCTGCCGCTCTTGTACGGCTACGCGCTGCAGAAGAACGCGCACAAGGGGAGAAAGCGGCTGCGCTACGAGTGGCGGGAAGACATGCTGGAGAAGGTGACGCGGGTCTAATCAACGCCCTCACCCCCGCCCTCTCCCGGAGCGAGAGGGAGAAGAAAAAAACGCCCCGCTTTCACGGGGCGTTTCGGCTTACGGCTTACGACTCAGAGCACTTCCCCCCGCAGCGGGATCTCGATCACCGCGCGCTCCTTGTCGGAGGTGAAGAGCTTCACCGTTCCGTCGAGCGCGCCCTTCTTCACTTTGTCGCTCGCTTTGACGACGACAGTGTACGAGACGCCCTCCTGGGTCGGAACGACGTCGGTCACGAACCCGGGGATGCTGACCTCTGCGCGCATGACCTTCACGGGCACGGCCGGCTTGTTGTTCGTCACGATGATGTTGCGGGTGATGGGGTCCTTGCCGGCGGTGAAGTTTCCGAAGTTGACCGTCACCGGGGTCACCGAGACGCGCGGCCGCACGATTCCGGAGACCGGGATCTCGACCGTCGGCTGCTGGGCGACGCCGGTCGCGACGCGGATCGGCGCGTTCAGCAATCCCTCCGGGGCGTCGGGCGTCACGTTGATGCGCACCTTGTACTGGTCGCCGGGGCGGCCCGCGATCTTGTCCTTGTCGCCGGCGGGGAGGATCTCCGCCTTGACGTAAGGCTGCGAGGTCTCCGCGATCGTCGGACGGAAACCCTTCTCCTCGGAGAGGAGGATGACGTCCTGGCCGGCGTTATCACCCTTGATGACCGAGAACCGGACGAAGGCCTGCGGCAGCACGTCCACGAATGGCTTGACGAGCGCCTTGATGAAGAGGTTCATCTGCGGCCGGTCCGGGTCGTTCGAGACGACGAGCACCGACTTGGAGATTGGACCGGAGAAGCTCTTCGTGTCGACGCTCGACTGGATCTTCCCCTCGGCGCCGGGCTTGATGACTTTGTCGAAGGAGGCGACCGTGCATCCGCAGGACGGGCGAGCGTCGGAAATGACGAGGTCGGAGCCTCCGGAGTTCTTCACGACGAAGACGGCTTCGACCACCTGGCCCTTGGCCACCGTGCCGGCGTCCTTGGTCTCCGGCGAGATCTCGATCTTGGGCGCGGCGGCGGCCGCCTTCGACGCGGACTTGCCGGCCGGCTTCTGAGCCTCCAGCCCCGCGACGACGAACAGTCCCGCGGCGGCGAGGCAAGCCAATCTTGCGAACTGACGCATTTCCGATCCTCCTCTTTCGCGCTTGTGCTTTAGAGTAATGCCGACCGGTCAAACTCCGGACAACCGGCCGTTATTTCACCTATTCGGGCGGGTCTGCCGGCCATTCCCGCCCATTCTGCGAAGGCGGCATGGCGGATTCGCGCAACATCCACCTCGTGCCGATCGGCGGAACGGCCATGACGCCGCTCGCCGCCCTCTTCGTCGAAGAGGGCCATCGCGTGACGGGAAGCGCACTCGACCTGTACCCGCCGATGTCGACCCTTCTGGAATCCCTTCAAATCCCGGTCGCGAAGGGCTTTGCGCCGGACCACGTCCCCGCCGACAGCGACTGCGTGGTCGTCGGGAACGCCGCGCTGCGCGACAACGTCGAGGCCGCTGAGGCCGTGCGGCGCGGCATCCCTGTCCTCTCGATGCCACAGGCGATTCGCCGGCATCTGCTCCCCGGGAAGACGTCCGTTGTCGTGACCGGTACACACGGCAAGACGACCACGTCGGCGCTCACCGCCTGGCTGCTCCTCGACTCGGGACGCGATCCGGGGTTTTTGATCGGCGGCGAAATGAAGAACCTCGGGCGCGGATACCGGCGCGGCGCCGGGCCCGCGTTCGTCCTGGAGGGCGACGAGTACAACGCCGCCTTCTTCGATCGCGGTCCGAAGTTCCTGCACTACGAGCCGAAGCACCTCTTCGTCGGCAACATCGAGTACGACCACGCGGACCTCTTTCCTAATCTTGCGTCTGTTGTGGACGCGTTCCGCCAGGTGGTCGCGATCGTGCCGCCCGAGGGCACCGTCGTCGCGAACGTCGACGACGAACTCGTCGAGAAGATCCTGGCGGCGACGCGCGCGCGCATCATCTCCGTCTCACTCTCCGATTCGTCCGCGGACTTCTCCGCCTCCGACGTCGAGGCGCATCCCGACGGCGCGCGGTTCACGCTTCTCGAGTCGGGCCGCGAGGCGGGGCGGCTCTCCTCGCCGCTCCTCGGAACGCACAACCTGCGAAACGCGCTCGGCGCGATCGCGCTCGTTCGCGGCCTCGGACTGCCGGTCGAGGACATTGCGCGCGCCCTCACCCGCTTCGCCGGCGTGAAACGGCGGCTCGAGACGAAGGGCGAGAAGAACGGGATCCTTCTGGTCGACGACTTCGCGCACCATCCAACCGCGGTGGAAGGCACGATCGCCGCGGCGCGAACGCGCTGGCCGGGGCGGCGCCTCTGGGCGCTCTTTGAGCCGCGCTCGAACACGGCGGGACGAAAGATGTTCGAGAACGACTACGCGGCCGCGTTCTCGAAGGCGGACGCGCTCGTGATCGGACCGGTCTTTCACGCGAACCGGTTGAAGCCCGAGGAGCGGATCGACCGCAACGCGATCCTGCGCCGGTTCACGAACAACGGGAAGCCCGCGTACGCGCCCGCGACGCTGGAGGAGATCCCGCAGATCCTCCGCCGCGAAGCGCGCGCCGGCGACGTACTGCTCCTGATGTCGTCGGGCGCGTTCGGCGGATTGCCCGAGACGTTGCTCGGAGAGCTTTGACCTCTCGATGGCTCTGGTTTGCAACCTCTTCCGGGGTCTCTCGCGCAGATCCACGTGTCGTTCCGAACGCGTGGTTTCCTGGCGATGACGCGCTAACCGACCTGCGACGCGGGGCGCGCGCCGGTGCCGACGGGCCGGCCGGCCGTCTCGCCACCCATTCGCGCCCCGAGAACGAGCGCGAACGCGGGATAGAGCGTCGCCACGATCCGCTGGAAGCACGAGTCGACCTTCCACATCGGATCGTACGATGAGATCGAAAACGCCGCGAGATAACCGAGGATCTGCAGGGCGAAGACTGCGAGAAGTGGATCCGCGAGCCCTCGCCGCGTCGAGAGGAGGAAGAGTCCGATCGCGAGCAGCGGGACCCAGACCTCAAGCACTTCCGTACCGAGGATTCGCGCGAGCACCGACCCGAAGCGTGACAGAAGCTCCGACCACCGGCGGGGCTCGAAGAACGTCGGGTCGAAGTCCCGCGGCGGTTGCGGCCTGCAAAGGAAAAACATCAGGCTTGCATGGAGGACGGGCGGCACGACGAGTGCCCATCCCCCGCTCTTCCACGTATCGACGACGCGGAATCTCTGCCAGACCAACAGAACCCCGGCCAGCAGCAAGACGAAAAGCGTCCCCTCCGGCTTGGTCCAGGCGGAGAGGAGCGACGCCAGAAAAAGCCTCGTCGTGGCCGATCGAGATCTGGCTCCGCGTGTGTCGAAAAACGCGCAGGACGCCAGCACGAGCGCGAACGCGAGCGGAATCTCAGCGAGACCGGCATTGACCGCGCGGTAGAGAGGAAAACAGACCGAGACGAGCGCTGCCGCCGACGCTCCCGCGAGCGGCGACACGCGTCGCGCGAGGAAACCCCACACCGCGAGTATCGTCGCGAGCTCGCAGAGCGGAAAGAGGAGCGCGAGCGCCTGGTCGTTCCATCCGCCGGACAGCGAAGCGAGCGTCGCGAGCGAGAGTGGTACGAGCAGCGGATGGTCGGGGCGCCCCCAGAAGAGGGCGGGATCCTGGAAGAGGCGGCGCGGAACGTATCCGGTCTCGAAGATCGTCTTTCCCTTCAGTCCCCACATTGCCAGGTAGTCGGTCGCCCACATCGGCTCCGAGAGGGCGGACACGAGGAAGATCAGCCAGGCGACAGCGGCGACGGCGAGGAGCGCAACGACGAGAGGACGCCCCACTCCCAGCACGCGGGGAAAGGGGGTTAATGCAGGCCGGCGCGCGAGCACGCTCGCGGCGACGAGGACGGCGTCCACAACGAGCAACGGGACGAGCGCGTGCCCCGGCCGGATCGAAACGACGATCAGGAACAGGATCGCCTGGACGAGAAGACCGGCGGCGAAGCTCCACGCGACCTTCTCGGGTCGGGTGAGCCC
>DASYUL010000078.1:0-4579 GCA_036001245.1 Thermoanaerobaculia bacterium
GCTCGGTCAAACGCGTCGCCTCCGCCGTCGGCGAAGGCGCGATGGCGGTCCAGTTCGTGCACGAGTACCTGAAGGAGATGTGAGATGGCGACAGAAACGAAGGATCGAATCCGGGTCGTCGGGATCGGCGGATCCCTTTCACCGGCGTCGAGCAGCCTGGCGGCATTGAAGATCGCGATGGGCGGGGCCGAACAGGCGGGCGCGGCCACGCAGATTTTCGACGTCCGCGCGCTCGACCTCCCGATGTACAACCCGGCGGCGAAGGACGTCCCGGCCGCGGTCCGGCAGATGGCCGACGCGGTCTACGAGGCCGACGGACTCCTGTGGTCGAGCCCGCTGTATCACGGCACGATCAGCGGATCGTTCAAGAACGCGCTCGACTGGCTGCAGGTCCTCTCCGACCGGACGCCGCCGTTCCTGACCGACAAGGTCGTCGGGCTGTTGAGCGCCGCCGGAGGCACGCAGGGTCTTCAGGCCGTCAACACGATGGAGTTCGTCGTGCGCGCGCTGCGCGGGTGGGCGGTCCCGCTCGTCATTCCGATCGCGGAGGCGTGGCGGGTCTTCGACAACCAGGGGTTCTCCAAGGATCCCAAGCTGACCGAGCTCCTGCACACGCTCGGCAGCGAGGTCGCCCGGGCGGCGCGGCAATTCTCGCGACGCGCGATCACGACGCCGGAGGCCGCGAAGGCGGAGGCGGAGCTGCAGCCGATCTCCGCCGAGGAGGTCGCCGCTTCCGAGAAGAGGTAGCCCGATGCCGGAAGCCGTTCAGACGATGCGCGCGATGCGCGCCGCCACGGTCGATCGCCGCGGCCGGGTCTCGATCCGCGAGGTCCCCGTGCCCGCCGTCGGCCGCCGCGAGGTGCGGATCGAGGTCGACACCGCGGGCGTCGGAAGCTGGGACGCCGCGATGCGGCCCGAAGGGCGTGAGCGGTTCATCGTCCCGGGCACGGACGGCGCAGGGCTCGTCGTCGCAGTCGGCTCCGGAGTCCGGCGATTTCGGGCCGGCGACCGCGTCTATTCGTACAGCTACGGGAACCCGAAAGGCGGCTTCCACACGGAGCTCGTCGTCGTCGTCGAGACGAAGGTCGCGCGCGTGCCGCGCGGGCTCGGCCTGAAGGAGGCGGGCGCGATCGCGACGACCGGTTTGACGGCGCTCCAGGGCGTCGACGACGCCCTGCACGTGAAGAGGGGCGAGCGCGTGATCGTCCACGGCGCGTCCGGCGGCGTCGGAACCCTCGCCGTCCAGTTCGCGAAGTGGCGCGGGGCGCACGTGCTCGCGACGGCGTCGGGGAACGACGGGGTCCGGCTGGCGCGGCGGCTCGGCGCCGACGCCGCGGTCGACGGAAAGCGCGAGGACGTGCTCGACGCCGCGCGCCGCTTTGCTCCGGACGGCGTGGACGCGGTGCTCGCGTTCGTCGGCGGTCAGTCGCTCGCCCGCTGTCTGGACGCGCTGAAGCCCCGCGGCGGACGTCTCGCTTATCCCAACGGCGTCGAGCCCGTGCCGAGAAAGCGCAAGGGCGTCAAGGTCGTCTCTTACGACGCAGTCCCCGGAGTGCGCGAGTTTCAGCGGCTGAACCGCGCGGCCGAAGCGGCGAAGCTGAAGGTGCCGATCGCGAAGTCGTACGAGCTCTCGCGCGCCGCCGCCGCGTATCGCTTCGTCCGGCGAGGCCACGTCCTCGGAAAAGTGGTGCTGCGGATTCGTTAGCTCGGTTTGTTTCCGCCTCGAGGCGGCTCTCCGCGGATTGCCGCCAGCGCCAGTCGGTGGACGAGAGCCGTGACATCGGGCGGGCGCCGTTTTCCCCGAGCGAGCGAGTCGAACGTTTCGAAGCTCGTCAGCGTAAACAGCGTATCGACGGCGTCGTCGAAGGCCGCCGCTCTGGGACGGCCTTCCTTTTCGGAGATCCGTTTCACGATGACGCGAAGACCCTCCCGTCTTCTCTCCTCGCGCTCCCGCAGGGCTTCGCCGAGGGCCGGGTCGATCACGCCCTGGCCGTGAAGGCGGCGGATCACGACGCGACCGGAGGTCCAGAACCCTGTGAACACGGAGATGAATTCGGAGAGTGCCGCCAGGGGATCGGGATTCCGGAACACGTCGCGCAGCTCGCTCATCCCCCCCCGCGCCGCGAGATCGTCGAAGATGCCCTGCAGCAGCCCGCGCTTCGATCCGAAGCGGTGGTAGACCGTCATTCGTGCGACGCCGGCCTCCCGCGCCACGGCGTCGATGCTGGATTCCGCGAATCCTCGCGGGGAGAGCAACAGCCGGCGAGCGGCGGCGACGATCCGGGCTCGTGTCTTCTCGGTGTCCGCCTCGCGGCGGCCGAGCCGGTAAGCGCGGGGGCTCACAAACCCCTCATCCCGCGCAATTTACCGCATACGGAATCTTTTGGCTAGACAGTACGTATAAATGATTCGAAGGAGGAGGGGGCCGTCGGCACGGCTGGCGCGGCGACGGATCTTCCGCGGAGCTCGAGAAGTGACATCGCGAGGCGCACGAACGGATGTCACCGCAGGGATCGTGAAGGCGAACGATCAGCCGATCTCCCGGAGAACACGAAATCCGTAGTCGGAGTAGCGGAAGTCGGGAGGAAGACTCGACCGCGCCGACGGCGACGACCACCGCACGCGGTGCCGCCACGATCCGCCGCGGCTCGCGCGCCGGCGGGGCTCGCGCGGGGGCTCGTCCCAGTCGAGGCACCACTCGTGGACGATCGTGCCGACGTCGAAGAGCCCATAGCCATTCGGCGTGCCGCGACCCACCTCCCACGGCGCGCCGAGCGGGCCCTCCGGGATCTCCCCCGCCGGAACGTCGTCTCCCCACGCCGTGCGCGGCGCGGCGAGTGCGCCGCTGGCCGCGAATTCCCACTCCGCTTCGGTCGGCAGGCGCCAGACCTCGCCGTCCATCTTTCCGAGCCACGCGCAATACGCCGTCGCTTCGTCCCACGTGACACCGACGACCGGCTGCCGCGGCGAGGAGAATTCCGGATCGTTCCACCACGGCGGCGCGGCGACGAGTCCCGTCTCGACGAACGGCGCGTACTCCGCGTTCGTCACCGGCGTGCGGCCGAGGAGAAACGGAGGATCCATCGGAATCGCGACGAGCTCGGGCAGAGGCATCCCTTTTCGAACAGTCTGACCCTGATCTGGCCGTCCGACCATGTGGGAGTTGCGGCGACCCTCGCGATCCGGAACTGAGCGGTCCCTGGGCTCGTGACAATAATGATCGGAAGCGCCGGTGCTAGGCTCACGGGAGAAAGCGCATGGACCGACAAGTCGCCGACGAAATCAAGGGCCACTTCGACATCGTTGCGGGTGGGCTGCGGCCAGAGATCGGGGGACTCCGCGCGGAGGTCGCAGGTATCCACTCGGAGATCGGAGGTATCCACTCGGAGATCGCCGCCATCCGCGCCGACAGTGAGGGAGTCCACGCGGAGATCGGAGAGCTTCGCACGGAGGTGGGTGACCTCCGCACGGAGATCGGGGACGTCAAGCGGCACTCCAACGTGCTGGCCGAACAGCTCCGGACGGAGATCCGCACCGTGGCGGAGGGAGTCGAAGGCCTGCGAGAGGAATTCACCCTGGAGTTCAAAGGCGTCCGGGACGAATTCACAGAAGTCCGGGCGCTGATTCGCCTCTCGTTTGCGGAGCTCGACCGCCGTCTCGCGTCACGGTAGCGGTCCACCTTCCTCTCACCGCCCACCGGCGGACTCGGCGTGAGGGGTTCCCACGGCACGCGTCCTGCACGCCCTGAACCCATGGAAACGCGAAAGATCGGATCGCTGGAAGTCACCGTCGTCGGGCTCGGTGGCAACAACTTCGGCAGCCGCCTCGACCTCGAAGGCACGCACAAGGTCGTCGACGCGGCGCTCGACGCCGGCCTCAACTTCATCGACACCGCCGACATCTACGGCGGCGGCAAGAGCGAGGAATTCCTGGGCAACGTGCTCGGAGGCCGCCGCAAGGAAGTCGTCTTCGCGACGAAGTTCGGGATGGAGGTCGACCGCCAGCGCCGCGGTGCTCGCCCCGCGTACGTGCGGCAGGCCTGCGACGCCAGCCTGCTGCGGCTGCGAACGAGCTGGATCGACCTCTATCAGCTCCACCAGCCGGACCCCGAGACACCGATCGCCGACACGCTCGCGGCGTTGGACGAGCTCGTGCGTGCGGGCAAAGTGCGCGAGATCGGCTGTTCGAACTTTTCCGCTCGAGAGATCCGCGAGGCGAACGCCGCGGCGCGCCCCGGCGCGGCGCGATTCGTCAGCGTCCAGAACGAGTTCAGCCTGCTCCACCGCGAGCCCGAGCGGGAGGTGCTGCCCGAGTGCGAGAAGCTCGGGCTGGCGTTCATCCCGTACTTTCCGCTCGCGAGCGGATTGCTGACCGGGAAGTACACGAGCGGCGGATCGGCGCCGGCGCAGGGCCGGCTGGCAGAGCCGAGCCGTTTCCGCAAACGGTTCCTGAACGACCGCAATCTCCGGATCGTGAAGAAACTCGAGGAGTTCGCACAGCTGCGCGGCCACACGCTGCTCGAGCTCGCGTTCTGCTGGCTGCTCGCTCACCGCGTCGTCGCGTCCGTGATCGCCGGTGC
>DASYUL010000079.1:0-5175 GCA_036001245.1 Thermoanaerobaculia bacterium
CCGACGCGGCCGTGGAAGTACTTCTGGACGACGATGTTCGTCGCCGTCTGCGACCAGGACCTGGGGACCTCGACGTTCTTCTGCTCGAAGATCGTCTCCCCCTTCTCCGAGACGATCGACGCCGTGCGCAGCTCCCACTCGATCGCGTCGTACGGCGACACCGAGGGGTCGGAATAGACGCGGCGGAAAGTCAGGCCCTTCAGGGTTGGGGCGGGCCTCGCGCTCGGGCGGGCCGCCTCCTCCTTGTCGTTCCCAAGCGCGATCTCCCGGGGGTCCTTGTCCGTAGCGCCCGTGGCGTCCGCGGCTTCCATCCCACTCATCCTTTTCGCTCCCCTTTAGTTACAAAACGTTCGAAAACAGCCGAAAAAGCCCCACCCCGACCCGTCAAAAGGAAACCCACCCCGACCATTGGGAGTATTTCGTTATGTCTCGAAAAAACTGGCTCCGGGACCGGTGAAATCTGGTTGAAGACTAGGTTAGGACCGGGCAAAGAGCGAGTCAAGGAAAATACCAGATGTTGTGCATGGCCGAAAAAATCCCACTCGAAATAGTGGCACGCGGGTTGCTGTTGATGAGGTTGGGGTGGGGTGGAAAGTGGCGAAAATGAGGACCCGGATGGGGACCAAATCGGCGCAAATCCCGGCCAAAATCGAGGCGAAATCGGTCTTCGAAGTGGACAGCTCGAGGCTCGGAATCGGGGTGTTCAGCCGGCCCCTGCTGGACAAGGAAATGCGGCGGTTCCGGGCGGCCTGGGAGAAGTGCCTGCCGGCCGGTTTGGAGGCCTACGAGGTCGGCGAGAAGCGGATCTCGTTCGTCGCGCAGCCCGAGGGGGTGCCGGCGGCCTGGGATCAGATCGACAGCCTGCTCGCCGCCGCCACGGGCAAGGCGAAGAAGGTGGCCTGAGGGCCCCGGAGGGGCCTTTCCGCCACCAGGTAGAATGGAATCCAGTTTCGGGACCGCTTGTTTGTGCTGACTGATCGCAGAGACTAAGGAGTAGGAATGTCTTCGACGATGACCCCAAGTTCCCACGAGCACGGCGCCGAGACGGCCGAGCAGCCGTCGGGTTCCGCGCCGACCGGTATCAGCGAGAAGACGCCGCTGCTCGCGATGACGGATGCGGCGGTCGAGAAGGTGAAGTACTTCGCCAAGACGATGCCGGATTCCGAGGGCAAGCCCCTCCGGATCTTCGTGCACGGCGGCGGATGCTCGGGGTTTCAGTACGGCTTCCAGTTCGACGAGAAGCACGAGGACGACAACGTCCTCGAGTTCGGCGGGATCTCGGTCGTCGTCGATCCGCAGAGCGCGACCTACCTGCGCGACTCGACCGTCGACTACGTCGAGGATTTCCGCGGCGCCGGGTTCTCGGTGACGAATCCCCAGTCGACCGGCGGCTGCGGCTGCGGCAAGTCTTTCAGCGCGTAACAGGCCGGCACTCTTCATCGGCCAGAAAGCCCCGCGCGAGCGGGGCTTTTGTTTTGGGCACGATGATGGGAGGCCGTAAAATCATTGGGGACGAAAGCATGACGAAGATCGAGGAACTGGAGAAAAAAATCGAGGAGCTCTCAGCAAGGGAGCTCTCTTTGTTTCGCGAGTGGTTCGCCGCTTTCGATGCGGAGATCTGGGATCGTCAGATCGAGAGCGACGTCGCGGAGGGGAAGCTGGACCGTCTTGCGGACGAAGCGATCGCAGCTGACAAGAGGGGCGACAGCCGCGACATTTGAAGCACCGCGCCGCTCCAGACTTCTGGCGCCTCCTCGATCAACTTCCCGCACGAATTCAGAACCAGGCTCGGCGAAACTACGATCTCCTCAAGGAGAATCCCCGGCACCCGTCACTGCATCTCGGTGACGATCGATGACGGGATCCTATGGTTCTGGATCGGGTCGCACGCGGACTACGACCGATTGGTCGGCTGAGAAGCCCCGAGCAGGGCCTCTCGTTTGGGCCGCTGTCTATTTCTCAAGCTCTTCAAGTCGGACTCCTCCTCTTCCTCTAATGCTTCCCCTCGCCTGCGCTATCCGGTTTAAGAAACGAGGGTCGTTCTCGAGTCGGTAGTCGAACCAATCGTCCTCCGACTTGAACCCGATCAAGACCGCGGCGGGCTTCCCGTGACGCGTGATGACTATCTCCTCGGCCTCCGCCAGCCTGAGAAAACGCGAGAGATCGTCTTTGACTTTCGAGAGCGCAACTTTCTTCATGGCCTCTCCCCTGTTCTATCGAGCCAGCTCTGAGCCTGCTCCTTGTCCACGATCGCGAGAACCTGGACCTCTCGACCCACGACGTCGCCGCCGGTCTGAGTGAGAGGACGGAAACAGCGTTTGGGCGAAGGTCTAGCCGGAGGCTTATGGAATCTCGACGTAGTCGACGATCGACGATGGTTTCGGGACCGGGAGGCCCTCTTCGCGAAGTCCTTCGATATGGAACTCGATCGCGCCTTCCATGTTTCCCTTGGTTTCGTCGACTGTTGCGCCAGTCGTCGCGCACCCGGGCAGATCGGGTGAATATGCGGAGTAGTTCGAACCGGCGTTTTCGATGACGATGAGATAGCGGCTCATGGTCTCCCCTTCAGGCCTGCCTGCTTGAGAATACTCCTCAGGGTGCCCGGAGCGAGGTGGTGATTCGGGTGGCCGGGAACGGTCACCCTCCCGGGCTTGTCCGGATGCCGGAATTGACGGTGACTACCTCTCGTCCTCACCAGGTACCACCCGTCGGCCTCGATCAACCTGACGACCTCACGAGTCTTCACTCATAGCGAAAGTTGTCGCCAACCTCGAGTCGTCGGCGCTCTGACAAGTTTGGTTGTCGAAAGTGGCAAGTGGAGACCTGACCCCTAAGATCCCGGGTTTCGTCCCGCCGTCCCTTCTCCCCAGGACCAATCCGAGATATGCGGTCGGCATGCAGATCACGACTCTCCTCCTCGCCGGCGCGGTTGCGCTCCAGGTCGGGCCGGGCCGACGCGTCACGAACGTCAAGGACGCCTACCCGATGCTGTCGCCCGACGGATCGCGCCTCCTCTTCGAGTCCGACCGGACCGGCAACTGGGAGATCTACACGATGCGGCCGGACGGGACCGACCTCGTGCGTCTCACCAACGATCCGGCTCCCGACGTCACGCCGATCTGGTCGCCGGACGGCAAGCGCATCGTCTTCTCCTCGGAGCGCGACGCGGGCGACTCGGAGATCTACGTCATGAACGCCGACGGCTCGGGCGTGCGCCGGTTGACCCGCCAGCCCGGCGACGACTCGCACCCGCACTGGTCGCCCGACGGTTCCCGCATCGTCTTCAACTCGGCGCGAGCGACGCCCGACCTCTCCGTCGACTGGTCGAAACAGCACATCGAGATCTTCACGATGGCCGCCGACGGCTCCGACGTGCGCCAGGTCACGCGCTTCAAGACCGTGAGCACCTACCCGCAGTTCTCGCCCGACGGGAAGAGGATCGCGTTCCGCCGGGTCACCGACGAACCCGGCATGCTGTGGGACCTGACGCTCGGCGCGCGCAACTCCGAGGTCTTCGTGATAAACGCCGACGGCTCCAACCCCGTCAACGTCTCGAAGAGCGCCGCGTACGACGGCTGGCCCACGTGGTCCCCCGACAGCGCGACGATCGTGTTCTCCTCCAACCGCGCCGGACCCGCAAACATCGGGCAGCTCTATGCCGTCGACGTCGACGGCGGCAACCTCCGCAAGTTGACGGACGGGCCCGGCGCTTTCGTTCAGCCGAGCTGGTCGCGCGACGGCAAGCGCATATATGCGTTTCAGCACTGGGAGACCGAGGAGTTCGGGAACATCGCGGTTTTCGAGGTGGTGGCTCGATAAGATCCGAGGCGGCCGTCAAAACCGGGAGGTTCCCATGACCCGACGACTCGCGTCCGCTCTGTTTCTCGCTCTCCTTTTCCCACTCTCGCTCGCGGCGAAGGATCCCAAGAACCCGACGTGGTGGGACAAGTACCAGTTCCTGCTGAAGAACGGCTCGGATCCGAGCCCCGGAACGACCGTCTCCGCTCTCTCGGTCGGAACGAACGTCGACGTCTCGAACGAGTGCGGTCCTCAAAGCGAGACGTTCATCACGATCAACCCATCGAACCCGAGCGTCCTCGCCGCCGGATCCAACGAGATCTTCCGGGACCCGATGCGCGGCTACTTCTCCTCCGACGGAGGAGCCACCTGGGGAGGCGTCGACCTCCCGCTTCCGGATCCGATCGGGACGAACGGCAAGCGATTCGGCTCCGACCCGAGCCTCGCGTTCGATACGAGCGGCAACGTCTTCTACGGATACATCGTCGTCTTTTTCGGGAACGGCAACGGCGTCAAGGGCACCGAGATTGCGGTCGCGCGGTCGACGGACGGCGGGGCGACGTATCCGGCGGTCACGTACTTCTCGTTCGAGACCGGCAGCAACCACTTCAACGACAAACCGATCATTGCGGCAGACACGAACCTGGCCAGCCCGTTCCGCGACAACGTCTACATCGCGTGGGACGCAGCCGTCGGAGGCTCGACGAGCGGCGGCGTGCGCTTCGCGCGGTCTTCCGACAACGGAGCGACCTTCACCACGGTGCGGGTGGACGATCCCAAAGGCCCGGGAGGCTCGATCGGCGCGGATCCCTTCGTCGGGCCCGACGGCGAGGTCTACGTCGCCTGGAACGACTACAAGGCGAACACGATCACATTCAACCGCTCCTTCGACGGAGGCGCCACGTTCGGGTCTCCGAGCGTCATCGCCTCCAAACAGATCCCCTTCGACATCGCGATTCCCGCGGAGTTCGTTCGGGCGGCGCTCGTCTACCCGGCCTGCGATGCGGATCGCTCGAGCGGCCCGAACCGCGGCCGGCTCTATTGCTCGTGGATGGATCTGACCGACGACGGCACGACCGACATCCTGCTCGCGCACTCCGACGATCAGGGTTCGACCTGGTCGGACCCCGCGGCCGTCACCGACCAGCTCGAGGAGCTCGTGGACCGGTTCAACCACTGGCTTTCGGTCGATCCGGTGACGGGAGCGGTGAACGTCGCCTTCTACGACACCCGCCACGACACGACCGGCGAGCGCTTCGAGACCGACTACTTCCTCTCGACGTCCGCCGATGGAGTCTCGTGGGCTCCGAACGTGCGCGTTTCGACGGAGAGCTCGAACGAGCACGACTGCGACGGCGTCTTCCCGTGCGACGCGAT
>DASYUL010000080.1:0-16864 GCA_036001245.1 Thermoanaerobaculia bacterium
AGGAGGCGAAATCAAGGTCACCCCTTCCGGCGAATGCCGCAGACGGGCGATGTGGGGGGCGACCTTGTGGCCCGGCAGCTGGCCCCCTTCGCCGGGCTTGGAGCCCTGCGCCATCTTGATCTGTAGCTCTTCGGCCGACGCTAAGTAATCGGCCGTCACGCCGAAGCGCGCGGAGGCGACCTGCTTGATCCGGTCGTTGGCCGAGTCCCCGTTGCGCAAGACCGCCCAGGAGTGGTCGGGATCCGTCCCTCCTTCGCCGCTGTTGCTACGCCCGCCGATCCGGTTCATGGCGATGGCGAGCGTCTCGTGCGCCTCCGGGCTCAGAGCCCCGATCGACATGGCGGCCGTCGCGAAGCGACGAAAGATTGCTTCGACCGGCTCCACGTCTTCCAGCGGAACCGGAGAAGCCGGCGCGAACTCGAGCAGGTCTCTCACGACGACGGGATCGCGCCGGTGAACCAGGCTCGCGTAGGTCTCGTAGTCGAGCGCCTCGCCGCTCCCGATCGCCGCGTGGAGGGTCCGGACGATCTCCGGAGAGAAGGCGTGCGCCTCGCCGTCGCGCCGGTACCGGTGGAAGCCCCCCTCCTCGAGCACGTCGCGCCCCGCCGGTCCGAAGGCGAGGTCATGGCGCCGGAGCACCTCTTCGGTGATCTCCGGGAGGCCCACGCCCTCAATCGGCGACGGCGCCCCCGAAAAGTACGCGCGCACCACCTCGCCGGAGACGCCGATCGCCTCGAAGAGCTGCGCGCCCTGATAGGAGCGCGCCGTGGAGATCCCCATCTTCGAGAGGATCTTCAAGATTCCCTTCGCGAGGGTGGAGAGGTAGCGCGCCTCTAGCGAGCGTGCCGACTCCTCCGGCGCGGCGGACTCGAAGGCGGCGGCGCGGATCCGCTCGAGCGCCAGGTAAGGGCAGACCGCGTCGGCGCCGAAGGCCAACAGGCACGCGACCTGATGGTCGTCGCGCGCGTCGCCCGTCTCGACGAGAAGGCTTGCGCTTGGACGCAGACCGCGCTCGACGAGCCGCTGATGCACGGCGGCGACGGCGAGAAGGGTCGGGAGAGCCGCGTGCTCCGCGTCCACGCTCCGGTCGGACAGGAGAACGAAGGAGGCCCCGTCCTCGACGACACGAATGGATTCGGAGACCACGTGATCGAGCCGGCGCCGGAAGCCGGCCTCGCCCTCGGCGACGCGGAAGGAGAGCGCGACTCTCCCGGCCGACCCGCCGCGCGCGCTCCCGGCAAACGACTCGATCTCTTCCGGGCGCAGCACCGGGCTTTCGATCCATATCCGCGCCGAGTGCTCCGGCCCCTCGGTCCAGAGCTCCCCCTGCGGTCCCAGAGGCATCGCGAGCGACATCACGACTGTCTCGCGGAGCGGATCGATCGGTGGATTGGTAACCTGCGCAAAACGCTGCTTGAAGTAGGAAAAGAGAAGGCGGGGCTTGGCAGAGAAAGCGGCGAGCGGCGTATCGTCCCCCATGGATCCCAGCGGCTCGCGCCCCTCTCGGAACATCGGCCCGAGAACCAGCTCCATCTCTTCACGCGTGTAGCCGAAGGACTTCAGGACCCGAACGTTTTCGGACGGCCGCGCTTCGTCGGCCGCGGCGCGACCGAAATGGGCGGTCGGAATCGCGCGGCGGCCGTGCTTCTCGAGCCACCGCCGGTAGGGCTTGCCCGCTGCGAGGCGCGCGTGAATCGCCGCCCGTTCGAGGACGACGTGCTCCCGGAGGTCGAGCGCCAGGAGGTCCCCCGGCGAAAGCCGCCCGCGGCGCAAGACGTTCTCCCCGGCCACGTCGACCACCCCCGCCTCGGAGGCGAGCGCGAAGAGGCCGTCGCGGGTCTCGACGTAGCGCGCGGGGCGCAGGCCGTTTCGATCCGTGGCCGCGCCGACGGTCACGCCGTCGGTGAAGAGGACGAGGGCGGGTCCGTCCCACGGCTCCATGCGCCCGGCCTGGTATTCGAAGAAGGCCCGCACGCCGGGCGCAAGCTCCGCGTCGTTCTCCCAGGCGGGGGGCAGCAGCATCGCGATCGCCTGCAAGAGCGAATGTCCCGTCCGCGTCAAGAGCTCCGCCGCGTTGTCGAGGCTCGCCGAATCGCTCATGGCCTCCTGGAGAAGGGGCAACAGCGCCTTCCGCTCCGACGGACCGCCGGCCTCGATCGCCGCCTCGCGCGAGCGCATGTGCGCACGGTTTCCCGAGATCGTGTTGATCTCTCCGTTGTGCGCGAGCATCCGGAAGGGCTGCGTGAGCGCCCAGGAAGGAAGCGTGTTGGTGCTGTAACGCTGGTGGAAGAGCGCGAAAGCCGTCGCGAAGAGGGGGTTCCCGAGGTCCGGATAGAACGCGGCTAAGTCCACCCCGCGCACGAGCGCCTTGTAGACGAGCGTGCGGTGGGAGAGAGAGACCACGCAGAATCGCTCCGGCGAGAACAGCCGCAGGCGACGCTCCATCTCTTTGCGGGCGAGAAAGAGACGTCTCTCATACTCCTCATCCGAAAGGCCGCTCGGGCGCCCGACCATCAGGTGCAGGATCACCGGGCGGGAGGCTCGCGCCCTGGGCCCGAGCACCTCCTCGCGCATCGGGACCTTTCGCCAGCCCAGGAGCGGCAGACCTTTCGCGTTGAGCACGCCGGCGACGGCCTCGCGGCATACGCGCCGCTCGTCCTCCCGCGCGGGAAGGAATACGAGCCCGACGGCATGGCGGCCCGGCTCCGGCAGGCAGACGCCTCGCTCGGCGAACTCGTCCGCGAGAAGCGCATGGGGAATCTGCGTCGTGACCCCCGCGCCGTCCCCGGTCCGGCCGTCCGCGTTCACGGCTCCGCGGTGCGCCATGCGCGAGAGAGCCTGCAGTGCGAGCGGTAGGACCTCTGGGCTCGCGCGCCCCGCCCGGTCGGCCACGAAGCCGACGCCGCACGCGTCGTGCTCGAAGACCGGATCGTAGAGCCCGGCCTTTTTCACGGATCTCTCCCGGTGGTTCACGGCCGCCGCCCTTCGTTCCCGAAAGCATGGTGAGATGAGATCTATAAGTAAAATAGAATCAAGTGATCGAGTCCATGCATTTTCGATATGGATGTCGGCCGGCCCTCACCGCCAACCTGATCCGACTGCAGACGAGAGGAGTATTCAGAAAGAAGACAGAATGAATCGAACGTCTTCATGCAGTATTGAGATGCCAGTCGGAAGGTAGCTCGATGGACGTCCGACAGCTTGAGATGTTCCTGGCCGTCGCCGAGGAAGGCGGCTTCACGCGCGCGGGAGAGCGGCTGCACGTCTCTCAGTCCGCGATCAGCCGGCAGATCGGCCTGCTCGAAAAGGAGCTCGGAGGCCCGCTCTTCAACCGCGACGGTCGCAGCGTCTCTCTGACCCACCCGGGGGAGATCCTCGTCGGAACCGCCAACAATCTCTTTCGGGAAATGCAACGACTCGTGGAACAGCTCTCGGATGTCCACGAGCTGCGCCGAGGGCGCTTGCGTCTGGCAGGCGGCATGAGCGTGTGCATGTATGTCTTGCCCCGTCTCTTGAAGAGATACCGGAGACTGCACCCGGACGTGGATGTGCGCGTCAGCTCCGGGAGCTCGGAGATGATTCTCCGGAAGTTGCGCGGTCACGAGATGGACCTGGCACTTCTCACGCTTCCGGTGATTGCGAAAGACCTCGAGGTCATCCCGGTCTTGAAGGAGGAGATGGTGGTGGTGACCGCGCCGCGACACCCTCTCGCACGCAAGCGTGTCGTGGATGCGCGGGAGATCGGGAGATTCCCTCTGATTCTCTACGAGACCGGTTCGAGAACTCGCGAGACGATCGAGAATTTCCTCCGCGAGGAAAACGTCTCGGCGGACGTCGCCATGGAGACGGAGAACGCGGAGATCATCAAGGCGATGGTCGGGAGCGGGATCGGGATCACCGTTCTTTCCCACGCGACTGTCGCTCCCGACTTGCGCCACAAGCGTCTGGCTGTCGCCCGGATCCGCGGCCGGAAGCTTTATCGCGAGACCGGCTGGGTCTACCTCAAGTCGGATTACGTTCCGCGCACCGTGACGGAGATGCTCCGCGTCTTCGAACTGATGCGGGGGGAATTCACGAGCAAGCTCCCGTCCGGCCGGTGAGGCAAGAGCTTCTCGTCCGCGCGACCCTGGTCTCTCATTACCTTCGACGAGTCTCGCTGCTCACGTAACGCGGCGGCGGTAGACTCCGCGGAACACGATCTCGAGGAGCGATATGAGTGACTCTCTCCAGGCGCTTTTTCGGCCCAACAGCCTCGCCGTCATCGGCGCCTCCGCAAAGCCGGGGAAGCTGGGATTCACGATCTTCAAGAACATCCTGGAGGCAGGTTTCGGCGGCCAGGTCATTCCCGTCAACCCCAAGGGAGAGACGATCCTCGGAGTGCCTTCCGTCAAGTCCGTGGAGGAAATCCCGCCCGGCACCGATCTCGCCGTCGTCATTATTCCGGCTCCCTCCGTGCCGGGCGCCATCCTGCAGCTGGGCGAGCGGAAGGTTAAGGCCGCCATCGTCATCACCGGAGGGTTTGCCGAATCGGGGGAGGAGGGCGCGCGCCTGCAAGAGGAGGTCAAGCGGAACGCCGCGCGTTGTGGCATTCGCGTCGTCGGGCCGAACTGCCAGGGCGTCAACTACCCGCACCACGATCTCTGCGCTTCCTGGCCCCTCATCACGCAAAAAGGCGCGATGGCCATCGCGTCGCAGAGCGGAACCGTCGGGGCGGCCCTCATCGACTGGGCCGCCCAGGAGAAGCTCGGCTTCTCGGCGTTCGTGAGCATGGGAAACCGGATCGACGTGGACGAGGCGGACCTGATCGAGTTCTTCGGCGCCGATCCGAGCACAAAGGTGATCACGCTCTACATCGAGGGGGTGAAGGACGCGGGGAAATTCCTGGCCGCGGTCAAGAAGTGTCTCAAGCCGATCGTGATCTTCAAGGCCGGACGGACCGAACAGGGTCGCAAGGCCGCCGAGTCGCATACCCGATCGCTCGCCGGGAAGGACGAGATTTACGACGCCGTCTTCCGGCAGTTCGGAATCCACCGCGCCGCTTCGCTCGAGGAGTTGTATGACTTCTCCAAGGCACTGGCCTACGTCCCTCCTCCCGCCGGGCCTCGGATGCTCATTGTCACCAGCTCCGGGGGATCGGCGATCATTGCCACGGACGTCGCAGCGGACAACGGTTTCCGAATCAGCCCCTTGCCCGCCGCTCTCGCATCGCAGTTGCGAGGGGTTCTGCCGCCTCATTTCATCGTTGGTAACCCGCTCGACCTGACCGGAGACGGCAACGCCGAGCTCTTTCGTCACGTCATCGCGACCGCACGCGATCACTACGACATCGTCCTGACGATCTTCGGAGATCCGATTCCCGGAGCGTCCGAGGCCCTGGAGCCGGGGAATCGCGACCTCGTGGTGTATCTCGGCGGCGCCGACGTGGAACGGACCGAAACCCTCCTCTTTCACGAGAAGGGGATCGCCGTCTTTCCGACGCCGGACCGCGCAGTCAAGGCGCTGTCCTGCCATGCTCGCTTTGCCCGCGGCGTCTTTCCTCTGGCGACACAGGCTCCTCCAAAAGCCGCCTCTCCCGCTTCGGCTGGAAAGTCTCTTTCCCCGGCCGACTCGATGGGGTTTCTCGCGCGCGAGGGAATCCGCGTCGTTCCCTCGCGGCGGGCGGAGACCGAGGATGAGGCCGTCGGAGCCGCCGCAAACATCGGCTATCCCGTCGTACTGAAGATGAACTCCCTGGACGTGACGCACAAGAGCGACGTCGGGGGAGTCATCCTGAACGTGAAAGACGAGACGGGAGTCCGGAAGGCGTTCCGGGATCTTGCCGGCATCGTGCAACGACTCGGGGCGCGCCAGGGAGGAGTCCTCGTGAGCGCCATGGCCGCGCCCGGACACGAGATCATCGTCGGGGTGACCCGCGATCTCCAGTTCGGCCATGCCGTGATGTTCGGAATGGGCGGCACGCTGGTCGAGGTCCTCCGCGATGTCTCGTTCCGGATCGTTCCGTTCTCCGAGAAGGACGCGGCAGAGATGATCGGCGAAACCCGGGGAGCGAAGCTGCTCGAGGGGGTGCGTGGAGGCAGGCCCGCCGACGTGGCGGCGCTTCGCAAGCTTCTCGTCGAAGTCTCCGATCTCGTGACGAGACACAGTGAGATCGACGAGATGGACCTGAATCCGGTCATCGTGCACGAGAAGGGGCTGACGGTCGTGGACGCCCGGGTCGTCCTGCCCGCTCAGACGGCTTGACCGACGAGGTCGGTCGCTGATTGCCCCGGACCACGGGGCGTCAATTTGGACGGCGGCGCTCTACCATACGGTTTCGACCTGAGGCATCGAGCGGAGACGCGAATCCTTCGTCACGATGGAAGCATGGTGCTCCAGGGCGGAGGCCGCGATCATGCGATCGGCGGGATCAGCCGACGACTTCTGTGCGAGTCGAGCGGATGCCACGCAGACCTCGGGCGTCAAGGGCAGCAGCGCCACGCGCGGCACCGCGAGAGCCTGCCGTATCCAGAGAAGGACGTCGCGATCGAGCTCGAGCCGCCGCCTGACGACGAGCATAGCCACTTCCCAGCAGCTGATCGTGCACACGCCCAGGGCCTCGGCCGCGTCGATCGTATGGCGAGCTCGCGCGGAGAGCTTCTCGGGCTCGGCAACCCACCAGATCCATGCGTGCGTGTCGAGCACGATCACGATGCCGCGTCCCACTCTTCCTCGATCGGGGAAAAGAGGTCCTTTTCCTTCCTGACGCTGTGGAGGAGCCCGGGCGGTGCCTCGACAGGAACGACGCGGGCAACGGGCTTGCCCCGCTTCGTCACCAGTAGCGGCTTTCCCGTCTCTGCGACCTCATCGAGCAATGCGAGACACCGGGCTTTGAACTCCCCGGCAGGGACAGTTTTTGGTGATTTATCCATGGTCACGGGATTATAGTTATATTCGCGGGCGACGCAATCGTGAGCACGGCCGAACATCATCCGGAGTCTCTCGCCCGCGGTTTCGACACCGAGGCGGACCGATGACGACGGCGCTCGGGAACTGCTCCGCGCGCGGCACCTGCGAAAGCCAGCGGAGAATTCAGATGGCGAAGTCTTTGATCAACCCGGACGACGTCGGCGGGCGATGCGTCTCCCTCGCGCGTGACTCGCTCTCCGGCCGGAGTGCGCTTTCCGTTCGCGAGCCGTGCTCGGTGAGACCGGCTCAGCACCGAGATCGGGACGCGACGCTGCGGCTCCCGCCATATAGACGTGTCTCGGCCATCTGGCTCCTCTCACCGTAGAGCAGGACATCGACGCGGGGCTATCGTCTCTTGGCAGCGTTGGGTTCTTGGAGGTCGGGTCGCCTGCCAGGAATCCTCCGGCCCAACCGCTTCGATGCCCTACCGGTCCTCGCGGCGCGGTCCGCGAGCTTGTGCTTCGACTCGCTCGCTTTTTCGCTCTCTTCCACGCTCGGGGACGAATAAAGCAAACGACCGCAGTGGGGACAGGAGCACAGCGATTGGCGCCGGCGGACCGAAGAATCTGCTTTCGGCGGGAGGCGCAGGTAGCAGCCGCCACAGTGCGCGCCGCGGACGTGAACGACCACAGGCCGGCGACCCACGTGGCCGAGAGCATCGTACGCGGCAAGAAAGGCCCCCGGGATGGCCTCGCGGAGCGCCGCTCGGCGTTCTTCGAGCGCGAGGGCGAGCCCGTCGATCAGCCCGTCTCGCCCTGAGAGCTGATCATCGACCGCGGCGAGGTCTGTCAGGGCGCGAACGGTCTTATCCATTGTTCATCGGTGCGCGGTCCTGGCCTCCGGCTCGAGCCTGCGTTCCGCCGCAGCGACGGCTTGGAAGATGGCGGCGGCGTTGGGAGCATCGAGGATGGCCTTCACGGCGTCCTCGTACGCGAACATCTGGGAAAGCTTGTGCAGCCAGGGGAGGTAGAGCTCCTCGAACTTGAGCCCCAGAACGAAAAAGAGATGCGTGGGCTTACCGTCGAGCGCGTCGAATTCCACGCCGCGGCGCGACCGGCCGAGAACCATGAACGGCCGCGCGACTTGCTCCGGGTTGCGCCGGAGCGTGTGGAGAAAGGCGATGCCGTTGCCCATGGCACTGGGCATGACGTTCTCGCGCTGGATGAGCGCACCCACGAACCAGGTCTTGTCGCGTATGAGGCCTAATCGGGCAGCCAGCCCGGCCAGCTCCTCGACCACAGTGTTCCTCGTCCCGGCTTCGAGCTCGGGGATGATGTGGTCCGGCTGGAAGCAGCTCGCCAGCTCGAGCATCCGCCGCGGCAACCCGTTCAGCCTGGGCGGATCCAGGTATCGAGGCACGACTCCGAGCATCTGGTCATCCAGCCAGGTGTCGATCATCGCCTTCCGAAAACGCCATTGATTCCCGACCTTTACGCCTGGAAGTACCCCATCGGAGACCAGTTTGAGCACCGTGCGGTCGTTGACGCTCAAGTACTCCGCGAGCTGCTTGATCGTCATCAGGCGATCTTCCACTTATCTGCCCCCGACTCCGGTCGCCCAGATTGACATTTGGATAATTTCTACGCTAGAATGCGTCGATTGTCAAGAAAACGCATTAATTTACGCCAAAATACCTAGAACAACACCAAAGATCGAGATCACGGTGGACCAAGCAAAAGATCGTCCTGGCCTAAACCGACCCCTCCCCGCACGGGCGCATGCCGGAAGTCGGTGAATCCCGGGCCCAAAACGTCCGCCGGCTCCGCCAAGCCGACCTCGACCGACCCTCGGCAGAAGTCGTGGCGACCGAGCCCGCATAAGTCATAGCGCGGCTCGACTCCAGGGAGCACACAGGTCTATGCAAGGCAAGAAAAAGAAGGGCGGCCCCGAAACCGACCGGACGATGACGGTCGCCGAGGTCTCCGCTTACCTCTCACTCTCGGCGAGCAGTATCTACCGGCTTGCGAATGAACTGCGAGCTCTCCGGGTCGGCGGCCGATGGGCCTTCCGTGCGGGGGACGTCGAGAAGTGGCTCCTGAAGCGACGAACAGGGGACGAGCCTCAGATCGAACCCGTGGAGGAATTGGGTTCCAAGGTCCGTCTCTTTTCCTATATGGACGAGAAGAACATATTTCTCGACGTTCCGGACTCGGAAGCCGGAATCCTGATCCGCAACGCAATCGATCGAGCCGTGCTCAGCCTGACGGAGAGCCCGGAGCAAGTGGCGAAGGAGCGAATCCGGGCGTCGATCATGGAGCGGGAAAGCCTATGCAGCACTGCGCTTCACCCGGAGGTTGCCTTTCCGCACCCTCGCGAGCCCGAGGAGTGCTCCCTCGGCCGCGACCAGATCGTGATCGTCCGCGCCGCGCAGCCAGTCGAGTTTCGGGAGATGCACGGATACCGACCCCGGATCGTCTTCCTGCTGTTGGGACGTACGGTCTCCCTGCCGCTTCTCTGGGAAGCGCGGCTCAGCCACCTTCTGCACCGGGAAGGCTTCGTCCAGAAGATGCTCTCGGTGAAATCCTCCCGAGAACTTTACGAGGTGTTTGCCCCGACCCAGCCGGAGGACCGCGTGAGCTCCTGATCCAGTCTGGCACAGCGGCTGCCGGATCCCCAGTCACGCCGGGCCAAGAGAACCTACAAGCGATTCAGAGCGCCTTCCTCGACCACATGGCTCAGCGTTCCACATCGAGTGCCTGTCGGACAAACCGGCGAGCGGCTTCGAGCACCTCGTCCGGCTGATCGGAGTGCGGGGAGTGGCCACAGTGTGCCAGCACCAGCGACTTGACCGGCCCGCTGACCTGCGTCACGACGGCATCGACCTGCCGGACGGTGCCGTAGTCGTCGTCTTCGCCTTGCACGACCAGCACGGGACTCTCGATGGCTTGCAAATACTCCTCGATGTTCCACCGCTGAAACTCCGGCCGGAGCCACACGTCGGTCCACGTCCGGAGCATCGAATCGGTATTGTCGCCGTGATACCGCGCGAGCCGCTCTCGCAGGCGTGTCGTCTCGTACGCCTGAGCGATTCGGGTGATGCTTTCGATGCAAATGGGCTCGACGAAGACGTGAGGCGCCTCGAGGACGAGCGCGCGAATGGGCGCGAGAAGCGCGCCCGCGTAAATAATCGCAATCGACGCGCCGTCGCTGTGGCCGAAAAGGACGACGTCTCTGAGCTCGAAACGTTCGATGACCGCGGGGAGCACTTCGAGCGCTTCGTCGTGCATGAACCGAACCGGCCGCCGCCCGAACACCGGGTCGGACGCGCCATAGCCCATCCGGCTGTAAACGAGCGCGCCGCAGCCGGTCGCGGACGCCATTCTGTCGGGAAAGTCACGCCACGTCGCTGCGGAGCCCAGACCTTCGTGCAAGAACACGATCGATGGCGCCTCGTCGGGTCGGGGTCCGATCCAGCGGTATTCGAGGTGCTGTCCGAGGACTTCAAAGCTCGCCGCGCCGGCTCGCATCGACGAGGAGTCCAGCCGCCTGTTAGGCCTCCGCACCGCGACGAGCCGCGCCGGCGACGAGCCTTTCGGTCGAGACGACTGCACGCTTGTGTGTGCCCCGTCCGATCTCGCCTGCGTTGTCCGCAGCCGAGACCTCGAAGAGAAAGAGCTTTCCGTCCCGCCCGACGAATTTCGCTGTGGCCGTCACGGTGGCACCCGGGGGCGTTGCGGCAGTGTGGATGACCTCGACAGTGACGCCGACGGAGGCCTCGCCTTCGCGAAGATGGGGCCGCAGAATACGCGCGGCCGCAACCTCCATAAGGCCGACCATGCGAGACGTCGCAAAAACCGGGGGAAAGGAGTCGCCGGGCTCGAGATTCAAGACGTTGGCGAGATCGGCGGGCGCTACGGTCAGGTGCGCGGAAGCAGTGGAATCGACGGTGGGTTCGCTCATGGCGGCAGGGACTATACGACGCTTCCTCGAGAACGAATCGAGACTGGCTTCCGGTTCAGGCGACTCTCCTTAGTACCCACGTGGTCATGCATCGGCGATCCTGGACCAGTGTGGTTTTCAGCGGGTCGAGCAGCGCACCCCCGAGTTCGGAGGTCAGCGCGAGAAGGAACGGCTCGTCCACGAGTAACCGCTCGGTGCCGTCGGGCAGGGCGAATCGTCTCCCGCCCAGGGACGTGAAGCGGCTTTCCATGCCGATCGACGATGCGAGGCGGCAGAAGAAGAGGCCGTTGGGCTTGACGAGGCGCCAGGTGCCGCGGAGCATCGCCTGGAAGTGGGACTCGTCCCGGGCGAAGTGGAGAACGGCACTGCTGATGACGACATCGGCGGCGTGATCCGGAAAGCTGCTGGATTCCACTGCTTCCCCGCGGAAGTTCGAGAGCGGAAGGTGCGGGGAGAGCCTTTCGGCGAGCGACCGCACGGTGCGAATGGCATCCGGGTCGGGATCGACGGCATAGGTCTCGTAGCCGTGGCGAAGGAAGAAGACGAGGTTGCGCCCGCGGCCGCAGCCGGCGTCCAGCACGGTCATTCCCGGGACGATTCGGCCACGGAGAAGCTGATCGAAGAGGTAGATGTCGATCTGCCCGAAGAGAGACGGGAGGTCGGTCACGGCGAGATTTTGAAGTCGCCCGACGAAATCGGGCTCGGCCTCGATACGACTCAGGGCTGGATACTCGATGCGCCTCCTGGACTTCGGGAAACTACATCAGCTGCGGCGGGCTCCTTGTCCCGCAAGAGCCGCCGCAGGAGTTTTCCTTGCGGGGTGCGTGGAAGCTCTGTGACGAACTCGACTAACCGCGGCAGCTTGTAGATCGCGATGTGCTCGCGGCAGCTGTCGATGATCTTCTGCTTCAGCTCCTCGCTCGGCGTCTGGCCGGGTTTCAGAATGACGAAGGCCTTGACGTTCTGCCCGCGGATGGGGTCGGGAATCCCGATCACGCCTGCGTCGACCACGGCGGGGTGCTTCAGAAGAGCGTCCTCCACCTCCTCGGGACCGATGCGGTAGCCGGAGCTCTTGATCAGATCCTCCTCGCGCGACACGAAGCTGATGTACCCGTCCTCGTCCATCGTGACGAAGTCACCGACCAGCACCCACCCTTCGCGAATGAGCGATTTCTGCTTCTCGAGCAGGCTTCCGCCCTCCTCGAGTGGACGCCAGTAGAGGGTTCCCGTGGGACCCCGCGTGTAGAGCCTTCCGAGCTCTCCCGGCTTTGCGACCTTGCCCTCTTCGGTCACGACCTGGATCTCGTAGCCGGGGACCGCGGTGCCGATCGCTCCCGGCTTCACCTTTCGGGTGACCACGCTCGAGACGAAGACGTACATCATCTCCGTGGTGCCGAGGCCTTCGTAGATCTCCTGGCCGAAGCGAGCCTTCCAGTCCAGGTAGGTCTTGGCCGTCAGCGATTCCCCGCCGCCTGTCAGGACGCGGAGGCTCGACAGGTCGTACTTCTTCTCCGCATCCGGGACCTCGAGCATCTTGCGGTACGCCGTGGGAAGAGCGCTCAAGACCGTCACCTTGTGGCTCTGGATCGTCTCGAAGAGCCCCTCGGGCGTGAACTTGGGTATCAGAGAAGCCGCGGCACCGAAGCGAAAGGGGATCGTCGCCACGGTCGAGTAGCCGGCGGCGAGCGAAATGGGAGCGGGGCCGCAGATGATGTCGTCGGGCCCGACCTTCCATCCGTACTTGCCGAAAGTGTCCGGGACGATCAGGGCCTCTTCCATGTAGTGGGCCGTTCCCTTCGGCATGCCCGTCGTTCCCGACGTGTAGAGAAGGACGGAGACCGCCGTGCGCGGACGGCGGACCGGATCGAGGGCCGGGGACTCGTTTTCGACCAGCGGCTCGTAGGCGAGGAGGCCTTGGGCCTTCAACTCCTCCGGCTGCCCGCCGAAGACGATCACGTGCTTCACGGTTTTCAAGTTCGGCCGCGCCTTGAGGACTCCTTCGAGGAACGCCGCCGCAACGACGATCACCTTTGCTTCCGCGTTGTTGGCGATGTGGGCGATCTCGCTGGGAGAGAGCATGGGCGAGGTCGGGACCATCACGGCCCCGATCTTTAAGGCGCCGAAGTTCGTGAACAGGGCGGGAGGGACGTTGGGCGATCGGAGCATGACCCGGTCGGCTTCCTCGACACCGAGCTTGCGCAAGGCGTTGCCGATCTTGTTCGACGCCCCCAGGAGCTGCTTGTACGTGATCACTTTGTCGCCGATCAGGACGGCGCGGCTGTCTCCCCTTCCCGCGGCCACCTGCTTGTCGAGAAGCTCCTCGGTGCTGTTCAGCGGATCCGGATAGCTCTCGAACTCCTTGAGCTCGTAGATCCGCTGGGGCCGATACTCCTTCGGGGGGAGGTACTCCCCCGGGATCGTGCTCAACGGGCCACCGGCTGGTCTTCCTCGTCTTCGGTCGTCGGCATCTTGGCGAGCTCCTTGGTCAGGTCGTCGAGGGCCTTCTCGCACCCCACGAGTCCCCCACGGGCCTGATCCTGACGCGGGTAGGCGTCCGTCGGGTAACGGTCGTTCGGGTCGCCCCAGACGAGGACGGCGGGGGTCGCGCGGCCGAAGTCGGCCTCGAGCCCGCCCTTCATGCCGAAGACCGCCCGCACCGTCGCGGGAGGACCCGTCAAGGCCGCGTGGTAGAGGCGAAATACGTCCTCGACGTTGGCCACGTCGACCGCCTCGGCGTCGGCGCCCCGGCTCTTGAGCGCCTTGATCTTCTCGACGCACGCAGCGTTGTTGTTCGGGTACTGCTCACCCGGCTTGTCCTTGCTGGAATAGTAGAACTTGACCTTCATAGCATCTCCTTCAAAAATCCATGGGGCAATTCACCTGGAATTCCGTCTCGAAGTAGGCATCCCCCAGCCATTCGGCGATGTGGACGCGATGCTCCTCCAGGTAGTTCAAGTCCGCCCCGAACTCGATGCAGACGATGCACCGCACCTCACCGTCGAAGTAACGGATGGCGAACCGGCCGGCTTCGACCGGGGGCGCGTCGATGATCTTGATTCCCTCGAAGCCGAAGCCGAGCCGATGGATCACCTCGTGAAGCTCGTGGGTGACACCCTCGATCGAGAGAGACGACGCCCCGGACCAGAGTGGCCCGTAGCGCCGCTCGAACTCCTCACGGAGGTTCGCCACGCCTATCCCTTGGCGCTTTCTTAAGCCTTCTTCTTGATCGGGGGCTTTGGACACTCGTCGTCAAAGCCACCGATGGGAACCATCACGGTGAATGGCCACGCCCGCGCCTTGCAGTAGCCGGCGTACGCCCGCAGGATGTTCGGGTCCAGCGCCGCCTCGAAATACTCGCAGCACTTGTAACTCGACGCTTCCTTTCCCTTCTCGGTTTCACCCACGTCTGGTCTCCTCTTTAGATCTTGCGCAGATCCGCGATGAACTTCGGTTTCACCCATGTCTCGTCTCCTCTCAGACCTTGTGCAGCTCCGCGATGAACCTGGCCCGGCTGCCCACCAGATCTTCCTTCTTGAGACGACTGCCGCTCAACGGCTTGCCTCGGAGGCTCTTGGTGACCTGCTTCTGCTGCCCGGTGAAGGGATCGGGCCGCGACTGCGGGGCCGGGCGGATCTTGCCTTCACCGGTGATCGCGGCGCCGTTCTTGTCCTCGGCATAGCCCGGCAGCAGGTCGGCCTTCCCGGAGCTGACGACCGTGGGCCCGCTCACGAGCTGGCCTTTGACGAACTTCACGGCATAGAGGGTGTCGCAAGTGGCGCACTTCGTGTTGCCGCTGAAGTTCCAGAACGGATAGGGGTCGAGGAAGTTCTTTGTGGAGTCCTTGGTGCAAGTGAGCACCAGCCCTTGTTTGATCATTTCAGATCACCTCCGCCTCTTCCATCTTGGCCAGTTTCTCCTTCGTCCACCCGAGGAGCCGGCCGTACACCTTCTCGTTGTCGGCGCCGACGGGCTTCAGCGCCCACTTGATGCGCGGTGGCGTGTCGGACATCTTGAATGCCGGACCCTGATGGTGGATGTCGCCGTAGTATGGATCGTCGATCCACTGGACGGAACCGCGCATCTTCCAATGCGGATTCTCGGAGACTTCCTTGGCGTTCCAAACGGGCTGGTTATTGATGCCGGCCTTGTCGAGGAGCGTGGCCACGTCTTCCTTGGTCTTGTCTTTGGCCCAGGCCTCGATGGCGTCGTAGACGGTGCCCTGGTTCTCGGCCTTGACGCGATCGTCGTGCTTGGCGAGCGTCGTGGCCAGGTCCTTCTTCCCGATGACGTCGCAGAGCTTCTTGAAGTCCTCGTCCGTGTGGGCGCTGACGAGGATGTAGCCGACCTCGGCCTCCTGCGGGTTCTTCGAATCCGGGTAGGAGGACTTACCGCACTGGATGATTCCATGCACGCAAAGCTCCGTGTCCCAATTGCCCCAGCGTTCCCTCCGGACACCGTACCGGCCATAGAGAGGCAAGGCGGACTCGAGCTGCCGCGTGACGCCATGAACCTGCGAGTACTCGATGAAGGTCCCCTCGCCGGAGACGTTGTCCCGCCAGTAGAGAGCCGCGAGGATCGTGACGGCGGCCATCATGCCGCCCCAGTAATCTGCCAGCCAGATCGTGTGCTTGGCCGGCGTCCCGCCCCGGTCTGCGGCTTCGCCGGTGATCCCGAAGGCGCCGCCCATGGCCTGGCCCAGGATGTCGTAGGAGGCCCGGACGCGTCCCGGTCCCCAGCCCCCGAACCCGCCCAGCCACTGGTAGACGATGCGGGGGTTGACCTTGGAGAGGTGCTGATACCCGATCCCCCACCGGTCGAAGGTCCCCGGCCGGTAGTTCTGGACCATCACGTCCGACTTGGCCGCGAGCTCCAGCATGGCCTGCCTCGCCTCCGGCCGGTGGAAGTCGAGGCTGACGAATTCCTCGTTGGGGTTGGCCCCGAAGAAGCCCAGGCCCGTACCCGCCTCCGGAACCCAGCGGGAGAGCGGGTAGAGAAGGGGCTCGTTGAACGGGGTCGTGTGACGCATCGGCTCGCCGCGTCTGGGCGCCTCGATCTTGATGACCTCGGCTCCCAGCTCGGCCAGATAGCTCGCGCAGGAGGGACCGAGGATGTACTGCGTGCAGGATAGGACGCGATAGCCCTTCAGCACCTCCGGCTTTCCGGCAGCCGTCTTGTAGTCGAAGAGCTGCTGACAATAGGTTTCGAAATCGGGTGCGGTTGCCATCTTTATACCTCCTGGTTCCTGAACCTAGACCACGCCGCGCTTCTTGAGCCCGGCAACGTCCGCCGGCCCAAGTCCCAGCAGCTTCAGGTAGATCTCTTCGTTGTCGTATCCGAGCGGCCGGCCGATCCATTTCAGGCGGCCCGGAGCCTTGTGCGCGAGGAACGGCGTCGTGCCGTAGAGGACCTTCCCGTAGAGCCGGTCCTCGAACTCGTCGACGTGCCCGCGGTACTTGAAGTGCGGGTCCTCGGCGACCTCGTCGATGTAGTTCACGCCGCCGGACGCGACCTGCTGGGCGAGCAGCTCCCGCATCGCGTCCGCCCTGGAAAAGTCCTTCTGCCAATCGGCGAGAACCGTGTAGGTCTTCACCTGCTTCAAGTGCGGAAGCCGCGCCACGACCACACGCAGGCTCTTGTCGTCCAAGATCTCGTCCTCCAGGTCGGAACGCGTCTGGCCCACCGTCCGCCAGATCCGGTACCAGAGGCGGTCGTGTCCGCCGCCGACCATGAAGTAGCCGTCCTTGCAGGGGTTGACGGCGTAGATATTGATCGCGAGGTCCCAGTTGCCGTAGCGGGGCCGGATGCTCCCGTCGAACCCGTACCAGGCCCAGTTGTAATCCAGGATCCGGATGACCCCTTCCGCCGCCGTGCCCTCGACGAACTGGCCCTTGCCCGAGACCTTGTCGCGATAGATGAGCGCGGCCAGGATTCCCATGGCCGTCGCAGTGCCACCGACGTGGTCCGCCATCCACATGGCCGAGCGGGTGGGCCGTCCGCCGAACTCTTTCGGGAGACCCGT
>DASYUL010000081.1:0-4694 GCA_036001245.1 Thermoanaerobaculia bacterium
CCGTCGATGGACGCGCGCGCAACGCGGCGACAGTCGTCCGGCCGCGCGAGATCGCCCGCGACGACCATCGCCCGCCGGCCGGCGGCCCGGACTTCCCCGGCGGCGCTCTCCGCGCCCGCGGCGGACCCCCGGAAGTGCACGGCCACGTCCGCCCCCGCGGCGCCGAGGGCGACGGCGATCGCCCGGCCGACCCGGACGCCGCCGCCGGTGACGAGAACGATCTTTCCTTCGAGAGGCGACGGCATGGCGGGATCGTAACCTCGTGGGGCGAGGTGTCGTCTCTGTTCGGCAGAGAATAGGTTATTGGGGGTCAGGTCTCGCAGGCCTGACCCCGATCGTGAGGACATCCATGGCCCGACGCCTTCCGCTCGGTCTGATCGCCGCGCTCTCTCTCGCTCTCGTCGCTTCCGCGGCGCCCGGCGCGACGGTTTCGGGCCGTGTACTCGACTCCGCTGGTGCCCCGGTGGCCGGAGCGAAGGTCATCTGGGAGAGCTTTCGGACCGACGAGCAGGTTGCGATCGACGAGACGAAGGGTGCGCCGCCTTCCCCGCTCGGGGAAGCGACGACCGACGCCGGCGGACGGTTCCGCATCACGCTCGACAAGCCGGCCGTCGAGGTCTCGATTCGAATTTCTCCTGGAACGCTTCCGGGAGCGTTGCTCGGCGGTCCGTTCGACTCCTCCGAGGACGTAACGCTCGACGACGTGGAGCTGCCCGCCTCCGAAAAGATCTCCGGGCGCGTCTCGGACGAGGGAGGCAAGCCCGTCGCCCGCGCGCGCGTACGCACGACCCGAGGGCTGTCGTTCGACGAGGACGACGTCATCTTCTACTCCGAGGCGACGACGGCCGCCGACGGGTCCTATTCGATTCCCAACGCGGCCGCTACAGGCGGTGGAGTGTCGGTCCGCGCGCCGGGATATTCGCCTTCGAGGCAAGCCTCCATCCAGCGCCGCACGGTAATCAACGTGACGTTGAAGAAGGGTGGAACTATCCGGGGCACGGTCGTCGACCTTGCGGGCAAGGCGGCCGACGGCGCGGCGGTCCTCACGGGCTCGCTCGCGGTGAGGGCGGACGCCGCCGGGGCATACCTCCTCTCCGGCGTTTCCGCCGGGAGTGTCGACCTCGTCGCCTTCGGAAAGGACGACCTCGCCGCGCGCAAGGACACCGTCCGTGTGAAGAAGGGGGACACCGTCGAGGTGCCCCTTCGCCTCGCAAAAGCGGCCTCGGTGACGGGCAGTGTCATCGACGAGAGGACGCGCCGCCCGCTCGCGGGAGCCCGGATCTCGGCGTCGACGGCCTCGTTCGGTTTCGGCGACGAGACGCGGAGCCGCCGCGCGAGAACGGACGCAAAGGGGCGGTTCCGGATCGCCGGCCTCGCCTCCAGGCGTTACACGGTTCGCGCGGCGAAGACCGACTACCTGCCGGTCTCGATGCCCGGAATCGTCGCCGTCGTCGCGCAGCCGGCGAACGTCGCGATTGCCCTGCAGAAGGCATCGGCGATCGCGGGTCGTGTTACCGACGAATCCGGCGCGCCAGTTCCCGGCGCGCGCGTGCGCATCGCTCGTGATACGAACGTCCGCGCTCTCATGCGCGGCGGCCCGTCTGCCTTCCTCGGGAGACCGGGCGTCACTTCGGGACCTGACGGAACCTTCCGGCTGCGCGGACTCTCCGCGGAGAAGAACGTGACGCTCGAAGCCGCGAAGACCGGCTACGCGACGGCGAAGCGACACGGGGTCACGGTGAAACCCGGGGAGACCGTGAAGGACGTAGCGCTCATCCTGAAGCGCGGGCTCGAGGCGCGCGGCCGCGTCGTCGACGCGGCGGGCCAGCCGATTCCCGGCGCGGAGGTCCGCCTCTCGCAATCGGAGCGCGGCGGCGCCCGCTTCGTCTTCCAGATGGCCGGCATGAACCGCGACCAGGCGGACGCAACGAGCGGTACGGACGGATCGTTCCGCGTCGCCGGTCTCGAGGCGGGAGAGTACGCGCTCGCGGTCTCGCGCGAGGGTTACGCGACGAAGCGCGTTCCGTCGGTCGCGGTACAGGCGCCGGGTCCGAGCGAATGGCCGGCGGTCGTTCTGACCGCCGGAGTTCCGATCGCCGGGCTCGTCCGCAACTCGAAGGGGGAGGCGGTCGTCGGAGCGGACGTCTTCGCGTTCGGCGACGGAGCCGGACCTCGCAACGCGAGAACGGACCTGGAAGGACGCTTCCGTCTCGAAGGCTTCAGCGCGGATCGGCCGGTGATGGTGAACGTCCGAGCCGACGGCTACGCTTCCCTGCAGAAACGCCTCACTCCGTCTCCCGGGGAGGTGGTGCTCGTCGTGAAAACGAGCAGCACGATTCGCGGCCGCGTCGAGGACGCGGAGACCAAACGCCCGGTGACGGATTTCACGGCGACGTACACGGAGTCGCAGGGCGGAATCGCCGGCGGATTCCGGATGGTGATGGCGGGAGGAGAGAGCGAGAAGGCATTTCAGTCGACCGACGGGAGCTTCGAGCTCGCCGACGTGCCCCCCGGCAAGTGGATCGTGCGCGCCTCCTCCCTCGGTTACCGGCCGGCGGAAGTCTCCGGTATCGAGGTGGGAGAGGGAGAGACGAAAGAGGGCGTCGTTGTTTCGCTCAAGAAGGGCGGCGTCGTGACCGGACGGGTGCTCGACCCGCGGCGCGGGACCGGGGTCGCAAATGCGTCGGTCACATGGTCCGAAGGCTCCAGCGCGGGAATGGGCCCTGGGATGGCGGCCCTGGCCCGTCTGGATGGAGGCACCCAGCCTGCGGTGACGACGGACGCCGACGGCCGGTTCCGGTTCGACGGTCTGCCGTCCGGCAAGATCACTTTGTCGGCCGAGCATCCCGAGTTCCTGGAGACGTCGAAACAGGTCGATCTCGAAGACGAGGCGTCCGTCGATTTGACGCTCTCTCTCGGCGGCTCGATCGCCGGCACCGTCGTCGGCAAGGACGGCCGCAGCGGCGTCCCGGGCGCCCAGGTTCTCCTCCGCCAGCAGGGTAGCGGCATGAACTTTGGCGACGACTCCTCCCGGGCGGACGCTTCCGGCAACTTCGCCTTCGAGCATCTGAAGGCCGGGCGTTACAGCGTCTCGGCGCAATCGAACGCCGGGACGACGGCCTGGAAAGACGTCGTTCTCGGCGAGAGTCAACGACAGGACGGAGTGCTCCTCGAGATGGCGGCCGGAGCCACGATCCAGGGAACCGTGTCGGGTCTTCCGTCCGCGAACGTGGCAGGTGTGAGGATCTTCGCGTCGTCCAAGGACTACCAGGACGGCGCGGTGACCGGGGACGACGGCCGGTTCACGTTGCGCGACGTCCCGTCCGGAGTTCTGCGGCTGCAGGCGAGCACGGCGTTCCCCTCGATGCGCTCGACGAGCAAGAACCTGGACGTCCCGGAAGGTGCTGCGGAAGTTCCCGTGGAGATCGTCTTCGAAGGAACGTCGCGCCTTTCCGGCCGTGTCACGCGCGGAGAGAAGCCGATCTCGAACGCTTTCGTCAGCGCGACGCCCGATCCGCCGACTGCCGCGGGGGGCCGCGCATCGGACCAGACCGACGAGGCCGGTCGATACTCGATCGAGGGCTTGAGCGACGGGAACTACTTGGTCCAGGTGTCAGGGCAGGGTGTGAGGCACAGGAATTCTTTCGCGGTCTCGGGCGACACGACCGCCGACATCGACGTTCCGATGATCACAATATCCGGGGTAGTGACCGACAGCGGCTCGAACGATCCGCTCGAAGGGGCTTCAGTGCAGGCCGAGAGCGGCACGGAGACGGGACCCTACGCGATCAAGCGTGCCGTGACCGACTCCCGAGGGTTCTACTCGATCGAGAGCGTGGACCTGGGGAATTATCAACTCACCGCGCGAAAAGAGGGATATCAGCTGAAGGCCCAGCCGGTATCGGTCTCGGGATCACCGGTGGAGTTGAACCTCTCGCTCGTGCGCGGATCTGGCCTCGCGATCCGGGCGGTCGATGGGTTAAGCGGGCTGCCACTGCGCTGGCTGGTCGTGCTCACGTACTCTTCGAGCGGCGCTGTCGCCTTTTCGGGAGGCGTCCCGCTCGATGCCGAGGGCAGGGGTGAGATCCCCTCTCTCACTCCAGGGCAGTACTCCGTTTCCTTGGGGTCGGAAGGTTACGCCCGGCGTTCGTTCACGGTGCAGATTCCGTCGGGGACGCTCGCTGTCACGCTGACGCCTGGAGGTCGCGTCGAGATCCGTACGAACGTGGCGGTGACTGCCCGAATGGTCGACGCGACCGGCGCTCTCTACGTCGGGTTGTCGCGCCGCGACGGCATCTTCAGTCTCGGCCCTCCCGCATCGGTTCTGGAGCACATCGCGCCCGGTTCGTACCGCCTCATCGTGACAGGCCCCTCGAGGGAGAGCTCGTACCCGTTCGCCGTGTCGGAGGGTCAGACCACGACTGTCGAGCTCCGCTAGGCCTCCGGCCGGACGAACCGCCGCGGATCGGCCATCAGCCGCGCGTTGTCGCCGAAGGCCTTCCACTCCGCGAGGAGCGCCCACACGTGGAGCGCGAGGGCGAGGACCGACGCCGCGAGGTGCGTCCAGGACGGCAGGGCCCGCGTGTGCACCGCGCCCCCGAGCACGAAGACCGCGATCGCCGACAGCAGCGCAAAGGTCGCCGGGGGCGACGTCCGGCGCTTGAGATCCGAGAGCGCGCGCAGGATGAGCCGCC
>DASYUL010000082.1:0-2089 GCA_036001245.1 Thermoanaerobaculia bacterium
ACCAGCATCTGTCCGGTCGTCGTCGTGAGGAGGATATCGAGGAGCTGAATGACGAGGAGAAGCCGGAAGTTTCGGGTTCGCGCGAACAGCACCAACGAGCCGATCGAGACGGCGAAGTAGATGAACGGAACGATGCCTACCGGCGAGCCGAAGGCGAGGTACACACTGCCCCACACCACGGAAACGGGCAGGATCAGGACCGCGAGCAGCACGAGAAGCGACTTCCTCTGGCGCACCTCCTGGTCGTCCTCGGGATCCGCGCCGATCCGAGAGAGCAGGGCCGCCCCGTTGTCGATCCAGGCAGTCATGGCTCGTGCGCGCGCGACCGAGACGAGGCCGTGGTTTCCTCGGTCACGAGCGGGGGAACTCGACGACCACCGCGGTGATCGCCTCGGGTGCCGGCCGGTGGCGGGGCGCCTTCCGCCGTCTTCGCGTGCGGGTCTCCAGCACCTCCACGGGCGCATCTTCACCCGTTTCCGGTAGAGACGGCAAGCGACTCCGAGCCGTAAGCGCCGCTCTGACGGAACAAAGATGGATAGGCTCCGGTCGCGCCGCTCCGGACGCTGCGTTTCGTCAACCAAGTTCTGCGAGTGCGTCGCGAGGTGCGAACGCGCCACAGGAGGAACGAGCGGATCGATGGACCAACCAACCGCAGAGCATGCGCTACGCCAGCTCGAGCCCCTAGTCGGCGAGTGGACCTTCGAGGCGAAATGGCCTAGCGGAGAGCCGAGGCGGGGCGGCGGAAGGATCACCTTCGAGTGGCACGCCTCGGGGGCACACCCGCTCCAGCGTGGGACCGCCGAGCTTCCCGAGGCGCCCGACAACGTCTCCATCATCGGATGCGATCCGGCCAACGGGACCTACTTCCAGCTGTACTCCGACGAGCGCGGCGTCTGCCGCATCTACGAGATGAGCATCGGCAACGGCGAGTGGCAGCTCTGGCGGGAGGGCGAGCCGTTCTCACAGCGCTTCACCGCGAGGATCAGCGACGACGGGAAGACCATCACCGGACGCTGGGAGATCGCCGAGGACGGCACCAACTACACGACCGACTTCGACCTCATCTACCGGAGAGTCGATACCTAACGCCGGCCATGCGTGGCGGCGATGGCTCCTTCTTCCGAAATTGGATCTCCAGCCAGCTGCGGCTCGTCAGCCAAGCTCGGCGAGACGCTCCGCCACGACATGAGCGTGCGGTAGGCGCGCCTCCGCGCCCTCGTGCATGAGCGCGAGAACGGAAGCGCCGAGAGCTGTCCGGAGGGCGCCAGGTTCGACCGCGCCGACGTGGGCATCCTGGAATCGAGCACGTGTCTCAGCGGAAAGGTCGTCGTAGCCGCGCGCCTGCACAGGGCGCAGCCCCTGGCGAAGGCAGGCAAGCGAGAGCGCGTGGTCGCGCACGGCGCCGACGTAATGCTCGGCCTGCCAGACCCGCCCGCGCTCGATGCACGCGCGCGCGTGGAGCGCGTAGATGACGCCCCACCCGAAGATGTCCACTGCCACCGACGGCGTGGGAAGGAAGAGATCCCCTGCGACCGGCGGAGTGAGGGTCTCGGCCTCGCCCGCAGCCGTCTCGCCGAACAGGAGCCGGAATCGTGGCCCGGCGGGACGAAACTGAGCTGCCGGCGTCATGGAGAGGTCCAACTGCAGCGCGTCCGGCAGCAGGAACACGCGGTAGGTGGTCGGTCCGCGCTCGAGCTCACCAAGCTGCACCGCGTCGAGCTCGTCGTTGAGCGTGCGCGTCCAGTCCTCGAGCACCTCAGCCACCTGAACATGCTCGGCAATAGAGAAGGTGAGGTCCACGTCGGAGAAGCGGTCGCCGGCGTCTATGGCGAGCGAGCCCACCGCGGCTCCGGCGACGACGCGCTCATCCTCCTCCGCGAGCCTGAGCATGCGCTGGCGGAGACCATCCCGCCGCTCAACGCTGAACACCAGGCCCGATCCTAGCTCTGCGGGGAACGAGTTCCGGGAAAGCGAGGGGGGCCGCTTCGGCGACGCTTCATCTCCTATCACATCACGTGCAAGATGGGCTGGGGTGATGGGCGGCGCGGCTGTCTTCGCGGATGGACCCATCTTCTCGATCCGCCGACAA
>DASYUL010000083.1:0-30891 GCA_036001245.1 Thermoanaerobaculia bacterium
TCGAGGTCGAAGGCGAGGTCGCGCGCCGACTCGAACCGCTCCTCCGGGTTCTTCTCCAGACAATGCCGAAGGATCCGGTCGAGGCCCGGGTGGATCTCGCGATTCGTCTGCGAGAGGTCCGGCGGTTCCTTCGTCAGAATCGCCGTGATCGTGTCGGCCGCCGTGTCCCCCCGAAACGCCCTCTGCCCCGACAACATCTCGTAGAGGATCGCCCCGAAAGAGAAGAGATCCGACCGCCGGTCCGCAGGCTGACCCCTCACCTGCTCAGGCGACATGTAGCCCATCGTTCCGAGAACTACGCCCGGTTCGGTGCCCATGGTCCCCGTCGGAAGCTCGGTCTCTTTCTCCGTACCCGGCTCCGGCTGCTTCAACTTCGCCAGACCGAAGTCGAGGATCTTCACCCGCCCGTCCTTCGTGACGAAGAGGTTCTCGGGTTTCAGGTCCCGGTGCACGATCCCCTTCTCGTGCGCCGCCGCGAGCCCACGCGCGATCTGGATCGCGTAATCCAGAGCCTTTCGCGCCGATAGCGCGCCAGCGGCGAGACGGCTCCGCAGTGTCTCGCCCTCGAGAAGCTCGGTGACGACATACGGAGCGCCGTCGTGCGACCCGATGTCGTAGACCGCCGTGATGTTGGGGTGGTTCAGGACTCCTGCGGCTCTCGCTTCGTGCTCGAAGCGGCGCAGACGGTCGGGGTCCTTCGAGAACGACGCCGGCAGCACCTTGATCGCCACCTCGCGGCCGAGCCTCGGGTCTTTCGCGCGGTACACCTCCCCCATCCCGCCCGCGCCGAGCGCGGAAACGATCTCGTATGGCCCGAGACGGCTTCCGGAAGTGAGCGTCACTTCAAACCGTCCACGATCTGGAGGTAAGAAAGGACGCGGAGATAGCCGTAGGCGTACGCCTGACCGTCCGGCGTCGGGACGAATCGGCTCATGGCGGAGAGCCCTGCGGAGTCCGCCGGCTTCAATTCCTTCCACGGCTCCTTTCGGCCGGTCGCGATCTCGTAGCGGAACACACGAAGAGGGATCTCGCCGAGGTTGTGGACGTACAGCCAGCGTCCGTCCTTGTCGAATCTCGACGGCCGATCTTCGGCCGTCAGCCCGGGAAGCGGCGTCGGCTCTCCCCCTTCCAGCGGATAGAGGTAGATCCTCCGGTCAGGACCGAGGACCGCGACTGTCTTGCCGTCCGGTGAGATCGCGCGCTCGAAATGTCTATAGCCCTCCGGCGACACAGGCCGCGCTTTTCCGCCCGAGAAGTCGCGAACGTAGAGACGCGTCCCCCTGCTCGGCTCCGTCGCGGTCAAAAGGATTCGCTTCCCGTCGGGGAACCAATCCGCACGGAGGACCCGCAGATCGTCTTTCGGAAACGTCCTCGTCTCGCCGACACTCGTCGGGTAAGCGACGAGCGTCGCGTCGGTGACGGGATGGATGACCGAGAGCGCCCACTGCCCGTCTGGAGAAAAGCCTTGTGAGCTTCCTTCGCCGAGCCGCACGGCGGGCGAGCCGTCGGTCTTCCTCAGATACGCCGAGTAGCCGGGACCTCCGCCCTCGCCGGACTCGGTTATCAGAATCGCGCTGCCGTCGCGCGAGATATCGGTCACGAGCGAGAAATCGAGCCACGAGAGCTCCATCTCCTTCTCGTCGCCCGGACGGCGACCCTGGATCTCCAGCCGATATGTCTCGTTTGCCATAAGGACGCGACCGTCCTTCGAAATGTCTTTGATCGTGGTGACGCCGGGGAGCCGCCCAACGAGGCGACTCGATCCGGAGAGATTCACCGCCCGAATCGCCCGATTGAATCCCTCCTCGGCCGCCGTGTACCAGAGCTCGCGACCATCGGGCCACCAGGCGAGCCCCTGGACGCTCGCGTAAACCGGCGTGAGCGTCGTCTTCCTGCCGCTCGCGTCGACGACGGCGATCGAGCCGCCGTCGTCGCGCGGCACCGGATGGTCGACGAACGCGATCCGATCTCCCCCGGGCGAAACACGCGGATGGCTGATCCATCCGGTCGATTCGTACAGGACTTTACCGATCGGGAACTCGAGTCGGTTTCGCGCTCCAACGTCGCGAACGACCGCGAAGTCCTTTCCATCGGCCGACCAGTCCGCCCACTGCACGCCATCGACGATCTCCCTCGGCGCGCCGCCGGCGATCGAAATGCGGCCGAGGCGGCCGATTCCGACCCACGCCTGGTACAACCGGCGCTGCAGAGAGACTGCGAGCTCGCCCGACCGGGACATCCCGAGAACCTCACCCTGAAGCCCGAAGGGACGCGATTCGGGGCTCTCCGGCCGGCGGACGAAGATCTCCATCGGCTTTCCTTCCCAGGCGGCCGAGTAGACGATCGTTTGACCGTCGGGAGCGAAATAGGACCCGCCGAGCTCGCCGCGTCGAAACGTGAGTTGAACGAACGAAGGCGGAGGGACGTACCCGGCTTTCTTTCCGGAGCGGTAAGCGAGGAATCCGGAGATCGCTGCGGCGATGACTGCTGCTGCGACGGCGGGAACGAACCATGGGAGGGGCCTCTTCGCCGCGGGGAGCCCGGCCGCCATTGTTCGCGGTCCGGAGATTCCGGACAGCGCCTCAAGGTCGAAAGCCAGGTCGTGCGCGGAGTGGAAGCGCTCTTCCGGATTCTTTTCGAGACAGTGCCGCACGATGCGGTCGAGACCCGGATGGATGTCTCGGTTCGTCGCCGACAGGTCCGGCGGGTCCTTCGTCAGGATCGCCGACATCGTGTCGGCGGCGGTGTCGCCGCGGAACGCCCGCTGACCCGAGAGCATCTCGAAGAGAATTGCCCCGAAGGCGAAGAGGTCCGAGCGGTAGTCCGCGGGCTTGCCGCGAACCTGCTCGGGCGACATGTACCCCATCGTCCCGAGTACCACTCCCGGTTCGGTGCCGACCGTCGCCGTCTGAAGGTCGGTCTTCTCAGACGCTTCTTCCGGCTGCTTGAGCTTGGCCAGTCCGAAGTCGAGGATCTTCACCCGGCCGTCTTTGGTGACGAAGAGGTTCTCGGGTTTCAGGTCTCGGTGAACGATCCCCTTTTCGTGCGCGGCGGCGAGCCCGCGCGCGATCTGGATCGCATAGTCGAGAGCTTTGCGCGTTGAAAGAGCTCCTGTCGCCAGCCGAGCGCGAAGCGTCTCGCCCTCGAGAAGCTCGGTTACGACATACGGAGCGCCATCGTGCGACCCGATGTCGTAGACCGCCGTGATGTTGGGATGGTTGAGCACCCCTGCGGCGCGCGCCTCGTGCTCGAAGCGCCGCAGACGGTCCGGGTCCTTCGAGAACGACGGCGGCAGGACCTTGACCGCGACGTCGCGCCCGAGCCGCGGGTCCTTCGCGCGATAGACCTCGCCCATCCCGCCCGCGCCGAGCGGCGAGAGGATCTCGTAGGGACCGAGCCGGGAGCCGGCGGAGAGGGTCACTTCGCGCCTTCCACGAGATAGAGGTGGGAGATCATGCGCCTCACCCCGTAGGCATAGCTCTTCCCGTCGTCCGAAACCGTCGGGGATTCCACCCGAAGAACCCCCCTCCGCTCCATCGCGAGGGGCCAGACGAGCTCTCGCCGACCGCTCGAGGGATCGATCCTTTCGATCGCGCTCGGCACGCTCGACTCTCCAAATACGAGAAGGGATCGCCCGTCGGCGCTCCATCGGACGACCGCGTCGTCGCGTTTCGTCCCCGGTATCGGACGCGCCGCCCCGCCTCGCATGTCGACGATGACGAGCCCTCCCGTGCTCCCGCGGACGACGAGCATGTGCCCGTCGGGAGAAGGGAATCCATCCGTCGTTCCCGGCGGCGTCACGGGACGCGGTTTCCCTCCGGCGGTGTCCTGAACGTAGCAGCGCACGGCATGTCCCGCTTCGGAGCCGCACGCGAGAACGCGTCCGTCATTCGGAAAGAATCGCGCGGTCTCGTAGCTCACGAGGCCGCCCCGCTCCAGCCGCCGGGGCTCGCCGGCGCCGGTTGGATAGACGACGAGCTGCTGCGGCGCCGTCGGAATGGCCGCCAGCGCCTGGCTTCCATCCCGCGACAGGTCCTCGGCCCCGCCCACACCCAACCGGAGGGCCGGGGAGCCGTCGGTCCGGCGGAGGATGACGGCGTAGTTCGCGCCGACGCTGCCGCTCTCTTCGCTGAAGAGGACCGTCGCGCCGTCGCCGGACAGGGTCGGGCGGGAGGAGTAGTCGAGGAAGGCGAGGTCCCGCGGGGCGCCCATACCCGGCCCCTGGAAGAGCAGTTCCTTCAGGAAGTCGTCCCGCGTCGCGAGCCACCGATCGGGGCGCGCGTCGTGGATCGTGATTCCTCCGGCGCTCTGGAGGGCGATGCGGCGCCGGCCGGTGAGATCGACGGCGTAGGTGACGAAGTTGTCGTAGGCCTGACCCGCCGAGAAGAGCACTTCATCACCCGACGGCGTCCACGCGAGGCCCTCCTCTCCCCAGTAGCCCTCCGAGAGGATCGTCTTCTTGCCCGCGAGGTCCACGACCGCGACCGAGCCGCGGTCGTCGTACCGAAACGGATGCTCGAAGAACGCGATCCGGTCGCCCCGCGGGGAGAATCGGAGATTCGAGAGGTACCCGCTCGTTTCGCAGAGCACCATTCCGATGGGGTACTCCAGGCGGTACTTGCCGGCGACGTCGCGGATGATCGCGAGCGCGCTTCCATCCGGAGTCCAGTCGGCGTCGCGGACGCCCTCCAGGACCTCTCGCGGCGCACCGCCTTCGAGCGGCATCCGCGCGAGCGTTCCCGCGAAGAGGGAGTGTCCGAGAAACAGGGCGTTCGTCAACACCGCCAGCTCTCCCTGTGAGGAGATCGAGAGGAGGTGGACCCCGGGAAGGCGACGCGTGATCGCTCCGGGAGAGTCGGGACGGATCGAATAGAGCTCGGGCGTATTGCCCTCCGCGGCAGCACTGAAGACGACCGTGTTTCCGTCGGGGACGAAGCGGGCGTTGAAAATCGGCTGCTGCGCGAAAGTCATCTGCCGAAAGGCCTGAACAGCCGGGGGGGAACGGCGTTCCATTCTGCGTCCGGCTACATAGGACGCGGCGACAACCGCTGCGAGAAGGACAAGCGCCGCGGCGGCGGCGAGCCAGCGCGGACGAGGCGGAGCGGCAACGGCGACTGTTCGCGTCGATGGGGCGGAAAGTCCCGATAGCGCTTCGAGGTCGAACGCCAGGTCGCGCGAGGACTGGAACCGCTGCTCCAGATTCTTCTCCAGGCAGTGCCGGAGGATCCGCTCCAGCCCCGGTGAGACGTTCTGGTTGGTGACGGAGAGGTCCGGCGGATCCTCGCGCAGGATCGCCGACATGGTGTCCGCGGCGGAGTCACCGTGGAACGCCCTCTTGCCCGAGAGCATTTCGTAAAGGATCGCGCCAAACGCGAAGATGTCGCTTCTCGCATCGGCCGGTCTTCCGCGCACCTGCTCCGGCGCCATGTAGCCCATGGTCCCGAGGACGACGCCCGGCTCGGTGCCGGCGGTTCCGGTCGGAAGGTTCGTCTGCCCTGCCGAGCTCCCCTCTTCCGCGTGCGTGAGCTTGGCGAGGCCAAAGTCGAGGATCTTCACGCGGCCGTCCTTCGTGACGAACACGTTCTCGGGCTTCAAGTCCCGGTGGACGATGCCCTTCTCGTGCGCGGCCGCGAGCCCGTGCGCGAGCTGGATCGCGTAGTCGATCGCCTTGCGCGGAGAGAGGCGGTCGCCCGCGAGCTCTGCCCGAAGCGTCTCGCCCTCCAGGAGCTCGCTGACGACGTAGGGCGCGCCGTCGTGCGACCCGATGTCGTAGACCGCCGTGATGTTCGGGTGGTTGAGGAGTCCCGCCGCGCGCGCCTCCTGCTCGAATCGGCGCAGCCGGTCCGCATCGTCGGAGAACGACGCCGGCAAAACTTTGACCGCGACGTCGCGCCCGAGCCTCGGATCCTTCGCCCGGTAGACCTCACCCATCCCGCCCGCGCCCAGCGCGGACACGATTTCGTAAGGACCGAGGCGGGAACCGGCCGCAAGTGTCATGAAGATGCCTGGGCGATTCTACAGAGCGGTACGGTATCGGACACTCGGCGCGCGGAAGTCCGGAGGGGGCCGCGACGCGGGCCGACCGCAGCGGCCTGCCGTTCTCTCTCGCCTTCCGGGCTTGATTGACCTCAGCCGTCGCACCCGAGCGCGAAAGCGAGTGCGCGGCAGACCTTTCGCATCCGACGCGAATTCAGTCGCGCCAGTCTCCGGCCGAGGCCCTTCTGATCGATGGTCAAGAGGTTGTGGAGGTTGACGGCACAGGGCTGTCGCATTCCCGTCCTCGGGCCCCAGCGGAACCTCCGAGGGAACTCCGCGGATGGTCGAGGTAATCGGCGCAACGGTCATGCGAGACAGATAGACGATCGCGCTTGCGCGGGTCAGGATCAAGTCCTTTGGCGGAGACGGATCTTTGCGGAACGCCTCGACGACGATCCGGGTCCCGTGCGGCGAGATCGACGCCGGACTCCCAGAGAGCAACCGGCGTCTTGAACGGCAGGGGCCCGAAGGTCAGCGTGCGGACGGCCTCGGGCGCGATCCACCTGCGCAAGGGGCCGGCGGCGGAGCAGTAAAGCTCGACCTACCCTGCTTCTCGTCGCGCGGCGCGGTTCAGCGCGTCGTCGAAAGATGAGAATTCGGTGGGCTCCCCGAGGGTCTCCCGGCGGAGCAGGAGATAAGAGGCGAGATGAAGGCTATCGAAACCGCGGAGGCGATGCTTTTCGGCAAGGTCGCCGGCGCTGCGGTAAACCGCTTCCGTGACATCGAGCGTGAGGAAAGTCTGCCAGTCCTGCTCCAAGTCGGTTTTGACCTGCTCGTATTCGGACCGCGTCATTCCCGCTTCGCGTCTGAGCCGAGCGAACGCCGCGCGGGCCTCCGCGTAGGCGACGACAGAAGTCGAAACGAAAAGGGCGGCACCGATGAGCCGACGGACCCGGTCTGATCCTTTCTCCTCGACGTAGATCTTGACGAGGCTGCTCGTGTCGAGATAGGCGATCAGCGGCGGTCTTCGAGCACGATCTCAGCCGCGGTCTTCCCGCCCTTCAAGGCGGGAGGGCGGGCGGATCCTCTCGGTTTGCCTCCGCTCCAGCTCGCGAGCCCCCTTCGGACGAGATCCCAAGCGAGGCGGACCTCCTGCGGCTCCTCGATCGGCGTGATCGCCGCGATCGGCTTCCCCCGATCCGTAACGACGACGCGCTCACCGTTGCCGACGCGCCGCAGATACTCGCTCAATCGATCCTTGAGCGCCTTGACGCCTACCCGTGTCATCGCCACATCCCCATAAGTAGCTACAATAATAGCACGATCGTGGCCATCTCACCTGACGAGGTTATACGCCTCTGCGCTCCGGCACCCAGGGCGATCTTTCCGTTCTCGTCGATCACGGCGTTCCTCATCCACTCGAACCGATAAGTTGCGTTGCGCTTCGCTCCAGATCCTGCGCTCGATGCGGATTTCATTCGACGCCCCCGCAACATTTCAATGTAGGTTGCGGAGAGCCGCGAAGCCCAACGGTTCATTCGTGCCATCGTTCGTTGGGGTTCATTTCATTCACCCCGAGCGCCGCCGCATCGGCAGCGAGCTTCTCCGGCAGGACTTTGATGGCGACCTCGCGGTCGAGCTTGGTGTCCCGGGCGCGGTAGACCTCCCCCGTCCCGCCCGCGCCGAGAGGCGAAAGAATCTCGTAGGGGCCGAGCCGGGAGCGGACCGGGAGGCTCAAGCGACGGTCACCAGACGGTGCGGACGAGCGGGCTCGAACGAATCCTGTCGTCGCGCGTAACGAGCGTGAGGCCCTCGGCGCGCGCGGTCGCCGCGATCAGTCGGTCGGCAGGATCGGCGGAGAAGTCGGGCGGAAACTGCGCCGCCAGCGCCGCGACCGCCGGTGTGATCTCGCGGAGCGTGACTCCGGTGGCCTTCAGGAGGGCTTCCAGGGAGGCTTCGGTCGTCCCCCGAGACCGCAGCCTCCCTTTCGCAAACAGCACAGCGATCTCCCAGAGACTGATCGAGGCGATCGCAATGCCTCCCGACCGAAGCGCGCGCCGGATCGCCGCCGCCGCCGCCCGTGAAAGCCGCGACGGCTCGGCCGCGAGCCACAGGAGAACATGGGTGTCGAGAAGAATCACCGGGATCCCTTCCACGCCGAAGGCGCGATCACGGGACGGACGACATCTCCCGCGATCTCGAGCTCTCCCGAAAGGCATCCGAAGACGTCGCGAGCCGGCTCGTCGACGGGAACGAGCCGCGCCACGGGCTTTCCCTTCTTCGTTATCAGAACGGGTTCGCGGCGAGCCTTCACCTCGTCCATGATCTTCAGGCAGCCGGCTTTGAATCTCCCGGCGGGAATCGTTCTCATGGTCATCTCAAAAGGACCATGGTTATATCATGATGGTCACTTTAGCTCCGCCGTCCAGTTGACGACGAGCGCTACGCGGGCCTGACCGGCCTCGCCGGCATCGTTGACCAGGAACCGCTTTCCGTCCGGAGCAACGTCGTACCCGTACATTCCGGACCTCGGGCCCGTGTACATGTTCACCCGGAAGAGCGGCCGGACGTCTTTCACGACGAAGCGGGGCCCGCTGCCGTCGACGGCGGTCGCGGTCAAGTCGTCGCTCGACGAAACAAAGTAGAGTTCCCGTCCGTCGGCACTCCAGCGGGGCTGCGTCCCGCCGCTACCGGAGACCTGCCAACGGGTTCCCCCGCTCGGAAACGACGCAACGTAGACCTCGTCGCGTCCCGTGTGCTGTGACACGTACGCGACCCACTTCCCGTCGGGTGAGAACTGGCCGCTGTGCTCGAGGAACGGAGATTGAACGAGAGGAAACGCTTTCGCCGGATCGGCGATTGGAAAAGCCCAGATGTCGCTCGCCCCAATGTTGCCCCGGTCGACGAGAAGGTAGCGCCCGTCGCGGGACCAGTCCGACACTTCGAGGCGTTCTTTCGATCTGTAGATCTCCTTCTGCCTGCCGGCTCCGTCAGCCGCGATCGTGACGAGGACGAAGTCGCTCCCCCCTCCCAGCCCCTGAACGAAGACGATCTGGGATCCGTCGGGCGACCAGACCGGCGCGATCTGCGCCTCAGCGTCTGTGGTCAATCGGGTCTGGACTCCGCGGTCGAGCTCGTATACCCAGACGTCGTTGTTCGGGTCGCCCATCACGACGCTCGCCCGACGGCCGTCCGGCGACATCTCCGGCGAATACGCCGGGCTCTTTTCGGCGACCGGCGCGAGGTGCCGTCCCGAAAAATCGAGCCACGTCAACCGGCCGCCGCCTCCCTCACGCGCGATCTGATAGCCGAGGACGCCGTTCTCGGAGGCCGCGAACGTCCCCCGCCAGACTCCCGAGTCGAAGTTCGCGTCGTCGGCGACACGTACGGGTTGGCCAGAAATCTCGATTCGCTTGGCATCGAACGGGATCGCCATCAGGCTTCTCTCTCGAACCGAGAGGAGCCAGCCCGAGGCGTACTGCGCGCTGCCGTAAGACGACATCAGGCGCCGGGGGGCGCCCCCGTCCAGCGACGCGACGTAGATCCCGTTGTCCTCGGATCGCGGGCTCGCGTGGTTCGCCGCCAGATAGAGGACGTGCTTTCCGTCGGGCAGGAAGTACGGCCAGCGGTGGGTAGTGTGCTTCTTTCGATCCGTGAGAACTGTGAGCGGCGCCGGCGAGCCGCCGGAGGCCGCCACCCGCGAAAGCCCGGTCCCGACGTCCGGCGCGAAGACGATGACTCCGCTCCGGCCCCACGAGCCCCCGCGCGGATTCGGAGCACCGCAGATCGTCTGGACGGGTCCGCCGGAGGCATCCAGGACCCTGAGTTTCCCGCCCGAAAAGAAACCGATCGAACGGCTGTCTGGCGACCAGAACGGGAACCGGCCGCCATCCGTCGCGGCAAGCGGCGTGACCGTGCCGGCTGCGAGCGACTGGAGCCACAGTTTCCCGCCGGCGCCGAAGACGGCGCGCGTGCCGTCGGGTGCAATCGCGATCGGGGCGGAATCATCGCCCGTCAACCGGAAGGTGGTCTTCTCGGGAGGATCGAGATAGGAATGGATCGCTCGAACGCGGTCGCCGCTCCGGAGACGGCGCACTTCGTTGCCGAGAAAGAGCGTGGTCAGTAGCAGGAGACCCGCTGCGACCCAGGCGAGCCAGTCGCGCCGTCTCCGGCGTTGAGGGGCGACGGCCGTGGCTCCCGTCTGCGAACCGGCTTCCGCGATCCACTTCAGCTCCCCGCCGAGGTCGGCGGCGTTCTGCCAGCGATCCTCCGGGTCTTTCGCCAGGGACTTCTTGACGACGTGGTCGAGCGCCGGCGGCGAGGTCGGCTGGACCTGCGAGATCGGCTGCGGCTCGTCGCGCAGGATCGACGAGGTCAGTGACGCCTGCGTCGCGCCGGAGAACGCTTTCTTCCCCGTCGCCATCTCGTACAGGACGCAGCCGAAGGCGAAGATGTCCGTCCGCGCGTCTGCCTCTTTCCCCTCGAGCTGCTCGGGCGCCATGTACTGGAATGTGCCGAGGATCGTCCCCTCCTGCGTGAGGTTCATCTGGGTCGGCAGGGCCGTCAGGCTCGACTGCTGCGACGGCAGCGCCATCGCTTTCGCCAGCCCGAAGTCGAGCAGCTTCACCCCGGACCAGGTCAGCATCACGTTGCCGGGCTTCAGGTCCCGGTGGACGATCCCCTGCCGGTGCGCCTTGTCCAGCGCGTCGGCGATCTGGATCCCGAAGCGCAGAGTCTGCTCCAGCGGAAGCGAACCCTTGAGCAGCCGGTCCGCCAGTGTCTCCCCTTCCAGGTACTCCATGACCAAGTACTCGACGTCGCCCTCACGGCCGACGTCGTGGAGCGCGCAGATGTGCGGATGCGAGAGCTGCGAGATCGTCTTCGCTTCCCGCTCGAAACGCTGCCGGACTTCCGGGGACGCCGAAAGGTGCGACGCCAGGATCTTGATCGCGACTGTCCGCTCGAGACGCGTGTCCTTCGCCCGATAGACCTCCCCCATCCCGCCCGCGCCCAGAGGCGACACGATCTCGTACGGGCCGAGACGGGAGCCCGCGGAGAGAGTCATTTGGGAAGCTCCGCCGTCCACTGAGCGACGACCGTCACCGGGAGCTCGTCCGCCAAGACCTCCGGGACGACCGCGAGGAACCGCTTTCCGTCGGGCGCCACTTCGAAGCGGAGCCATCCCGCTTTGCCGGCGAGCGGAAACACGGAGACAGGGCTCCCGAGCTCGAGCGACGGTCGAGTGCGCACGGGTACCGACACGAGGCGGTTGTCGTCGGAGACGTAGAAGAGCTCGCGCCCGTTCGGGTTCCAGCGAGGATTCCCGGCGCCGCCCGTCGAAATGCGGATCTTCTCGCTCGGTCCGGGGTACGCCGTCACGTAAATCTCGGCTCGTCCGGACTCCCGGGACGTCATCGCCACGAATCTCCCGTCGGGCGAAAAGCGCGTCTCCTCCATCCCGACCGGGGACACCACGAACGGACTGGTCTTTCCGCCGGCGAGCGGGATGGTGTAGAGATCGAAGACGCCGTTTTCTCCGCGCTCCGAATAGAGCAGAGTCTTCCCGTCCGGCGAGACGTCCTGCGCGATCTGGAACTTCCCGGACGGCAGAATGTCCTCCTCCTTTCCGGTCGCGAGATTCCGCCGCACCAGATGGGGAGGGCTTCCCCGGACCACCGAATACGCGATGCTCCCGTCCGGGAGCCACACCGGGAAACACTCGGTCTCGGGGGTGGAGGTGATCGGCGTTTCGGTCGCGCGATCGAGATCGAGCGACCAGATGTCGAAGGTCCCGAGTCGCACTTCCCGCCTGTCGAAGAGGATCCGCCGTGCATCCCGAGAGATGGCGAGGGTCTGGTACATCCCGGGGCTTCCGACGGTCGCGAGCTCGCGTCCCGTGCGATCGAACCACGCGAGACGTTGCCGGTTCTCTTCGGATTGATAGGCGATGGTCCCCGCCCGCGAAGCCGCGAACGAAGCGGAGAAGGTCGAGAATATGTATCGCACGCGCTCGGCGATCGAGAAGGGCTCGCCGGCGACCCGGCCGCTCTTCGCGTCGAACCTCTGGGCGAGCAGCGAACCCTCTCGAGCGAAAACGAGGTAGCCCGGATCGACGTACCGCGTCATGGACTGCATCGCGGTCACCGGGCGCGCCGGCTCTCCGGGCTCTCCGAGCATCAGCTCGCCACGCCGGTCCGCATATCGGAGGAGATAGAGGTAGCGCTTCCCGTCCGGCAGGTAAGACGGCCAGAAGGTCCGGACCTCACCGCGGCTCCGATCCGGCTGGACGAGTTTCTCGGGCGAACCGCCGGAGGTGGCGACGCGATGGATCGCCTCTCCCTGGACCGACGCGAAGAGGATGTCGCCGCCGCGGCCCCAGGTCCCGGAATGACCGACACCTGGAGGGATCTCGCAGATCGTGACCGGAGCGCCGCCCCCGAGTTCGACTCGTTTCAGGCGGTCTCCGGCGAAGAAGCCGACCGATTTTCCGTCCGGCGAGTAGAAAACGGAGCTCGCGCCTTCCGTGCCCGCGATCGGACGCGCTTCGAGCGCGGAGAGGGGACGGAGGAAGATGCGGCGGTTTCCGCCGGAGTCGAACGCGACGTAAGCGAGCTGCGAGCCGTCGGGTGAGATCGCCAGGAAACACGTCTCGACCGAGTATCCAAAGGACACGTTGGGCGGAGGCGGGACGGAGAACCGAATCGCGTACGCGGGAAACTTCCCCGAAGCGGGCCGGCGCAAAATGGAGGCGGTCGCCACCGCGACGAACACCAGTGCGACGACCCATGGAAGCCAGGTCGCACGTCGTCGTTTCGCAGGAACGGGCGCGGGGATCTCCACTGTCCGTTCCGACGCCGCGAACTCGAGCTGCAGCCCGACGTCGCGCGCCGTCTGCCAACGATCCTCGGGATCCTTGGCGAGACACGTCCTCACAATCCGATCGAGAGCGCGCGGCGCGAGCGGTTGCACCCGTGAGATCGGGACGGGGTCGTCCCTCAGGATCGAAGAGATCAGCGACGCCTGGTTGGTGCCGGAGAAGGCCCTTCGGCCGGTCGCCATCTCGTACAGAACGACGCCGCCGAACGCGAAGATGTCCGTGCGGGCATCGGCCTCCCGCCCCTCCAGCTGCTCGGGCGCCATGTACGGAACCGTTCCGAGGAGCGTTCCCGCCTGCGTCACCGGCGCCGCCTGGGTCGGAACCGCGGTGAGATCGAGCGCCGCGGAAGGCGGTGCGAGCGCCTTCGCCAGCCCGAAATCCAGAAGCTTCACGCCGGACTTGGTGATCATCACGTTGCCCGGCTTCAGGTCTCGGTGCACGATCCCCTGCCGGTGCGCCTTGTCCAGGGCGTCCGCGATCTGCATCCCGTAGCGAAGCGTCTGCTCGAGTGGCAGCGGTCCTTTGAGCAGTCGGTCCGCCAGCGTCTCGCCCTCCAGGTACTCCATGACGAGGTACTCGGTCTCCCCTTCCCGGCCCACGTCATGGAGCGCGCAGATGTGCGGGTGAGAGAGCTGCGAGATCGTCTTCGCTTCACGCTCGAACCGCTGTCGGACCTCTGGGGTAGCGGAGAGACGAGACGAAAGCACCTTGATCGCGACTGTTCTCTCAAGCCGCGTGTCCCGCGCCCGATAAACCTCGCCCATCCCGCCCGCGCCGAGCGGCGCGACGATTTCGTAGGGACCGAGACGGGCGCCGGTCGGAAGAGTCACCGCGCCCTCCACTTGCTGACGAGGCCCGCGCCGAGAGGCGACAGAATCTCGTAGGGGCCCAGACGGGCACCACTGGACAAGGTCATGGAGTCTGGCCGGATTCTACCGGGGCCGTCTCGCCGGAATTGTCCCTACCCGCACCGTCCAGGCTCCGACCCGGGACCCTAGAAGACGCTAGAAGCGGATGCCGGCCGAGAACCGGTATTCCCTGGGGATCTGATAGTCCGCCGCAGACCGCGCGGTGCCGAAGGCAGGGCCTCGAGCGAACTTCGTCGGAAGGCCGAGCTCGTCCACGGGAGCCTGACCATCGCAGCCGGCTTGCGCAGCGGTCGTGCAGGGAACGACGACCGTGTCGAAAACGACGAGACCCTGCTCGTTGGTGACGTTCCGGACGTCGAACTTGAAGAATGGCTCGACACTCCTCCATACCCGGACCCCGAGGCTGATCGCCAGGTCGAGGCTGTGGATGTCCTCGTACTCCCCCGCGCCGCGCTCGCCGAAGAACACGGACTGTCTGTCCGGCCGCCGCGCGTAGCCGGGGTCCCGCGCGATCTGCGCGGACGTGAATCCGCCCCGCACGAAGGCGTAGCTGAATGTCTGCGGCGAGTCGTAGGAGTAGGCCAGGCCGAGGTTCACGTCCCCGAAGGACCGGATCGGCAGCGTATAGGAGCTGAAGACACGGACCCGGTGCCCCTGATAACCCGGTAGGCGGCCGGTCGGGTAGTGGCGCTCGGGATCGTAGAGCTCCGGCTGGTTGCCGAAGATCGAGGAGGCCCCCGGGTTGCCCAGGCCCTCACCCACGAAGTTGCCATTGTTCTCGATCTCATGGGTGTAATTCGCATCGAGGAGCCAGCGATCCGTGATGCGGTAGCGCCCCTGGACCTGGATCGCCTGGTACTCGCGCGTCAAATCATCGGTGTTGTCCTGGATCACGTTGTCGAAGAAGCCGAAGCTGCGCCCTTCGTGGATGATTTCCGTCGTGCCGAACTCCCGGAGGATGAAGTCCTCGAACAGGTCGGAGTACTCGCGGCTGACATAGGTCAACTTGGCGAACCCGCCGCGGCCGAGGGCCGAACCGGCACCGACCGTCCATTCCTCCACGATCGGTGACTTCACGACGTCGGCGAAAAACACGTTCCGGGTCGGGAAGTTGCCGTTGATGAGGGTGTAGTTCGCGAGGTCGAACCCCGGAGCGAAGTCCACACCCTGTCCGTTCGGACCCGTATACAGGTACGTCAGAAAGTTCGGGACTCCGACGTTGCTGTTGCGGCCGAACTGCGTTTCGGAGAACTTGCCGGCGTACTGGCTGTAGGTCGCGTTGAACTTCAGCTTCGCATCGCCCCGGACGTCGTAGGAAGCCGCCAGCCGGGGCGTGAACCGGTCCGTGTCGGCCGCGACGATGTCGCCGGTGGCCTCGCTCTTCACGGCTTCGTAACGGATCCCGAGGTTGAAGGAGAGGTGATCGTTGAAATCCCAGCTGTCCTGGAGGAAGAACGCATCCGTCGTGATGTCGATCCGGGCGCCTCGGACGGGCAGCCAGTTCTGCAGGACGGTCCGGAGGGGTCCCGAGTTGACGAAGATCGGGATGAACCGGCCCTGCGAGTCGAGCACAGGAGGTCCGACCGGAGCGCCCGTGGTCGTCACGTAGTTGGTGACGAACGCGTAGCCCGTGGCGGTCTGGCTGTTGCCTCCGATCCGCGTGGTCCGAAAGCGCTCGTACCCGAGCTTGAAGCCAAGGCTTCCCAGCCGGCCCGTCGAAAGGAAATACGACACGCTCGCGGTCAGATCCTCGTTGTCGCGGTCCTCGGGGTCGCTCGCGTCGAAGTACACGGCGTTGTACTGGCGCCCCGGGAGGGAGAGCGTCACGAACGGAGAATCCCGGATGCCGGTCAGGTCGCCCCCGGCGCCGCGGAAACCGAACTCCTTCTCCGAGTACTTGAGCTCGAAGAACAGCCTCGGCGTCCACACGCCGTGGTAGCTCGCCGCCCAACGCGTGTTCGGAACCGTGCGCGCGCGATCGACCCCCCGAATGTCCGCCGTACTCCCCGGCGCGGATGGCCGATCGAGGTTCTTCTCCTCGTTGTCGAGGTAGGAGGCCTGGAGCGTGTGTTTCGACGCGATGTTCCCTGTGAGCTTGACTTCCCACCGGGGGTTGTCCGTGACCGTGTTGACGCGTGCGCCGCTCTCGGGCAGCGTCTGGGCCATCGTCGTCTCCGAGAGACGGCCGGCCGCGAAGAACCAGAGCCGGTCGCGCAGGATCGGTCCTCCGAGGGTCGCGGAATAGACCTCGTCGATCGCGTCGAGACGGGGAATGTCGCGCTCCTCTTCGTAAGGCGTCTTCTCGGTCCAGTCGGGATTGGTCAGGTCGAGCCGGACGGAGCCGGAGAAGCTGTTGCCCCCGCTCTTGGTAATCGCATTGACGACTCCCCCCGTGAAGCGGCCGTACTCGGCGGGGATACCGCCCGTCAGGACCGCCGTTTCCGCGACGGCCTCCTCGATGTAGAGATTGTTGGCCGTCCCGTGAAGGTTGTCGTTGACGTCGGTTCCATCCACCAGGAAGACGTTGTCGTATCCGAAGGCGCCGTTGATGCGAATCTGGCCGTCGCGGAGGCCGGAAATCACGACGCCCGGTGTCTGCACAGCGATTGCAGCCAGAGTCCGGGCGACGGGGAGCTTGTCGAGGTCCGCCGCCTTGTAATTCGCGCCGAGCTGCGCCGTCGCGATGGGAGTCGGGAGGTCTCCACGGATCGTGAGGGCCTCTATGGCCACCACGTCCAGGTTGGCGTCCATCCGGGTCGTCCCGGAGAGGTCGACCGTGGCGGTACGCGTCACCGTGCTCATGCCCGGCTTCGAGAACTGAATGACGTACTCACCCGGCGGGAGGCCGAGAGCAACGTAGTCCCCGTTGGACCCCGTTGTGACCACGCGCTCCCCCTGGAGAGCGGGCGAAGTCAGTCTCACGGTGACGCCCGGAACCGGCTGTCTCTGCGAGCTCACGGTGCCCGCAACTGTTCCGGTCACGGCGCTCTGCGCCAAGAGACCCGCGGGAGGGGCGAGCGCCAAGGCCACGGCGACGGTACATCCGTTCAGTCCGAGGCGGGAGCCAAACGCGAGCGACATCGAGTTCTTCAGGTCCTCCACTTGGGACCGAGGCGAAAGTTTATGGCGAGCGTCATCTCTCCTTCTCAGCGAGCGCCGGCCAGCCGACGATCGCGCGGATCGGCGACTCGGGGGCTTCGAGAGGCGCGCTGACCAGAAATCGCGAGCCGTCCGCGGTCACGTCGTAGTTCTGGATCGGCGGCACGACGCGGAAGAGCGAGACCGGAGCGCCGGCTTGCAATTGCGGACCCGGACTCAGGGGCACGGCCATGACCGAGCCGTCCGGCGCGAGGTAATAGAGCTCCCTGCCGTCGCGGCGCCACCGCGGTCGCCTCCCTCCGGCCGGAGACACGCGCCGCTTCCCGGCCGCCCCTTCCGTCAGAGCCACGTAGATCTCGGGGCTTCCCGACTCGTCCGACTCGTACGCGATCCAGCGTCCGTCCGGCGAGAACCGCGGGTTCCGTTCGTTGAATCGCGTCGCAAGCCAGGGCGCCGGCTTGCGCTGTCCCGCGAGCGGCAGGAGCCAGATGGTGGCGCGCGACTGCACGTTGTTCAGGAACGCAAGAACGCGACCGTCCGGAGAAACGTCTTCGGGCTGCTGCACGTATTCGAGTTCGAGGACCGGCCGTTCGCTGCCGGGCACGCCGACCGCGATCTCGTGGATGTCGGGAGGTCCTTTCGCGTCGGAGCGGAAAAGGAGCTTCGAGCCGTCGGGAGTCCAGACTGGCAGGTTCTCGTCGCGAGCATCGGAGTGGAGCCGGGTCGAGATCCCGCGCTCGAGCTCGAAAACCCAGACGTCAGACGTGCCGGTTCGACGCTCGGCGACGTCGACGGCAACCCGACCTCCGTCCGGCGAAATGCGAAAGCCCTCCACCACCGCCGGTTGGCCGAGCGTCCCCACTTCTCGACCCTGCCGGTCGAGCCAGGCGAGACGGGAGAGAGGCGGCGACGTCTCATAGACGATCACGTCCGCGCCGACCGAGAACGCGGCGTTGCCCGGACCGAAGAAGTAATTGACGCTCTCGGACAGGCGCTGGGGATCGCCCTTGAGCTGTGCTTTCGATTCGTCGAAACGCTGCGCGAAAAGGGCGCCGTCGCGGGCGTACACGAGGTATCCGGGCGCCGCGAATTCCGCGCGCGACTCCATCCGGGCGATCACGGTGTCTTCCTTCGAATCGAGCGAGCCCACGCGAAGCTCGCGATGGGAGCCGGGCAACTTCGGCAAACTCAGACGTCCGAGGTAGAGGAACCGCCGGCCGTCCGGCAGGAACTGGGGCCACGACGCGATGGTTTCGGGTTTCGCGACGTCCCCCGGCCGAATCGGCTCCGGCTTTCCTCCTTTGTCGGAAACCCGGTAGATCCCTCGCGCGAACTGCTTGAAGAGAATCGTGCCTTCGCGGTTCCAGGTGCCCACGATTTCGAAGGACGCGTCGCAGAGGTCCTCCGCGGGACCTCCGGTCGCCGGAATCTTTTTGAGCTTCCCGTTCGCGAAGAACGCGATGAAGCGGCCGTCGGGCGACCAGAAGTGCGAGGTCGCGTCGTCCGATCCCTCCAGCTCGACTGCCTCCTCCGAATCGAGCCGGCGAACGAAGAGCCGCCTCTTGCCCCTCGCGAACGCTTCGATGGCGACCCGGGTCCCGTCCGGCGAGATCGACGCCCCGCGGGAGATCTCCGCCGGCGAGAACGTCGCCCCCGGAGGGATCGGCACGGCGAAGCGCACGGCGCGGGGCGGCGCGGCGGCGGGACCGCGGCGGCGAACCAGGCCGTAGCCGGCAAGCGCCGCGAGGACCAGCGCAAGGAGCAGCCACCCGAGGCGCTCGCGGTTCCGCGGCCGGACCGCGACCGCGGGGGCCACGGCCGGTGAGCTCGTCCCGCGGGGTTCCTCCGCGATCCACTGGAGCTCTCGCTTGACGTCGGCAGCGCTCTGCCACCGGTCGTCGGGGTCCTTGGCGAGGCAGGTCTGGACCACGCGATCGAGAAGAGGCGGAGAGGCCGGCGTGACCTGTGAGATCGGGCTCGGCTGGTCGCGGAGGATCGACGAGATCATGGACGCCTGCGTCGCTCCCGAAAAAGCCTTTCGCCCCGTCGCCATCTCGTACAGCACGACGCCCAGAGCGAAGATGTCGGTGCGCGCGTCCATGCCCCTGCCCTCGACCTGCTCGGGCGCCATGTACTGGAACGTCCCGAGGATCGCTCCTTCCTGCGTCAGATTCGCGGCCTGGGTCGGAAGCGCCGTCGGGCTGCGTCCCGCCATGGGATGTTGCGCTCCGGCCGTTTGCTCCCTTCCGGTCGCGTCGAGCGACCGCTCAAATGTCTTCGCCAGCCCGAAGTCGAGGAGCTTCACGGCCGACTTCGTGATCATCACGTTTCCGGGCTTCAGGTCCCGGTGCACGATCCCCTGCCGGTGCGCTTTGTCCAGGGCGTCGGCGATCTGGATCCCGAAGCGCAGAGTCTGCTCGAGCGGCAGCGAACCGCGGGCGAGGCGCTCCGCGAGCGTCTCGCCCTCCAAATACTCCATGACGAGATACTCGGTCTCCCCTTCGCGGCCCACGTCGTGGATCGCGCAGATGTGCGGGTGCGAGAGCTGCGAGATCGTCTTCGCCTCCCGTTCGAAGCGCTGGCGGACCTCTGGGGTAGCGGTGAGACGAGACGAAAGCACCTTGATCGCGACCGTTCGATCGAGCCGCGTGTCGTGCGCTTTGTAGACCTCTCCCATCCCGCCCGCGCCCAGCGGCGACACGATCTCGTAGGGGCCGAGGCGGGAGCCGGCGGAGAGCGTCATGGCTTCTTCTCGGCGCCGGTCTCTGCGCCGAGAATCATCATCCAGATATCGCCCTCACGCTGCGTCTCGATGTACGCGAGCTGACGATCGTCCTTCGAGATCCCGAATTTCATCGCCCATCCGTCTGGCAACGTCCCGGCTGGCAGAATCACTTTCGACCGTCTCGTCCCGGTGTCCAGGAGCACGACGCCGTTGTCCTTCTGAAAGAGGAGCCGCCGGCTGTCGGAAAGGAAGAGCGGAGACCGACCGGACGGGTCCACGCTCTCGTAACGACCCGTGGCAAGCGAGTAGAGAAGCACTTCCGTCGATCGGTCCTCACGGTCCCGGAATCCGGCCAGGAGCTTGCCGTCGCGCGACCAAGAGAACGGGTTGAGATTGTCCGAAGTGGGAAGCAGCGGAAGGACGACGACCCCTTTCTCGTCCGTGCGCCCGAGCTCGAGAATCGCGTTGGGGTTTTTGCCCGAGCTGGTCACCGCGAGACGCCGGCTGTCGGGCGACCAGGTCGGGTAAAGCGCCCCGTTTTCCAGCGACGAGACCTGCTCGAGGCCCGAACCGTCCGGATGGATGGTCCAGATCTGCGCTGTGCCTCCGCGATTCGAGTAGAAAGCGATCCGCGAGCCGTCCGGGGACCAGCGTGGAACGCGATGCTGGAAAGGCGCGTCTGTCAGCTGCCGGTAGCCCGACCCGTCGGCGCGGATCAAATACAGGTCCTCCCGGCTACCTTTCGGACCGTCGAAGACCAGCCATTGACCGTCCGGCGACCAATCGAGCGAGTTGATCAGACGCGTGCCCTTCAGGATTGCTGCGGGACTTCCGATCACCGCTTCGCGGCCGGGATCGAAGCCGACCTTCATCAGGTTCGAGCGCTCACCGAGCGTCGCGAAGACGAGATTTCCGTCCCGGGAGAAGGTCGCGTGGCTGACCCAGCTGGCCGGGGTCGTGACGGGCTCCGGAGGACTGAGCACCCGGCCCGTCCTCTCGTCGATCCCGACGCGCCAGAGGTTCATCGTGCCGCCGCGATCACTCGAGAAGTAGAGAAACCGACCGTCGGGCGACCAGGCCGGGCTCCAGTCGAACTGTCCGTCATTCGTGACGGGGACGGGAGAGTCGGACTGAGAGCCATCCGCCGCGATCGTGAAGACGTCGCGCTGCGATTTCCTGGCGGGCAACCCCCAGTACGCGATGCGGTGCCCATTGGGGGACCACCTCGGCGAAACGGCGTCCCCGCGCGATACGAGCCGTCTCTTGCCCGTGGAGACATCGACGGCCCAGATCTCGCTCACGGTGGCTCGGGTCGTGGGGTCGCGTATCGGCTCGGACGCCACGGCGAGCTCGCGGCCGTCCGGCGACCAGCTCGGATCGAAGCCGAAGTCGGAAACGCGGCGCACGGACTCGCCCGTGGCTCCCATCACGAAGATTCCGCCTTTTTCCCGCTCGGAGCGAAACGCGATCTGCTCGCCATCCGGGGAAAACGCCGGCGCTTCGTCCCGGAGCGGAGAATCCGCCGTCAGATTCGTCGAATTCCGACCCCCCACGCGCTGAATGAAGACGTCTTCGTTGCCGGAAGCGCCGGCGACGTAGACGAACGACTTTCCGTCGGGCGCCACGGCCGGCGCACGTTCGACGCCGGGCTGATCGGTGAGAGCAGCGAAATGACCCGGGGCGGCTCCGCTTCCAGCCGGCGTCGTCGGTCGTCCGGCAGTCCAGCGGCCGAGCGCCGCGGCGGCAAGAAGCGCGACCGCGGCAATCAGGGCAGGGAGCAGACGACGCTTCGACGCCGCCGACGAGGAGACCGCGATGCCGCTCGAGCCGGTGGAGGTCGTGAGGGACTGCAGGTCGAACGCGAGGTCCCGCGCGGATTGAAAACGCTCGTTGGGGTTCTTCTCGAGACAGTGCCGCACGACTCGGTCGAGTGCGGGGGCGAGCGGAGCGTCGATCCCCGAAAGCTCGGGTGGATCCTTCTGCGCGATGGCTGCCATGGTCTCCGCAGCCGACTCACCGCGAAAAGCCCGCGTGCCGGAGAGCATCTCGTAGAGCAATGCGCCGAAAGAGAAGATGTCCGAACGATGGTCGGCCGGTTTTCCCCGGACCTGCTCCGGGGACATGTAGCCCACGGTCCCCATGACCGCGCCCGGCTCGGTTGCCGCGACCGTCGGCGACCTCGTCTCGTCGGACTGCGGGGAACCGACCTTGGCCAGACCGAAGTCGAGGATCTTGACGCGGCCTTCCGACGTCACGAAGACGTTCTCGGGCTTCAGGTCCCGGTGAACGATCCCCTTCTCGTGGGCGGCGGCGAGACCGTGCGCAATCTGTAAACCGTACTCGAGCGCTTTCCGCTGCGGGAGTGAGCCTTCGTCGAGCCGTTCTCGCAGGGTCTCTCCGTGGAGGAGCTCCATCGCCGCGTAGGCGACGCCGTCGACGCTGCCGAGGTCGTAGATCCCCAGGATGTTCGGGTGCGATAGCGCCGCGACGGCCTTCGCTTCCCTCTCGAAGCGCGCGAGCGCCGTCGCATCCGTCGCGAGGTTCTCCGGCAGCACCTTGATCGCGACCTCCCGGTCGAGTTTCGTGTCCCGCGCCCGGTACACCTCGCCCATTCCGCCGGCGCCCAGAGGCGCGACGATCTCGTAGGAGCCGAGACGGGAGCCCGATGCGAGTGTCACGAAGTCAGACCCATCCGGCGGACGAGCGCCGTGAACCTCGGCTCAGAACGAATCGGGTCGAATCGCGGCTCCAGGTGGATCCACGGCATGTACCAGTTGCGGTCCTCGTAGGCCTTCTCCAGCCAGTCGAGCGCCGCTTCTTTGTCACCGAGTGACAGAGAGACGAGCGCAAGATCGTGGCGCGAGACGTACCGCATCGTCATGAGTCTTTTTAGCTCGTCGAAGACTCTGTTCGCGGCGGCGCGATCGCCGGCCATCGCATGGCTGCGGACGAGGTCGGCGAGGATTTCAGGAGGGAACTCTTCTGCCGCCTCGGTGAGCTTCCGCGCGCGCTCGAAGGCCGCCGCCGCTTCGCGCAGCTCGCCTTTCTGCTCGAGGGCCATCCCGAGGAACATCTCTGCGAAGAAGTACGTCGGGTCGAGCTCGAGCGTGTAACGAGCCCGCTTGATGGCCTCGTCGTACCGACGCGAGTAGTAGTGATTCCACGACGACAGGAAGTTCGCCTCGGTCGAAAGCGGGTCGAGCTCGAGGGCACGCGCGCTTTCGCGCGAAGCCTCGTCGAACCGCGCGCGGGCGGAGAGAAAGACCCCGTAGAACTGATGAGCTGTCGCGTCGGAGGGGTTCAACTTGGTGGCCTTCCGGAATTCTTCCTCGGCGCCGGGCCAGTCGTAGTCGTAGAGGAACCGCGCCATCGCGAGGTAGGTGTGTCCTTCCGAGAGCGAAGGGTCGAGCGCGATCGCCTTGGTCGCCGCGTCCTTGCCCTGCTGGAACGCCTCTCTGGCCGGCATGTACCAGTCGGCGAGCCACAAAATGTACGAGTACGCGATGCCGGCGTGAGCCGGCGCATCGTTGGGATCCAGCGCGAGCGCCTGCCGGAAATAGGCCATTCCCTTGTCGAGATCGGCCCTGTTCACCTTCCTCGCGTGATGGAAGCCTCTCAGGTATGCCTGGTACGCCTCGGGATTCGCCGTCGCGCTCTTCGCGAGCCGCGCCTCGTCCTCGCCCGTCAGGCGCACCTTCAGCGTTTCCGAGATTTCCCTGGCGATCTCCTCCTGCACCGCGAGCACGTCCGAAAGTTCCCTCTCGTATCGCTCGCCCCAGAGCTGCCGGTTGTCGCGCGTGTCGACGAGCTCGCTCGCGATCGAGAGCCGATCTCCTCTTTGGGTCACGCGTCCGGTTACCACCGCACGGACCCCGAGCTCGCGCGCGACTGCTCCCGGATCCTGGTCCTTTCCCTTGTAGCGGAACACCGATGCGCGGGAGATCACCCGGACGTTTGGCAATTGGGAGAGCCGGTTGATCAGGCTTTCCGTGATGCCGTCGCTCAGGTACTCGGTCTCGGCGTCGGCGCTCGCGTTGGCGAAGGGAAGCACCGCGAGCGATTCGATCGGTTTGCGGTCCCGGGCACGAGAGAAGAGACCGAAGGCGGCGAGCAGGATCGCAAGGGCCGACCAGAGCGCGACGCGCCGGGGCCGTAAGGTCGGACGCGGCCCCGCGTAAGACCGCGCCGAACTCCACAGGCTGCCGAGCGCGAAGGCGAGGTCCCGCGCCGACTGAAACCGCTCGCCGGGATTTTTTTCCAGGCAGCGGTGCACGATCTGAGCGAGCGCGGGCTCCGCGCGCGAGAGCGTCGGCGCGAGCTCCGGGTCCGCGTTCAGAACGGCGCTCATCGTGTCCGCTGCGGACACGCCGTGGAAGGCGCGTTTCCCCGAGAGCATTTCGTACAGGACCGCTCCGAGTGAAAAGATGTCCGACCGGTGGTCCGCCGTGTGACCGCGAACCTGCTCGGGCGACATGTAGCCGACCGTCCCCATGACGACGCCTGGCTCGGTCGCGACGGCAGCCGTGGGCTCTTCGGTCTCCCCGCCCGTCCGCTGTTCTGGGCGCGTCACCCGTGCGAGTCCGAAATCCAGGATCTTCACCCGGCCCTCGTCCGTAATGAAGACGTTCTCGGGCTTCAAGTCCCGGTGAACGATCCCCTTCTCGTGCGCGGCGGCGAGGCCCTGCGCCGCCTGCACGGCATAGTCGATCGCCTTGCGCGGTGGAAGGGCGCCCGACGAGAGTCGCTCGCGCAGCGTCGTGCCTTCCAAGAGCTCGGCGACGGCATAGGCGATGCCGCGGTCGCTGCCGAAATCGTGGATGGCCAGGATGTTCGGATGGGAGAGCGCCGCCACCGCACGGGCTTCTCGTTCGAAGCGCGCGAGCGCCGCCGCGTCCTCCGCGAGGTTCTCCGGCAGCACCTTGATCGCGACCGTGCGCTCGAGACGCGTGTCCCGCGCGCGATACACCTCGCCCATCCCGCCCGCGCCGATCGGGGCCTGGATCTCGTAGGGACCCAGTCGCGTTCCGGCGGCGAGCGTCATTTCTTCGGAAGCTCCGCGGTCCAGTTGGTCAGGATGGTGATCGGCGAGAGGTCCTGGGGCAGACCCCCGACGACGAGAAACCGCTTCCCGTCGTTCGCCACGTCGTATCGATAGGTGAAGCCCAGGGCCCTCGCCTGGAAGAGAGGGTGGATGACCCCCACGTCGATGCTCGTGCCGTCGGTATTCATCTGCGCCGCCATGAGCCGGTTGTCGGGCGCGAAATAGAACAGCTCTTTGCCGTCGCGACTCCAGCGCGGTTCGACGCCGCCGTTCTGCGAGATCTGCCATCGGCCGCCCTGGCCGGGAAAGGTCGCAACGTAGATCTCGAACCGCCCCGTTTCGTCCGACTGGTACGCGACGTATCGGCCATTCGCCGAGAACCGTGCGATCGGCTCGAGCGCCGGCGTCGCCAGGAACGGCCGGGGCTTCCGGTCTGCGGTCAGCGGAAGCAGCCACAGATCGTCCCGCTCGTCTTTGCGCTTCGAATAGAGAAGGAAGCTGCCGTCCGGTGAGAAATCAAGCGGGGCCTGGAACTCCACCGGATCGGATACGAGCATGACCTCGGGCTCAGAACCGCCGATCGACTTCAACACGACGTCGTAACCAGTTCCGCGGGGGTTCGAGATGCTGTGCGCGACCCGGCCGCCGTCGGGCGACCACGCGCACCATTCCTTACTGCCCGCCCCGGTCGTGAACCGCCTCCGTGTCCCGGTTGCCAGGTCGATCATCCAGATATCCGTCTGTCCCGTTCGGAGATCGACGATCGAAGCGGTCGCGCGCTTCCCGTCAGGCGAGATTTCCGGATCACCGCCGTTGAAAAACAGCGCCGGCTCTCCCACGGTTTCGAGAATCGCGCCGTTGCGATCGAGCCACCGGAGCGCCGACAGCGTCTGTCCTTTTCCGGTCTGGTAGGCGAGCACGCCGTTCGATGAAGTGGAGAAGACGCCTCGGCTGAACCGCTCGTCCATGAGAACGTCCGGGACGAGCGTGACGGGCTCGCCCTTCACCGCGAGCCGATCCAGGTCGAACTCCTGGGCTACGAGAGCGCCTTCGCGGACGTAGAGGAGGTGCCCCGAAGCGTAAGCGACGTTCGAGGCGACGTTCAGAACGAGCTTCGACTCTTTCGAATCGAGCGATCCGACGCGAATCTCGGGGTCGCGACCGCGTCCGGCGCCGCTGCCATGGCGGACGAGATAGAGAAAGTGTCTGCCGTCGGGAAGGAAGTGCGGATATCGGTGCGTCGCGTCCGTCGGTCCGTAGACCGTCGCTTCGGTCACTTTCCCGCCATTGGCCGATACCCGCTGGACCGGGCCGCGCGCGCCGGGAGTGAACAGGATCACGCCGTCGCGGTTCCAGGTTCCACCGCGGCTTTCCGTACCGGGCGCCAGCGTCAAGACCGGACCGCCGTCGACGTCGATCTTCTTGAAGAAGCGGTCCGCGAAAAAGCCGATGTGCTGTCCATCGGGAGACCAGAACGGTCGCTGCGCGCCTTCCGTGCCGGCGAGCGGACGCGCATTGGGCTCCGAGAGCTTTCGCACCCAGAGAAGATTCGGGTTCTCGCCCTTTCTCGCCGTGAAGACGATTCGCTCCCCGTCCGGAGAGATCTCGACCGGTCCCGCGTCGATCCACGTGGAGACGAACTCCGAGTCCTCCGGCGGAAGAATCGAGGCGCGAAAAACGCTCGCCGTGGGCGCAGGCCGGGAGAAGAGACGTGCGGTGAGTCCGATCGTCGCCGCCAGAAGGACCGCCGCGACGATCCACCCGAGCCGCTCGCGGCTCCGCCGGCGCGAGACCATCGGAACGGGAACGCCGGTCTGAGAGCCGCCTTCCGCGATCCACTTCAGCTCCCCCCCGAGGTCGGCGGCGTTCTGCCAGCGGTCTTCAGGATCCTTCGCCAGGCTCTTCTGGACGACGTGGTCGAGCGCCGGCGGCGACATCGGCTGAACTTGAGAGATGGGCTGAGGGTCGTCCCGGAGGATCGATGAGATCAGCGACGCCTGCGTCGCGCCGGAGAACGCCTTCTTCCCCGTCGCCATCTCGTAGAGGACGCATCCGAACGCGAAGATGTCCGTCCGCGCGTCGGCGTCCTTCGCCTCCAGCTGCTCCGGCGCCATGTACTGGAAGGTCCCGAGGATCGTCCCCTCCTGCGTCAGGGCAGTCGGAAGAGCCGTGAGGTTGCGTCCTGCCATGGGATGTTGCGCTGCGGCCGTTTGCTCCCTTCCGGTCGCGTCGAGCGACCGCTCAAATGTCTTTGCGAGACCAAAGTCGAGGAGCTTGACCCCTGACTTCGTCAGCATCACGTTGCCGGGCTTCAGGTCCCGGTGGACGATCCCCTGCCGGTGCGCCTTGTCCAGGGCGTCGGCAATCTGGATCCCGTAGCGGAGTGTCTGCTCCCGCGGAAGAGGGCCCTTCGTGAGACGCTCCGCCAGCGTCTCGCCTTCCAGGTACTCCATGACGAGATACTCGACGTCGCCTTCCCGGCCGACGTCGTGGAGCGCGCAGATGTGCGGGTGCGAGAGCTGCGAGATCGTCTTCGCTTCTCGTTCGAAGCGCTGGCGGACTTCGGGGGAGGACGAAAGGTGGGCTGCGAGCACCTTGATCGCGACGGTGCGGTCGAGCCGCGTGTCGCGGGCGCGATAGACCTCTCCCATCCCGCCGGCCCCGAGAGGCGACACGATCTCGTAGGGTCCGAGACGGGATCCCGCAGAGAGCGTCATCCGTCGATGTCCGCTATCCCAGCGGCCGCGCGACTGAGGGAAACGACTTCACCAGCTTCTCGTCGGATGTGACGAGAGAAACTCCCAGCTCGTCCGCGAGAACGACGAACTCGCAGTCGTAAGCCGAACACTCCGACTCCTCGACTCGCGCCAGGACCTGCGGCGACGGAACCGAGAACTCCCGTCCGTGCATCTGCCCTTCAACGCCTTCGACGATCTGCAACGCCGTCTCCAGGCTGACATCCCCGCGGCGCAGGCATCCGGCGAGCACGTTGCGAAACTCGGATCGCCACAGGATCGGAGCATTCCAGTCCGGATCCCTCTTCAGGAGACGCTCGGCCGCCTTCGTGCGCTCGCCGGGCAGCCAGAGGTAGGCGAGCACGTTCGTGTCCACCACGATCATCGGCGTCCCGCCTGGCGAAGCGCCGCGAGGTCGGAGTCCGTGAGGCGTCCGCCGACACGGCTTCGAAGCGCTGCCGCGCGAGCGAGAAGATCGTCGGGGTCGAGCTGACGGGGAGACGTCGCAGCCTCCAGGACCGCGAGGATCTCGCTGTTCAGGCTGCGACGATGCTGGAGAGCTCGCGCCTTGAGCTGGCGATGCAGTTTGTCGGGCAGGTCCTTGACGGTCACCGTGGCCATGGCGGGCTCCTATGGTTCCATAATGGAATCATAATGCAACCACAGCGGATCCGGGACCGAGCCAATGCGGCGATCCTCTTATTTCAGCCCTTCCACGATGAAGAGATCGGACAGCAGGCGCGCGTAACAGTAGGCGTAGCCCTTTCCGTCCGCCGTGATCAGGACGTTCGAGATGCGCTCCACGCCCGCGGGGTCGGCGGGAAGGAGCTCCTTCCAGACCTCCCGGCGGCCCGTGTCGATCTCGATCCGGGAGATGCGGGCGGGGACCTCGCCGCGCTTCCAGACGTACAGCGAACGGCCGTCGCTCGCGAAACGCAGCGGGTACTCGCCTTCGAGCGCCCCGGGGACCGGACGCGCCGAGCCGCCATCAATCGGAAAGATCGCCATCTTGTGATCCGGTCCAACTGCTGCGAGGCGTAACCCGTCCGGGGAAATCGCGAACCCGGGAAGCGCCGGGATGATCCCCTCCGGCGTGACCGGTCGGGGCTTGCCCCCCTCGATGCTCTGCGAATAAACGCGCACGCCGTGCCCCCCTTCCCGGCCGGCAAAGAGGAAGCTCTTGCTGTCGGGAAACCAGGTCGCCGCCTGCTCAGTGCTCACCCCCACCGTCGAAATCTGCTTTCGCTCCCCGGTCCCGGTTGGCAGGAGCGTGAACGGAGAATTCGCGGCCGGCAGCATCGAGAGCGCCCAATTCCCGTCGGGCGAGAGGGCGAGAGCGTTCCCTTCTCCCAGCCGGACGACCGGCGACTGATCGGCCTGGCGCAGGTGCACGGAGTAGTTCGCGCCGCCGGCTTCTCCCTCCTCGTCGAAGAGCAGCGTTTGCGCGTCGAACGAGAGGTCCGCGGCAAAGGAATAGTCGAGAAACGACATGTCCCGCTCCCGCGTGTCCCCGCGCAGCAACCCCAGGATTCCGACCCGCGGGCTCTCGCGGGCCAGCAGGACCCGGCCGCTTTTTGAGATGTCGTGGAGCTTCAACCCGCCGGGAACCCGGGCCACGACCCGGAGCCCGCCGGAGAGGCTGACGGCGTAGAGCGACCGATTCGCGCCGGCCTCGGTCGCAGTGAACCAGATCTCGTCGCCGGAAGGAGACCAGGCGAGACCATGCTCGCTCGCCCAGTTTCCGGTCAACGTCTTCTTCTTCCCGGCGAGGTCGATGACGGCAACCTTACCGGCGTCGTCCAGGGGAAACTGATGGTCCAGAAAGGCGATGAAATCGCCCTTCGGCGAGAGGCGCGCATAGCTCACGTGTCCGGACGTCTCGTAGAGCACCTTGCCTCTCGGATACTCGATCCGGGCCTTCCCGCCGACGTCCCGCGCGATGAGCATCTCCGAGCCGTCCGGGGACCAATCGGCGTCCTGGATTCCCTTTTCGACGCTCCGCGGCGCGCCGCCGGTCAGAGCGGCGCGGGCGAGAGTTCCCCGGCAGATGCCGGGATGGTTCGAAAGACAATCGATGGCTATGGCCATTTCGCCGGACGGAGAGATCCCCAGCAGGTTCGCGCTCGGAAGATCGAGCGGGAGGGAATCCGGGCTGCTCTGGTGCTTCAGAAACAGCTTCAAAGGTTTTCCATCCCAGCCGGCGCTGTAGACGATCGTCTGGCCGTCGGGAGCGAACCGCGCTGCGCGAATCGTGCCGCTGCCGAACGTGATCTGTTGATAGGACGGCGGCAGGGATTTCGCGAGGCTCTTGTGAAGAAGGGCGCCCACCCCGATTGCCGCGAGCAGAGCGGCGGCCGAGAGTGCCACCCGGAGAAGTCGGCGCCGGCCGGACGAGGACTTCTTCGAGGCGATCGCTCGGAGAGTTTCCCCCGTCGAGGACGCCTCTGAAAAATCCGAAAGATGCTCCCGGATGCTCTTGATGTCGCGGGCGAGGTCGCGGGTCGACGCATATCGTTCCTCGGGGTCCTTCTGCAGACATCTCTCGAGGATCCAGCGGAAAGGCGTCGGGATGGCGGGATTGAGCGTGGCCGGGGGCTCCGGCTCCTCGCGGATGATCGCCGTCAGGGTCTCGGCGGCGGTTCCCCTCTGGAAGGCGCGCTTGCCGGTCGCCACCTCGTAGAGGATCGTGCCCAGAGAGAACTGATCCGAGCGAAAGTCCAAAGCCTTGCCGCTCGCCTGCTCGGGCGACATGTATCCGACCGTCCCGAGCACCGTGCCGGCTTTCGTCTGATTCGTCGTCGTGGGCAGGTGCGAGGACTCGGCGGGCGCGGACTCCACCAGTTTCGCGAGGCCGAAGTCCAGAATCTTGACGACGCCGTCCCGCGAGATCATCACGTTCTCGGGCTTCAAATCGCGATGCACGATGCCTGCGGAGTGCGCTTTAGCCAGGCCGTCGGCGATCTGGAAGGCCAGGTCCAGCAGCCGTTTCGTAGGCAACGGCCCGGAATGAAGGATTTCGCGAAGGGTTCGACCATCCACCAGCTCCATCGCGATGTAGGTTGTGGAGTCAGAAGATCCGATCTCGTGAATCGTGACGATGTTCGGATGATTCAGAGCGGAAGCGGACCGAGCCTCCTGCTCGAAGCGCTTCCGCCGGTCCGGATCAGTCGAGAACTCTTCCGAGAGCACCTTGACGGCGACTTCGCGGCCGAGCCGGCCATCGCGCGCCCGGTAGACCTCGCCCATGCCGCCGGCGCCCAGCGGGACGAGGATCTCGTAGGGCCCCAGACGCGAGCCGGCTGAAATTGTCATCGAGCTCGAGTCATCTTATCCGGCGGCCGATCAGGGCGGAGTCGCCGCGACGATGCCGATGTTCGCGACCGTGTCGCCCTTCTTCATCGACGGCACCGAGCAGATGTACAGGACGACGCCCGCCGCCGGTGCGCGCGCCTCGAAAATCGTGCGCCCGACGAAGTCCGTTACGTGTCCGACCTTCGTTCCCTGGGCGACATAGGTCCCGCGGCGGACGGCCGCATAGAAGAGGCCCGTCTCGCCGCTCGCGATCGTTT
>DASYUL010000084.1:0-29010 GCA_036001245.1 Thermoanaerobaculia bacterium
CCGCCCTCGTAGCTCACGTGCAGGAGGTTGCGGTCCATCGAGTACGGCTTCTCGGCGGTCACCGGCACCGGGATGCCGTGCTGGTTGGCGAACTCGATCATCTTGGTGCGCGAGGTGAGCGTCCACTTCGAATCGCGCCACGGCGCGATCACGCGGATCTCGGGCTCGAGCGCGTAGTACGTCAGCTCGAAGCGCACCTGATCGTTGCCCTTTCCGGTGGCGCCGTGCGCCACCGCGTCCGCCCCGACGCGCCGCGCCACGTCGATCTGCCGCTTGGCGATCAGCGGCCGCGCGATCGACGTCCCCAAGAGATACGATCCTTCGTAGACCGCATTGGCGCGCAGCATCGGGTAGACGAAGTCGCGCACGAACTCCTCGCGCAGGTCCTCGACGAACACCTGGCTCGCGCCCGTCTTGCGCGCCTTGGCGTCGACCGGGGCGAGCTCTTCGCCCTGCCCGAGGTCCGCGCAAAACGCGACGACCTCGCAGCGATAGGTCTCGATCAGCCACTTGAGGATCACCGACGTATCGAGCCCGCCCGAATAGGCGAGCACCACCTTCTTGACGGAGTCCTTCATCTCACTTCCTCCGCGCGCGTTGGCTCAGCCACACCAGGATCGCCTTTTGCACGTGCAGGCGGTTCTCGGCCTGATCGAGCACGATCGAGGACGGGCCGTCGAGCACCTCGGCGGTGATCTCGTCGCCGCGGTGGGCCGGCAGACAATGCATCACCACCGCCCCCGGTTTGGCGAGCTTCAACGTGGCTGCATTGAGCTGATACTCGCGGAACGCTTCGCGCCGTCGCTCGGCCTCGGCCTCCTGACCCATGCTGGTCCACACGTCGGTGTACAGCGCGTCGGCGCCGCGCACGGCTTCCTCGACGGAATGCGTGATCGTCATTCGCGGGCCCGGCGCGTGCCGCACGGCCGCCACGATCTGCGGGTCGGGCTCGTAGCCCGGCGGGCAGCCGAGCCGGAACTCCACGCCGAGCAGGCTGGCCGCGAGCATCCACGAGTGCACCATGTTGTTGCCGTCGCCGACGAAGGCCAGACGCAATCCACGCAACCGGCGGCGGTGCTCGATCAGCGTGAAACAGTCGGCGAGCACCTGACAGGGATGCTCCCAATCCGAAAGCGCGTTGATGACGGGCACGCTGGCGTTGGCGGCGAGCGCGCGCACCGTGTCGTGAGAGAACGTGCGCGCGACGATGAGGTCGACCCAGCGCGACAGGTTGCGGGCGATGTCGGGAACCGACTCGCGCTCGCCGAGCCGGATGTCGCCCGGCGCCAGGTAGACGGACATGCCGCCGAGCTGCGCGATGCCGATCTCGAACGTCACGCGCGTGCGCAGGCTCGGCTTCTCGAAGATCATCGCCATCGCGCGCCCCTCGAGGCGGCGGTGCTTTCTGCGGGCCTTCACCGCCGACTTCAGCGTCTTGGCCAGCGCGAAGATCGCTTCGCAATCGGCGCGCGCGAGATCGCCGATCGACAGCAGGTCGCGCTTCATGACGCCGCGCGCAGCACGCCTTCGAGGATCGCCAGCCCTTCGTCGGCCTCGGCCGCGCTCAACGTCAGCGGCGGGAGCAGGCGGATCACGGTTTCCGCGGTGCAGTTGATCACCAGGCCGCGCTCGAGCGCGGCGCCGACCAGCGGCCGTCCCGGCCGGTCGAGCTCGACGCCGAGGATCAAGCCCCGGCCGCGCACCTGGCGGATCATCGGTAGCTCGGCAGCCAGGCGCGCCAGCCGCTCGTGCAGCCGCGCGCCGATCGCTCGGCAGTTGTCGAGCAGCCGCTCGGCCGCGATCGTCTCGAGCACGGCCACTCCGGCGGCGCAGGCGAGGGGATTTCCACCGAAGGTCGATCCATGCGCGCCGGTGTCGAGTGCTTGGGCGATCTCGTCGATCGTCAACATCGCCCCGATCGGCACGCCGCCGCCGAGTGCCTTGGCGATCGTGACGATGTCCGGTCGGATTCCGTCTTGCTCGTGCGCGAACAACGTGCCGGTGCGCCCCATGCCGACCTGCACCTCGTCGAGCATCAGCAGCAGTCGCTTCCGGTCGCAGAGCTCTCGCAGCCGCCGAAGATATCCCTCCGGCGGAACGTTGACGCCGCCTTCGCCCTGGATCGGCTCGACGAGGATCGCGACGGTCTCTTCGCGAACGGCCTGTGCCATTGCTTCGACATCGCCGAACGGAACGTAGCGGAACCCCTGGAGCAGCGGCTGGAAGCCGCTTTGATACTTCTCCTGCGCGGTGGCCGATATCGTGGCGATGGTGCGGCCGTGAAACGACCCATAGGTGGTGAGGATCTCGTATCGGCCGCCGAGTTGCCGCGCTCCGTAGCGCCGGGCGAGCTTGATCGCCGCCTCGTTCGCTTCCGCGCCGCTGTTGCAGAAGAACGCGCGGGGAAGGCCGCTCGCGGCGACGAGGCGCTCCGCCGCCGCGACCTGCTCCGGGATCTGGTACAGGTTCGAGACGTGGATGTACCGAGCCGCCTGATCGGCGAGCGCCGCGACGAGCGCGGGGTGCGCGTGCCCGAGTGAGGACACCGCGATCCCGCCGATGAAGTCGAGATACTCGCGGCCCTCGAGGTCGAAGAGCCGGACGCCCCGGCCGTGCGAGAAGGCGACCGGCGCGCGCTTGTAGTTTCGGAAGAGCACCCGGTCGGCCTCGCGGACGACAGACGCGGAGTCGCGGAACCGTGCGAGGGCGCTCATGCCCGCGAGGCGAGCGCCACCGGCTCGGGGGCGACGGAATGGATCATCGTGCCGATCCCGGAGCGCGTGAAGAGCTCGAGGAGCAGCGAGTGCGGCGTCTCGGCGCCGACGATGTGCGCGGACGGAACCCCGCCAACGACCGCGTCCAGCGCCGCGGAAACCTTCGGGATCATGCCGCGCGTCACGGCGCCGGATGTCACGAGGAGCCGCGCCTCTTCCGGCGAGAGCTCCGAGAGGAGCTCGCTGCCGCCGGCGATCTCGCGGTAGATGCCCGCGACGTCCGTGAGCAGCACGAGCTTGTCGGCGTGGACGGCGATCGCGAGCGCCGCCGCGGCGGTGTCCGCGTTGACGTTGTAGGCGTGTCCGTCCGGCCCGACGCCGAGCGACGCGACGACCGGCAGGAACCCCTCCTCGAGCAGAACCTCGACGATGCGCGGTTCAACCCGCCCGATCTCGCCGACGAAGCCGAGCTCCGCCGCGCGCCCGTGCGGCTGCGCGTGCAGAACGCGAGCGTCCTTGCCGGAGACGCCGACGGCACGGCCCCCGGCGCGGGAGATCAGGTTGACGAGCCGCTTGTTGACCGTGCCGCCCAGGACGCGCTCGACGACTTCCATGGTCGCCGCGTCGGTCACCCGCAGCCCGTCGAGGAACTCGGAGCGGTGGCCGGACTTCTCGAGCTCTCGCGTGATCTCCGGCCCGCCGCCGTGCACGAGGATGGGACGGACGCCGGCCTGCTGCAGCAGCACGAGATCCTCCGGCACGGTGCCGTTCTCGAGCGAGTCGACCGCGCTCCCTCCGAACTTCACGACGACCGTCTTGCCGCGCCACGCGGCGACGTACCTGAGCGCCTGCGCGAGCGAGGTCCCGATCGCGTCCGGGTTTGCCGAGAATCCGTTCCAGGTTCCGCTCATGTCGTGTAGCTCCCGTTGATGCGCACGTACTCTTCGGAGAGATCCGACGTCCAGACCTTCGCGTGCCCTGTACCGACCCCGAGCCGGATCCGGACGGAGATCTCCTTCCCCTCCAGAGCGGCCGCCGCGGCGTTTGAGACGCCGGGCACGCCGAGGCCACCGCGGACGATGAGAAGCTGCCCGAAAGAAACGTCGGTCGTCGCCTCGTTCATCTCGACGCCCGAGCGCCCGAGCGCCGCGAGAATCCGCCCCCAGTTCGGCTCGCCGCCGTGCAGCGCGGTCTTGACGAGAAGGGAGTTCGCGACCGTCATGGCCGCCTGGTGCGCCTCGATGTCCGAGGCCGCTCCGTCGACGGCGATCTCGACCAGTTTCGTCGCGCCCTCGCCGTCGCGGACGACCATCCGCGCGAGCTCGCCCGCGACCAGAGTCAGGCCCTCCGTGAAACGGCTCAACGCCTCGCCGTTCCCGATCGGGGCCCCGCCCGCCCGCCCGTTCGCGAGAAGGAGGACCGTGTCGTTCGTGCTCGTGTCCCCGTCGACCGTAATCGCGTTGAAGGACTCGGAGACGGCGCGTTTCAAGGCACCGCGCAGAACAGCGGGGGGAACCGCCGCGTCGGTCGTCAGGAAGCAGAGTGTGGTTGCGAGGTTCGGGTGGATCATTCCCGCGCCCTTCGCCATTCCGCCGATCGTGACCTCGACTCCGTCGATCTCGAGCCGCGTCGCGGCGGTCTTCGGGAAGTTGTCCGTCGTCAGGATGGCCCGCGCGGCGGCCGACCCGTCGGAGGAGAGCTCGCGCGCCGCGCGCGGGATGCCGGAGCGGATGGCGTCCATCGGAAGGGGAACGCCGATGACCCCGGTCGAGGCTACGAGCACGAGCTCCGCGTCGACGCCGAGAGCTTCCGACGCGAGCTTCGCCATCTCCTCCGAGTCCGCGAGACCCGCGTCTCCCGTGCACGCGTTGGCGTTGCCGCTGTTGACGACGATCGCCTGAGCGTGCCCGCCGGCGACCGCGCGTTGCGTGTATCGAACCGGCGCGGCCTTGACCTTGTTGGTCGTGAAGACCCCGGCCGCGGAGGCGGAAACCTCCGAGACGAGGAGCGCCAGATCGGGTTTCTCGCGCTTGACCCCGCAGTGAATTCCGGCGGCGCGGTAGCCCTTCGGGCTCGTCGCGTTGCCTTCGATCCGGGAAAGGGCCGGACTCTCGGACAGCGTGGATACGGGCATCGTCGTCGACTCCTCCTGCGCGTGGCTCACGGAAACATCGGCGGCGTCCAGAGCCCTTCGGTCTCGGGAAAGCCGAACATCAGGTTCATGTTCTGGATCGCCTGGCCCGCCGCTCCCTTGACCAGGTTGTCGATCGCGGACACGGCGACCGCGAGCCGCCGCTGCCGATCCACCCGAACCGCGACGTCGCAGAAGTTGGATCCCAGAGTCGCCTTGGTCTGCGGCAGCTCGCCGTCCAGGACCCGCACGAACGGCTCTTCGCGATACGCGTCGCGGTAGAGCCCGAACGCGTCGTCCTCGGAGAGCTCCGCGCCGAGCGGCACGTAGCAGGTCGCGAGAATTCCGCGGGTCATCGGCGTCAAGTGGGGAGCGAAGTAGACGGGAACGGGCGCTCCGGCCATAGCGAAAGTCTGCTCCATCTCGGGACCGTGGCGGTGATCGCCCAGCTTGTAAGGCTTGACGTTCTCGTTGACCTCCGAGAAGTGAGTCGCAGCGGAAGGATTCCGTCCGGCGCCCGAGACTCCCGACTTCGCGTCGACGATCACGGGGCCGCTCGCGAGACCTTCTTTGAGAAGAGGGAGAAGGGCGAGCGCCGCCGCGGTCGGGTAACAGCCCGGGTTCGCGACGAGCCGTGCGGAACGGAGGCACTCCCGGTTCTGCTCCGGAAGACCGTACACGGCGACATCCAGAAGATCGGCAGCTCCGTGTTGCGATCCATACCAGCGGGCGTACGTGGCCGGGTCCTTCAGGCGGAAGTCGGCCCCGAGGTCGATCACGCGGGCGCCCCGCTCGAGAAGGACCGGAACCGCTTCGACCGCCGCGCCGTCGAGGAGCGCGAGAAACACGACGTCGGAGTCCTCGGCCATCTCGCGCCAGCTCGCCCCGTTCAGCGTCTGCCCGGCAAAGCCGCGCAGGTTGGGGAAGACTTCCGCGAGCGGGCGGCCCTGCTCGCGGAACGCCGTCAGGTGCACGAGCTCCACCCGCGGATGGCGCGAGAGCCAGCGCACGACCTCTCCGCCGGCGTAACCCGACGCGCCGGCAATGCTGGCGCGAATCCTCTCCATCTGCATATTTATACATAGAGACGGATTTCAATGCAAGGGAGATTACGGCGTGGTCAACGCCCTCACCCCAGCCCTCTCCCGGGGGGAGAGGGGAGTTCCTGTGGCGGCGACTTCGCTTCGCGGTCGCCGCGACGTTTATCGAAAGGTGCCCGGAGAGAACGAATAGGTCCTCGAAGGCTCCGGAAAGTCCTCCGGCGGGAAGAGCGTGTCCTGGACCGCTTTCCTCCCGAGGGTCCGGCCGCGCCAGGCGAGGAAACCGGCCGCGCGGGACGCGGCCGCTCCGAGCTTTCTCAAACGCGGCAGGTCGAGGCCGGCGATCTTTCGCCGGACGGCGATCAGCCGCTCGACCGTCTTCGGCCCGAGACCGGGGACGCGCAAGAGAGTCTCGCGATCAGCGTTCGAACCCTCGACCGGGAACTGTTCGGGGTGCGCGAGGGCCCACGCGAGCTTGGGATCGCGGGCGAGCGGCAGGTTCCCGTCGTTTCGATAGACGAGCTCTTCCGGCTCGAAGCCGTAGCGCCGCAGCAGGTAGTCGGCCTGGTAGAGGCGGTTCTCGCGCAAGAGCGGCGTTTCGGTCTCGCCTTCGAGCGGCGTGTCCTCGATCGGCCGGAACGCCGCGAAGTGAGGGTGGTGCAGGAGCCGCCGCCGCCAGAGGCCGTGCGTCGTCGACAGAAAGCTCCGGTCGGTCTCCTTGCCGATCCCCACCACGAACTGGGCCGTCACGCCCGCCGAGTTCGCCCGGCCCGGCGGGCGCGGATCCCCCTTGACGCGGCGGGTGTCCAGCTCGCTCGCGCGCTCGTGGACGCGCTCGAGGAGCGAGATCCCGTGCGCGAAGCTCTTCTCGGGCGCGACCCGGTCCAGGGTCGCTTGGCAGGCGGCCTCGAGGTTGTACGAGACGCGGTCGCAGAGCTCGGTCAGGCGGTCGATCTGCTCGACCTGCGCGCCGGAGACCGCCTTGACGTGAAGGTATCCGGCGTAACCGCGCCGCAGCCGGAGGATCTCGACGAGCTCGATCAACCGGTCCATGGCCCAGCGCGGGTTCTTCGGTATTCCGGTGGTCACGAAGAGGCCCGAGACCCAGCCCCGGCGGTACGCGGTCAGGAACGCCTCGGCGAGGGAAGAGGGCGCGAGAGCGTGCCGGGGGATCTCGCGGCCGGCGCGCATCGGACAGTAGTCGCAGGAGAACGAGCACGCGTTGGTGAGGAGGATCCGGAAGAGACGCGTCGGTCCGTAGCCACGGTCCGCAAAGGACCGGATATTGATCGGGTCGAGCGGAACGCGGGCCCGCCACCCCACAGCGAGATCCCCGAGCGGGCCATCTCCCTCGCGGTCGGAGAGGGCCTGCGACATGAGGAGGCGGATCTTCTCGTCGGTCTCCACAGAGGCGTAATTATGGCGTAAGTCACCCCGGAAGATCAACGGGCTTTTGAACTTGAACTTGGAACCTTGGAAGTTACTAGGCCCGATCGAGCTCGAGAGCCGGAATGCCCGCGGGGACCACCGAGAGCTTCCTTTCCCCCTCGGCCAGGAGAAGGCGCAACGTCTCGAGCTCATCCTCGGTGGACGCCGCCAGACCGGTGAACGGCGCCTCGGAGAGCGCCTCGCGGAAATCGAGGGAGGGGAAACCCGCATCGCATAGAGAGTCGAGGAGCTTTCGGGTCTGGAAAGCATCGAACCCGGCGTGGAGGCGGCGCAAGATCGTCTGCTCGTCGCCCGGCTCCGCGACGGCTTCGCGCACCGCCTCGAACGCCCCCATCTCGCCGAGCGCTTCCTCGAGCAGGTCGGCGCGGAAGTACGGATTTCCGCGCGGGAGCTCCCGGAGCGGAGCCTCGAGGTCGCCGCGGCGCCGCGCGATCGCTCCGAGCACCCGCAGCCACGCCGCGAGGTGCGCGAACACGATCGGATGGTGCAGCTCGAATCCCGCCGCCGCTCCTTTCTTCCCGACGAGCTTCGACAGCGTCTGCCCGGTGGACACCGGAACGCGCGTCGAGATCCGTCCCGCGAGCTCGATCGGCCGGCCCGGGAGGCGCTCGATGGCGCCGATCTTCGCGAGGTCGTTCAAGATCGCGAAGTCCTCGAGCGAGTTCCGGCGGGGAAAGCCGCCCACCTCCGCGTAAGCCCACGGCGAGATCGCCAGGCACGATCCCAGGATCTCGTAGGCGTACGGCGACCCGGCCCACGCGAGGCCGAGCGTCGAGTAGCGAAGCGAGATCTCGTGGAGACGTCCGGCCCGCGCGAGGTCCTCGTCTTCCGGGAAACGGTGCTCGAAGGAGTAGAGCGCCGCGGAGGCCGTCTCGGAATTCACGTCGGCGATCTGTTCGAAGTAGTCGTTGGCCAGGCGGACGTCGGCGTCGGTCGCGTGGATCCACGGCGACGCGAGGCGTCCGGAGGCGTGCAGCCGGAGTATGAGATCGCAGCCGATCTTTCGCGCGAGGCCGATTCCCTGGCCGCCGGGGAGGTACTGCCCCGGGACGGCGCGATCGATCACCAGCAGACGGCCGCGGGGATGGGTGAAGAGGCGGACGTCGGGCGCCTTCGAGAGGACGATTGCCGGCGCGGCCGCGGCGATCCTCTCCCGCGCGAGACGGTTCGCCTCGTGAACCTCCTCCGGCGAGTCGGCGCGCGCGTTCAACACGACGACCACGAGGACGTCCCCGAGCGGTCCCTCCGGCACGGAGGCGAGCGTTTCGAAGAGGCTGTCGGTCTCGGCGTAGGCGGGCACCTCGATCGCGTGGCCGAAGGAGCCTTCGAAGTGTTCCGCGAGCGCGGCCTCGGGCTCCGCGTCTCGCCCGAGATACTGCGTGATCGATTTCTTCACGGCTGCCTGGGACCTGGGACTCGGGACTTGGGACGTTTTTTTATCCCCCGCTCACGGCGGGCAGGATCGCGATCTCGCAGCCGTCCGGCAGGGGAGTGTCGAGCCCGCCGGCGAACCGGACGGGCTCGCCGCCCACGAAGAGGTTCACGTGCGGGCGGATCTCTCCCTGCTCGTCGAGCACCCGTCGCGCGACGCCGGGGTACTCGCGGGCGAGCTCCTCGAGCGCCTCTTTCAGCGTGCCCGGACTCGCCGGAAGAGCGACCTCCGAGCGACCGCCGGAGAACTCGCGCAAGGGTCCGGGCACGAAGAACCGGACCGGCATCACGCCGCCTTGCGTCGCCGTCGGGCCGGCCGCGCTTTTCGGAGGCCGCGCACCGTGACGGCTCGAACGCACGTGATCGGCGGCAGGTTCTCCTCGATGCCGGACCAGCTTTCTCCCTCGTCGCGCGAGCCGTAGAGCCAGCCGTTGCGGGTGCCGAAGTAAACGCCAGCGGGATCCTCCTCGTCGACGGCCATCGTGTCGCGGAGAACGGTGTCGTAGGAATCTTTCTGGGGAAGCCCGCGCGTGAGCGGCTTCCAGGATCGCGCCCCGTCGCGGGTGCGGTAGACGCGCAGCTTACCTCCCGGCGGGCACCGAAACTCGTCGGCCTGGAGCGGCACGATGTAGACGGTGTCCGGGTTGCGCGGGTGCATCGCCATCGGGAACCCGAAGTCCGACGGGACACCCTTGGACGCTTCGCGCCACGTGTCGCCGGCGTCGTCGGAGCGGTAGAGCCCGAAGTGGTGCTGCAGGAACATGCGCTCCGGTCGCGACGAGTGGCGGGTGACCTTGTGGACGCACTGTCCGAACTCGGGGTCCTTCTCCTTGAGAAAGTCCGCTTTGATCCCGCGATTGCGCGCGCGCCAGCTCCGGCCGCCGTCGTCGGTCCGGTACACGCCGCCGGTCGACGTCGCGATCGTCATCCGGTCGCGCCGGACCGGGTCCGTCAGGATCGTATGGAGACAGAGCCCTCCGCCTCCCGGCATCCACTTCGGTCGGTGCGGATGGTTCCAGAGTCCTTCGTTCAGTAACCAGGTCTCGCCGCCGTCCCGCGACTCGAAGAGCGCCGAGGGCTCGACCCCGACGAAAAGCCGCTCCGGCTCGTCGTCGAGTCCCGGCTGGATCTGCCAGATGTTCGCGAGCGCCGCGCCGGTCTCTTTCGGAAACGCGATGCGGGGAACTTCCGAACGGGTCCACCGGCCACCGAAGTCGTCGGAGGAGGTGAGCTCCGCGCCCCAGTGGAGACTCTTCGGCGCGGCCCAGACGCGGTGACGTCCGTTCCTTCCGTCATAGGCGATCGCGTAGACGGAGCGTCCCGGGAAGTGCGGTCCGCTCTTCTCCCACCGGCGCCGGGAGCGGTCGGACCTGAGGAAGAAGGCGCCCTTCATCGTCCCGACGAGCAGCAGGACGTCACCGTCGCGAACCGGAAGCGATTTAAGTGCGGCCATGAGTCCTATCCTATCCAGCGCCGGTAGATCTCATCGACCTTATCTCTCAGCTCCTCCAGCGTCCCGTCGTTCACGATCACGTCCGTCGCCCGGCGGCGCGCCTCATCGGGTGAGATCTGCGCGGCGATTCTCCCGCGCGCGTCGTCTCGGTCGCCGCCCTTCGCGGACCATCGGCGGACGCGCTCCTCCTCCGGCGCCACGACGAGGAGGACGCGATCGCAACGGTCTTCGGTGTTCGCCTCCAAGAGCTGGGAAGCCTCCGCGACCGCGACGGGAACGCCACGCCGCTCGGCGTCCGCGAAACGCCGCACGATCTCCTCGCCGACGAGCGGGTGGATGCGCGACTCGAGAGCGCGCCGCTTCGCCCGGTCGGTGAAGACCAGCCGCGCGAGCCGCGCGCGGTCGACAGCGCCGTGGTCGTCGGAGATCTCGTCGCCGAAGAGCTCCCGCGCCGCCGCCTCTCCGGCGCCGCCCGCTGCGTAGAGCTCCGCGACGATGCGATCCGCGTCGAAGACTTCCGCGCCGAGCTCGGCGAGCCGGTGGGCGACCGTCGACTTGCCGGACGCCAGCCCGCCAGTCAATCCCACGCGCAACACCGGTTACCTGGGACTTGAAACTTGGAACCTGGAACTCATTCGCGCGGCGCAGGCATGCGAACGACCTCGCCGCCCTTCATGACGAAATCGATCCGCGAGAGCACCGACACGTCCTTCAACGGATCGCCGGCGACCGCGACGAGGTCCGCCCACGCGCCGGGTGCGACGACTCCCGCGTGGCCGGCGGTGCCGAGAAGCTCCGCGGCGACGGTGGTCGCGCTGCGGATCGCCTCGATCGGAGTCATCCCGAGCCGGACCTCGTGCTCGAACTCCTGCGCCTGGTTGATCTCCGTCCACGGAAACCCGCCCGCGTCGGTGCCGAACGCGATCTTCACGCCCGCCTTCCGGCAGTTCTCGATCGAGCGCGCGTGCGACTTCGGGATCTCCGCCCAGATCGCGCGCCCCTCCCGCGCGCGCGGCTCGGCGACGTAGGAGGTGACGGTCAGGGTGGGGGAGAGGAAGATCCCCTTGCGCGCCATCTCGCGCGCGAGCTCGGGTCGGATCGAGTTTCCGTGCTCGATCGAGTCGACTCCGGCCTCGACCGCGATGCGCGCGCCCGTGTCGGACGTGGCGTGCGCCGCGACCTTCGCGCCCCGTGTATGCGCCTCCGAGACGACGGCCGCGAGCTCCTCCTTCGTCCAGTTGGGGGGCGATTCGATGTACCCGTCCGCCGTCGTTCGCAGGCCACCCGTGTTCGCGTACACCTTCACCCAATCCGTCCCGTAGGAGAGCTGCTCGCGCACGGCCCTGCGGCAGCCGTCGGCGCCGTCGCAGATCTGCACGCCAGTCGGAAACCTCCAATCGGGCCGGAACCGCAGAATCGGATAGGTCCCCGTTGTCGAGAGCGCGGGCCCCGCGACCTGGAGCCGTGGTCCGGGGACCACTCCTTCGTTGACGGCGTCCTTGAGCGCGACGTCGTCGTATGAAGCGCCTTCCGTCTCGAGGTCGCGCATCCCGGTGAATCCGTGATCGAGCGCGATCTTCATCGCACGGACGGCGCGCGCGACGCGGTGCGCCGGGTACTCCTTCAGGATCTGCTGCTCGTACTCCGCCTGCGTGGCGTCGCCCTGGAGAAGGATGTGCGTGTGGGTGTCGATGAGCCCCGGAAGGAGCGTCCGGTCGGGGAGGTCGATCACGCGCGCGCCCGCCGGGACGGTGGTTCCCACGCTTTCGACGAGACCCGCGCGCACGAGGATGACGGGTCGCTCGACGTAGCGCCCGGATTTCACGTCGAGGAGGCGAGCCGCTCGGATCGCGAACGGCGCCGGCTCCGGTGCGGATGCGGCGGAGAGTGGGATTACGAGAGCCGCGATCGCGGCGAGAATCGATGCCCGCTTCACGTTTGCAGGATCTTATCGGAGATCAGTTCCCCCGGAGGTGACGGAGGCCGCGCTCGTAACCGCGCTTGAAGTCGTCGAGGCCGAAGTACTCGGGATAGAGATCGCGAAGATCCTCCGCGGCCTCCTCGAAGCTCTGGCCGCGGAACTTCGGACGCATCGCCGCCTCGAACCCCTGCCGGTACGCCGGCTCGGCCGCGGCGAAGTCGCCGCCGGAACGCTCGTAGTCGGCGCGCTCCGTCTCTCGGATCCCGACCCACCAGCTCTCCCGCGCCGCGTCCAGGCTCTCCGCGCCCTCGGCGGCAAGCGCCGTGCGAACGCGCTCAGCCTCTTCTTCGTCGGCGACGAGCGCGAACACGATCGAGTGTCCGCTGTGGAGCGCATGCTCGTAGAGATAGAGCTCGTCCTTGGGAAGGCCCCGGGAGATCTTCTCGTCGAGCTTGTCCCCCGCTGCGGCACCCGCGGCGACGCCGCCGGCGCCGAGCAGCACCGCCCCGAGCATCTCGGCCGCCGCGAGGGCCCCGAAGCCCGGGACGAGCAGGCTCGCGGCGAGCGCACCAAGTCCCATTCCCGTCGTCGCCCCGAAGACGCCGCCGACCACGCCGCCCAGGGCTTTACCCACGCCGGGCGGTTCCGCTTCGGTCGTGGGGATACGCGAGTGGATCTCGACCTCCGAGCTCCCGGGCGTCAGAACGCTCAATCGATCGCGGGGGACCCCGGCTCGCGCCTGGGCCTCCGCCGCGCGCCGGGCGTCCTCCGAGGATCGAAAGATTCCGACGACCGATTCCACGCGCCCGCCTCTAGGTTTCCGCCTCCGCGGGCTCCCACCGGTCGCGGCCGCGCTCCACCTTGCTCCCGGGACCGCGGGCGCCCTGGAGGGAACGAATGTCCCCGGCGCTCTCGTAGACCTGGAGCCGGTTCTCGACGTCCTCCACTCCACGCACGTCGCGGACGGTCGAGAGGAGATCGTCCAGCTCGCTCGCGAGCACCGCTCCGGAGAGCATCACGGTCGATCCAATGGCCGAAACTTCGACTGCGCCGGGACTCGAAACCGCGTGGCCGATCGCGGCACGTACGCGCTCCTCGAGCACCGCGTCGGAGACTTCTTCGCGGCCCGTCATCGCCTTGACTTCCGCAGCGACGCCCCTCGCGCGGTTCACGACGTCGCGCGAGCGCGCGTCGAGGGCGTCGCTCGTCTTGTGCGCGGCGCGAACCGCTTTGTCGCGGACGAGGGCGCGGCGGCGCTTCCCGCGCTCCGGGTCGAGCACGTACATGAGCGCCGCCCCGAGCCCGAGCCCGCCGAGCAGCATTGCCCCCGTCCGAATCACCGAATCCGCTTCCTTCTGAAAGAGCTTCATTTGCGGACCTCCACCAGAGAAATTCGTACGAGGGAGAGGGAGCAAGAAGCAGGCCAGTGGACGGGAATGCGACATCGGAAATCGGAAATCGAGTTTTGCCGATTCCCGACTGCTGATTGCCGATTTTTGCGTCTAGTCGCGACCGTGAATGCGCATGCTCACGAGCTCGTCGACGGTCACTCCGGGATTTCGCGCCTTCGCGCGCCGCGCGAAGTCCGCGCTCACGCCGTGGATCCGCATCGAGGCCAGGTCGTCGACCGACACGTCGCGGAACCCGAGGTCGCGAATCTGTCGCACGAAATCCGTCGTCACGTTGTGGATCCGCATCGAGACGAGGTCGTCGGCGGAGACGTCGGCGTAGCCGAGCTCTTTCAGCTCGCGGGCGAACTTCGGCGTGACGTTGTGAATCCGCATCGAGACGAGGTCGTCGGCCGAGAGCCGGTCGTGCCCGGCCGCGCGCATTTCTCGAACGAACTCCGGGGTGGCGCCGTGAATCCGCATCGAGACGAGGTCGTCGGCCGAGAGCCGGTCGTAGCCGAGCGACTTCAGCTCGCGGATGAACTCGGGAGTCGCGCCGTGGATCCGCATGGAGACGAGGTCGTCGAAGGGAAGCCGCGAGTAGCCGACCTCCTCGAGTCCCTTGAGGAACGAGCGCCCGATGTCGTGCAGGGTGGCGGTGTAGAGGTTCTCCTCCGAGAGCGAGTAGCCCGTCCGCCCCATCTCCCGGGCGAAGTCGGAGCTCGGAGCGAAGGAAAACCGGCCGGCGCCTCCGTCGGAGTCGAGCTGTCCTTCGAAGACGACCGTTCCCGCGTCCCGGGCCAGCTCGAAGCGCGCGGGTGACGGGGTCTTCGATGCCGGTCGGACGAGACCGCGAAACGCGGAGAGGGGATAGGAGCACGAGTTCTCCGAGTTGTGCCGGCCGGAGCCGCGCTTCGTCGTGAGCTGGACCCGGTCGTCGGGCTGGTCGAATTCCGCGATCCAGCGGCCTTCGATGGCCGCCTGCGCGACGCGCGGGAGCGCGAAGGTCGTCATGGCCAGGGCGAGCACGAGGGCGATGCGCCGCACGAGGGCTGCGCGCGATTTAGTTCTCATCGTCCGACTCCTTTCCGCACGAGTGCTGCTCGACGATGTCCTCCAGCGGGACCCGCCGGCTGCCGCGGGAGTTCTCCTTGCGAATCTGCTCGGCCGAAATCCCGTGGATCCGGAGCGCCGTCAGGTCCTCGGCTGTGGCGTTCGGGTAGCCGAGGGATCGGATCTCGCGGACGAACTCGGGCGTGACGCCGTGGATTCGGAAAGCGACTGCGTCGTCGGCCGTGAACGCCGGAGGGGCGAAGCCGAGCGATTTCATCTCCCGGAGGTAGTCGTCGGTCACGCCGTGGATCCGAAAAGCGGCGAGGTCCTCGAGGGGGAGATTCGAGAACCCGACCGAACGGACCTGCGCGGCGAACTCCGGGGAGACGCCGTGGATGCGCGCGGAGACGAGGTCTTCCAGGGACGCGCTGGCATACCCGAGCCGTCCCCACTCTTGCGCATCGGCCGGCTGGACTCCGTGGATTCGCGCCGAGATCACGTCCTCCGCGGAGACCTGACGGTAGCCGGCGGAACGCAGCTTTTCGACGTACGCGGCGTCGACGCCGTGAATCTTCATCGCGACGACGTCGTCGGGCGAAAGGTTTCCGAGGCCGAGGGCCGACAGCCGCAACACTTCCTGCGGCGTGACGCCGTGAATCTTGAACGAGACGTGCTCGTCGAGCGGCCGCTTCCCGAAAATGCGGTTCATCTCTCCGATGTCCTGCACCGTGACACCGTGGATCGCGAGCGAGAGGATGTCGTCGGGGTCCGCCTTCTCGTAGCCGAGGGCGGCGAGGGAACGGACGAACTCGGGCGTCACGCCATGGTTGCGGAACGCGAGGAGATCGTCGTCGGTGAGCGCTCGCGGCTCCGGCGGGACCGGCGCCTCCGGCGCCTCGGCTTCCTCCACGGTTTCCGCGATCACGGGCTCGTCCGGCTCCATCGCGCTCTCGGGCACTTCGGGCACCGGTGTCTCGTCGGGCTCGGCCACCGCTTCAGCGGGAGCCGCCGGCTCCACGCGATCCGACGGCGCCGCGAACGCGTGAACGACGGTGTCGGGCTCGAGCGTCGCGACCGGGTCCTCGGCCCGCGCGCTCGCAGGACCCAGGCGCACCGCGGCGCCGAGCACGACCATCGTCGCGAGCGCGAGGACGGCAGCGAGCCAGCCGGCCGGGCGATCGGCTTCCGCCGGGCGCTGCGTCAAGAGCCGGACGATGCGCTTCCAGAGATTTCCGCCGCCGGCGGCGACCGCGAGGGCGGGAGCCGAAGCGCGCATCTCCTCGAGGCGCATGAGCGCCCGAGCATAGGTGCGCGGGTCGCCCGTCGCCGCGATCGCCAGGTCGTCGCAGCCCTGTTCCCGTTCGGACCGCACGCGCGCCGAGACCCACCAGACGGCGGGGTGATAGAAGAGGAGCGTCTCGGCGACCGTCTGGAGGAGGTTGACGAGGTAGTCGTGCCGGCGCACGTGGGCGAGCTCGTGCGCGATGAGCGCCTCCAGCCCGCGCGTCGGGAGCCCCAGGAAAACCGTCGCCGGAAAGAGAATGACCGGACGGAACGCGCCGATCGCGGTCGGGACCTTGACGATCCCGGACTCGAGCAGTTGCACGGGCCGGGTGATCGAGAGCCGCCCCGCGATTCGCGCGAGCGTCTCCTGCCACACGGGTGGGGCCGGCCGCGTTGCGCGGCACGTCAGCCGGCGCGCGGCGGCGAGCCCACCGAGAAACCGGATCGAGAGAAACAGGACGCCGGCGAACCAGACGGAGAGCGCCCAGGGCAGGAGCTCCTCCAGCCGGTCGCGGACCCCGGCGGGAAGGAAGGACTCGGCGGAGGCGATGCCGCCGGACGATGCCGCCGGGGAAATCCGGACCGGCCCGAAGAGCCTCGCGGTCACGGGGATGCCGGAGTCGTCGGAACGAGACGCGCGGGCCGCGAGCGACCACGCTGTGGCGACCGGCAGCGCGACCATCGTCGCGAGAGCCGCGCACGCGAGCGCATAGCGCAGCGACGGCGATCGTTTCCGAAGCAACCACGCGAGCGCCGCGACGACGAGAGCGACGAGAGCGCCCTGCCAGAGGAAGTGGAAGAGCGCCCACCCCAGGATCGAGAAGGAGGGCCCGGAGAAGATCGTTGGCGCGTTCATTCTTTTTCTCCCTCGATTTCGTCCAGCAGCTCCCGGATGCGTGCGACCTCGTCGGCCGTCGCGGGTCGCGTGGACAGAGCCCGCATCACGAGGCGCGAGGCCGATCCGCCGAACGCCCGGTCGACGAGATCGCCGACCATCTGCTGCTCGGTTTTCTCGCGCGGCAGCTTCGCCGCGTAGCGATGGGCCCGCTCCCGGACGTCGCGCCGCACGATCCCCTTGTCGGTCATGATCTGGAGGAGTTTCAGAACAGTGGTGTAGCCGGTCGGGCGGCGGCGGTCGAGATCCTCCTGGATCTCGCGGACCGTGGACGGGCCGAGCTCCCACAGGACACCCAAAATCTCGAGCTCGGCGGGGGTCGGGCGCGGGGGTTCCTTCGTCATCACTGCATCCGGATACGCAAGACTATTACGAAGGTTTTCGTAAGATGGGAGAAAAATCGATGGCAAATGAAATAAGGAAAAACGTCAATTCCTCCGAATATTTTCTGCCAGAAACGGACGGAGATCTTCTCCCGTTGCGATCTCGACGGCTTCCCGGCCGCGCCGGAAAATTCGCCCGCCGCCCGTCCCGCAGACGGTGACCGCATCGCCGTCGACTCGCAGCATCGCCCCTTCGCGGAGCGCGACCACCGGCGTCGCGCTCTCCTCCAGGAACTGCGCGATCCGCTCGTCCCGCGTTTCCCCTTTGTGCGTGGAAGCCGGGTCGGGGTCGAGGTAGTGCGGGTTCAGGTTGAAGTCCACGAGACCGAGAGCCTCGAAGCTCGGCGGCTCGACGATCGGCATGTCGTTCGTCGTCCCGATCGTCACGCCCGCGACGTTCGTCCCCGCGCTCGCGCCGACGTATGGCATTCCTTCGAGGGCCCGGTCGCGCAGCGGCCGCAGGAGCTCGAGGTCGTACAGGCTCTTCAGTAGCCGAAAGGTGTTGCCGCCGCCGACGAAGACCGCCTCGGCGTCGAGGGCCGCCCGCGCCGGATTCGTTGCCCGGTGCGCCGATACGACCTCGTATCCCATCCTTCCGAAGCTCTCGGCGGCTTTCGCGGCATAGGCGTCGCGATCGAAGAGCGCGTAGGGGAGGAACAGCACCCGGCGCACCGCGCCGAGGAGGTCTCGGATCTCCTCCTCGGCGTGGTCGAGATAGCCGGTCGGATGACAGACCGAGCTGCTGATGAGCAGCGCGCGCATGTCCCCCGCAACGCGGCCGTCGCCGCGGTTGTTTCTACCTTCCCGGCATTTTCCCGACGAGCGACTTGACCTCCTTGGAAGTCGGCTGCGCCTCGCACGTGCACACGGCGGTCTTCTTGAAGTTGGCCGGGCACGTCTTGATGCTTCCGTCGACACTCGAGTAGTGAGGGCACTCCGTCACCAGCATCGGTCGCTGCATGGGAAGCTCTCCGTCGGGGTCCGCCTGGAACGGCACCTTCACTCCAGTCCAGGGCGGATAACACTGGACGCCGTCGTCCCGCCAACCCGAAGGGCACGGCTTGCCGACGAAGCCCGGGACCGTGATCTCGTACCCGACCGGAACGTCGTAACACAGCCCCAGGTAGAACTGCTCGCCCGGCTTGCAGTGCGAATCCCAGGGGCGCCGGACGGCGCTCGTCCCGGCATTGGCTCCCTCCGCGAACGTGAAGCGGTCGTGCTCGGCGTTCAGGGTGATGGTGGCCGGCGCCGCGTCGAGCGTCATCGCGTACGTCCGCGCAAGGGGATCGACCACCCGAACGATTCCGTTGCCGCGGGGCCACGTCACCCTTCCGTCGTTGTAGATGACGAACTTCTGATTCTGGTCGTCCTTCCACGCCCACACTCCGGCGAGCGAGGAGAGATTGACGGCGTCCTCCGCATCCGCAAGGAAATTGCACTCCGACGTCGCCGCGTCGTTCGCCTTGACCCCGATCGCCAGCGGGATGACGTCGTACGCCGTCGTGAAGACGTGAACCTCCCCGACGATCTTGCCGGAGCCGGCGACCTTCACGTTGATGGTGCACTTCTGTCCGGGCTGGAGCGACTTGCCGGCGCAGTCGGCGTCCGGATCGATCGAGCAGCCCGAAAACGGCGTCGAGGTGATTTCGGTGATCGTCGTCGGATTCTGAACCGTGAGCTCGATCGTGCGGACGTCTCCGGCGGAGGCGGGGCCCGGCCCGAAGTCGACTTCCTTGACGTTCGATGCGAGGTCGTCGACCGAGCAGGAACCGTACTTCGCGAAGCTGTAGATCATGGACGCGAAGCCGCTCGGGTCGAGCGACAACAGTAGCGAGTAGTCGAACTGACCCTCGGTCTTCAAAGTGCCCATCTCTCTTGCCGAAGCGTTTGCCGCGGCCAGGCTCGTCCCCTTCTTTTCGAGGGTGCTCCCGACGGACCACAAGCGCGACGCCACATTCCGAAGTTCCTTCTGGTTCTTCACGTAACTCTTGACGGCCGCCTTGGCGAAGGCTTTTGCGTTCGTCTTGAGGGCAGTTTTGGCGCCCACGAGCGTCGCCTTGAATCCGCCCTTCACGGCCGTCTGAGTCGCCGCCTTGATCCCGGTCCTCGCCGCGGCCATGATGCCCGGTCCGCCGACGGCCCATGAGAGCACGGTCGCCGCGGCGCTGACGGTTTCCAGAGTCATTTCCGTGGCGGCGGCCGCGCACGACGCCTCGTTGACCGCACACCCGGCGCCGCAGGGGAATGGGTAGTCCGGCGGGCACTTGCTCCAGCAGATCGGCCCGACGCCGTCGTAGTCGCGCGGACAGGACTGGTAGCAGAGACCCGCGTCGTACGAGAGATTTCCGCAGCCCGGCACGGTGCCGGCGCCCCGGGTGGAGGTCTGCTTCGTGCAGGAGACGCCGATGTCGGGCATGCCGGAAGGACAATCCGGCGAGCAGATGCAGCAGCCCACCTTGTGGAAGTTCGCTTTGCACTTCGGGTAGAAGATGGCGCCGTCTTTCTCACAGTTGCCGGCGCCGTTGTCCCGCTCGCAACGCGACCGCATTCCGGAATCGTCCAGCGGATCGCCGAACTGCCACGGGTAGCCCGCGCCGCGTCCGTAGGGCTCGGGCTTCGCGCAGAAAGCCCCATCGTCGCGGAATCCGCTCGGACAGCTCTGCCAACACACCGGACCGACTCCCTTGTACCCGGCCGGGCACTTCGGGTAACAGAGCCCGGCGTCTTTGTCGGAGCTGCTCGAGCACTCCGTGGGAACCGTCCCGACGCCGCGCCCGTACGACTTCTTCCAGCAGAACTGTTCCTCGCTGCCGCTCGGCGCCGGCGCTGTGCCGGCAACGGTCGGTGCGGAGGACGGAGCCGGCGGAACTGCGACAGCGGTGCGGCGCATCAACGTTCCCGAGTCCTGCACGACGTACCACGCTCCGCCGGGACCGGCGGCGACGCCCGCGCCGCCCGCGTCGGTCGCTATCCACCGCCCGTCCGCCCAGCGCTGCACCTGAAATCCTCCCGACGCCGCCGTCGTCGAGATCAGATAGACCGTGCCGTCCGGGCCGACCGCGAGATCCTTCCCGGTGCCGGGCATGAGGTCCCAGGTCGTCCCTTTCCAGTGCCAGACCTGGCCGGCGGCGTTGACGAGCCACGGATTGCCCGCGGGGTCGACCGCGATCCGCTGCCCTCCGCCCCCGACCATCCGCCAGTTGGTCCCGTCCCACTGATGGGGGCTGCCGTTCATTCCGATGCACCAGATCGCGCCGTTCGCGCCAATGCCGATGTCGAGGGCGCGGCCCGGCATCAGCTGCCAGGTCGATTCGCCCCAGCGATAGATCTCGCCTCCGTCGTTGACGACCCATGCGCGACCATTCGGATCGACGGCGATCCGCTTCGCGGCTCCCGGCTTCTGGTCCCACGTCGTTCCATTCCACTGGTAGATGTTCTTGTTGGGCGACCCGGCGGGCTCGGTTCCGATGATCCAGACGACGCCGTTCGCGCCGACCGCGATGTCCGTCGCGCCGGGTCCGGCGAAGACGCTCCATGGCGACGGAGTCGGTCGAGGCGGCGGGGTGCGACGCCGGATCTCGTCGTCGGGGGGACGTCTCTGGGCGAGAGCGACCGGGCTCACGGTGAGACTGAAGAACACGGCGAGGGCGGTTCCCAGCGCGAGTCGCGGTGACTGCATGGCTCACTCCTTCCGTTTGCGGCGAGGGGTTGCCGCCGAAGAAACGCGTACTTCGGGACGACGAGGGTTTTCCGGCAAGATGTCTGGGAGCGATCCTATTGACAGCCGGGGCGGCGCCGCAACCCTGGACTCAGGTGGGCTACGACGTCCGCTGCACTCCGGGGCGGCGACGCACCCGTGCCGCGAGGACCGTGTTGTGGATGAGCATCGCAACGGTCAGTGGACCGACGCCTCCCGGGACGGGCGTGATCCTCGCGGCGATGCGCGACACGTCGTCGAAGTCCACGTCTCCGACGATCGCGTGGCCCCTCGAGCCGATCGCGTCGACGATGCGCTCCGACCGGCGGAGGTTCCCGGGGAGGTCCTCGATCGACAGCAGGCGATTGATGCCGACGTCGACGACGGTCGCGCCGGGCTGGACGAACTCCGCCGTCACGAAGCCGGGCCGCCCGATCGCCGCGACCAGGATCTCCCCCTCGCGGCAAACGGCGGGAAGGTCTCGCGTCCGCGAGTGGCAGAGGGTGACCGTCGCGTCTCGCGCGGTGAGGAGCGCCGCGAGCGGACGACCGACGAGCGCGCTCCTTCCCAGGATCACGGCCCGGCGGCCGGAGAGGGCAACGCCGTAGTGATCGAGGAGAGCCACGATTCCGGCGGGCGTGCAGGGCAAGAACCGGGGGCGGCCCTGGTGAAGGAGGCCGACGTTCTCCGGATGGAGGCCGTCGACGTCCTTGCCCGGATCGAGTGCGTCGATCACGCGAGCGGGATCGTGCCCGGCCTCGAGCGGCATCTGAACGAGGACGCCGTCGACCGCTGGATCGCGGTTCGCCGCTGCGACCGCTTCGAGCAGCGCCTCCGGGGAGGTGCCCGAAGGAAGCCGTACGGTGTCGGCCCGTATGCCCGCCTCCCCGGCCGCGCGGGTCTTGGACGAAACGTAGGTCTCCGACGCCGGATCGTTGCCGAGGAGGATGACCACCAGGGAGGGAGGGGGCGACAGCGCGGCCGCCGCGGCGCGGGCCTCGTCCCGGATCCGCTTCGCGACCGGAGCCCCCTCGAGCAGCTGCACCATAGAGAAGGTATCAGGGGGGCTGGGATCGCGGCGGGAGGAGTCTCCCGAGGTAATCGAGGGAGGAGCCTCCCGCCGCGGGAGCGCAAGCGAGCGAGGGATCAGGCGCTCGGTCGAGGCCGACCTGCCGAGCCGAGCGCCGGTGGCGGAGCCAGATCCCGAGCGAAGCGGGCGCGACGGCGAGCCGCTCGCCGATGCGGAGCAGCCCCCGACCGCCGCGGACGCGACGGTTTGACAGCCCCCCCTCGCATGCGTATCCTTACCCGCCCCCTGGATGGGCTTTTTCCGTCCTCGACGCGCGGCCTTGCGGCCTCGCGCGTCCAGATTGAAAGTTTTTTGGAGATTCGATGGCCTCGGCTACGCCCGGAGTTTCTGTCAAAGACGTGCGGCACGACTGGTATGTCGTGGACGCGACCAATCAGGTGCTGGGGCGCCTCGCCACCCGCGTGGCCTGGCTGCTCGCGGGAAAGCACCGGCCGGGGTACGTTCCTTATCTCGACACCGGCGACTTTGTGATCGTCACCAACGCCGAAAAGGTGCGGCTCACCGGACGAAAGCTCGAAGAGAAGCTCTACCGCCGGCACACGGGATTCCCGGGCGGGTTGCGGGAGGCGCGGGCAATCGAGGTCCAGTCGAAGCATCCCGAGAGGCTGATCGAGGACGCGGTCCGCGGCATGCTTCCGAAGTCGAAGCTCGGCCGCAAGCAGATCCGCAAGCTCAAGGTGTACCGCGGTCCGACCCACCCGCACGACGCACAGAAACCGAAGCCGCTCGCCGCGAAGGCGCGCGGGGCGGCTCGCCCGAAGACGGAGGCAAATTGACGGTTGAAATCCAGCACCGGGCCACCGGGCGCCGCAAGACTTCGATGGCGCGCGTCTGGATGGTCGCCGGCACCGGCGCCATCACGGTCAACCAGCGGTCTCTCGACGATTACTTCCCCAACAACGTTTTGAAGATGATCATCAAGCAGCCCCTGCTGTCGACGGAGGCTCTCGAGAAGTTCGACATTCACGTGCGCGTGCGCGGGGGCGGGGCGTCCGGTCAGGCGGGGGCGATTCGCCACGGAATCTCACGCGCGTTGACCGAGTACAACGCGGAGCTGCGCAAGAAGCTCAAGAAGGAAGGTTTCCTGACCCGGGATCCACGGATGAAGGAGCGAAAGAAATACGGGCAGCGCGGAGCGCGGGCCCGCTTCCAGTTCAGCAAGCGCTAGAAAATAGGATCGTAAGTCGGGCGTCGCCCGGCGGAAAGGGAGGTGTTTCCTGGTCTCGATCTCGATGAAGGAGCTGCTCGAAGCAGGGGTTCACTTCGGGCACCAGACCAAGCGGTGGAACCCGAAGATGAAGAAGTTCATTTTTGGAAAGCGAAACGGCATCTACATCATCGACCTGCAGAAGACCTTGAAGCAGTTCAAGGAAGCCGCGAAATTCGTCGCGGAGCTCGCCGCCTCCGGCAAGAACCTTCTGTTCGTGGGAACGAAGCGCCAGGCGCAGGACGCGATCTACGAAGAAGCCAACCGCTGCGGGATGTTCTTCGTGAACACGCGCTGGCTCGGCGGGACCCTGACGAATTTCTCGACCATCCGCAAGTCGATCCACCGTCTGAAGGAGATCGAAGGGGTTCTCGCGCAGGAAGACAACGAGAACCTGACCAAGAAGGAACGCCTGCGCATGGAGCGCGAGCGGGAGAAGCTCCAGAAGAATCTGACCGGCATCAAGGAGATGGACGAGCTTCCCGACGCGCTCTTCGTCATCGACCCGAAGCAGGAATACATCGCGGTCAAGGAAGCGAACATCCTCGGGATCCCGGTCGTCGCCGTCGTCGACACCAACTGCGATCCGGACGTCATCGACCACGTCATCCCGGGCAACGACGACGCGATCCGCGCGATCCGCCTGTTCACGTCCCGCGTCGCCGACGCCGTTCTCGAGGGGCTGCACGCCCACGAGGAGCGCGTCGCCGAGGAGGGAGCGACGGCCGAAGAGCGTCCGCGGACTCCGGAGCTCTCGCAGACCGCGGTCGTCGCGGACGCGTCTTAAGCCGAGTTCTCAGGCGTCAGTGGTCAGTTCTCAGCTGAGAACTGAGAACTGACAACTTCTCAGAGAGAATTATGGAAATCAGTCCAAAACAGGTGGCCGAGCTGCGCGCCGAAACGGGCGTCGGCATGATGGATTGCAAGAGAGCGCTCGTCGACGCGGGCGGCGACTTCGAGGAGGCCAAGAAGATCCTCCGGAAGAAGGGGCTCGCCGCCGCCGCGCGCAAAGCCGACCGCGCTGCGTCGGAAGGTCTCGTGGTTGCGCGCGTCACGCCCAAGGCGGCCGTGCTCGTCGAGGTGAACTGCGAGACGGACTTCGTCGCCCGTACCGCCGACTTCCGAGAGTTCGCCGAGGGGCTCGCCGACCAGATCGCGGCACACGACGCCTTCGGGGAGACCCGCTCGGGTGACCTGGTCGAGCTCGACGCTCTGCCCGCGAACGATCGAACAACGGAAACAGTGGCCGATCTGCTCAAGCAGCTGATTGCGAGCACGCTCCAGGAGAACATCGTCATCCGCCGATTCGCACGCCTCGTCCCGCGCGATGGCGAGCGCTTCGCGAGCTACGTCCACGGCAACGGTCGGATCGGCGTCGTCGTCGGAATCCGGGGCGGAGATCTCGATCTGGGAAAGGACCTCGCGATGCACGTCGCGGCCTCGGACCCGCGGTTCGCCGGGCGTTCGGAGGTGACCTCCGAAATGCTCGAGACCGAGCGGGAGATCGCTCGCGCTCAGGCGGCGCAGGCGGGCAAGCCTGCGAACGTCGTGGAGCGCATCGCAGACGGCAAAGTCGAAAAGTTCTACCAGGAGTCCGTGCTCACCGAACAGGCGTTCGTCAAGGACCCCGAGAAGACGGTCGGCCAGATCGTCGTCGAGCGTGGCGGCAAAGAGGCGCTCGACCTCCGCTTCCTGCGGTTCAAGCTGGGTGAGGCGGCGACTCGGTCCGAAGCGAAGGCCGAAGCGTAGTCGGTTCGAAGTTTTGAACCGTTCCCCGTCTTGTCGGGGATAATCCCCGCCGATGCCTGCACAGCCCGTGCATCACCGAATCGTGCTCAAGCTCTCCGGCGAAGCGCTCATGGGCGAGCGGTCGTTCGGGATCGATCCGGACGTGGTCGCCCGCATCGCCGACGAGATCCGCGAAGTCCACGAGCTCGGCGTCGAGACCGCGGTCGTCGTCGGCGGCGGCAACATCATCCGCGGCATGGCCGCCGCCGCTCAGGGAATCGATCGGGTCGCCGGGGACCATATGGGTCTTCTCGCAACCGTGATCAACGGGCTCGCCCTTCAGGACGCGCTCGAGAAGCGGCACGTCACGACCCGTCTCATGTCCGCCATCGAGGTCCGTCAGATCGCGGAGCCGTTCATCCGGCGCCGGGCGGTTCGACATCTCGAGAAGAGGCGCGTCGTCCTCTTCGCCGGCGGCACCGGGAATCCGTTCTTCACGACCGACACGGCCGCGGCGCTTCGCGCGAACGAGATCAAGGCGGACGTCCTCCTGAAGGCAACCCGCGTGGACGGCGTCTACGACGCGAACCCGGAGCTCGAGCCGAACGCAAAGTTCCTGAGGACCGTGTCGTATCGCCAGGCTCTCGAGGCGGGCCTGCAGGTGATGGACGCCGCCGCGATCGCGCTCTGCATGGAAAACGGCATTCCGATCAAGGTCTTCAACATGGGGGTTCGCGGAAACATCCTGCGCGTCGTCACGGGGGAGGACATCGGCTCGCTCGTGTCCGCGCAGAGCGAGGTGTCATGAGACAGGAGATGAAGGACGTCGAGAAGCGGATGAGCGACGCGATTCACGCTCTCCAGGAAAAGTTCAAGACTCTTCGAACCGGTCGGGCCAACCTCGGCCTGCTCGACGGCATCCTCGTCTCCGCGTACGGATCGGAGGTTCCGATCAACCAGGTGGCGAACCTCTCGGTCCCGGAGCCAACGTTGATCGTCGCGGCGCCGTGGGACCCGAAGATGGCGTCCGAGATCGAGCGCGCGATCCGCAAGTCGGACCTCGGCCTGAACCCTCAGTCGGACGGAAAGATCGTTCGCGTGCCGATCCCGTCGCTCACCGAGGAGCGTCGCAAGGACCTGGCGAAAAAGGCCCACCACATGGCCGAAGAGGCGCGGATCGAGATCCGCCGATTCCGGCACGAGGGCAACGACCGGCTGAAGAAGATGTTCCGGGACAAGGAGATTTCCGAGGACGACGAGCGCCGCGGCCTCGAGGAGACGCAGAAGCTGACGGACAAGAAGATCGCGGAGGTCGACGACGTGCTGAAGGGCAAGGAGAAGGAGATCCTGGCCGTCTAGTCGGGTTCAAAGTTCAAAGATCAAGGTTCAAGGTCGCCGAGGGCTCTCGATTGAACTTTGAACCTTGAACCTTGAACCTGCTGATCATCGCCGCGGCGGGTACGGGGAGCCGGCTCGGTCGTAACGAGCCGAAAGCGCTCGTGCCACTCCTGGGCCGACCGCTCGTCTCCTGGAGCCTCGACGCCCTTTCGACCCTTCCATTCGCCCGCGGAGTCGTCGCCGTCCCGCCCGGCCGTGAGAGCGAATTCGAGGCCTTGGTCGGCGGACGGCTCTCGATCGTCGCCGGCGCCGGCACGCGCTCCGGCTCGGTGCGGCGTGCGTTCGAAGAGCTCGACGCGGAGCCGGCCGATCTCGTGTGCATCCACGACGCGGCGCGACCGCTCGTAACGGCGGCGGAGGCTCGCTCGGTCGTCGATGCCGCACAACGGACCGGTGCCGCGATCGCCGCGACGCGACTCGTGGATACGGTCAAGCAGGTCGACGGCGATCGGATCGTCGCAACGCTCGACCGCCGCTGCCTCTTCGCGGCGGGAACGCCGCAGGTCTTCCGCTCCGACCTCCTCGCGCGCGCCCTGGAATCGCAGGGCGAGGCGTCCGACGAAGCCGCTCTTCTCGAGGAGGTAGGAGTCCCAGTTTCCGTAGTCCCGGTGTCGCGGCTTTCTTTCAAGATCACCACGGAGGAAGACCTCGAGATGGCCGAGGCGATTCTCTGGAGACGGAATACGGATCACGGAACACGGAACACGGACCGATGAGGGTGGGGATCGGTTTCGATGCGCACCCGTTCGCGGACGGGCGGCCGCTGAAGCTCGGCGGCGTCTCCATCGCGCATCCACGGGGTCTCGCCGGGCACTCCGACGGCGACGCGCTTCTTCATGCGGTTGCCGACGCCCTTCTGGGCGCCGCCGGGCGCGGCACCCTCGGGGAGCACTTTCCCGACGGCTCGGACGCCTGGCGCGGCGCCGACAGCACGGTGCTCCTCGGCCGCGCGGCGGGCCTGGTGGGGGAGGCCGGTTTCCGCGTCGGCAACGTCGACGCGGTCGTGATCGCCGAAGCTCCGAAGATCGCCCCGCATGCCGCCGCGATCCGGGCGCGTGTCGCGGAGATCCTGGGCGTGGAGCCGGGCCGGGTGTCCGTACGCGGGACGAGCTCGAACGGCCTCGGGTTCAGCGGGCGGGGCGAGGGAATCGCCGCGGTCGCGGTCGCGCTCCTGGAGGAGCTTTGATCCTCTCGCGCCTCCACCCGATCGAGGAGGCGGTTCGCTCCCGACCGGGCGAGATCGAATGGGTGCTCGTCGACTCCTCCCGGCGCGACCGGCGCGTCGGGGAGTTGACGCGCCTCTGCCGGGAGCGGCAGGTGCCGCTCAAGTACGGCGACCGAGAGGCGCTCGACCGGCTCGCCCGCGGAAACCAGGGCGCCGTGGCGCGCATCGCGGCGCGGGGCTACGTCCCCGAAGCGGAGGCTCTGTCGGGAGAGAAAGGCCGGCGCCTCGTGATCGTGCTCGACGGTGTGGAGGATCCGCAGAACCTGGGAGCCGTGCTCCGGGTGGCCGACGGCGTCGGGGCGGCCGTGATCGTCCCCGAACGCCGGTCGGCTCCGCTTTCGGAAGCCGTGGCTCGCAGCTCCGCCGGCGCGATCGAGCGGGTTCCCGTCGCGCGGGTGGGCAACCTGCGGCGACTCCTCGATCGCGTCAAGGAGGAGGGATTTCGGGTGGTCGGCCTGGACGCGGCAGGTACGGACCTCTACCGCGTTGACCTGACGGGAGACCTGGTCCTGGTGCTGGGAGCGGAGGGGCGGGGGATGCGACGCCTCGTCGCCGAGGGGTGCGACCTCCTGGCCCGGCTGCCTATGAAGGGGGAGCTCGCTTCCTTGAACGTCGCCGGGGCCGCCGCGGCGGCCTCCTACGAGGCGCTCCGGCAGAGGGAGTTTTCCGGCCGCCGGACGGATTCAGGGGTCTGATCCCCGAAGGGGGTCAGACCCACATTCAACTTTAGGTCTTGCTTGACGAGACAGTTGGGTCTAAAATTTGCGGTTCGCGCTGTCGGGATGGGTCTAGGTCTTTGAAGGCCGGCCGGAGAGCCGTCGGACTCTCGATTCTTCGAAAACGACGTCGACGCCGGCGTAGCTCAACGGTAGAGCATCCGATTTGTAATCGGAAGGTTGCGGGTTCGAGTCCCATCGCCGGCTCCAGGAGTGGTTACGGGCTGGGCGGGTCGGTTTTCAAATTTCCCTTTGAGCTCGGGCAGGTGGCCGAGTGGTTAATGGCAGCAGACTGTAAATCTGCCGCGCTTCGCGCTACGGAGGTTCGAATCCTTCCCTGCCCACCAATAACGGGACACGGGAACACGAGACACGAAAACAACGCGGGAGTAACTCAGGGGTAGAGTCACAGCCTTCCAAGCTGTTGGTCGCGGGTTCGAATCCCGTCTCCCGCTCCATACGACGGGAGAGATTGGCGCCGCGCCCACGTAGCTCAGTCGGTAGAGCACGTCCTTGGTAAGGACGGGGTCACCAGTTCAATTCTGGTCGTGGGCTCCACAAGACGTAAATCGGGAATCGGTCATCGGTGATCGAGGAGAAGTAGCGAAGAGAGGGAAGCAGGTGGATCGGCGATCGATTTCCGGTCTCCGATTCTGATTCCCGGCTGAGGGAGAAGGATGGGCAAGGAGAAGTTCGATCGCAGCAAGCCGCACGTCAACATTGGGACGATTGGACACGTGGACCATGGGAAGACGACGTTGACCTCTGCGATCACGCTGGTGTTGTCGAAGAAGGGGTTGGCGCAGG
>DASYUL010000085.1:0-4064 GCA_036001245.1 Thermoanaerobaculia bacterium
AACCCGGAGCGCTTCCAGATTCTGGTCGGCCCGGCGGAGGAGGAAACCCAGGTTCTCGTATCCCGCCTCCATCCCGGGCCGTTCGCGCAGGACTGCACGCGCGATACGGATCGCTTCGGGGAGCTTCCCGCGCTGATAGAGATCGACCGACTCGTGGAGGCGCCGGTCGATCGAAACGAGCTTCTTCGGGTCGTCTTCGGCGGTGTAGCGCTTCTTCACGGCCGCGCTCCCCGAGAGATAGCCGAGGTTCCTCAACCGAGCGACCTCTTCGGACGCCGCCCGCGACCGGTTCGCGTGTCCGAGCTCCGACTCGGCGGGCAGGGATCGCGCGAGCCGGCGCAGGACGTCGGGGCGTTCCGCGGCGAGGTTGCGGCTCTCCGCCGGATCTGCCGCGAGGTCGTAGAGCTCCGGGACCGGGAGGTCGACGTACTTCGTGCCGTCCGCGATCCATCCGCGCAGGGGGGCCCACCCGCGGTTGAGTGCCGTGGAGAAGGCCTCGAAGTACGTCTCCCGCGGAGACTTCGAAGCGGTGAGGAGCGACTCCCCGGTGAGCGCGGCGGGTTTCGCGACTCCCACCGCATCGAGCACCGTCGGAGCGATGTCGACGTGGCGAACGAATTCCGAGCTCGTGCGGGCCGCGACTTTCCCCGGGAAGCAGACGACGAGCGGGACGTGCAGCGTCGCCTCGTAGGCGAAGAGACCGTGGGTCTCCTCGCCGTGGTCGCCGAGCGCCTCGCCGTGGTCGGAGGTGACGATGACGAGCGCCGGCGGCGCCGTTGCCGAAGAGATGGGGTCGAGGAGCGGCGCGAGCGCCGCGTCGGTCGCGGCGACCTCGCCCAGGTACTCGTTCGAACGGTAGCGCTCGGCGAACGGCGGCGGCGGGCGGTACGGGGCGTGCGGGTCGTAGAGGTGGACCCAGAGGAAGCGGGGCACGGAGCGCTTCTGCCTCCACCACGCGAGCGCCGCTGTCACGACCTCCGACGCGGGGCGCTCGGGCATTTCGAAGTCGAGCGGCGTCCGGCCGCGGGGATAGCGGTCGTCGTAGACGTCGAAGCCGCGCTCGAGCCCGAACCGCGAGTCGAGCGGAAACGCGCCGACGAACGCGGCCGTCGCGTAGCCCTTCTCTTTCAGCATCGTCGCGAGCGTCGGAGTCGACGGATCGAGACGGAAGCCGGTGTTGTCGCGGATCCCGTGCTGGTAGGGGAGCAGACCCGTGAGGATGTTGGCGTGCGAGGGCAGCGTCACGACGTTGTGCGCGTGGGCGTTTCGAAAGACGACGCCGCGCGCGGCGAGCCGGTCGAGAACGGGAGTCTCGACCCGCTGTTTGCCGGCGAACCCGACTGCGTCTGCCCGAAGCGTGTCGATCGTGACGAGCAGGACGTCCGGTCGAGAGGACGACGGCGCCACCCCGGTCCCGCCCGTGCTCTTGTCGCGATCGCGGCAGTCGGAGGCCGCCAGAAGGAGGACGAAAAGCCCCGCGGTTGCTCCGAGCCGCCTCATTCCGGTAGATCGTCTTGAATTCGCCACATGCCCATAACGAAAAAGGCCGCCGGGAAGCGTATTCCCGGCGGCCGAGGATCGAGAACGAAATGAGCTAGAAGGCGAGACGCAGGCCGAACCGCCACACGCGCGGTCCCTGAATCTCCTTGATGTCGTTCGTGTTGCCGACCGCGAGTCCCGACCGGTTGAGCCGGTTGAACCTTTGGAGGACCGTGTCTTCGTTCGTCACGTTGAACACGTCCGCCGAGACCGTGAGGTTCGCCGACTGCGTGATCGAAACGACTTTCTCGAGGCGCAAGTCGAGGTTGTAGACGTTGTCGTACCTCTGGTCGTCCAGGTCGGAGACCGCCACGTCTCGGGTCTCCTGGTCTCCGAGTCCTGTGACGCGACGGAACCAGTTGATCGGGTATCCCTGCCGTCCGAAGAAAGCGCCCGCAATGTTGAAGCCGAGCGGCAGCTGATACATGGCGTTCAGGTAGACCTGCCACTTCGAGGAGAGGAAAACGCTCGACTTGTCGCCGCTGCCCGTCGAGCGGACGCCCACGACGACGTCGTCGGCGCAGGTCTGGCCGGTATAGCCAGTCTGGGGATTGCCGCCGTCTCCGGACTGTCCCGGCACGACGTTCGTCGGATCGATGCAGCCGCCGGAGCCCACGTGCTGCTTGTTCCAGTTGTAGGTAAAGCTTCCCCGCGCCATCCAGCGGTTGGCGAGGCGCTTCGTCAGTATGAGGTCCACGCCGTGATACGTCTGGTCGTAATCGTCACGGTTCGTATAGACGTACCCGGGCGGCCTCGCGGTTCCCGGGGCGATCCGATAGACGGGTGCGCTGTAGGCCGTTCCATCCGGCAGCGTTCCGGTGATGGTCGTGGCGAGCACGTAGTCGTCTCGCGTCAAGCCGGTTCGGAAGCGGAAGAGCTGATCCTCGAACTTGCGGTACGTGTAGGCGACTCCGACCGCGAAGGCCGGGAACAGCTCGTGATCGATTCCGGCCAGGAACTCATCGGTCAGCGGCGCGTGAATGTCGGAATCGAAGCTATCGACCGCAGATACTGCACCCGGGTCGTCCGGATCGTACCCGCGCGAGAACTGGAAATCGCCGAGATCCACTTCGCCGACCTGCACGAGGTTGTCTCCGTTGTCGTCGTGCCAGCCGTAGTACGCGTAGGAAACGCCGGCGATCGGGTTGATGTTGTCGATCAGTCCGGTCCCGAGCGCCTCCGCATAGCGCGCGTAGCTCGCCTTCAAGACCGTACTCCGGGCGGGTCCCAGAGCATAGGTAATGCCGAGACGTGGTTGCCAGTCTTCCCACGTGAAAGGCTCACCGGAACCCGGGTAATCGATTGCCGGCAGGATCTCCGGGAACGAGGGATTTGCCGGCACGACTGTCGCTACGTTCTCGCCGGTCTGCTTGTCCCAGCGGACACCCGCGTTGATCGAGAGCCGATCGAACGAGAAAGTGTCCTGCAGGAAGGCGCTGTAGTACGTGTTGTCCACAACGAGGTTCGACTGGCGCGTGATGACGGCACAGGGGACGATTTCATCGCCCGAGCAGTCGAAGAGATCACCGTAGGTCCCGCCCGCCAAGCCTCCGTTCTCTCCGGGAATCGGGTCGCCCGGCCAGATCGAATGGGAACGGGCTCCTGAGGAGAGGTATCCGAACCCGGCCTTGAGCTCGTGTCCGAGGTTCCCGGTGTTGAAGAAGAACGACACGTCGCCCTTCACCTGTCGCTGCGGACGGGGCGCCGCATAAATCTGGTAGGAGTTGTGCCAGACGCCCCCCTCGTCGATGAACGCCTGGCGGTTGCCGCCCTCCGGGTCGAGGGTGAAGTTGCCGTTGATCCCGTTGTACTGGACCGTCGCGAAGAGGTTCGAGGAAAAGACTTGCGAGTCCTCGACCTTCCACGTGTTCTGTGGCAGCGTCTGGTCCCAGGTCGTCTCCTGAGGGTGCGTCGGTCCGGCGTTGCGGCCGAACTTCAGCTTGTCGCTGTGCATCCACCAGCCGTTCGCCGCGTTGGACGGGATGATCTGCCAGTTCAGCTTCGCGTTCAGGTTCTCGAGGGTCGTCTTGTCCGACGCACCGAGAGCGGTGATCAGGTTGATCTGATCACGGCCGTAGGAACCCCAGAGCCAGAGGTGGTCCTTCCAGATCGGTCCTCCGGCTTCGGCGCCGTAGTCCTGGAGGCTCTGGATGTGGTTGCCCGCTGTGACCGGAGTCGCCTGCTCGAGCGCCTCGTCGGGTATGTTGTTCGATTGGAACCGCTCGTCGACGCCGAAGACGCGGGCGCTGCCGTGGACGTCGTTCGTGCCGCGCTTGGTAATCATGTTCAGGTGCGCGCCGGAACCGGCGATGGAGGCGTCGCCGCCGCCGGCGATGACCTGCATCTCCTGGAACATGTCGAAGTCGTAGTAGGCCGCGGACGAGCCGAGGGCCGACATGTCCGTCACGTTGACGCCGTCTACGGTGAACGTCCCGCCGGATGAGCCGTGGGAGGAGAAGTTGGACTGCTGGCCGCTCTCGCTTCCCGCGATGTTCATCCGGTCGATCTGAACACCCGGCGCGGTC
>DASYUL010000086.1:0-6776 GCA_036001245.1 Thermoanaerobaculia bacterium
CAGACGCGTATCGCGGGCGCGGTAGACCTCTCCCATTCCCCCGCGGCCGAGCGGAGAGATGATGCTGTAAGCGCCGAAGCGCTGGCCCGGTGAAAAGATCACGGGCACTCTCCCCCGCATGGCGGCGGCTTCGGGCGGTCCGGAGGCGGCTCGGCCGGGAACCGCCGTGCGTTTTCGGAGAACCTGAGCGCGGATTATAGATTTTTCGCGCCTCCCCGGCGCCAGCGTAGGAGGTCGTCGGTGATGTGGCGGAAGACGCTCATTCTTTGGATCTTGTGCTGTTGCCCGCGGTCGCCTCCGCCCGGGCCGCCGCAGCCCGGACTGGCACCATGGCTGGACGGCGTCACACGAGAGTGGGCGTGTCGGCGTCCACGACGAAGATGTCCACTGCCGAAGCTCGGTCGATCAGGCGGTCGAGATTGGACGGCACGACCCGTCGGATCAGCCCCAGGTGAACGGTGGGGCGACCCACGAGCAACAGCGAAATGTGCTCGCTCCGCAGAAAGTCGAGGATCGTTCCGACGACGTCCTCGGACTCGCGGGTCACGACGGTCGCTCCGAGTGACATCGCGAGCTGAACGTTCTCGGAGAGCCTCCGATGCTCTGCGGCGGAGATGTTGTGCGGATGCTCCTTTTTCTGCCGGACGTACAAGACGAACCAGGCGGTGTTCATCCGGCCCGCAAGGCGCGAGCCGCGGAGGATGCCGCCGGGCGACCTCTTCCGCGCCGTCCGGGAGAACCTCCCCGGCGACATCGCGAGCCCGAGGGCCAGCCCTCCCCACATCGTCAGCAGGAGGACGACGACGAGAAAAACGAAACCGATCGCGGTCGCGTTCAGGCCGACGAGCTTCCCGAGCGCCGTGACCGCGGCGATCGCGGCGACCGCGGCCGCCCACTCGAAGACCCGCGCCGAGCGTTTGCCTTTCATTCGTCTCGCCTCCTCGGTCCGACACTACGACGCGGCGAGCGGCGTTTGGGAAACTCGCCCTCTCTTCCGACCAGACCCGCGCCGAACACGACGCGGGGCACCGGCGCGAGAGCACGCTCCTGAGCCGGAGTCAGCAGGCGGTAGTGGCGGATGCCGACGAGGTGATTCGGAATCCCCCAGAGATCCTCTTCCGTCGTCATCCAGCTGCGCGCGTCGAAAAAGGAGAGATCGAAGGGGCGCGAGTAACGCCGGAGCGTCTTCTGCCGGCGGAGGTTGAAATAGCCCTCGACGTACGACAGCACGAGGTCGCGGACCGTGCGGAAGAGAGGTTCCCGGAACCGCAATCCCGAGTAGTTCGACCGCGCGATCGCACCCCATAATCCGTTGCGCCGGTAGAGCGCGAGGACGTGATCGTCGTCGTATATCGCCTCGAGGTCGAGGATGAGCGGCGGCTTGCCCTGCACCCGCAGCGCCGCGGCCGCGAAAAGAGCGCCGTCCATGCACTGAACTCTTCGCTCGCGGAGAACCCGGCGCGGCGACCGGCACGCCTCGCCGTGCACGTCGTAATCGAGCTCGTCGAGAAATTTCTGAATTCGCCAGGGCGGGGAAAGACGCCGCAGCCGCCGGGCTTCCGCCGACGTCAATCCGAAATCGGAGAGAGATGGCAACGACGCCTATGATACGGGCCGTATGAACGAGGCGGAGCGATTCCTCGATGCCGTCCAGCGCGGAAAGGACGACGAGGTCGCGAAGCTCCTCGACGAGGATCCGGCGCTCCTCCACTCGCAGCGCTCTGGCGTTTCGGCCGTTCGAGTCGCCGTCTATCACCGCCAACCCGAAGTCGCCAGCATCCTCGTCGATCGAGGCGCTCGTTTGGACGTCTTCGACGCGAGCGCAATCGGGGAGACGGGCCGGCTCCGCGACGTTCTGTCGGGAGATCCATCGCAGGCGAACGCCGTTGCCTCGGACGGATTCACTCCGCTCGGGCTTGCCGCGTTCTTCGGCCACCTCGATTCGGCGCGGCTTCTCCTCGAGAACGGCGCCGATCCGAATCGGGCCGCGAGCAACGCAAGGAGAGTCGCCTCGCTTCACTCCGCCGTCGCGGGAGGCAATCTCGAGATCGTGCGGGAGCTGCTTGCGTACGGAGCCGACGTCCGCGCGCGCCAGGAGGGAGGATTTACCCCCCTTCACTCCGCCGCGGGAGAGGGGCGTGAGGAGATGGTGCGTCTCCTTCTCGCGCACGGAGCGGACGGCTCCTCGCGATCCGACGCGGGGAAGACTCCGGCGGACATGGCGCGCGAGCGCGGGCACGAGAAGATTGCCACGCTGCTCTAGGTTAGAGTCCTTCCTTCGTGGAGGCACCGCCGGCCGAGACACACCCGACCCATCCACACGCCGCACCACCGCGCGGACGTTACCTCGCCCTCATGTCCCTCGGAGCACTGGGCATCGTTTACGGCGACATCGGGACCAGTCCGCTCTATGCATTGAGGGAGTGTTTTCACGGCGCGCACGGCGTGCCGCCGACGCACGCGAACGTGCTCGGCGTTCTTTCGTTGGTTTTCTGGGCGCTGATCATCGTGGTCACTCTGAAGTACCACGTCTACGTGTTGCGGATGGACAACCGGGGAGAGGGAGGGATCCTCGCCCTCATGGGACTGGTCCACACGGAGAGCCGCCAGCGAACGGGTTTCCGACGCCTCATCCTGCCACTCGGTCTCTTCGGGGCGGCGCTCCTCTATGGCGACGGCATCATCACGCCGGCGATCTCCGTTCTGGGCGCGGTCGAGGGTCTCGAGGTCGCGACGCCCGCCTTCACAAAGTTCGTCGTGCCGATCACCATCGTCATCCTCGTCGGGCTCTTTCTGTTCCAGCGACACGGCACGGGGCGGATCGGTTCGGTCTTCGGACCGATTATGCTCGTCTGGTTCAGCACTCTCGCGATCCTGGGCATCTCGGGGATCGTCCGCGACCCGTCCGTGCTCGCCGCGGTGAATCCCGCCCATGCGTTTCACTTCTTCGTCCGCAACGGCTTTCACGGATTTCTCGTGCTCGGAGCCGTCTTTCTCGTCGCGACGGGGGGCGAGGCTCTCTACGCCGACATGGGCCATTTCGGTGAGCGGCCGATCCAGGTCGACTGGTTCGGCCTCGTCGGCCTGTCCCTGCTCTTGAACTACTTCGGGCAGGGGGCGCTGCTCATTCACAACCCCGACGCCACTCATAACCCGTTTTACCGGCTCGCTCCCGGCTGGGCGCTCTATCCGCTCTTGATTCTTGCGACGGCAGCGACTGTGATCGCGTCCCAGGCGGTCATCTCTGGCGCTTTCTCGCTCACGCGACAGGCGATCCAGCTCGGGTATCTGCCGCGGATGCGAATCGATCACACCTCCGCCCGGGAGATCGGGCAGATCTACGTGCCGGGAGTGAACTGGGCGCTCATGCTCGCCTGTATCGCGCTGGTCGTCGGGTTCGGCTCGTCGAGCAATCTCGCGTCGGCGTACGGGGTCGCCGTTACGACGACGATGGTGATCACAACGATTCTCGCGTACGTCGCCTCGCGCGAGGTGCTGGGATGGAGCGTGGCGGCCGCGGTGACGGTCACCGTCGCTTTCCTGATCGCGGATCTCGCATTCTTCGGCGCGAACATGGTGAAAGTCGCGCACGGCGGATGGTTCCCGCTCGCCGTCGCCGTCGGCGTCTTTACGGTGATGACCACGTGGCGTCGGGGCCGCCGGATTCTGTCCGACCGGATCCAGGAAGTCGCGCTGTCCGATGAAGACTTCCTGAAATCGATCAAGCGCCGGCCGCCACCCCGTGTCGCGGGCACCGCGGTCTTCATGGACCGCACCGTCGACGGGATCCCGCTTCCTCTCCTTCACAACCTGAAGCACAACAAGGTCCTCCACGAGAAGGTCGTTCTGCTGACGATCATGACCGAGGAGGTGCCTTACGTCAGCGACGAGGAGCAGGCGGAAGTCCGCGAGCTCGGCATCGGCATTTACAGGATCATCGCGCGATACGGATTCTTGGAGATCCCGGACGTGCCGGAGCTGCTCGCGAGCATCGCCATTCCCGGCGTGAGCTTTGATCCAGCCTCGACGACTTTCTTCCTCGGCCGCGAGACGCTCCTTGCCACGTCCCGTCCCGGAATGGCGATATGGCGCGAGAGGCTTTTCTCCTGGATGGTGCGGAACGCGCAGGGGGCGGCGCTCTTCTTCCGTCTCCCGCCGAACCGGGTCGTCGAGCTCGGCGCGCAAATCGAGCTGTGAGCGACGCCGGAGCGACGCCGGCCTCGAGCGACTTCACGACAGCGAGATATCCCATCTCGCCCCGAGGCCGCGAGCTCCTCTTGCTCGCGGCCGGCGCGCTCGGAATCGCCTACGGCGACCTCGGAACGAGCCCTCTCTATGCGCTGCGGGTCTGCTTCGCGGGCCCTCACCGCGTGGCCCCCGATCCCGCGAACGTCTTCGGTGTCCTCTCCCTCATCTTCTGGACGCTCGCCCTCGTCGTCGGAGCCAAGTACCACGCCTGGATCCTCCGCCTCGACAATCGGGGCGAGGGAGGCATCCTCGCGCTCATGGGTCTGGTGCGGCCGGAGCGCCTCGGGTCCACGGCAGTGCGCCGGGCCGTCGTCCTGATGGGCGTTCTCGCGGTCGCGCTCTTCTACGGCGACGGGATCATGACGCCCGCCATCTCGGTGCTCGCCGCGATCGAGGGTCTCGAGCTCGTCTCTCCGAATGCGCAGACCTTCGTCGTCCCGATCGCAATCGCGCTGCTCTTTCTCCTGTTCTGGTTTCAGCGGCGCGGGATGGGAAAAATCGAGCGCGTCTTCGGCCTCCTGATGCTCGTCTGGTTCCTCGCGATCGCCCTTCTGGGGCTAGTCGCGATCCTCCGGCAGCCAGAGATCCTCCGGGCGATCGATCCGCGGTATGCATTTCGTTTTTTTTCGCGGAACGGGCTCACCGGCTTCTGGACGCTCGGGGTCGTGTTCCTCGTTGCAACGGGAGCCGAGGCTCTCTACGCCGACATGGGCCGGTTCGGAAAGCGGCCCATGCGAATCGACTGGCTGCTGCTCGTGTGGCCGGCGCTCCTTCTGAACTACTTCGGACAGGGATCACTTCTGCTTCGGGAGCCGAGCGACGTCGACAATCCCTTCTTCCTGCTGGCGCCGGACTGGGCGCTCATCCCCATGGTGGCGCTCGCCACTGCCGCCGCCCTCATCGCGTCGCAGGCGGTCATATCGGGCTCGTACTCGCTGACCCGCCAGGCGGTGCAGCTCGGATACCTTCCCCGGGTCAGGATCCTCCACACATCGAGGGAGGAGATGGGACAGATCTACGTATCGGGAACGAGCTGGGTGGGGATGCTCGGAACGGCGGGCGTCATCCTCTACTTTGGGAACTCGACTCGGCTCGCCGGCGCTTACGGCGTTTCGATCGCAGCGGTCATGGCGATCACGACGATCCTTGCCTGCGCGGTTTCACGGGATGCTCTCCGATGGAGTCGCGGCAAGGCTTATCTCGTCGCTGCGATCTTTCTCGTGATCGATCTCTTCTTCCTGATCGCCAATATTCCCAAGGTGCGGTACGGCGGGTGGATCTCCCTCGTGGTCGCGGCGGCGGCGTTTATCGCGATGACGACGTGGCGACGCGGCCGTCAGATCCTCGGAAAACGACTGGAAGCCGACACCCTTCCGCTCGGCGTTTTTCTGGAGGGTTACGCCCGGAAGCCGCGATTGCGCGTTCCCGGCACGGCGGTCTTCATGGACCGCATCAGCTCCGGCACTCCGCCGGCGCTTCTCCAGAACCTCGTCCACAACAAGGCTATGCACGAACGGGTGGTCTTCCTTTCGGTCTTGACGGATCCGATGCCCTTCGTTTCGAGACGCCGGCGGGCGGAGATCGAAAGCCTTCCCGAAGGTTTTCACCGGGTCACGCTCCACTTCGGTTACATGCAGGATCCGGACGTCCCGAAGGCGCTCCAGGGACTGGCCCTCGGAGGAAAACCGATCGAGTTGATGAGCACCACGTTTTTCCTCGGCCGGGAAACGCTCATCCCCCATGGAACTCTCGGAATGGCGGTCTGGCGCGAGAAGATCTTCGCGTTTATGTCGCGTAACGCCACGAGCGCGATGTCCTTTTTCCGCCTTCCGCCAAACCAGGTCGTCGAGATGGGGGCGCAGATAGAACTTTGAGCCGGTGAACGGTGAACAGTGAACGGAGGCCGGAGCCGGATTAGACTCGGAGCCATGGCGCAACAAATCCACGTCGACGAGCGGCTCTCCCACGCGGGTACGATTCCGTCCTGGTGCTACACGGACCCGGCGGCGGCCGGCGCGGAGCGCGACCGGATCTTCGCGTGCACCTGGCAGATGGTCGGACGGGAGGACCAGGTCGCCTCTCCCGGGTCGTACTTCACCGCCGCGGTCGCGGGCGAGCCCCTTCTCGTCGTCCGCGGCAACGACGGCCGGCTGCGCGCGCTCTCGAACGTCTGCCGGCACCGGGCCGGGCCCGTCGCAAAGGGAGAGGGATCCTGCGGCGCGTTCCGCTGCGGCTATCACGGCTGGAGCTACGCGCTCGACGGGAGCCTGGCGAACACGCCGGAGTTCGAGGGCGTGGAAGACTTCGAAAAGTCCTCGGTGCGGCTGCCCGAATTCCGGGTCGAGACGTGGCTCGGTCTCGTGTTTGCGAACCTCGACGGCGATGCGCCGCCTCTCCGCGAGACGCTCGGAGATCTCGCAGCCGACCTCGAATCGCGCGGCCTGTCGCAGATGGGGCTCGCCGCGCGAAAGGACTGGGAGCTCGGCTGCAACTGGAAGGTCTACGTCGACAACTACCTCGAGGGTTAC
>DASYUL010000087.1:0-19841 GCA_036001245.1 Thermoanaerobaculia bacterium
ACCTTCAGGCGTCTCTTGCCCTTCGCCGTCGCAGTTCTCTCCGTCTCGTGCGCGTCGCGCGGCGACGCCGGCTGGGAGCTGCTCGGCCGGAAGGACGTGTCCTTCCTGGTCGACCACGACACGCTCGACGTCGGACGATCCGAGGGCCGTTTCCGCGAGCTGAAGATCGTCGTCGATGGCGCGCCCGTCGAGATCCGTGACATCCGGGTGACCTTCGGCGACGGCGAGACGTTTCACCCGGCGACGCGTCTCGAGTTCCGCCCGGGGAGCGAGAGCCGCGCGATCGATCTGCCCGGAGGAAATCGGGTCATCCGGAAGATCGACTTCGTCTACCGCAAGACGTCGGGCATTTTCCGGACGGCGACCGTCTCCGTCTACGGGCGATAACCTTCGCAGCGCGAGGAGTCTCCCGAGGTAATCGAGGGAGGAGCCTCGCGCTGCGGGATCGCGAGCGCAGTGAGGGATCAGGCGATCGGTCGAGCCTGACTTGGCGAGCCGAGCGCCGGTGGCGTCAGCCAGATCCCGAGCAAGCGAGCGCGACGTTACTGCAGCGGCAGGCGGCCGGCGAATCCTTCCTCGTAGCCGTGGAAGTACTCGAGCGAAGTCTCGGGATACTTCCAGCAGTAGTAACCCGCGCCGGAGTCGAAGTCGACGAGCCACAGTCCCTTGATCTCCGCGCCGAGCGCGAGGATCTCCCGCGCCCACTCTCCGACCACGCCCTGGCGCTCCTCCTCGGCCTCCTCGGCCTCGGCGAGCCGCGCGAACTTGAAGACCGCGTCGGACGTGAGCTCCTTCACCTTCGGCAGAAGCAAGCGCGCTTCGTCGAGGGTGAAGATCCTCTTCTGAGGCGACGAGAGGGTGACGAGCTCGGCGCCGCCCGAGGTCAGGCCGCGCTCCTTGACGACCCGGATCAGCTTTCCGACCGCGTCCGCGTCCTCGCCCGACGAGGCGGCGACGTACGCCTCGAGCGCGACGAGCGCCTCCTGGGAGTGGCCGCTCTTGAGTAGCAGCAGCCCGCGCTCGCGCTGATAGGTGATCTCCTCGGGATCGAGGACCTCGGCCCACCGGATCGTCTCGAGAGCGTCGGCGTACTTCTCGCGCCGTTCCCAGGATCGGCGAAGGTTGGACAGGACGCGCGCGAGCACGGAGCGCTCGGTGTCGGGCGCGAAGATCTCGTCGGGCAGGGCGAGCGGCGCTCCGAACACCGCGCTCACGCGGCGGGCGACGGAATCCCGGTCTCTCAGCACTCCTCCGTCGAACGGATCGAGATACGTGTCCTCCGGCAGGTCGGCGCCCGAGACGACGAAGTGGCCGGGCAGGCCGACGCCGTTGAGCCGGATTCCAGCGCGCCGCCCGACCTCCACCGTCACGATCGAAAGCGTGATCGGCATTCCGCAACGCCTCGCGATCACGCTCGCCACCGACGAGTTGTGAGGCTCGTCGTACGTCTCCTGGTCCCCCTGGAACGCCTCCTCCGCGAAGAGCACCTGACGCAGCGCATCGATTGCCGGCTCGCCCCACGCGAGCCGATCCCGCACGCGCTGTGAGAGCTCGGCGGCCTTCGCGCGGGCCGCGTCGAGGTCTTCGGTGGGATCGATCAGCGCCGCGATCAAGAGCGCCCCCTCGAAGATGTCGACCTCCTCGGTGGCCGCGAGGAACTGGAAGCGCTGGAAGAGCTCCTCGCGCTGCATCAGGACTCGACGCGGCGCGCGATCGCCACGCCGTCCCGGAGCGGCACGATCACGGACTCGAAGTCGCGGCGCGCGAAGAGCCGCCGGTTGAACTCCCGGATCCCCTCCGTCGCCAGGTCGCCGGCGGACGGATCCACGACCTTTCCGGACCACAGGACGTTGTCGGCGAGCAGGTAGCCGCCGGGGCGCACGCGGGGAGCCGCGGCCTCGAGCGCCCGCGGGTAACCGTCCTTGTCGATGTCGATGAACACGACGTCGAACTCCCCGGAAGTCGCCTCGAGAGTCGCGACGGCCTCGCCCACCCGAACCTCGACCCGGTCGAGCAATCGCAGCCGCTCGAGATAGCCGCGCGCCCGCTTCGCGTTCGACTCGCTGCCGTCGGTGTACAGAACGCTCCCGCCCGGCCCCACGGCCTTCGCGAAGAACGCGGTCGAGTATCCGATCGCGCTTCCGAGCTCGCAGACGCGGCGCGCTCCGATCGAACGCGCCAGCATCGCGAGCAGCGTCGCGACGGCGGGCCCGACGATCGGAACGTCCTGCTCTTTCGCGTAGGCCTCCATCTCCGAGATGACCGGGTCGCGCTCCGGCAGCAGCTCGATCAGGTAGCGATCGAGCTCGGGAGAGACGAGAGGAGTCACGTGCGAATCATAGTTCTCAGTTCTCAGCTCTCGGTTCTCAGCTTCTGTAAGATCCCGGCGTGCCGTCCGGCTCAGATCGTCTCGAAAAACTCCTGACCGACTTCCCGCGACCAGAGTTTCAGACGCTGGTCGAGACCCGCCGCGACCTCCATCGCCATCCGGAGCTCGCGTTCTGCGAGACGCGAACCGCCGGCCGGGTCGCCGAAGGGCTCGCGCGTCTCGGGGTCGAGCCGCGCACGGGCGTGGCGAAGACCGGCGTCGTCGCGGACCTCGGGAGCGGCGATGATCGCCTCCTCGTCCGCGCGGACATGGACGCACTGCCGCTGACCGAAGCGAGCGGCGTCGACTTCGAGTCGCAGGTCCCGGGACGAATGCACGCGTGCGGCCACGACGGACACGTCGCGATCGCGCTCGCGGTCGCCGGGAGACTCCTTCGAAATCCCCCGCGCGGCGTGCGTCTCCTGTACCAGCCCGCGGAGGAGACCGGCGGCGGCGCGCGCGCCTGCGCCCAGGCAGGAGCTCTCGAAGGAGTCGGCGCCGCGATCGGCCTTCACCTCTGGAACCAGCTTCCGGTCGGAAAGGTCGGGATCAACCGGGGCGCGCTGATGGCGGCCGTCGACGAGTTCGAGATCGTCGTCGAGGGCCGCGGCGGCCATGGCGCGGCGCCTCACGAGACGGCCGACCCGATCATCGCCGCCGCCCGGATCGTGGAAGCCGTCCAGACGATCGTGGCGCGCGAGGTCTCGCCGCTCGACTCCGCGGTCGTGACCGTCGGGACGATCCACGGCGGAGACGCCTTCAACGTCATCCCCTCCACCGTTCGCCTGACGGGGACCGCCCGCTGGTTCACGGAGACGACCGGCGCCGCGATGCCCGGGAAGATCGAGCGCATCGTTTCGCACACCGCGGCTGCAGCGGGCCTCTCGGCGCGGGTCGACTACAAGCGCGTCAACCGCCCGGTCGTGAACGACCGGAGGGTCGCCGACGTCGTGATCGAGACCGCCGCGCGGCTCCTCGGCGAGGAGAACGTCGAGACCGATACGCGTACACTCGGCGGCGAGGACATGTCGGTGTACCTCGACCGGGTGCCCGGCTGCTTCTTCTTCGTCGGCTCCGCGCCGGAGGGCCCACACCGGCCCCACCACTCGCCGACCTTCGCGATCGACGAGCGCGCGCTCGCGGTCGCGACCGTCCTTCTCGAAGCCGCCTCGCGGGAAGTCTCGAAGGCGATCTAGCTCGACACGTCTGCGTGCCGAACCTCGTCCTCCTCTTTCTCGGTCTCTATCTCCTCGCCGTTCTCGCAACCGGCTTCGCGTGGCGCCGACGGGCCGGCAAAGACGAGGTCTCGTACTTCGTCGCCGACCGCAGTCTCTCCACGTTCTGGGGATTCCTCGGCCTCGCGTCGCTCACGACCGGCGGCTCGACCACGATCGTCCTCGCCTCGCTCGTGTACGCGCACGGGATCTCGGGCCTCTGGCTCGACCTCGCCGGCGCGCTCGGGTTGGTACTCCTCGGGCTCTTCCTCGCCGGGCGCGTGCGCCGCGAAGGCGCGGTCACGCTTCCCGAGATCGTCGGGAAGTACTACGGGACGGAGGCGCGGCGCGCGGCCGCGGCGCTCGTCCTCGTCTCGGAGATCGTCTGGTTCGCGCTCCTCGTCGGGGCGACGCAGACGGTGCTGACCGCGGCACTCTCCGTTCCGCCCCTGCCCGCGCTCATCGCCTCCACGGCGGTCTTCGTGACCTACACCGCGCTCGGCGGACAGTTCGCGGTCGCGCGCACGGACCTCGTCCAGTACGGAGTCATGCTCGTCGCGGTTCCGGGCGTCGCGCTCTACTTCGCCATGACTCGAGCGAACGGTCTCTCCGGCCTGCCCTCCTCCGCCTGGAGCTTCCCTTTCTCGGAGAGCGTCCGACCGCGCGACGTCCTGGCGCTCCTTGTCCTCGTCGGGCTGCCGCACCTCGTGGGGAGCGACGTCTACGCGAAGCTCCTCTCCTGCCGCGATGAGCGCACCGCGCGGCGTGCAACGCTCCTCGCCGCCGCGTCGAAGCTCGTTTTCGGGCTGGCCGTCGCGGCGATCGCGCTCGCCGCGCGGAAGGCGCTGCCTGTGGTTCCGTCGGCCGAGGCCCTGCCGGCGGCGATCCTCGGCTTCGCTCCGCCAGCGGCGGCCGCGCTCGTGCTCGTCGCTCTCGTCGCGACCATGCAGACCTCCGCCGACGTCGTGCTTCTCTCCGCGTGCGCGGTCAGCGTCCGGGATCTCGCCCCCGCGCTCCTCGGCCGCAGTGCCGGGGTCTCCGCCGCGCGCGCGCTCGCGCCCGTCTACGGAGCGCTCGGACTGCTCGTGGCGCTCCTCCTGAAGTCGAACGTTCTCGAGACGCTGAAGCTCGGCTATTCGATCTTCGCGGCGGGCATCATCCTCCCCGTGCTCGCGGCGCTTCTGCCCCGACGAGCGGGCGTACCGGCGCGCGGCGCGATCGTCGCGATGATCGCCGGAGGAGCGGTCGCCGCCGCGGGCCGCCTGGTGCCCGGCCTCGCGCGCGGCGTGGATCCCGTCCTCCTCGGGACAGCCGTGAACCTCTTCGTTCTCCTGATCTCGTTTGTTCTGGCTCACGGCTCACGGCTCACGGCTCACGGCTTACGTCGTTCATGAGCGAAAAAGAACGTCACGAGCAGGGCAGCGCGCATCCGGCCTTCCTCAAGCCGGCCGGGCCGAGCCTGGGCATGGCGCCGCCGCGCGGCGAGATGGCCCCCCGACGGGGCATGTTTTCCTCGCTCGCGCACCCGGACTTCCGCCGGTACTGGATCGGGCTCTTCCTCTCGAACATCGGAACGTGGATGCAGGTCGTCGCGCAGGGCTGGCTCGTGCTTCGCCTCTCGGACTCCGCGCTGATGCTCGGACTCGTTGGTTTCGCGGGATCGATCCCGACGCTCCTCCTCGCGCCGCTCGCGGGCGTCGCAGCGGACCGCCTGGACCGCCGCAAGCTGCTCCTGGCGACGCAGTCGACGCAGCTGGTCTGCGCGCTCGTTCTTGCGGTCGCAACCGGCCTGCGTTTCGTCTCGGTGCCGCTCGTGGGGGTCGTCGCGATCGTCAACGGCCTCGCCAACGCCTTCACGATGCCGTCGCATCAGTCGCTCTTCTTGGACCTCGTCGGCCGCGAAGACCTGCTGAACGCGATCTCGCTGAACTCGATGCAGTTCAATCTTTCGCGCGTGATCGGCCCGATGGTCGCCGGCCTGACGATCGCGGCATTCGGCGAGACCGGGTGCTTCCTCCTGAACGCGGTCTCGTACCTCGCGGTGATCGCGGCCCTGCTCCTCCTTCCGTCGTTGCGGGCGCGGCGCGGGCCGAGCCACGGCGCCTGGATCGACCTGCGAGTCGGCATTCGTTTCGCGCGCCGGCGTCCCCTGATCGTGCCGCTGCTCGCGATCGCCGCCGCGCTGGCGGTCTTCGGCACGCCCGCGGTCACGCTCGCGCCGCTCTTCGCCCGAAGGCTCCTCCACGTCGGGCCGGAAGGTCTTGGCGGAATGCTCTCCGCGGTGGGCCTCGGCGCGGCCGCGTCGGCTCTCCTGATCGCATCGCGCGGCGATTTCAGAAACAAGGGGCGCGCGGTCGTCGTCTGCGCTCTGGGGTTCGCGGCGGCGCTTTTGGGGCTCGGGCTCTCCCGCCGATACGTGCTCTCGCTCGGGTGCCTGGCGCTGCTCGGCGCCTCGATGTCCTCGTCGGCTTCCCTCATCAACACGCTTCTTCAGACGAGCGCGCCCGACCGCCTGCGCGGCCGGGTCATCTCGCTTTACGCGCTCGCCTGGCTCGGGCTCGTTCCGATCGGCAACCTGCAGGCCGGCGCCGTTGCGGAGCGGTTCGGGGCGGCGGCGGCTCTCTTCGTGGGCGCCGCGGGAATCGTCCTGACGCTCCTGACCGTACAGCTCGTGAAACCGATACCCGGATCGGCGGCTTGAGCTCACAGCTGACAGCTGAGGGCTGAGAGCTTAGGCTATGGTCCATGAGGCGATTTGACGGCGCCGCACGAATCGCGGTCCTGTGCGCGGTCGCGATCGGCGCCGCGCGGGCGGCGGAGAGCTCTCAGGAGCCGTTCCGGCCGCGGGGCCGCTACAACAACTCGGTCCACCGCTATTTCCCGGACCTCGACTCCCGATTCAACGCGGTGCGCTACGGGCGCTGGCGCGCGCTCGAGATTGCGTGGAAGGTCGGGATCAACCCGGAGCTCGACGCCGAGTTCTCCGCCTTTCTCCTGAAGGTTCTCGCCGATCCGCCGCGCTTCCCTCCGGAGGTCGAGCTCGTCGCGCCGCGTTTCGCGCGGGAAGCCGCCAGCGTTTTCCACGCGCTCCACTGGGGACAGGTGTTCGAGCAGCAGGTCAGCGACACGCTGGCGTCGGCCGACGCGGCCCCCGAGCTGACGGCCGGTCGGCTCGAGCGCGCCCTCGGCGCGTACCGTGGCGAGCGTTGGGCGCTGTCGGAGCCGAGGGAGGAGGCGCCGCCTCCGGTGGCCCTGCGGCTCGCGCCGCGGTCCGCCCGGATCCTCCTCTCCGGGACGAGGCTCTTCGTTCTCTCCGCCGAAGGGCTCGCAGCGGCGGACTTCGGGCAGCAGCGCTGGAAGGTTCGCGACACGATCGCGGAATTCGACGGCGACCTGTCGAGGGACAAGACACCCGAGGAGGCGACGTACCGGGCATCGGCGCCGACAGTTTCGGAGCGCTATCCGGCGATCGCGTCCGCACTCGACCGGCTCGCGCGCTTCCGCGCCGAGATCTACGGTGCGCTCGTTCCGGGAGGGGCGACGCGTGAGGCGCGCAAGGATCGCGACGCGCGATTGCGCGTCGTCGCGCAGCGCTACGGGATTTCGAGCCGAGGCATCGGTGTGGAGTAATGGCCGCAGATCCCCTCTCCTTTTTGGGGAGAGGGTCCGGGTGAGGGGCGTTCTCTTCGCCGCGCTTCTCCTGACGACGACGCCTCCCCTCTCCGGCCAGATTCTCCCCAACCTCGAGCCCGAGCGGCCGCTCGACGTCGAAGATGCCACGCCGATCCCGTTTCGCGCTCTCTCCGCGGCCGTCGATTGGACGTACAACCTCAGGCGCGGGGGCTTGAACGACCAGGGGCCCGGCTTCTCGGTCACCTACGGCGCCGTCCGCAACCTGGAGGTCGGCTTCGCGCAGCGATACGTCACCCGGCCCGGCCGCAACGCGTTGCGCGGGATCTCGTCGGGAGACGCCGAGCTCCACGCGCTCTACGGACTCGTGGAGGAGGGCCCACGCCGTCCTGCGCTCGCCGCCCGCCTCGGCGTCGTATTCCCCACCGGGCTCGACTCGCGCGGCACGGACCTCGAGCTCGGCGCGATCGCCACCCGGTCGCTCGACGCGCTGCGCGTCCACGTGAACCTCCACTGGACCCGGCTCGGCGACATCTTGCCGACCGAGCGAGCCGATCGCGTCGAGGCGGGACTCGCGCTCGACTTTCTCGCCAGCGCCGCGGGCCGCACCGACACGCTCCTGCTCGCGGACGTCACCGTCCGCTCGAGCCCGCTCGTCACCGGAAACGCGATCGTCGACGTCGAGGTCGGCGCCCGGCAGCGGATCGGGATCCAGACCGCCGTCTTCGGCGCGATCGGATCTCAGATCTCCGATACGCCCGACCGCCCGCGCCTGCGCGTGCGCCTCGGCGTCTCGCACCTCTTCTGAGGCGCGCAGCGGCAGAACGTTCTCCGTGAGCTTCCGCGTCTTCGACTGTCACGTTCACGTCCAGCCGTGGGAGCAGTTCCTCCCGTCGAGCCGGGAGACGATGACGCGCGCCCGGAAGGACGGCGATCGGCTCGAGCGCGTGATGCGGGATCCCGAAGAGCTCCTCCGCCTGATGGACGAGCAGGCGATCGACCGGGCGGCGCTCATCAACTATGTCGCGCCGGAAGTGATCGGATTCGACGAGTCGGTGAACGAGTGGGTCTCGCGCTACGTCGCGGGCCGCGAGGACCGCCTCGTCGCGGTGGGCTCGATCCATCCCCGTCGCACGAAGGACGCGCGCGGCGACACCGCGCGTCTCTTCGAGAAGCTCGGGATCCGCATGCTCAAGGTGCATCCGCCGCACCAGCTCTTCCCCGCCAACGACTACCTCGCGGGCAACGAGGCGCTCGCCGCCATCTACCGGACGGCGGAGGAGCACGGCCGCCCCGTGATGATCCATACCGGAACGTCCGTGTTCCCGAAGGCGCGCAACCGCTTCGCGGACCCGATGGCGGCCGATGACGTCGCCGTCGACTTCCCGCGGCTCCCGATCGTGCTCGCCCACGCGGGGCGTCCCCTCTACATGACGACCGCGGTCTTTCTCGCGCGACGGCACCCGAACGTCCACCTCGACTTATCGGGCATTCCCCCGCGAAAGCTCCTCGAGTACCTTCCACGGCTCGAGGAGATCTCGGACCGCTGCCTCTGGGGAACGGATTTTCCGAGCCCCGGCATCGCGTCGATGCGCCGAAACGTGGACGACTTCCTGGCGCTTCCGCTCTCCGAGGACGCGAAGCGGCGGATCCTCTTCGACAACGCGGCGGCTCTCCTTCGGTAGTATCCGGGCGTGAGGATCCTCGTCGTCGGCGCGGGCGTCATGGGCCGCGGGATTGCCGGGCTCTGCGCGCTCTCGGGACACGAGACGCTCGTCTTCGACGCCGACCCCGAGGCACAGCGCCACGTGCGCGGCGGGATCGAGTCCTCCTGGGCGCGCGCGGTCGAGCGCGGAAAAGCCGCGGCGGAGGCGGTCGAGAACGGGCGGCGGATTCTGAAGGTCGTCCAACGTTTGAAGAACGCCGCCGCGGTCGATTTCGCGATCGAGGCCGTGCCCGAGGCCATGGACCTGAAGCGCATGGTGATGAGCGAGCTCGACGACCTGTGTCAGGAGCAGGCGATCCTGGCGTCGAACACCTCCTCGCTGTCGATCACGCGCATCGGCCGGGCGACGGGCCGGCGCGACCGCGTGATCGGGACTCACTTCTTCAACCCGGTCGCCGCGATGCCGCTCGTCGAGGTCGTGCGCGGCGAGGACACGTCCGACGAGACCGTCGAGCGGACGATTGCGCTCGTCCGGTCGCTCGGAAAGGAGGCGGTCCGCGTGAACGACTCGCCCGGCTTCGCGACTTCGCGGCTGGGAGTGGCGCTCGGACTCGAGGCGATGCGGATGGTCGAGGAGGGGGTGGCGCTGCCCGAAGACATCGATCGCGCGATGGAGCTCGGGTACGGCCACCGCATGGGGCCGTTGAAGACGAGCGACCTCGTGGGGCTGGACGTGCGCCTCGCGATCGCGGAGGGTCTGGCGTCCGAGCTCTCCGGCGAGAGGTTCATGCCCCCCGAGAGCCTGCGAAAGATGGTCGCCGAAGGGCGGACCGGGAAGAAGTCCGGCGAAGGCTTCTACCGCTGGGAGGGAGACAAGCCCGTCCCGCGGAGCGGCGCGTGAACGACCGCCGCAGCCTGACGATCGGCGTCGTCCTTCTCCTGCTCGGCGCGTTCTTTCTTCTCTCGCGGACGTTCGACTTCTCGGGGCCGGGGGTGATCCTCGCCCTGATCGGCGCGATCTTTCTCGCGCTGTCGGCGGTCCGCGGGATGCGCGGTCCCCTGCTTCCGGGAGGCATCCTGCTCGGGCGGGGTTTCTCCTCCGCACGCCGCTCGAATGGCTCCTGCCGCGCTGGGCGACAATCGTTCTCGGTCTCGGCGCCGGGTTCCTGCTCGTCGCGGTGCTCGACCGGGTCGCGGGACGCGGCGGACGGCGTCCTTCTCCGCTTCCTCCCGGCGTGATCTTGGTCGCAGTCGCGCTCTTCGCCGCGCTCGCGCAGCGCACGCCGATCCTGGACGTGCTCGGAGGGGTCGAGAACCTCTGGCCGTGGGCGCTCGTCGCGGTGGGAGTGCTGCTGGTGGCGCAGGCGCTGTTGAGACGCCGCCGAGCCCAATAGTCATCCCGAGCGAAGCGAGGGATCTGGCCGCTCGATCGCCACCAGATTAGCGCCGTCTCGACGACGGCGCTTGTCGCGCTCTTCGGCCGTTCGCAAGCTCACTGCCGCAGAAGGCGCTCGGTACCCTCGTCGCTCCGCTCCTCGGAATGACAGGGAGAGGGTTTACGACAGGTCCAGCAGCTTCGGCACCGGGGGCCGCGAGGCGGAGGGCGTGGGCGCGGCGCGGCTGACCGAAAGGAGCCGCGCGGTCAGGACGAGAACGACGACGCCGACGGCCAGCGCGGCGATGAAGAATCCCGTGGCGAGGCGATGGTAGCGGTCGAGGAGCAGGCGCGAGGGATCCGCCGCGGGAAGGCTGTCGATCAGGCCGGGCGCTTCGGCGCGGATGCGGTCCATCGGCGGGATGAGCAGCTCCCGGATGACGAGCACGGCGAAGAACCCGACGACCGGCAGACGCGTCAGCAGACTCCGCGTCAGGCGCGGGACGCCGTCGCGCGACAGCCACCACGACGTGGCAAAGAGAATCCCGAACGAGATTTCGGCGATGAGACACGCGCCCGACAGCACGGGGGAGACGAGAGCGGCGGCCATGTCCCGCGTCGGCAGGACCCGGAACGCCGCGGGGGCGACGACGGCGCCGAAGAAGAGCACGGGGCCGATCGCCAGAGCGATCGCCGCCAGGTGAAAGAAGAGGATCGGGGTCTCGAACCGGCCGACGAAACTACTCGATCGCATACTCGGCCTGCGTCGCGGGGATCCGGCCGGCCGCCGCGCCGCGGTCGAGGAGCGTCTGGACGGCGCGCCGCCCTTCGATCCCGTAACCGCGGGTCCACTCGTTGACGTACATCCCGACGAACCGATCCGCCCGGGCTCGGTCGAGGCCGCGGGCGTACCCGAGGGCGTGGGAGAGCGCGGCGTCGCGGTGCGCGAGGCCGTACTCGATCGACCGTCGGATCGCGCGCGAAATCCGCGCGATCTGCTCGGGTCCGAGGTCGCGGCGCACGACGTTGCCGCCGAGCGGCAGCGGGAGCGCGGTCTCCGACTTCCACCAGTGCCCCAGATCGACGATCGCGTCGAGGCCGTCGTCGCCGAACGTGAGCTGTCCTTCATGGATGAGGAGGCCGGCCTCGAACCTTCCCGACGCGACCCCCGACTGAATCTGATCGAACGGCGCCTCCTCCGTACGGGCGCCCGGCGCCCAGAGCGCGAGCGCCAGCGCCGCCGTCGTCCGCCGCCCCGGCGAGGCGACCACGACTGAGCCGGACTCCACGTCCTCGCGTGCCAACTTTCGGCGCGAGACGACCACCGGTCCGTAGCCGTCGCCGAAGGACGCGCCGTGAGGAAGGAGCAGGTAACGGTCCGCGAGGTAGGCATAGGCGTGGAAGGAGACGGCGGTGACGTCGAGCTCCCCCGCCATCGCTCGCCGGTTCAGTGACTCGATGTCGGAGAGCTCGTGGGAGAAGACGAGACCCTCCGTGTCGACCTGACCGGCAGCGAGCCCATAGAACATGAACGCGTCATCGGAGTCGGGGCTGTGCGCGAGGGTGATGGGAGTCACGCGCGGATTCTAGTCGCGCGCTTGACATCGCACTCCGATGAGCAGCAGAATGCAGCTAACTTGAGCTGCACGAAACAGAAATAGTTGTTGTGTCCGGAAACGAATTTCCTAAAAATGAATCGCCGGACGGGTTGCGGCCCATCCGGCGATCAGGACGTATGACCTGTCAATCGTTCGGCAGCGGCAGACTGAAGGCGACACGCCCCTCCAAGGGGGCGGCAAAATTAGCACCTCGCCCCAAGGCTGTCAATCAGCTGTCGGGAGGGAGGTGACGTAATGGCAACGAAGAAAAAGGGCGGCGCCAAGAAGGCGGGCTCCCGTAAGGGTGGTAGCAAGAAGAAGAAGTAAGTAATCAACGACTTACGAAAACCCACGAAACTTTTGTCGGGGCCTGCGGGCCCCCTTTTTTTTGCCTTGACTTTACTCTTTTCTGGACAGATTCGGGGCACCGGCGGGCGTCCTGGACGGCGCCTACTATATCACCATTGATATAGTTTTCCGTTGTCGCTTCCGCACGTTCTCCTCGGCCTTCTTTCGTCGCAACCGCGCACGGGTTACGACCTCGCGCGCGCGATCCGCGACGAGCTCGAGCCGGTCTGGAAGGCGGAGATCTCTCAGATCTACCCTGCCCTCGCCCGCCTCCGGCGGGAGGGCTACGTCGTTCTCCGGGTGCTCGGACCCCGCCGCGGACCTCACCGCAACCTCTATCGCGTGTCCGCCGCTGGCCGCCGGGAGCTGCGTCGCTGGCTCCTCGAGGCGCCGCCGCCCCCCCGATCCCGCGACGACGGCCTGGCCCGCGTCGCCTTCCTCGACTCCCTCCCGCCCCCCGAGCGGCGCGCGGTCCTGCGCGCCTACGAGAGGGTCGTCGCGGGCGAGATCGCCCGCCTCACTGCCGCGCCTCTTCCCGCCGGGTTTCGCCGCGAGGCGCGGGAGGGCGCCGTCGGGAAGCTCGATGGCGCGCGGCGTTGGGCGCGCTCCGTGGCGCAGCGCTCCCCGATCTCCGCGGCCCCCGACGTCGCCGCGCGCCCCGAGCGATCGGTCGGAGGGAAGAAGAAGTGAGGCTCGGCGCGATCGTGCCGGCGGCGGGCCGGTCGCGGCGCATGGGTTCCGACAAGATCCTCCTTCCCTTCGCGGGAGTGTCGATGCTCGAGACGGTTCTCGGAAAGCTCGCGGAAGCGGGCGTCGCGCGAACCGTGGCGATCCTCCGCCCCGACCTTGTGGACGCGCATCGGATCGCCCGCGCTGCCGGGGCCGAGGTCGTCGTCAATCCCGATCCGGACGAGGAGATGCTCGTCTCGATTCGCCTGGGGATCGAGCGGCTGGAAAGCTCCGTCGACGCGTTCTTCGTGTGGCCGGCGGATCATCCCGCCGTCCGCACCGCGACTCTCCTCGCGCTCGCAACACGCGCGTCGAGGAAGATCGTGGTCATCCCCGTCTTCTCGGGGGGGCGAGGCCACCCCGCCATCGTCGGAGCCGACCTCGTCGGCGAGATCGAGCGACTTCCGCCGAACGCCGGGCTGCGGCAGCTCTGGCGGTTGCGCCCCGACGCCGTCCGCGAGCTCGCCGTCGACGATCCGGGAGTTCTCGAGAACCTCGACGACCCGGAGACCTACGAACGGGCACGCCGCCGCGCGGCGTCCGATCCCGGCAGGGGACCAGATTCCGAGGAAGACTCCGGAGCAAAATCGGAGTAAAATTCTCCCAACTTTTCGGAGTGTCCAAATTCAATGCGTTTCCCCTTCCTTTGAAGCGAGCGGGCGTCGACGCGAACCCAGGCCGCGCGGTCGAAGACTCGTTCTTCGGAGAAGATCCTCTCCAGTCGTTCCGACGCTTCACCCTCCCGGTTCCAGCCGCGGCCTGCGAGCCCGATCCTCTCCTCTGTCGCCACCTTCGCAGCCGGGCGTGGTCGGTGATCCATCCGGCGGTCGACCAGCCCGACTCGACCGAGCCTTTCCTGTGCCTGAAGACGCTGCGTCGCGCCGGCCCGGACGACGCGCACGTCGCGCCGGACGTCTGCACGGACGAGCGCGGTTGCTTCGAGCCCGCGGACTCCCGGGAATCCGACTCCTAGAGCCGGAGGACTCCGCGGCATAATCGGCGTCCATGGCCCGTGGATCCAACTTCGCCCGCGTCGTCGCCCTGATCGTTCTGGGGGCGGGAGCCGCCGCGCTCTCGAACCTTGCCGCCTCGACGCAGAGAAAGCTCGCGTGGGTGGGAAGCTATCCGCGGGCGCTCGAGGTCGGCGCGCCCGCCGCCGCCGCCGTGCCGACCCCCGCTGCCCAGGTCGCTCCCGCACCTCCCTCCCCGACGGCCGCGCAGTCGACTGCGGAATCCCGGCCGGCGAATCCGGTCCCCGGCTCGACCGCCTCCGCACCGGCCGCTCTCGCCGCGTTCGAACCGGACCTCGCGAAGGCATTTCCGCCGCACCCCGATAAGGCGGCGGTCGAGATCTCCCCGGACTCCGCCCTGCTCCTCCACCGCCGCAAGGCGCTCTTCCTGGACGCCCGGCGCTCTTCGGTCTACGCGGAGGGGCACATCCCGGGCGCCCGCAGCTTCCCCGTGTGGGAGTCGGACATCGACGCACGGGTCAAAGCAATCTACGAGGAGGGGATCGACCAGAGGGCGCCGATCGTCATCTACTGCAGCGGCGGCAACTGCGAGGACTCCCACATGCTCGCCGAGAAGCTGTACATGGTCGGCTTCGACAATGTCTTGATCTACAAGGACGGCTTCCCGGACTGGCAGAAGCGCCGGCATCCGGTGGCGACCGGAGCGAACCCCTGAGCCGACGCGCCTCGGAATGGCTCACCCATCCCTGGTTGAGCGTCCGCGTCCAGATCGCGCTCGGAATCGTGTTCGTGGTGGCCGCGATCCCGAAGATCGCCGACCCGCCCGCCTTCGCCCACATGATCTACAACTACCGGCTGGTGCCGGGCGGCGTCATCAACGCGATGGCGCTCGTCCTGCCCTGGGTCGAGCTCGCGGCCGGGATCGGACTCATCCTCGGCGTGTGGAAGCGCGAGGCGGCGATCGTCGCGGGACTGCTGCTCCTCGTCTTTCTCGTCGCGATCGGCGTCAACCTCGCGCGCGGGCACGCCGTGGATTGCGGCTGCTTCGACGTGCGCTCCGCCGGCAAGAGTCGCGACGAGCTCCTCTCCGAGATGCGATGGGTGCTGATCCGCGACGTCGGACTGCTGCTCTTGGTCGCGCAGGTGCTCGCGGCAACGGGGCCGCCGAGGTGGCACCGGGCGTCATCGTAACCCTGTCTTGTCATTCCGAGGAGCGAAGCGACGAGGGCACCGAGCGCCGTCTGCGGACGTGAGCTTGCGAACGGCCGCAGAGCGCGACAAGCACCGTCGTCGAGACGGCGCTAATCTCGGCCCTCGTTGCGCCGAGATCCCTCGCTGCGCTCGGGATGACAGGAACTAGCTCGCGGCGGTCTGCGGCGGGACGAGGCGCGGAACGGGGCGGCGGCGCAGATCCATCAGCACCTCGCGCGCCGCGGTCTTCAGCGTCTCCAGCACGCCGTGCCCGGCGGGGGCCGTCGCCTCGATCGTGGGCTCGCCCTTGATGTTCAGGCGACGCCACAGCTCGCCGGCCGGCAGCGCCGAGGGGAGGTCACGCTTGTTCAACTGGAGCACGTAAGGGATCTCGGCGATGTCGCGGTCGTAGCTCTTCAGGTGTCCGTCGAGGTTGCGGATCGACTCGACGTTCGCGTGCAGCCTCGCTTCCTGCGAGTCCGCGACGAAAACGATCCCGTCCGCGCCGCGAAGGACCGCCCGCCGCGCGGCGTCGTAGAACACCTGTCCCGGGACCGTGTACAGGTTGAGGCGCGCACGGAAACCCCGCAGCGGAGCGAGGTCGACCGGCAGGAAGTCGAAGAAGAGCGTCCGATCGGTGTCAGTGGAGAGCGAGATCAGCCGCCCGCGGAGCTCCGGCCGGCTGTGCTCCGAGAGAAAGCGGAGGTTCGCCGTCTTTCCGCCGAGACCCGGACCGTAGTAGACGATCTTGCACTGAATCTCGCGGGAGGCGAGGTCAACGAATGCCATCGCACACGGGAGACGGAATACGGTCGACGGGAGACGAGACGGAGGTCACTCGGAGAACAGCCGGTCGATGTCCTCGTCGGTGATCTCAGCCAGCAGGGGCTCGATTCCGGAGTGGAGCACCGGCTCCCGCTCCATGCGCTCGGTGATCTCCCGGAACGCTTGGGCGAGCTCGGCCGTCGCCTGGCGGACGCGCAGCCGCACGAGACCGAGGGACGAGCGGTCGCCGAAGATCACGACGAGAATCACTTTGCCCCCGACGATCGAGACATGGATGTTCTCTTTCTCCCCCTCGTGGAGCAGGACCGAGAACTCGCGCTCGCCGAGGACCCGAGCGAGGCCGTCCGTGGCCGCGACGTTGCCCGCGGTCAGAGACGCGAGCGCCGTCATGTCGAGGGAATCGACGTCTCCCACCGAAGCGATCCGCTGGCCGTTTTTGTCGACGAGAAGAACGATCCCGGCGTCCGCCTCCTGTCGCAGCCGTCGGAGGACCTGCTGGAGCCTCCGAAAATCCTCCTCGTAGAGAACGAGATCGGCGGGCGACATTAAGCAATTGTAGCTCTCCGCGGGGACAGATTTATTTAACTGCGTTCCGGGAACAGATTGACTGACTCGACGGAGAGGCTAAATAAATCTGTCCCCTAGAGCTCGCGTCTGTTCTCCAGCGATCGCGCCATCGTCACCTCATCTGCATATTCGATGTCGCCGCCGACCGGAAGGCCGAAGGCGATCCGCGTGACCCGGACGCCCACCGGCTTCAGTCGTTTCGCGATGTAGAGAGCGGTCGTCTCCCCCTCGACGTTCGGGTTGGTCGCCAGCACGACTTCGCGGACCTCCGGCGTCACGCGGACGACCAGGCCCGCCACGTCGATTTCGTCCGGCCCGATCCCGCGCAGGGGCGAGAGGGCGCCCCAGAGCACGTGATACCGCCCGCGAAACTCCCGCGTCCTCTCGATCGCGGCGACGTTGCCCGGCTCCTCGACCACGCAGAGGAGCGAGGCGTCGCGCTGCGGGTCCGAGCAGATGTCGCAGGGATCGGTCTCGGTCAGCGTGTTGCAGACGGAGCACCGGCGGACCGCATCCCGCGACTCCGTGATCGCCGACGCCAACCGGGACGCTTCTTCGGAGGGCGATCGGAGGAGGTAATAGGCGAGGCGCGCGGCGCTCTTGGCGCCGATTCCGGGGAGCCGCTGAAATTCCGAGACGAGGCGATCGAAGCCCTTGAGGCGCATCAGCCCGGATTATTCATGGGTACCTGGCCGAAACCGAGCCAAATGACTGAGCCAAGCGAGCCCTGTAGCCATGAATAATGCGGGCTTAACTAACGCATTCCCGGCAACATGCCCCCGAGCATCGACGCGGTCTTCTTCTGGACGGCCTCGTCCACCTGTCGGGTCGCGTCGGAGAGCGCGGCGAGCACGAGGTCCTGCAGCGTCTCGATGTCCGCCGGATCGACGACCGAGGGGTCGATCGTCACCGACAGGACCTCCTTCTCCCCGCTCATCTCGATGCGCACGAGGCCGCCCCCGGCGGAGCCTTCCACGCGCATGGCCGAGAGCTCGGCCTGCACCTTGTTCTGCATCGCCTGGGCCTGCTGCATCATTTTCTGGATGTTCATGGCTGCGGAACGGCCCGCTATTCCTCCTCCTTGACCTCGGTCAGCTCCGCGCGGAAGAGCTCCATGGCGGAACGGACGACCGGATCCGTTTCGGCGCGGCTGCTCGCGCGCTCCCGCGCGATCGTCGCCCGCGGGACCTCCTGCGCCGCCTTTCCGAGATCCCCATCGGCGGGCGGACCGGTCTGGAGCCGGACGCGCATGGGGCGTCCGAAGGCTTCGGTCGCCGCCTCCACGAGAATCTTGCGGGTGGGCGGCTCGTCGAGCGCTTCCTTGGCTGCCGCCTTGTCGATTCCGAACCGCAGAACGAGCTCGTCGCCGTCGACCGTCGTCGCCTCGGCCAGCGAGACCTTGGCCGCGGTCACGCGGCGGCGGGTCTGAAGGACCGACTTGAAGCGCTCGAGCGCCTCGGCGTCACCGCGCGGCGCGCGCGGAGCTGGAGCTTCCTCCGCCGGCTCCGCCTCGACGGAGACGAGCGAGAGGATGCGCGGTCCCTCCTCGCGCGATCGCGAACCGCCCTCCCGCACCGATGGGAAAGTTGCGGGGTCTGATCCCCCGCGGGGGTCAGATCCCGCCGCAGTCCCCTCGGGAGCGGCGGCTCGCGCGGGCGGGAGCCCCGACAGCGCCTGCTCGATCGCCTTCAGGCGCGGCAGCTCCGCGAGCTTCAGAACCAGCATCTGCAGGATGAGCCCGGGCTCCTCGGTGCGGCGGCCGAGCTGATCCGCTTCGACCGCGAGTGAGAGAGAGCGCAGCAGATTTTCGTAGGGCATCGCCCGCGCGAGCGCAACGAGCCGCGAACGGTCGCCTTCCGGGACGTCCGGAGTCGCGCCGGCGGAGAAGAGAAGAAGCCGCCGCAACAGGCCGATGAGCTCCTTCGAGACGTGGCGCGGGTCCTCGCCCCCCTCGAGGAGCTTCGAGAGGCTGGCGATCGCAGCGCCCCGGTCCCCCGACGCGATCCCCGAATAGACCGATTCGAGGAGCTCGCGATCGACGAGCGCGAGGATCTCCGCGCAGACCGCCTGGTCCACGTTGCCGCCCGAGAGCGTCGCGGCCTGGTCGAGCAGCGAGAGCGCGTCTCTCAGGCTTCCTTCCGCGGCGGCGGCGAGGGTTCCCAGGGCGTCGGGCGTCGCGCGGATCTTCTCCTCGAGGGCGACCCGCTCGAGGTGGCGGGCGATCTCGGCCACCGAGAGCGCGCGGAACGTGAACCGCTGGCAGCGCGACACGATGGTCGCGGGGATCTTGTGGAGCTCGGTCGAAGCGAGGATGAAGCGCGAGTGCGGCGGCGGCTCCTCGAGGGTCTTGAGAAGCGCGTTGAACGCCTCCGTCGTGAGCATGTGCACTTCGTCGATGACCGCGATGCGGTAGCGGTCGCGCTGCGGGGCGTACCGGACCATCTCGATCAACTCCCGGGCGTTCTCGATCTTGCGGTTCGACGCTCCGTCCATCTCCTGGACGTCCAGGGAGTCGCCGCGGGCGAGGATCTCGCGGCACGATGCGCACTCTCCGCAGGGATCGACCGTCGGACCGCGGTCGCAGTTCAGACACCGCGCCAGAAGGCGCGCCGTCGACGTCTTGCCGACGCCGCGGGGCCCGGTCAGAAGGTACGCCGGCGCGACCCGGCCCTCCGAGATGGCGTTCGTCAGCGTGCGCGCGACCGCGTCCTGACCAATGAGGTCCTGGAACGTGCGTGGGCGCCACTTGCGGGGCAGAGAGAGGTGATTGGTCATCGAATAAGTCCGGCGCTCGAATGATGGGCTCAGGTTGACCTGCGGCGCACGGTGGCGCCTCCTGATCGCTGCTTCCTTCCGGACCTGACGAGGTTCGGAGGCTTCCGTCGCACAGGGCCCGAACCCATCTCGGAGCGCCGGAACGCGGATTCTATCCGAAGGAGGTTCTCAGTTCTCAGTTGTGAGCTCGCGACCGGGCGCGAGAAGAGCAACGAGAACCGCCACGCCTGCGAGAAGCCCGACGATGAGATCGAGATCGCGGAGAGCGCCGAGCGGTGGTTTCGGCCACGCGCCCATCTCGTCGCCCAGCGTGTAAACGAGCGCGAAGAGAGCCAGCCAGACGAGACCGATCGCGGTCGCCCGCAGAAGAGAAGACGTCGGCGACGGGGCACCTTCGCCCATCAGCCGCCACTCTCGCGGCGGGTGCGCGCGCGGACGAACGCCAGGACCGACTGGGCGAGGTCGGGCGGAATCTCCTCGGGCTTCAAAAACTTCAGCGTCCGGCCGGTGGCGCGGTACGTCGTGAGGAAACGGACGCAGGGCGGGCACATATCGATGTGTCGCTCGAAGTCGGCGCGGTCTTCGGACTCCATCTTGCCGTCCTCGTACTCGATCAGCAGGTC
>DASYUL010000088.1:0-19281 GCA_036001245.1 Thermoanaerobaculia bacterium
CGAGGTGCGTCCAGGACGGCAGGGCCCGCGTGTGCACCGCGCCCCCGAGCACGAAGACCGCGATCGCCGACAGCAGCGCAAAGGTCGCCGGGGGCGACGTCCGGCGCTTGAGATCCGAGAGCGCGCGCAGGATGAGCCGCCGCTCGGCTTCGGGATACCGTGCTGTCTCGTCCTTCACGAGCCTTCCCGTCCCGATGAAAAAAAAGATGACCATCGACTGGGAAAAGAGCGAGAACAGCACGGTGGGAATGGCGTAGCCGACGTGGCGGGTGACGAGCGTCTTCGCGAGCGGAGTCAGGGAGTGGACGCCCGAGGCGACCGCGAAACCCTGGACCGACGTGACGAGAAAGCCCGCGATCGCGAGAAGCGTGCCGAGCGCGAGCGCGAGCGCCATGCGACAAGAATACGGGGTCAGGTTTCAACCTGACCCCTCTTCGTCGATTGGGAGATTCTATTGACCGCCCCGGAGCGGAGAGACAGAATCCGCCTGCGTCATCCGGGAGGGGGAACACATGACCGCCGAGATTCGCACGCTCTGCGACGTCTTTCTCTCCGCGGCTGCGTCGGGGAAGCCGGACCTCCTGACCTCGAAGGTCGGGGGGACGTGGACGCCGATCTCCGCGCGGGACTTCGGCTACACGGTCCGTGCACTCTCGCTCGGGCTGAACTCGCTCGGGATCCAGCCGGGGGAGCGCGTCGCGATCATGTCGGAGAATCGCCCGGAGTGGGCGATGGCCGACTACGCCATTCTTTGCGCCGGTGCGTGGACAGTCCCGATCTATCCGACGCTTCCGGCCTCGCAGATCGTGCCGCTTCTCAAGGACTCGGGCGCGAGGGCGGTGTTCGTCTCGAACCTGGAGCAGTTGGGCAAAATCCTGCAGATCAAGGCGCAGTGCCCCGCGCTCGATCACGTGATCGTCGTCGAGGGCAGCCCTCCCGGCGAGCCGGGTTACACGACGTTTCAGGCCCTGGTGGACAAAGGGCGGCCGACTCTCGAGATGAATCCGGGCATCTTCGAGCAACGGGCCAGTCGAGTGAAGCCGGAGGACGTCGCGACGATCATCTACACCTCGGGTACCACCGGGGATTCGAAAGGCGCGATGCTGACGCACGGCAATCTCGTTTCGAACATCAAGTCGAGCCTGCAGGTCATGCCGATCACCGGCGACGCCGTTGGACTCTCGTTCCTGCCGCTCTCACACGTCTTCGAGCGGACGCTCGACTACGCCTACCTCTATCGCGGGGCCTCGATCGCTTACGCGGAATCGGTCGAAAAGCTGAAAGACAATTTCCTGGAAGTCGCGCCGCACTGCTTCGCCCTCGTTCCGCGTGTCTACGAGAAGGTCTACGGGCGCATTCGGGACAAGGTGGAGGCCGGGAGCGGGTTGAAGAGGAAGCTCTTCCACTGGGCCGTGCGGATTGGAAAGGAAAGGCTCGCATACGAGGAGCGCGACGAGAAGGTGCCGCCGCCTCTCGCCCGGAAGGCGAAGCTCGCCGACAAGCTGGTCTTCTCGAAGATCCGCAAAGTGCTGGGCTCGCGTTTCCGGTTCGCCTTCTCCGGCGCGGCGCCGCTTTCTCGAGACCTCGCGGAGTTCTTTCTGGGCGCGGGCATCACGATCTATGAGGGGTACGGGCTGACCGAGACCTCGCCCGTCATTGCCGTGAACGGCCCGGGGCGATGGCGTCTCGGAACGGTCGGCCGGCCCGTTCCCGGCGTCGAGGTCCGGATTGCCCCCGACGGAGAGATCCTCTCGCGCGGTCCGCACATCATGAAGGGATATTTCAACAAGCCGGAAGCGACGGCCGAGGCGATCGACTCCGAGGGATGGTTCCACACGGGCGACATCGGACACCTCGACGACGACGGTTATCTCGTCATCACCGACCGCAAGAAGGACTTGATCGTTCTCGCGGGAGGAAAGAAAGCCGCGCCTCAGCCCATCGAAAATGAGTTGAAGAGGTCCCCCTTCATCGAGACCCCGATCGTGCTCGGCGACCGGCACAAGTTCCTGGCGGCCGTCATCGTCCCCAACTTCGAGCGGCTCCGGGAGCACGTCACGTCGACGAACTGGAAAGTCGACTGGGACCGGCTCGACGCCGACCCGGAGATTCGCCATCTCTATCAGGGGGAGATCGACGCCTACAACGTGGACAAGGCACACCACGAGCAGATCCGCGCCTTCGCGCTCCTCTCGACGGACCTGACGATCGCGGATGGATCGATCACGCCGACGCTCAAAGTCAAACGCCGCGTCCTCGAAAGCCGCTACCATGACCTGATCGAAGCGATGTACCAGGCGGCCGAGAAGGCGCATGTCGCGTGAGGTCGTCATCGTCGAGGGCCTTCGCACGCCGTATGCGAAGGCCGGAACTCTTCTGAAGGACGTCCCCGCGCAGGAGCTCGCCCGCATCGTCATCACCGAGCTCCTCGCGAGGACGGGACTCGAGGCGTCCGAGCTCGACCACGTCATCTTCGGGAACATCGCGCAGCCGCCGGACGCCGTGAACCTCGCGCGCGTGGCGGCGCTCCTCGCCGGGGTGCCGCAGCGGGTCCCCGGCGTCACGGTCAACCGGTTGTGCGGGTCGGGACTTCAGTCGATCGTCGACGCGTGGTACCGGATCTCGTCCGGAAACGCGGACGCCATCATCGCCGGCGGGGTGGAGTCCATGTCGAACATTCCGTTCCTGTACTCCCGCGAGAGCCAGGAGATCTTCACGGAGGTCTTTACCGCACGCGACCTCCGCAAGAGGCTGGCGGCCGCGAGCCGCTTCCGGCCGAAACATTTCAAGCCGGAGATCGGCCTGCAGCAGGGCCTGACCGACGCGGTCTGCGGCCTGAACATGGGGGAGACTGCGGAGGTCCTGGCGAAGGAGCACCACATCTCCCGGGAGGAGCAGGATGAGTTCGCGCTGCGTTCGCACCGCCGCGTGACGCTGGCGCGGGCGAAGCTGGCCGAGGAGATCGTGCCGGTGCCGGTCCCGCCGAAATATGCGGACATGGCGATCGCCGACAACGGCGTGCGCGAGAACCAGACGATGGAGGCTCTCGCGAAGCTGCGCCCCTACTTCGACCCGAAGTTCGGAACAGTGACCGCAGGCAACTCCTCCCAGATCACCGACGGCGGCGCCGCGACGCTCGTGATGAGCGCGCAGGCGGCGGCCGCCCACGGATACCGGCCGCTCGGCAGGGTGCGCGGGTTCGCGTTCGTCGGGGTCGAGCCGGAGCGGATGGGCCTGGGTCCGGCGGCCGCGACGCCCCTCGCCTTGAAACGCGCGCGGGTCGCCTGGCAGGACATCGGCCTCGTCGAGCTGAACGAGGCGTTCGCCGCGCAGTGCCTTGCGGTCGCGCGCGTGTTTCCCTCGCGGGAGTGGCACGAACGGTACGGAACGGGCGGCCCCATCGGCGAGATCGACTGGGAGAAGACGAACGTCAATGGCGGCGCGATCGCGCTCGGACACCCGGTCGGCTCTTCCGCGAACCGGCTGGTGACGACCCTGCTCAAGGAGATGCACCGCCGTGACGTGCAATTCGGCCTCGCGACCATGTGCATCGGCGGCGGACAGGGCGGCGCGGTCGTCGTCGAGGCGACGTGAACGCGTTCCATCTCGATGTCGCTCCCGACGGGCTCGGGGTGCTGACCTTCGATCTCCCGGGCGAGAAGGTGAACAAGTTCTCGCGCGAAGTGTTCGTGGAGCTCTCCGAGTGGCTCGTCCGCCTCTCGCAGGATCCGCGCGTTCGCGCGCTCCTCATCGTCAGCGGCAAGCCGGACGTCTTCATCGCCGGCGCCGACATCAAGGAGTTCACGCAACTGAAGCCCGAGGACGCCTCTGCGGGATCGGCACGGGGACAGGCGCTCTTCGAGCAGCTCGCGCGGCTTCCTTTCCCGACGGTCGCCGCTTTGAACGGCGTGTGCCTGGGCGGCGGCACCGAGTTCGCGCTCGCGTGCGACTGGCGGCTCATGTCCGACGCTCCCGCGGCGCGCATCGGGCTGCCGGAGGTCCGGCTGGGGATCTTCCCTGCGTGGGGAGGGTGCGTTCGCTTGCCGCGGCTCGTCGGCCTCGCGAATGCCCTCGACCTCATCCTGACCGGGAAGTCGATCGACGCCCGCCGCGCGAAGCGGACCGGCCTCGTCGACGAGGCCGTGCCGGCGCCGATCTTCGGAGAGTACGCGCGGCGGTTCGCGAGGGGCAAGATCGGAACGGGCAAGCGCGTTCCGAAGCCGACGCGCCTCTCTGCCGCGGAGCGCGCGCTCGAGGCGACGCCGTTCGGCCGGAAGGTCATCCTCCGCAAGGCCCGCGAGAAAGTCCTCGAGGAGACCGGTGGGCATTATCCGGCGCCGCTCGAGGCGCTCGCCGTGATCGAGGAGACGTTCGGAAAGCCGGTCGAGGCCGCCCTCGAGGTCGAGAGCCGCCGCATCGCGAACGTCTTCGGGGGCGAAGTCCAGCGCAACCTCCTCGACATCTTCTTCGCCACGGAGCAGGTGAAGAAGGAGACCGGGGTCGACGATCCCAACGTCCGCCCCCGGGAGGTGACGCGCCTCGGAGTGCTCGGCGCCGGAATCATGGGCGGCGGGATCGCGCAGCTCGCCGCCGACCGCGGAATTCCGGCGCGGATGAAGGACATCGATCCGAAGGCCCTCGCGCACGGGTACGCCGCCGCCGCGTCGGTCTGGAGAGAAGCGGTCGCGCGCCACCGGCTGACGCCGCGCGAGATGACGCGCCGGATGGCGCGGCTCTCCGGCACGCTCGACTACACCGGGTTCCCGCAGTGCGAGGTTACGATCGAGGCCGTCGTCGAAAAAGTGGAGGTCAAGCGCGCCGTCCTCGCGGAATGGGAGCAGGCCGTGCCGGAGACGGCCATCTTCGGATCGAACACGTCGACGATCCCGATCCGCGAGATCGCCGCGGGCGCCGCGCGGCCCGAGCGCGTCGCCGGGATGCACTTCTTCAACCCGGTCCACCGGATGCCGCTCGTGGAGGTGATTCGCGGCGAGAAGTCCTCGGACGAGACGATCGCCACGATCTTCGCGCTCGCGAAAAGGCTCGGAAAGACGCCGGTCGTCGTGCGCGACATGCCGGGGTTTCTCGTGAACCGGATTCTCGCCCCGTATCTGTCCGAGGCCGTTCGCCTCGTCCGGGAAGGCGCCCGGATCGAGGACGTGGACCGGACGATGAAGGACTTCGGGATGCCGGTCGGACCCCTTGCGCTCTTAGACGACATCGGGCTCGACGTTGCCGTCAAGGCGGGGGAGGTCCTGCAGGCGGCCTTCCCGCAGCGGATCAAGTCGGGCGGCGACGAGGCGCTCGTCGCGGCGGGCCGCCTCGGAAGGAAGAGCGGCGGCGGATTCTACGAGTACCGCGACGGAAAGCGCGGCGAGCCGTCCGACAAGGCGTACGAGATCCTCCGTGCCCAGCCGACCGCCTCGCCGCGCTACAGCCGTGAGGTCATCGAGTCCCGTCTCGTGCTCCCGATGGTGAACGAGGCCGCGTTCTGCCTGGAGGACGGCGTCGTGCCGGGTCCCGGAAAGCTCGACCTGGCGATGATCCTGGGGACCGGCTTCCCTCCGTTCCGCGGGGGACTCCTGAAGTGGGCCGACTCGATCGGCCTGCCGCGCGTGCGGTCGCTCCTCGAAGAGCTCACCGAGCGGTTCGGCTCCCGATTCGAGCCGGCTCGGAGCATCCGGCGTCTCGCGGACGCGCGCGGGACGTTCTACGGGGTTCCGCGCGATCGCCTGGATACCGAGGCAGTGTCGTGAGCGCGAAGGCCCGGCCGGCGCCGGAGATCCTCGCATCGCCCGTCAAGGCGCTCTTCGCGGGAGGAGTCCTCGAGGAGGCGCTCTTTCCGTTTCCCGAGCCGGCGGCCGACGAGAAGGAGACGGTCACGGCGTTCGTCGGCGCCTTCCGGGAGTTCGCGAGGGATCGCATCGACAGCGCCCGGATCGACCGCGAAAAGGCGATCCCGCCCGAGGTGATTCGCGGCCTCGCGGATCTCGGCATGTTCGGCATCGCAGTTCCCGAGGAGTACGGAGGCTACTCGTTCTCCTCGAGCGCTTACTGCCGCGTGATGGAGGAGATCGGGCGCACCGACGCGTCGCTCGGAATTCTGGTCGGCGGCCACCAGTCGATCGGTCTGAAGGCGCTCCTCCTCTACGGCTCGCCGGAGCAGAAGACCCGCTGGCTTCCGTCGCTCGCGGCGGGAGAGAAGATCGCCGCCTTCGCTCTGACGGAGCCGGAGGCGGGCTCCGACGCGGCGTCGATCCGGACGGCCGCCCGCTACGACTCGGCGAAGGACGAGTTCGTCCTCGACGGCTCGAAGCACTGGATCTCGAACGGAGGGATCGCCGGCTTCTTCACGGTCTTCGCGAAGGACGTCGCGCTCGACGCGAAGGACGAGCACCGCCGGATCACGGCGTTCGCCGTCACCCGGGACCTGCCGGGGCTCGAGATCGGACCGGAGGAGAGGAAGCTCGGCCTCCGGGGATCCTCGACCGTTCCGCTTCTCTTGAAGGACGTCCGCGTGCCCGCATCGAACGTCATCGGCTCCCGCGGTTCGGGTTTCAAGATCGCGGTCGAGGTCCTGAACACCGGTCGGACCTCGCTCGGCGCAGGCTGCGTCGGCGGATCGAAGGTGATGATCCGCGAGGCGGTCTTGCACGCAAGAGAGCGCCGGCAGTTCGGGACCCGGATCGCCGACTTCGAGATGATCCGCGGCAAGTTCGCGCGCATGGTCGTCAACACCTACGCGCTCGAGTCGCTCGTGTACATGACGGCCGGGCTCGTGGACCGCGGACTCTCCGACTACTCCCTCGAGGGCGCCGCCTGCAAGGTCTTCGGGACGGAGTCGGTGTGGAACGTCATCAACGACGCCCTCCAGATCGCCGGCGGCAACGGCTTCATGGAGGAGTACCCCTACGGGCGCGCGCTGCGCGACTCGCGCGTGAACATGATCTTCGAGGGGACGAACGAGATCCTGCGGGTTTTGATCGCGCTCTCGGGACTCCGCGAGATCGGGTCGGACCTCGAGGAGGTCGGGCGCGCCTTGAAGACGCCGCTCTCGAACCTCGGGATCCTCTCGGATTACGTGGGGCGCAAGATCCGAGGATACGTCGCGCGCGAACGAATCGAATCGGTCGCGCCGGAGCTCGCCGCCGAGGCGGACATCGTCACCCGCTACGTCCGCTCTTTCGCGGCCGCCGCGGAGACGTTCCTCTCGCGGTTCGGCAAGAACGTGCTCGAGCGCGAGTACCAGCAGGAGCGCCTGGCGAACGTCGCGGTGGACCTCTACGCGTCCCTCGCGGTCCTGTCGCGCGCCACCTCGTCGGTCCGGCGAAACGGCCCGGAGAAGGCGGCCGAAGAGATCCGGATCGCGCGGGTCTTCGTCCAGACGGCGAAGTATCGGATCGTCGGGGAGCTCAAGGAGATGGAGAAGAACCGGGACCGCGAACGGGCCGCCGGTCGCGACGCGGAGCGGAGCGCAATTGCCGAGAGCGCTTACGGCGGCCCGGGGTACCGCTTCGACCTCTGGTAACAGGGTGCGGGGTGCAGGTTCGTAGAACCTGTCCCCCGGGAATTCGGTGTGGGGTGCAGGTTCGTAGAACCTGTCCCCCAAGCAATCACAGGGGGCGGTGACCCGGAGTCCCGACTCCTCTTCCGGGGAAGACGCCGCGTCGGAGAGCTGCGCTGACGTACCGGATGGCTCGGGAGACCGCTTCCTCGATCGTGCGACCCCGGGCGAGATTCGCGGCGATCGCGGCCGAAAGCGTGCACCCGGTCCCGTGCGTCGCTGCCGTGGCGATGCGGCGGTGGTCAAACGTACGCAATCGCTTTCCGTCCCAGAGGAGGTCCCGGATCCGGTCGCCCGCGGCGTGCCCGCCGGTGAGCAGCACGGCGCGTGGGCCGAGCCGCGCGATCCGCCGCGCCGCCTCCCGCCGGTCGGAATCCGTCGCGATCTCCATGCCGGCGAGGAGCGCCGCCTCCTCGAGGTTGGGCGTCACCAGGTCGGCGAGCGGTAAGAGCGTCCGACGGAGCTCCCGTACGCCCGCGGGAGAGAGCAGGGCCGCTCCACTGCTCGCGCGGAAGACCGGATCCACGACGACGTTCGGCGGCCGGTGGCGCCGAACTCCCGACGCCACCGCGCGCACGCGGGCGGCGTCGTAGAGCATTCCGATCTTGACGGCGCGCGGCGCGAGGTCGGAGAGAACCGCTTCCAACTGCTCGGCGACGAACCGCGCCGGGAAGGGCGCGACCGAAGCGATGCCGCGCGTGTTCTGTGCGGTCCCGGCGACGATGACGGTTGCGCCGTAGACGCCGTGCGCCGCGAACGTCAGAAGGTCCGCCTGGATGCCGGCGCCGCCGCCCGAGTCGGAACCGGCGATCGTGACGGCCGAGACCGGCCGCCGTCCCGCAGAAGCCCTCATTCGACGACGTTAGCAGAGCTCGAGCGAGGTCCGAGGTGCTAGAATCCGCGCGCGGACCGGGGACTTCTCGTCATCCAGCTGGGCATGCCAGGCTCCAAAAACTCGCGTCGATGGCTATTTTTCGAGAGGGAGATGCCATGAACTCGAAACGGCAAAGTCTGATCCTCGCGGCGGGGATTGCAATCGGGCTTATCGCCTCCTCTCCGGCAGGAGCCCAAAGCTCGCGACCGGCTCGCGAGATCGAGAGCAACGTCCCGATCATGTCCGTCGTCGGTGCCGCCAAGTGGGAGGCCGTGCGCTCACTCCACAAGGGGGGCATGCAGACGATGAGTCCGTCGCAGCCACAGGACTGCGTTGGCGGCAACCCCCAGGTGCAGGGCATCGCCTGCGGCTCGACGACGACCGGTCAGCTCACGTCGGCGGATTGCTTTCTCTCGGACAACAGCTACTACGACGTCTACTCGTTCAGCGGCACGACGGGCCAGCAGGTCACGATCGAGATGAACTCCACGGCGATCGATTCGTACCTGTTCCTGATCGATACGAGCGGCTCGATCGCCGTGGCGCAGGACGACGACAGCGCGGGCGGGACCGACGCCCTGATCACGTTCACGCTGACGCAGACGGGAACGTGGTTCATCGTTGCGAACGCGTTCGACGCGAACTCGTTCGGCGCCTACTCGGTGTTGCTCACGTGCACGGGCGGCGGCGGGGGAGGAAGCTGCACGTCCAACGCGACGACGCTGTGCCTGAACAACGCGCGCTACCGGGTCACCGTGACCTTCTCGACGCCGGCGGGCCAGAACGGAAGCGGGATGGCCGTGCCCGAGACCTCGGACACGGGAATGTTCTGGTTCTTCAGCGCGAACAACATCGAGATCATCATCAAGGTCGTGACGGGCTGCCCCCTGAACAATCGAATCTGGGTCTTCGCGGGCGGGTTGACGAACGTCGCTTACACCATCACGGTCACCGACACGGTCACCGGAATCAGCAAGACATATAGCAACCCGCAGGGGACGCCGTCGCAGCCGGTTCAGGACACCGACGCGTTCGTCTGCTCGTAGGCCGGGGAGGAAACTGCGCGATTCGGGAGAGGGAGCGGGTTTCCGCTCCCTCTTTCCTTCCCGCGCATCCGAGTTTCCCGGGGAGGACACTGGTACCCGACTTGCACCGACAGGGCCTGTTCGCCGATATTCTGGACGTTACTCTGGAGGTCTCGTGAGCCAAACTCGCACTCTCGCTCGCCGCGTCGCCGCTCTCGCAGTCTTCGGCCTTGTCCTCGGAGCTTCGCTCGCGGCGGCCGCGCCCGCCTCGAAGGTCGGACCGCTTCGCAAGAGCGCGTTCGGCAAAGGCAGCTCGGTCGGGGCCCGGACCTTCGGATCCCTCGCGTGTGTCACACAGGGAATCCCCTGCAACACGACGGTCTCCGGCGCATTGACGACCGATGACTGTCGCCTCCCTCTGGACAACAGCTTTTACGACGCCTGGACCTTCGAGGGCGTCGCCGGCCAGACCGTCCAGATCACGCTGCAGTCCACGGCATTCGACACCTATCTCTTTCTCCTCGATCCGAATGGCCTCGAGCTCGAGGAGAACGACGACTACCCGGGCGGCGGAACCGATTCGCGGATCACGTTGGAGCTCACCGACAACGGCACCTACACGATCTACGCGAACAGCTACAACGCGGGGGAAACCGGAGCGTACAACCTCCAGCTCGTCTGCTCGACGGGACCCCCCCCGGCATCATGCAGCGCGAACTCCACGACGCTCTGTTTGAACAACGGCCGCTTTCGCGTGCAGGCGATCTTCAGCGCCCCGAGTCTCGGCATCACCAACGCGCCGGCGCAGGCCGTCCCGCTGACCGGAGACACCGGGTATTTCTGGTTCTTCTCCGCGAACAACGTCGAAATCGTCATCAAAGCGGTGGATGGCCGCTCCTTCAACAATCACTTCTGGGTCTTCTATGGGGCGCTCTCCGATGTCGAGTACACGATCACGGTGACGGACACTTCGACCGGCGCCGTCAAGCCGTACCACAACACGGCGGGAAACCTTGCGAGCGTGGCGGACACGGCGGCCTTCGCCGGTTCGGGCGCGGGCGCGAGTCCCGCGGAACAGGGCGCGTCCGCGGTCGGGACGTCCCCGGCGATCGACGAGATCGTGTGGGCCGAGTCGGCTCGAATCGCAGGCCTCCTGTCGCCCGAGACCAGCCAGGCGTGTACCGCGAACGCGACGACTCTCTGCTTGAACAACGGCCGCTTCCAGGTGCAGGCGATCTTCAGCGCCCCGAGTCTCGGCATCACCAACGCGCCGGCGCAGGCCGTCCCGCTGACCGGAGACACCGGGTATTTCTGGTTCTTCTCCGCGAACAACGTCGAAATCGTGCTCAAGGCCGTCGACGGGCGAGCCTTCAACAACTACTTCTGGGTCTTCTACGGGGCGCTCTCCGACGTCGAGTACACGATCACGGTGACGGACACTTCGACCGGCGCCGTCAAGCCGTACCACAACACGGCGGGACATCTCGCGAGCGTGGCGGATACGGCGGCGTTCGTGCCGTGAGCGTTCCGGAGGAGAAGCGAACCGCGCCGCTGACGATCACGCCGGATGCGGCGCGGCGGCTCTCCACCGAGGCCGACTTCACCCGTGCGGTTCTCTCGGTCCGCCACGTCCTGGGATGCGGCGGCAACGGATTCCGGATTTCCGTCGAAGACACTGCGCCGGACGAGGGGCACCGCTTCGAGTCGAACGGAATCCCGATCGTCATGGACGACTACGCGATGGAGACCCTCGGCGGCGGGACGCTCGAGATCGATCCGGATCCCGCCGGTGACGGATACCGGCTCGATCACCCGAACGCCGTGCTGACGACATTCTGCTGAGGTCGTTCTCAGTTCTCAGCTTTCAGCTCTCAGCGGTCGCTCTCCTCGCCCTCCTGGCGGCGCCGAACGCGGCGGGCCAAAGCGAGCGACCCCGGCTGCGCGAGCTCGGCGTGCGCCTCGGAGTGCTGTCGCCCGGGAAGTGGAACGCGATCACCGACGTGCAAGGCGTCCGCGTCGGCCACCGCACGATCGTCGAGGGTTCGTCGATCCGCACCGGCGTAACCGCCGTCCTTCCGCATCCGGGAGACGTGTTCCGGCGGAAAGTGCCGGCCGCCGTGTGGGTCGGGAACGGCTTCGGAAAGGCCGCCGGGTTTCTTCAGGTGAAGGAGCTCGGCAATCTCGAAACGCCGATCGTCCTGACTAATACGCTCGCGATCGCGCCGGCGATCGAGGCCCTCGTCTCCTGGACGCTCGCGCGTCCCGGAAACGAGGAGGTCCGCTCGGTGAACGCGGTCGTAGGCGAGACCAACGACGGCCGATTGAACGACATCCGCGCCCGGCGAGTGACCGCTCGGGACATCACCGCCGCCATCGAGGCGGCCGCCTCGGGGCCGGTGGCGGAGGGCAGCGTCGGGGCGGGCACGGGGACGGTCGCCTTCGGATGGAAGGGCGGGATCGGCACGTCGTCCCGCGTGTTGCCGAACCGGCTCGGCGGTTGGACGGTCGGCGCTCTCGTCCAGTCGAACTTCGGGGGGGTCCTGACGATCGACGGCGTGAGGATCGGCGAGCTCTCCGGCCGCTACAGTTTCCGGAAGGAGATCGAGGGCCTCGCGGAGGAGCCGGAGGGCGGCTCCTGCATGATCGTCCTCGCGACGGACGCTCCGCTCTCCTCGCGGAACCTCGAGCGGATGGCGCGGCGCGCGCTCTTCGGGCTGGCCCGCACCGGGTCTTTCATGGACAACGGTTCCGGCGACTTCGTGATCGCCTTCTCGACGAAGAACCTGGAGGAGCACGATCCGAAAGTGCGAACCCGCACTGTCGAAGAGGTCCAGAACGACTTCGTGAGCCCGCTCTTTCTCGCGGCCGTCGAGGCGGTCGAGGAGGCGGTCGTCAATTCCCTGACGAAGGCGACGACGATAGTCGGCTACCGCGGCCGGAAGATCGAGGCGCTGCCGATCGACCGATTGCGCGAGCTGCTGGCGACGCGGCCGACTCCCTCGCCGCGTTAGCGCGTCGGGCGGGGCCGGGCGCGCGCATGGGCGCGCTCCGGTTTCTTCTCGGGCTTGTTCGTCACCTGCGCCAGCCGCCGGTGATGCTCGACGACGATCCGGACGGCATCCTGCGGGTCCGAGCTCCGGTGGAGCAGGTTGCGGTCCGCGACGTCGATCGTGCCGTGCTCGATGAGCTTTCCCAGGAGTGGCTCGAGCACGTCCTCGATGTCGCGCCCGCCCAGAATGATCGGGTAGCTTTCGATCTTGCGCGTCTGCATGAGGGTCAACGTCTCGAAGAGCTCGTCGAGCGTCCCGTATCCGCCGAGAAACGCGAAGAAGGCGGAGGAGAGCTTGACGAACATGTACTTGCGGATGAAGAAGTACGTGAAGTCGAACACGCGGTCGAGGTAGGGATTCGGTATCTGCTCGCGCGGGAGGCGGATGTTCAGCCCGATCGAGATTCCGCCGCCCTCCTGGCACCCGCGGTTGGCCGCCTCCATGACTCCGGGTCCGCCGCCGGTGACCACGTTGAATCCCTCGAGGGCGAGAAGCCTCGCCGTCTCACGAGCGAGCTCGCACGCCGGGTGGTCCTGCGTGAGACGCGCGGACCCGAAGATCGTGACCGCGGGCTCGACGTCTCGGAAGGCGAGCGTCGCCTCGACGAATTCCCTCGTGATCTCCGCCACGCGCTCTGCTTCGCCGCCGGGGAGGTCGGACCACCCGAGGTCTTTCAGGACGCGTGAAAAGTCGAACGTCGCCGGATCGGTCATGCCGGAGCAGGACGGCGGATTCGGAGGAGCTCGCCGGAAATGATCCCGAAGACGATCAGGGTGACCCCGAACACGTGGCAGACGAGGTTGCCGCGCGTTCGGTGGTGCGAGCCGTAAGGGGCGAGCAGAGCGTCCACGCGCTTCACGCGACTCTCATCCCGTCGGAGAATAGCGCACCGTGAAGGCGATGCTCCTCGAGCGAGCCGGGCCGGCCGAGCGAAATCCGCTCCGCGCCGCGGAGTTGCCGGATCCTCGACCCGCTGCAGGAGAGATCGTTGTCGAGGTCGATGCGTGCGGCGTCTGTCGGACGGATCTCCACATCGTCGAAGGCGAGGTCGGAGCGCGCCTGCCGATCGTTCTCGGACATCAGGTCGCGGGAAGAGTGGTCGAGTGCGGGCCGGGGGTCGAAGGGATCGCTCGCGGCGATCTCGTCGGCGTCGGCTGGGTCTCGGCGACGTGCGGCGAGTGCGCGTTCTGTGTTTCCGGCCGGGAGAATCTGTGCCGCCGCGCCGTTTTCACGGGCCGCGATCGGAACGGCGGTTATGCCGAGCGGATGACGGCGCCCAAGACAGCGTCGTACCGATTGCCGGCGGGATTCACGGCGCGCCAGGCGGCGCCGCTCCTGTGCGCGGGCGTCATCGGTTACCGGACGCTGCGTCTTTCCGGCGCCCGACCGGGCTCGCGTCTGGGACTCTTCGGCTTCGGCGCGTCCGCGCACCTCGTTCTGCAGGTGGCCCGCCACGAGAGGTGTGAGGTCTACGTCTTCACGCGGCAGGAACGTCACCGCGAGCTCGCCCGCGAAATGGGCGCGGCGTGGGCCGGCGCGACGGCGGAGGACCCCGGGGTTCTTCTCGACGCAGCGGCGATCTTCGCCCCCGCAGGCGAGGTCGTGCCGATCGCGCTCGAGCGCCTGGACCGGGGAGCGACGCTCGCGGTGAACGCGATCCACATGACCCCGATCCCGGCCCTCGACTACGCGAAGCTCTACGGCGAGCGAGTCGTTCGCAGCGTCATGAGCTCGACGCGCCGCGACGCGGAGGAATTTCTCGAGCTCGCGGGACGCATCCCGATCCGGGCCGAGACCGTGCTCTTCGGACTGGAGCAGGCGGGCGAGGCCCTCGTCCGGATCAAGCGCGGAGAGATCCGCGGAGCGGCGGTTCTCACGGTCCGAGACTGATCAGTCGATTCGGACGAGCAGTCTCCGGGGCCGGTTTCCCGGCTCGAAACGAAGGAGCGAGAGCGGTTGCGGCACGGCGGCTTGCGCCTTTGCGATCTGTCGTCGCGGTGCGGGGACGATCCGGCTGGAGTCCTCCGAAGAAGCGCGAGAAACCTGCCGCACGGTCCCCTGCGAATCGACCATCAGCACGTACTGGCGGCCGCGCTCGGTCGCCGGCAGATCGATCCGGATGCCCGGGACGAGACCCGGAGGAGCGCCGAACCCGTCGATCTCGCTGATCGAGAGGTGGAGCGGCGCCGCGGCCGGGGCCGGGCGAGCGGCCGCGTCTCCCTCGCCTCCGGCGTTCGCCGGCTCGGGCGTCGGCGATGTTGCCCGCGGCATCTCGCGCCTTTCTTCCACGGCGTCGGAGCGCAAGCGCGCGTCCGCCGTTTTGTCTTCCTTCGCGGCCGCGCCGACTTCGCCCGCCGCGACGGGCGCTCTTTCAATCGCTTCGCGCGGCGCCGCCGCGCGGGAGTCCGCGAGCGGACCCTTCTCGCGCGACGGCGGGACCGACGGCCGGTCCGCGGGCGGCTTCTGTGCGATCGGCGGCCCCGGCTGCGGCGCCGGCGCCGGAGCGGGAGGAGCAGGAGGTGTAGCGGTGCCGTGCTGCCGCGCGAGCTCCGGGATCATGATGAGAATCGCGAAGAGCGCGGTCAAAAGGAGGGCCGCCCATCCGAGGTCGATCCGGAACCGCATCGGGAAAGGCACGCGCGGTCGGTTCGTCGTCTGCACCTTTCGGAGAATTCTTGCCGCGAGGTCCGCACGCGGCGGCGTCGAGCGCGTCGAACGGAAGAGCGAGAGCGCATCCTCGAATTGGATCGCCGCGCGCCGGCACTCGGCGCAGTGCGCGCGGTGCGCCTCGAACCGGACCCGTTCGGCGACCTGGAGCTCGCCGTCGTGGAGGCGCGACAGGAATTCGACCGACCGTCCGGGATGCGTGAGTCCGTTTTCGTTCATGGGTTCTTCTCCGAGGTGAGGAGGGGTGCGAGGATCGCCCGCAGCTGTCCGCGCCCCCTCGCGATGCGGGACTTGACCGTTCCGATCGGAAGCTCCAGCGAGGCCGCGATCTCCTCGTAGCTCCATTCCTCGAGGTCTCGCAGGACGACGGGCAGCCGGAAGTCGAGGGGAAGCTTCTGGAGCGCCCCGAGCACGGACTCCCTCGACTCCCGCACCCGTGCGTTCTCCTCGGGGCTCGCGGCGCCCGAATCCCGGTCCGCGAGGAATTCGGGAGAGGGATCGGGCGCAAAGATGCGGCGGAACCGGCTGCGCGACCGGTACCGGTTCTTGATGGCGTTGTCGGCGATCGCCGCAAGCCAGGCGCGGGGCGGCGCCTGGTCGCGGAAGCGGGAGAGCCCGCGATACGCGCGCAGGAAGACGTCCTGGGTCATGTCGTCGGCGTCTCCTTCGCCGACCGCGCGCACCATCCACCGGTGGACAGCGCCCATGTGTCGTCGGACGAACTCGCCGAAAGAATCCTCGTCGCCCGCTCGCGCGCGGGCGACGAGCTCCTCGTCGGAAGCGGCGGGGGGAACGGTGTCCAAAGGGCGGCGCGCCGGAAACGCCGCGATTGTACTTTCCACGCGGGGAGGTCCGTCCGACACGGTCGTGTTACCGCGGCCGATCGGGGTCGGGCGCGTAGCGCGGCTCGAACCCGCGCCCGCGCTCGCGAGCCGCGAGAGCGTCGTCCGGCCGGGGGAGCACGCCCAGCCGGACGAGCTCCCGCCGGAACTCGTACCGCAGTGCGATGCGAGCCGCCGGATGAGCTTCCTCGTCGAAGTCGATCCACTGAACCGGAAAGTCGGTCTTCTCCCCAATGCCCGTCGCAGCGAAACGGTCGGATTCCGGTCGGTTCCCCCGCGATTCGATGGACTCCTGCGGCGAGGCCTTCGCCGCCGCGGGTGGACCGGCTTGCCGCAGCGGCTCGTCGAAAGCTTCATGTCCAGGCGACGCGCCCCCGACCTCTCCTTCGACCGGCATCGGACGGCGTCGCTTCTCACGGAAGAAGACCGCCTCGATCGTTCCGACGTTGCGGGTATCGCCGAGCCACTTCGCGTACGAGCGCGACGTCTCCGTGAAGAAGAACTTGCGCGACGTCTCTCCGGAAACCTGCCAGCCGGGGATCTCGATCGCCTGCCCGGGCCCGAGCACCCACTTGGTCGCTTCGAGCGCCGTCGTCCGGTTTGCGTCGATGACGTTGCGCCCGTCGACGGACAGCGCGACCGCGATGCGCTCCGAGGTCGGGTTGGACACCTTGAGCGAGAAGTTCCGGCTGCGCATCGCTTCGACGTAGAGCCGGCCGGCATGCTCGTACTCCGGCGCCTCGCAGCCGTCGACCACGACGGAGAGTGAGAAGCCCTGCCGTTGAGCGCCAGAGAGCGGCGAGGCGGTGGCGGAAAGGGCGAAGAAGAGGGCAGCGAGGGCAGGGTGTCTCATGCGGGCCTCCTGTCTTGAAAGACCCCGACCCGCCGCGTCCGGTTCCCCGTTCTCGGAACCTGGAACCTGGAGCTGTCTACGCGGGAAGGCCTTTTTTCAGAACCTCTTCCATCTTCTCGGCGAACACATCCACCTCATCGGGCCGGGTGTAGACATTCGGCGTCACCCGCAGCCCGTTGAACTCGGCGTGGACGATGGGAGTCGTCATGATCTTGTGCCGCTCCCACAGTTCAGCCTGCAGTTTCTCGGTATCGATTCCGTCGACGTGGACGAGCGCGAGCCCGCAAGACTCCGTCGCGTTCAACGGAGTGAGCACTTTCACGCGCGGGTCTGCAGCGAGGAGGCGCTTCGCCCAGCGGTCACGGAGCCAGCGAAGCCGCGCGGCCTTGCGGTCCGCGCCGATCTCCCGGTGGAAGGCGAGCGCGGCCGCGATCGCGTTGTGATTCGCCGCGGGATGGGTGCCGATCTCCTCATACTTGCGGACGTCCCCGTCCATCTTCGCGGGCGCCGCCATGAGCGGCCAGATCTTCTTCTGCCGGTCCTTGCGGACGTAGAGGAATCCGGTCCCGATCGGCGCCAGCAGCCACTTGTGCAGGCTCGTGCCGTAGTAGTCGCACTCGAGATCGTCGCGCCGGAAGGGAAACTGCGCGAACGCGTGCGCGCCGTCGACGAACACCTCGATCCCGCGCTCCCGCGCCATCCGCACGACGTCGCGCACCGGCAGGATCTGGCCGGTCAGGTTCGTGATGTGGGTGATCTCGATGACTTTCGTGCGGGGAGTGATCGCCTCTCGGAAGCGGCGGACGATGTCGGCCGCCGAGGGCGGCGGCACAGGAAACGAGATCGGCTTGACGACGATGCGATCCCGGCGCGCGCGCTGGTCCCAGCTCGTCAGCATGCGACCGTAGTTCTGGTTCGTGACGACGACCTCGTCGCCCCGCTGCAGGTCGAGGCCGAAGATGAGCGTCTCGAGCGACTCCGAGGCGTTGCGGGTGACGGCCATCTCCTCGGGATCGCAACCGAACTCGCGCGCGAGCTCCCGCCGCACGGATTCGATCCGCGGCTCGAGGATGGTCCACATGTGGTAGACCGGGATCTCGTTCGAGAACTTCAGGTCCTGGATCATCGCGTTGAGAACATGGGCTGGCGAGGGACTGCAGCCTCCGTTGTTCAGGTTGACGATCGTGCGATCGACGTCGAACGCGCGCTGGATGTGGGACCAGTACGACTCGTCCGACGCGACGGTGTCTGCGGAGGATCCGGCCACCGCTCGCCCGGCCTCCCGGACGCGCGGCATCGCGTCGGCGCGAAACGCGGGCAGCGCCAGCCCGGCCACACCCGTCGCCGCGCCGGAAAGGAGCGCCCGGCGGCTCAGCCGCATGGTCTCTTGTCTCGTGTCAAATCTGCGCGGGATCTGACCCCTTCGGGTTCAGACCCCGGGCTCTCCAGTCTGTGCGGGATCTGACCCCTTCGGGATCAGACCCCGGGCTTATTCTCAATCATCCCGAGCTGCCAGAACACGAAGGTCCAGATGTCGGCCTGCTCGTCCAGAATCTTCGACGTCGGCTTGCCGGCCCCGTGCCCCGCCTTCGTCTCGACCCGCAAGAGGATCGGCTCGTCGCCGGACTGCGCCGCCTGGAGGCGCGCCGCGAGCTTCTTGCCGTGCCCCGGCGCCACGCGGTCGTCGGTGTCCGCGGTGGTCACGAGAGTCGCCGGGTACGACACTCCTTCGCGCACGTTGTGGTACGGCGAGTACTTGTAGAGAAAAGAGAAATCGGCGGCGGCCTCGGAGCTGCCGTACTCGGCGATCCAGTAGCGGCCGACCGTGAACTTCTGGTAGCGCAGCATGTCGGCGACCGGCACTTGCGAGACGACCGCGGCGCAGAGATCGGGTCGCTGGTTCGCGACCGCCGAGACGAGCAGCCCGCCGTTCGACCCGCCCGCGATCGCGAGCCTTTGAGGCTTCGTCCAGCCGCTCTTGACTAGCCACTCGGCAGCCGCGATGAAGTCGTCGAACACGTTTTGCTTCTTCTCCCGCATGCCCGCCTTGTGCCAATCCTCGCCGTACTCCCCCCCGCCGCGCAGGTTCGGGATGGCGACGATGCCGGCCTTCTCGAGAAAGACGTACCGCGTCGAGGAGAAGGTTGGAGTCTGGCTGATGTTGAACCCGCCGTACGCGGTCAGGTACACGGGACGGTTGCGGTCCTTCTCGAGGCCTTTCTTGTGTACGAGGAACATCGAGACCTTCGTTCCGTCTTTCGACGGATACCAGACCTGCTCGGTCTGGTAGAGCGAGGGATCCATTTTGACGTTCGGCTTCGAAAACAGGATCAGCTTCCCCCTGCGGAAGTCGTACCGATAGTTCGTGGAGGGCATCGTGTACGAGCTGAAGGAGAGGAACATCTC
>DASYUL010000089.1:0-2290 GCA_036001245.1 Thermoanaerobaculia bacterium
GCAACGAAGCTCGTCGCTCTAGCTCGCTTCCGATCTGGCTACGCCACCGGCGCTCGGCTCGCCCGGATGCGGACTCGACCGAGCGCCTGATCCCTCGCTTCGCTATCGCTCCCGCGGCGCGAGGCTCCTCCCTCGATTACCGCGGGAGACTCCTCGCGCCGCGAGCCGTCGTTTGCGGCTTCTATGCCCCTTCCGCGGCGGCTTTGCCCGCCTTCGACTGGGCAATGATCTTTTCCTGGACCGAGTGGGGGACCTCCGAGTAGTGATCGAACTCGAGGTGGAACGTGCCCCGCCCCTGGGTGATCGAGCGCAGCTGCGCGCCGTAGGTGAGCATCTCCGACATTGGAACCTGCGCGCGGATCACCGTTTCGTCCTCGCCGCTCTCCATTCCCTCGACCTTCCCGCGCCGTGACGAGAGATCGCCCATGAGGTCTCCGACGTACTCGTTGGGAGCGTTGACCTCGACGTTCATGACCGGCTCGAGCAGCGTCGGCCGCGCCTTTTCCATCGCGTCCTTGTAGGCGAGCGCGCCGGCGATCTTGAACGCGAGCTCGGAGGAGTCGACGTCGTGGTACTGGCCGTCGATCAGGATCACGCGGAAGTCGACCATCGGGTACCCGGCGAGATAGCCCTTCTTGCGGGCGTCCTGGATCCCCTTCTCGACCGCCGGGATGTAGTTGCGGGGGATCGCGCCGCCGTAGATCTCGTCCACGAACTCGAAGTCCGAGCCGCGCGCCAGCGGTTCGACCTTGATCTTGCAGTCGGCGAACTGTCCGTGGCCGCCGGTCTGCTTCTTGTGCCGGCCGTGCGCTTCGGCGCGCCGCGTGATCGTCTCGCGGTAGGGGACTTTCGGAGGATGGAGGATGACCTCGACTCCGTAGCGTTTCTTCAGGCGCGCGACCGCGATCTCGACGTGGAGCTGCGAGGCGCCGGCGAGGTGAAACTCCTTGGTCTCCTCGTCGCGCTGGAATCGCAGGGACGGGTCCTCCTCGATCAGCTTGTGCAGCGCGGTCGAGATCTTGTCCTCGTCCCCTTTGGCCTTCGGCTCGATCGCGTAGGCGATCGACGCCTCCGGCACGACGAGCTTCGGCAGAACGACAGGGTGGTCCTTGGTCGTCAGCGAATCCCCGGTCTCGGTCTCCTTCAGCTTCGCGACCGCGACGATGTCTCCGGCGCGCGCCTCGGGAACGTTGACGTGCTCCTTGCCCTGCGGAAGAAAGAGGCCGGAGAAGCGCTCGGGGGTGCTCTTCGTGGCGTTCCAGTACGTCCCGTCCGACTGGAAATGTCCGGCCCGGACCCGCATGTAGGAGATGCGCCCCGCGAATGGGTCGGAGACCGTCTTGAAGACCTGGGCAACGGCGTGTGCTTTCTCGTCGCAGACGACCTCGACAGACTTCCCGTCCTTGCCGACCCCCGAGACCTTCGTTCCTTCGGGGGACGGGAGCAGCGTCGCGCACGCGTCGAGCACGCGCCGGACGCCGATTCCGAGCGAGGACGAGGTACAGAGGACCGGGAAGATCTTCCGCGCGGCGATCTCCTTCTGGAGTCCGGGCAGGAGGTCGGCGGGGTCGAGCGTTCCCTGAGCGAAGAACTTCTCCATGAGGGTATCGTCGCCCTCCGCCACCATCTCGACGAGCTTCTCGTGCTCCTCGTGCGCCCGATCCGCGAGATCCTCGGAAATGGGCCCGTCTTTGCGCTGCCCGTTCTCGACGAGGTGAGCTTCCATCCTCGCGAGGTCGACGGTTCCGTGGAACGCCTTCTCCTCCCCGATCGGGATCTGGAGCGGAACGACGCCGCGGCCGTACTTCTTGCGCAGCGCCTCGATGACGCGGTCGAACGACGCGCGCTCCCGGTCCATGCGGTTGACGACGAACAGGACCGGGCGATCCAATGCCGCGGCGAACCTCCAGACCTTGTCCGTCTGGACTTCGACGCCCGAGACGGCGTCGAGCACGATCAGCGCCGAGTCGGCCGCCGCGACCGCCGCGTGCGCTTCGGGCGAAAAGATTCCGTAGCCGGGCGCGTCCAGGAGGTTGATCCGAACGTCGCGGTGAATCGCATGCGCGACGGACAGGCTGATCGAGATCTGGCGCTCGATCTCCTCGCCGTCGAAGTCGGTGGGACAGGTGCCTTCGTCGATCCGGCCGGCCCGCGTGGTCGCGCCCGCGGCGTGCAGCATCGCCGCAACCAGAGTCGTTTTCCCGACGGTGTTGTGACCCACGACGGCGACGTTTCGCAGTGCGGGTGCGGAGAAGATTTTCATAGGCGGGGGATTATATTTCGTGAACCG
>DASYUL010000090.1:0-36339 GCA_036001245.1 Thermoanaerobaculia bacterium
GATCTCGGAGAGCACACGGCTGGTGATCCCGATCGACGTCGCCGTGAGCGCCGCCCCGACGAAGATGGCGGTGAGCGTCGTGAACCCCGCGAGCCGGGTCAGGACGTAGCCGCCGAGGAACGGCAGGACCATTCCGACGACCGCTACGGTCATCGCCGGTCCTCCGACCCGCAGGAGCTCTCCCAGATCGGTCTCGAGACCGACTTCGAAGAGGAGGAGAAGGACGCCGATCTCCGCGATCAGGAGGATCCCGGAGGAGAGTGGCACGAGGCCGAGGACGGAAGGGCCGAGGAGGACCCCGGCCAGGAGCTCTCCCAGGACGGCGGGCTGCCCCAGGCGTTCGCAGAGCTCTCCGAGGAGCTTGCCGCCGAGGAGCGCCGCCGCGAACGCGAGCAGAAAGCTGCCCAGCTCGCCGTGATCCATCGTGGAATGCTAGCCGACGCGATGGAAGGCAGCCGAAGCCCGGACGAGGGCGCTCCGCTCGGCGACCTCAAATATCTCTACGTCGGGACCCGCGCGTTCGAAGAGGACCGCGCGTATTACCGGGACGTCCTGGGCGCCGAAGAGATCTGGCACTTCCAAGAGTTTGGCGCGCGAGTCGCGGCGTTCCGGGTCGCTTCTGGACCGCTGCTCCTGATCGCGGACCACCGCCCGTCGCCGAGCTGCCTTCCGGTCTTCGGGGTGGACGATCTGAAGGCAACGGTCGAGCGTCTCACGGCCCGCGGGTGGAGTGCCGACTCGGGCCCGTTCGAGATCCCGGACGGGCCGTGCTACGTGTTCAGCGATCGCAGCGGCAACTCGCTGGCCGTCTTCGGCAACGTCCGACCGGATGCCTTGACGGGCGGGCGCCGGCGTTGAAGGTCGCGCAGGCGCCGTGCTATTCTGCGCGCCCTCGTTTCGGCGTGGGGCTGTAGCTCAGTTTGGGAGAGCGCCTGAATCGCACTCAGGAGGTCGTCGGTTCGATCCCGATCAGCTCCACCAGCACGTCGGCTTCGCTTGCTCGGCTGCGCCTCGCCGCGCCCGGAGCAAGATTCCTCCCATGGGAGACTCCTCGCGCTACGTTGCGGAGGAACTGACGTGATCTCGATTCGTCGCGCCGGCGAGCGCGGCCACTTCGATCACGGGTGGCTGAACACCTTCCACACTTTCTCTTTCGCCGACTACCACGACCCCGACTTCATGGGATTTCGCTCGCTGCGCGTCATCAACGAGGACCGCGTGGCGCCGGGACAGGGGTTCGGCGCGCACCGGCATCGCGACATGGAGATCGTCTCCTACGTCCTCGACGGAGCCCTCGCGCACCAGGACAGCATGGGCAACTCCGGCGTCATTCGCCCCGGTGACGTCCAGCGGATGAGCGCCGGCACGGGTGTCCAGCACAGCGAGTTCAACGCGTCGAAGACGGATCCGGTGCACTTCCTCCAGATCTGGATCCTCCCGAAACGGAATGGCGTCCCGCCGAGCTACGAGCAGAAGACGTTTCCGCGGGAGACGGAGCGCGGGAGGCTCCGCCTCGTGGGGTCACCCGACGGGAGAGACGGCTCGGTGACGATCGGTCAGGACGTCGAGATCTACTCGAGCGCGCTCGAGCCCGGCGAGGAAGTGCGCCAAGTCCTCGGGCCGGGCCGGCACGCGTGGCTCCAGGTCGCGCGCGGCGAGGTCGACTTGAACGGCAATTCCCTCCGCGTGGGAGACGGCGCGGCGGTCACCGGTGACCGCGAGCTCCGGATCGCTGGCAAGGGATCCGAGTTTCTGCTCTTCGACCTCGCCTGACCGCTGGCAGGAGGCTCAGCATGCTTCGAACCTTCGGGACGATCTTTCTGACGGTCTTTGTGGCGGAGATCGGCGACAAGACCCAACTGGCGACGATGCTCTTCGCGGCGGAGGGCCGCAGCAAGTGGCTCGTGTTCGCGGCGGCGGGATTGGCGCTCCTGTTTGCGGCAGCGATCGGCGTGCTCGTCGGTGCGCAGATCGAACGCTGGATCGCCCCGAGAACCTTGAAGTTGATTGCGGCGATCGGCTTTGTCGCGATCGGGATCTGGACGTTTCTCTCCCGCTGATGAACTACAGCCGGTTCAGCCCGTCCAGGCCCGCGACCTTGTTAAGGCTCGGCGAAGCTGCGATCGCGAAAGGGATCCTGGCCCAGCGACCCGCCTCGCGGCGACCGTTTCGGGCGCGCGGAGAAACCCGGTTGTTGCTTCCTTCCAGGGCCGGCGGCGCGTGATGCACTTCCCCGCTCCGTTTTCGCGGGACCTGATCACGCGGCCGACGTCCCGGTCGCGCTCGGCACGTTTCTTGTTCTTACAATGCGCCGGATGACGCTCCGCGACCTCTTCGGCCGGAAGAAAAAGGACGACACCGCCTCGCGGCCGATGCCGGGGGAGGAAGCTCCTCCTCCGAACGACCAGCGTTCCACGGGGCGGATCGGCAAGTACGAGATCGTCGAGAAGATCGGCGCCGGCGGGTTCGGCACGGTCTACAAGGGATGGGACCCGCTCATTCGACGCTACGTCGCCATCAAGACCTGCGAGGTCGGCAACAAGGACATCCGCAACCGCTTCTTCCGGGAGGCGCAGCTCGCCGGCGGGCTGCAGCATCCGAACATCACGATGGTCTACGAGTTCGGGTTCGAGGGCGACGTCCCGTTCATGGTGCAGGAGTTTCTCCCCGGCGAAGACCTCGACCGGATCATCAAGGGAAGCGTTCCGCTCCCGCTCGAGGACAAGCTGCGCATCCTGCTGGGGGTCGCGTTCGGCCTCGAGTACGCCCACAAGGCGGGCGTGATGCACCGCGACATCAAGCCGGCCAACGTCCGGGTGCTGGAGAGCCACTCGGTCAAGATCATGGACTTCGGGATCGCGAAGTCGGTGGATCCGGCGGACGACATCACGCAGACCGGGATCACCGTCGGCTCGTCGTCGTACATGTCGCCCGAGCAGATCGGCGGCGACTCGGTGGACTTCCGCACGGACATCTTCTCGTTCGGCGTGCTCGCCTACGAGCTCCTCGCGGGCTGCAAGCCCTTCCGCAACGAGAACCTGTTCCTCCTCCTCGAGCAGATCGTCAAGGAAGAGCCGCCTCCCCTCGCCGAGGCCGCGCCGGACGTCCCCCCCGCTCTCGTCGCGATCGTCGAGCGGGCGATGGCGAAGAAGCCGGAGGACCGTTTCTCCTCGACGCGCGAGCTGCGCGACGCGCTCACGGCGATCCAGCAGCAGCTCTCGCCGGCCGACCAGACGCTCACCGACCTCCTCGGCGTGCTTCCCGACGACGAGTCCGGCCGCCTCGCTGCGGTCGCGCGTTTCGAGATCCTCGACACGGAGCCCGAGCAGGAGTTCGACGACCTGGCGCTCCTGGCGTCGCAGGTCTGCGGAACCCCGTTCGCCCTGATCTCCTTCGTGGACCGCGACCGGGAGTGGTTCAAGTCGAAGGTCGGCATCTCGGAGAGCGCGTTCCCGCGGCTGCTCGGGTTCGGCGTTCACGCGATCGGCGGCCGGGACTCGCTCGTCGTCCCCGACGCGGCCGCCGACAGCCGGTTCTCCGGGAACCCCCTCGTCACGAGCGAGCCCGGGGTGCGCTTCTTCGCGGCGGTCCCGCTCCTGACCCCCGATGGATACGGGGTCGGCACTCTCGCGGTCCTCGACCGAACGTCCCGCGAGCTCACCGTCGGGCAGCTCGAGGGGCTCCGAGCGCTCTCCCGGCAGGTGATGGCCCAGCTCGAACTGCGCCGCCGCCGCCGCTCGGAGCGGGAGCAATCCGGCGAGAAACTCATCCTGGAGGTGGCGGGTCTCGTCGACCGCACGCCCGGGGCGACCCCGCCGCCCAAACCGCAATGAAGAAGCGAACGCGGGTCCTGATCGTCGACGACGACGAGGCGACGCTGGCTTCGCTCGGCGGCCTCCTGGAGCTCGAGGGTTACTCCGTCGACAAGGCTCGCAACGGCCGGGAGGCGCTCGAAGCACTCGCAGCCGGGGGCGAGGAGCCCGGTCTCATTCTCCTCGACCTCAAGATGCCGGTCATGGACGGCTGGCAGTTTCTGGCGGAACGCGCGAAGGACGCGGGAGCGCCCGAGACGCCGGTCGTCCTCCTGTCCGGTCTCCCGTTCATCCCCAACGCAGCCGGGGTCGCCGACTTCCTGTCGAAGCCGATCAACCCGGCGCGCGTGCTCGCCTGCGTCCGCCGCTTCTGCGGCGAGCCGGCTCACCACCCCGGCGCGATCAGGAACCCCCACACGCCGCTCTGACGGGGCCGCTGGAACGGCACGGCGTAATAGACCTGAATCGGGAGAAAGCCCGCGATGAGGACGCGGACGGCGACGCCCGCCGAGACGACCGGCACCCGCTCGATCGTGTCGCGATCGAAGCGGACCTTGGGCGACTCCCCCCTGCTCCACGCGACACCGGCGTCGGCGAAGGCGACGAGCTCCGTCGGGAAGAGCGGCGCCCGTACGAGGCCGAAGTCCTCGGTTCCGAGCAGCGGGACGCGGACCTCGACGTTCGCGACGCCGACCCGACTTCCGACGAGCCGGTCGAACTCGGGGCACGCCGACGTATCCTCGCCCCGAGTGCACTCGTCGGGGTCGAAGTCGCCAACCCCGTAACCGCGTACGAGCGTCTGCTGACCGACGTACAGCGGAAAGAGGAGGTCGCTCTCCGCGTCCGAGCCGTACCGGCCATAGTGGAGGCCACGGACCGCGAAGGTCACGGGCCGAGCGAAGAAGTAGCGTCGAAGGTCCACGAGCGCGGTCTGGTACTGGAGCGTCCCGACGCTCGTCCCCGCCTCGATCCTCATGCGCCCGCCGCGGACCGGCGAGATGAACCCGAAAGACGAGTTGTCGCCGACGTAAGCGATCGATCCCTCGTACAGGTTGAGCGATTCCGGCGCGGGAAGCTGCTCGGTCTCCTGGTCCTCGATTAATCCGCCGACGACCAGGAACCGTTCGACCTCGAGCTCGAAGCCGTATCGCGTGTACGCCGCGGTCCCCTCGAGGCGCCGCGTTTGCGAGAGAGGATATTGGGCGAACAGAGAGACCTGGTCCGTCGTAACCGTCTCGATGAATTGCTCGACGATCGTACCGCCCGAGGGCGCCGAGGATACGAAGGTCGACGCCGACTGATAAGGGATGTGCCCGAGGCCAGCGCCCCACTGGAAGCGTTTCGACTGGTTCAGGTAGACGAGCTGTCCGCCGAACGTGTTCCCGAAGCTCTGACCCGACTGAGCCCCGCCCTGAATCGCCACGGCAACCTGGTGCTCGCCGAGCAGGTCGGTGAAGTACGCGCTGATCGCGCCGCCGACCCCGTAGCCGATCCGGTCCGACCCGACGCCGACGGTGGCGGGACCGACGAATGCGAGGCCGAGGCCGGGGCGGTACCTCTCGCGCGGCGCCGCCCGGAGCGACTCGGGGGCGGGAGCCGGCTCCGAAATGGCCAGCGGAACGTCGGGCGTTGCCGTCTCCGCGCGGGGAGCCGGCGGCGGCAGCATCGCCGCGAGTCGCGGCCCGTCCGCCGGATCCAACTCGGGCAGCGCCGCGGTGCGCGCCCGGTCCGCCGGGATCCGCCGGATCTCGTAGGAGCCTCCGTTGAGGATCGAATAGGCAACGTCGCCGTTCCCGCGCGCCACGGACAGCGCCGGCGCGAGATCGGTGATCCCCGCGACCGCCGTTGCGACCCGCGTCACCCGCGAGACGACCCCGCCCGCCACCGGGACGCGGAACACGTCTGAGACGCCGTCCGGGTCCGCGATGAAGAAAATCTCGCCCCCGTCCGGAGAGAACTGAGGGTTGATCTGACGGCCGCGCGAGAAAGTCGGAAGCGGGCGGATCGCGCCGCTCGCAACGTCCATCAGGAAGATCCCGACCGGAACGTAGCGGAGCTGCGCGAAATCCGTCGCCGGGCCGCGGTCGGAGACGAAGGCGATCGTTCGGCCGTCCGGCGACCACGTGGGCTCGAGATCCGCGTAAAGGTCGTCCGTCAGGCGCCGCGAGCTGCCCGACTCGAGGTCGTAAAGATAGAGGTCGCTGACGCCCTTTTCGGTGCCCGAGACCGCGATCGTGCGCCCGTCCGGCGACCACGCCGGATTCGAGAGTGCGCCGGCCCCGCGGACGTCCGCCTGCCGCTCGATGCGCCCGGAGTCGACGTCGAGAATCGCGAGCTGGTTGTCCCCCCGGGCGAAGACGACGAAGGCGAGTTTGCGCCCGTCGGGCGACCAGCTGCCGGCGGAGTCGATGAAGCGGAGCGCGTCGAAGTGGGGATCCGTCGTCTCGCTGGCAAGGCGGTCGAGCACCTTTCCCGTGCGCACGTCGGCGAGCCAGAGCTCGATATTGAACACGCCGCGCGTCGAAAGAAAGGCAACTCGACTGCCGTCGGGGGAGAGCGCCGGAGCGAGGTTGATGCGGGCGGCCGTGCGCTCGCGCGTCAGGAGCGGCTCCCCCCAGTCCGCGGCATTGCCGCGGCGCTGCGCAATCGGTCCCTGCGACGTGCGGATCGCCTCTTTCCACTGCGCCGAGAACTCTTTCGTCGAAAGACCGAGCACCGATTTGAACGCGGGCTCGACCCCACCCCGAATCGACGTGCGGAAGAGTGAAATGGCGTCGGACTCGCCCCAGCGGCCGGCGATGTACGCCCAGGCGGCCTGGCCCCAGTGATAGGGAGAGAAGCGCGGATCGCGCGCGAGCTTGTCGAGATCCGGCAGCCTGTTGTGGATGACGGCGTCCCGCAGCCACACCGCCGTTTGGGGGTCCTCACGCCCCTGGGAGAGCCACTCCGCGAGTCCCTCGATCATCCACAGCGGAAGCTGCTCGATGCCGGCCGTCCGGGGACGGCGCGCGCGTTCCTCACCGCGGGCGGCGATGTCGAACTGGAACTCGTGGACGAGCTCGTGACCGAGAACGTGATCGGTGTCCGCGTAAACGCCGGTCAGCGGTATCACGATGCGGTTGCGGAGAGGCTCCGTGAACCCGCCCACCCCTTCTTCGATGAGTCCACCGGTGGTCGACGTCTGCTGAAAGTCGGCGTGGTCCGCGTAGAGGATGATCGGCTTCCTCTCGCGAAACTCGTGGCGGAACTCGCGCGAGAAGCGACCGTACCAGCGCTCGGCCATCCGGATGGCGTCGTCGGCCGCGCGGTTGTCGGCCGGATACGCATAGACGTCGAAGTGCGCGCTGCGGCGCACCCAGAAGTCGAAGTCCTCCCACTTGACCTTGTTGCGGCCGAAGTACTGCGCGTCGACGGTCGTGGCGAGCAGAACGGAAAGGAGGATGGCGAGCGCGGACAGCCGGCGCCGCCGATCGGATCTTGCGCACCCCATCGCGGGACCCCCGGTGCTCGCGGCCTGCAATCTACCTACCACCGAGAAAGTAGCGGGGACAGGTCCTGCGGGCCTGCACCCGCCGCAGTTCCGGACTGAGAGCTGAGACTACTCGTTCGGCGTCGGCGTCTTCTCGACTTCCCCGGTCATCGGGACGAATCGCACCGGAAGGATGTCCTTCTCGGTCACGCGGCCGTCGGCGGACTTGCGGAAGACTTTCAGCTCCTGGAAGAAGCCGCCCACCGGGATCACCATCACGCCCCCCGGCGCGAGCTGCTCGATCAGGGGCTGGGGAATCCGCTCCGGCGCGGCGGTGACGATGATGGCGTCGAAGGGAGCGTGCTCCGGCCAGCCGCGGTATCCGTCGCCCTCGCGCACCACCACGTTGTCGTAGTGAAGGTCTTTCAGGCGCGCGGCGGCCGACTGCGCGAGCTCCGGCACGATCTCGATCGTATAGACCTCGCCCGCGAGCTCGCCCAGGACCGCGCTCTGATAACCCGAGCCGGTCCCGATCTCGAGGACGCGCTCTTTCGGCTGGAGCTCGAGGAGCTCCGTCATAATCGCGACGATGTAGGGCTGCGAGATCGTCTGGTTGCCCGGAATCGGCAGGGGGTGGTCTTCGTACGCCTGGGACCGCTGGGACGGGTCGACGAAGAGGTGCCGGGGAACCTTGCGCATCGCGGCGAGCACCCGCGGGTCGCGGACCCCGCGCGCGACGATCTGCGTCTCGACCATCCGAGCGCGGCTGGCCGCGTCGTCGTCGGAGGGGGGCGGCGTCACCTTGCGGGCGTCGGCGGACGGACCATTGCAGCCGATGAGGGTGAGGACGGCGAGAAGCAGGACCGCAAATGCATCTTTCACGGCTGACCCGCTGCTCGCCCCGGCGCATATGCGACGCGGCCGCCGACGACGGTCATCACGACGGAAGTCGTCGGAATCTCTCTCTCGGAGGCGGTCATCGGATCGCGGGCGAAGACCGTCAGGTCGCCGGCATATCCGGGCGCGATCCTGCCGCGGATGTTCTCTTCGAACGCGGCCCACGCGTCGTCGGAGGTGAAGAGCGCGAGCGCTTCGCGGCGCGTGAGCTTCTCGGAGGCACGCCAGCCCCCGGGTGGGCGCCCGGCGAGGTCCTGTCGCGTGATCGCGGCGTAGAAGCCGAGAAGCGGGTTCTCGGACTCCACCGGAAAATCGCTCCCGCCGGCCAGGTGCGCGCCCGCGTTCTTCAGGCTCCGCCAGGCGTACGCGCCCCGGATGCGCTCTCCCCCCACGCGCGCCTCCGCCCACGGCATGTCGGAGGTCGCGTGCGTCGGCTGGACGGAAGCAATCACGCCCTCCCGTCCGAACCGCGCCAGGTCCGCGAGGGCGACGACCTGGGCGTGCTCGATGCGCGGACGGTCCCGCGGCGCTTGCGAAGCCCCCGCGCCGGCGGCCGTTCGAAACGCGTCCAGCGCGACGCGGTTGCCGCGGTCTCCGATCGCGTGGATCCAGAGCTGCCAGCCGTGCTCGCGTGCCTGCCGCGCCACCTCGCCGAGGCGCTCGGGCGGCGTGACGAGGAGGCCCGACTTCCCGGGCTCGTCCGAATAGTCCGTCAGCAGCGCGGCGCCGCGGCTTCCGAGAGCGCCGTCCGCGTATGCCTTGATCGCGCGCACCGTCAGGAAGTCGTCCCCGCTTCCGACCCGGATCCCCTTCGCGAAGAACGCCGCGAGCGGCTCGGCCTCGGGCGATACGGTCGCGTACACCCGGATCGGCAGCTCGCGCCGCGCGGAGAGCCCCTCGAGCGCGGCGATTTCCTCCGCCCCGTAGCCCGAGGCGTCCTGGACCTGCGTCAGACCGACCTTCGCGCAGGCGCGGGCCGCGGCGAGGAACCGCCGCTCGAGGTCCGCTGCGGCCGGGCCGGGGATGGCGTTCTGCACGAGGTCTGCCGCGTTGTCGACGAGCACCCCGGAAGGCGAACCGTCGGCGCGGCGCAGGATCCGGCCGCCCGCAGGATCCGCAGTCTCGGAACGGATCCCGGCTCTTTCGAGCGCGAGCGTGTTGACCCACAGCGCGTGACCGTCCACGCGACGCGCCGCCACGGGGCGATTGGAGACCAGGGCGTCCAAATCGCGCGCGTCCGGAAAGGACTTTCCTGGCCACAGGTTCTGGTCCCACCCGCGCCCTTCCACCCAGCCGCCTGCCGGAAGCTTCGCCGCCTGATCCCGGATCCGGCGAGCCGCGTCCGCTGCGGTCGCGGCCCCCCGGAGGTTTGCGATCTCGAGCGACTTGCCGAGACCGAGGAGGTGGCCGTGTGCATCCGCCCAGCCCGGGAAAACGAAGGCACCCGAGAGATCCATCCGCCTCGCGAGCCCCGCTTGCGTTCGCGCGGCGCCGGCCTCGCCCACGAACGCCACTTTGCCCTCCCGAATCAGGATCGAAAGCTTTCGGGGTTTCGCATCCGCGGAGACGTAGATGGTCCCACCTTCGAGAAGCAGACCGGTGTCCGGTCGAGCGGGGATGGGAGTCAGAAGCGCAAGAACGAGCGCGAGCACGCTGCCGAGTTTAGCGCGCCGGAACGGGCTCTCCCGTATTCCGTGTTCCGTGCTCCGTGTTCCGCCTCACGATCACGAGCGTCTGGTCGTCGTACTGCGGCACGCCCTCCGCGAAGAGCGAGACTTCGCGGAAGAGATCGTCCGAGAGGTCTCTCGCCGTCATCGAAAGGCGGTCGACGAACGCCCGTTCGAGCCGGTCGAGGCTGAACTCCTCCTCCTCGGCGTTGGTTGCCTCGGTGAATCCATCCGAATACACGCAGAGCAGGTCTCCGGACGAAAACGGCGCCGTCTCCTCCTTCCACGAACCGTTGGGCAGGAGCCCGACCGGGACCCCCGTTGCGTGCAATCGCTCGACTTCCCCGGATCCCCGCGCCAGCAGCGCCGGGTTGTGTCCCGCCGACACGTATCGCAGGACCGACGCGTCGGGCTCCACGAGGCCGAAGAAGAGCGTCAGGAACTTGTGGGTCGCGGAGAAACGCTGCAGGTGCCGGTCGATCCGGGACACGAGCTCCACGATCGTGTCGGACGCATCGATCTGGAGGTGGATCGCGGCGTGAACGGTCGAAACGAGGAGCGCCGCCGGAATGCCCTTTCCGGAAACGTCCGCCACGACGAAACCGAGCCGTCCGCGCGAGAGCGGGAAAAAGTCGAAGTAGTCGCCGCCGACCTGCCGGGTTGGACGCGTCGCGCCGGCGAGCTCCAGTCCCGGAATCTGCGGGAGCTCGCGCGGCAGGAGCTGCCGCTGGATTGCGGCGGCGAGCTCGAGCTCCCGCTCGATCCGCTCCTTCTCGATCGCCTCGCGGTGAAGCCGCGTCGTCTCGACCGCCGCCGCGGCCTGGTTGGCGAAGAGCGACAGGAGGCGCGCATCGGCAGTCGTGAAGTCGAGCACGCGCCCGTCGCGCGACTCCTTGTCGGCGACGGCGAGAACGCCGAGGCGGCGTTCGGGCACGGCGATCGAGACCAGCAGGCACTTCTCGCAGTCCGTGAAACACACGCCGGCGGTCGGAACGCGGCTCGCTTCGTTGTTGATCACGACGTCGCCCGCCGGCAGCTCCCACGCTTCCGTGGCGCCCGGGGGAAGGATCTCCCCTCCGACGCTGCGGGAAAGCGGCGGCGCCCCGCGCTCGCCGAACAGGACGAGCGTGCCCTTGCGCGCATCGGTCAGGGAGATCGACCGATACAGAACTTCGTCGGCGAGGGCCGAGACATCGAGCTGTCCCGCGAGCGAGAGCCCGAGATCGTAGAGCGATTCGAGCTCGAGCAGCCTCGCCTTCACCTCGAACTCCGCGTCCTTGACGAGCTTGGAGAGACGGCTGACGCCGAGCATCGCGCCGAAGATGAGACCGAGCGAGGCGGCGAGCTCCGTCGGATCGTCGGCCTCGAGGCCCTCGAGCGCCAGGAACCCGTGAACCTCCCCCTCCGCCTCGAGAGGAACCCACAAACGTCCCTCGGAGACTCCCGCGCGATCGGGAAACCGCGCCGGAGTTTCCCACTCCGGTCCTTCGCTCGCGGAGTCGAAGGAGGGAACCCAGCCGTTCGCCTCGCGAAGGAAGACGGCCGCGCGGCGCGCTCCCGCGAGAGCTCGCGCGGCCTGGGCGATCCGTACGGCAAGCGGCGACTCAGTCTCCGGCCGGAGCGCCGCCAGCGCCCGCGTGAGGTCGTCGATGCGGGAGGCGGTTCGAACGGCGGAGTCGGTCACGCCCCGGAAGCGTGGATCGTCATGCGGGCGCGCTCACGGCGCGGAAGGCTTCATCTTCCGTCGGATAGATCGCCGCGTACTGAGCGAGCCCCATGATCCGGAACGTCTTGTCGATCGTCGGCGTCAGCCCGCAGAAGGCGAGCACCGCCTTGCGCTCCATGACCTTCTCGAGGACTTCGATCAGGATCGAAATGCCGATCGAGTTGACGATCCGAGTCTTCTCGAGGTTCATGATGAGGGCCCGCGCGCCGCGGTCGAGCTCCGAGTAGGCTTCGCGCGCGATCTCCTCGCCCCCCTGGTTGTTGATGTAGCCGTCGGTCCAGAAGACCGCCACGTCGCCGCGCCGTTCGACCGAGACCCTGCAGGTTTCGTTCACTTGTATTTCCTCATGAGAATTCGGGTGCCCCACTCCCCCGACTCGATCTGGACCTCGTCCATCAGGCTCTTGATGATGTGCAGGCCCCAACCGCGCCGTCGTCTCTCCTCGAACGTCTTCTGCGGGCTCGGCGACTCGACGCCCGCGGTGTCGAACCCGCGCCCGCGGTCGAGGACCTCGATTTCCAGCCACTCCCCGGCTTCACGCCGGCCCCCGACCCGGAACGTGATGTGGACCTGGTTGTCCTCGGTGTGCGAATGCTCGAAGGCGTTGATGCACGCCTCCACCAGCGCGAGCTTGACCTCGTCGATCTTGTCGCGCCCCATGTCGATGTACTCGCCCAGGGCATCCGCCTGCGCGGTCGCGACGATCTCCATCTCGGGAGCCACCGGGATGGTCAGCGAGACCGCCGGCGCTCCGGCGGCCGTCGGCTGGCTCGGAGCCGGGTCGCGCTGTGCCATCAGGTCTCTCTCCGCGTGGCGAGTTCTCCTCGCGTCGAGGATACCTTCTCGCCGGGCGAGTCGCGGTCCGTGCGAAATCGAATCGCGCGTGCGGCCGTCGCTCCGAGGGACTCGGAGGCTCCCGATCGGTCCATTGCGGGGTCTAGAACCGAAGGAAGAGTTGGAGGGAGCGGACGAGAACCGGCGAGACGTTCCCCGAAGCGAAGAGGTACACGGCCGTTGCGAGCTCGCCCGCGACCAGTGCGGCCCAGAGGCCCGCACCCGCCAGGGTCCGGCGGTCCCATTTTTCGCGGGTGAGGGCGACTGTGTTTTTCATGGCAGCGTCTTCCGTCAAGCGCAAGGCCGTTGCCACGGGGAGCCGTGAGGGGCATATGGTCTAAACTTCTGTGATCAAGGGGTTTAAGGGCGCATCCGCCGCGCGGGGCTGAGACGGCTTGGCGTGGCAGATTGTCACCTTTACCCCGCGGCTGGCAAAATTGGCGGAGTACAACATACAGATTATAAGTGATTTATGTCAGAAATGTGCCTGATCGTCACGATGACAGAGAGTCACACTCTCGGATGCCCCTTCGGGAGCGCCGTCAGCGCGCGAGGTATTTCTTTCGGTAGAGAGTCCGGCGGCTGATCCCCAGAAGCCGGGCCGCGCGACTCTTGTTGCCGCCGGCGAGCTTCAGGACCCGCTGGACGTGGCGCTCCTCGAGGTCGCGGAGGTTCGCGGGCGACCCTTCGCCGGGCTCGGTCCGCTCGGCCGTCTCCGGCCCGAGCGCCGGAAGCCACTGAAGGTCCTCCCGATGGATGACGCCGCCCTGCGAGAGCGCCGCCGCGCCCTCGAGCACGTTCTCGAGCTCCCGGATGTTGCCCGGGTAGTCGTGAGCAAGGAGAGACGCGAAGGCGTCCCGATCGAGATGCGGCACCTCGCGGCCGTCGCGGGCCGCGAAACGGTCCAGGAAGTGGCGGACGAGCTTGGGGATGTCCTCACGGCGATCCCGGAGCGCCGGAAGCGGGATCTCGACGACGCGAAGCCGGTAATACAGGTCCTCGCGGAACTCCCCGCGTGCAATCCGCTCGGGCAGCCGCGCATGCGTCGCCGCGAGCACCCGCACGTCGATCGAGATTCGCCGGCGGCCGCCGACGCGCTCGATCTCGCGTTCCTGGAGGACGCGAAGGAGCTTCGCCTGAAGCGAAAGAGGCATGTCCCCGATCTCGTCGAGAAACAGCGTGCCGCCGTGGGCGACTTCGAACTTTCCGAGCCGGGCCTCGACACCGGTCGCCACTCCCCTCTCGATGCCGAACAGCTCCGACTCGAGCAGAGGCTCGGGGAGCGCCGCGCAGTTGATCGGAACGAACGTCTTCTCGGCGCGGTCGCTGCGCGCATGGATCATGCGCGCGACGAGCTCCTTGCCGGTGCCGCTCTCCCCCGTCAGGAGGACGGAGATCTTCGAGCTTGCGACGCGGCCGACGAGGTCGAGGACGCGGCGCGCGGCCGGGGAGTCGCCGATGAAGAGGCGTCCGGCCGCGGAGCGTCCGGTCTCGTCGAGCAGACGCCGGTTCTCCTCCTCGAGCCGCTCGCGCTCGCGCGTCAACCTCTCGAGGTGCCGCCGGTTCTCGATTGCCATGCCGGAGAGGCCGGCGAGCGAGGCGAGGAAGCGCGCGTCGTCGTCGTCGAACGGCGTCTGGCCCCCCCGACGCTGCTCCTTGTCGGCGAGCACGAGCGCGCCGACGGATCTTCCGCCTGCCCGGATCGGAACGCCGATCGCCGCCAGCACCGGCGTCCGCAGGAACCGGAAGCGCTCCCGGATCAACGCGCCCGGCGACTTCAGCACGTCGCGCAGGAACTCGTCCTCGGCGACGATGGACTCCGGCTGGCGCCGCGGGAAGCCAACTCGCGCCTCCGCCTTGCGCGCGCCTCCGTCTCCGAACGTCGCGAGATACCCGCGGGACGCGTCCAGGACGCCGACCGCTCGACCGAGGACGTCCTCTACGAGTGCGTCCTCGCTCGGCAGCGACCCGAGAGAAAGCCCCGCGTCGTAGAGCGTTTCAAGGAGGAGGAGCTTGTGCTGTGTCTCGAACGGGGGGATCGCCCGGTCCATTACTTGGCGGAAGCGAGCACCCGCGCGCGCCGAAGCTCCGCGACCGCCGTCTCCGCCGGCCGCGTGGGGGCCCAGCTCGGATTCCATCGCTTGTTCTCCTCCAGGAGTTTTTCCGCGCGATCGAGCTCGCCGCGCTTCGCGAGCAGCGCCGCCAGCTGCGCCCGCGCCTCGTAGACCATCTGCCGGCCCTCGAAGCGCTGCCAGCCGTTCGGCGGATTCCTCATCTCTTCGTAGAGAGCGATCGCCTCGGCGTCCTTTCCGAGCTCGACCTTCGCTCGCGCCATGAGCCAGTTCCAGTCGGCCAAGTAAGGTTTGTAGTCCGGACGGTTCTTCGACATCTTCTTCAGGTGCTCGTCGGCGCGGGGCTTCAGCTCCGCGAGCCGACGCTCCGCCTCCGCGGATCGCCCTTCGACGAGGTCGTAGGCGGCGTCGATGAGCGGGCGCACGACGTCCGTGTGCTCGTCCTTCGGGATCTTCTCGAAGCGCGGCCGCAGCGAGGCGGCTCTCTCCCGGTCACCCATGATGCAGGCGACCCGGAGCGCGCGGGCAAGGTACATGCCCTTCTCCCCTTCGACGGGCATGAGCTCCGAGGCCTTCACGTAACTGTCGAACGCTTTCGCATACTCGCCCTTGCCCTCGTAGGCGACCCCGAGGTGGTCGTACGCCGGGAAGAAGTCCGGCTTGATCGAGAGGGCGCGGTTCAGGTTCTGGATCGCCTCGTCGTAGTGACCGGAGTACGCCTGGATTTCCCCGAGACTGTCGTGCGGATTCGCCTGATCGGGCGCCATGAACTGGTACTTCTTCAGGTTCTCGATCGCCTTCTCGTAGTCGCCGCGGTAGCCGTAGTGATAGCCGATCATGTTGTACGCGTCGGCGCTGTTCGGGTCGGCTTCGAGGAGTCTCGTGAACACGCGGACCGCCTCTTCCATCCGGCCCTTCCGGGCCTCGTCCATCGCGAGGACCGTCGTCGCGCGGAAGTCATCGGGGTAGCGCCGGAGGATCTCGCGAGCGACCTTCAGTTGCTCCGCCGGCCCCTTCTCCGCCGCCGCGATGTGGAGATCGATGTGGAGCCGCTCGCGCTCGGTGAGCCGGCTCTTCAGCCGCTCGGCGCGGTGGAGGAGCGAGAGCGCCTTTTCCTTGTCCGACTGGCGGGCGAGCCCGAGCATGGCGGCCGCGAAGTCGGGGTCGAGCTCGAGGGCCTTCGCGTAGCCCATCCGCGCTTCCTTCATGTAGAACCGGCGCTCGTTCTCGAGCGCCTCACGCCAGAGGCGGTAGGCCGCGTCCGAAGAGGTCGTGACCTCCCGCTGGTTCGACAGGAGCAGGGCGGCCGCAACCCCCACGACTGCCACGAGGAGCAGGCCGAACAGGGGAATCGCCTGGCGTTTCTTCATCGCTCACCGATGATACGGCCGGGCAGCCGCCCAGGTTTCTCTCACCAGGGATCGCCTGGGGGACAGGTTCTCCGAACCTGCACCCCACACCTTGGCTTCGGGGGTCAGGCGACCCGGGGGTCGGGAACCAAAGGACTTAGCCCCTGATCCCCGGTCCCTGGCCCCTGGTCCGGGGTCCCGGATTCATCGACCCTCATGAAGAGAAAGGTCATGTCGTCGTACTGCTCGGCTCCGCCGACGTGGGTGCGAATGTCGGAGAGAAGGCCCCGGGCGATCTCCTCCAGCGGCGCGTCGCGGCGGGCCGAAAGCGAATCCATGATCCGCTCCTCGCCATACGGGTTCATCTCACCGTCCATCGCCTCGGTGAATCCATCCGTGTAGAAGAAGAGCAGGTCGCCGCGCTTCAGGAACATTTCCTGAGTGTCGTAGGGCACCTCTTTCAAGGCGCCGAGCGGCAGTCGATGATTCGGGGGCTCCAGGAAACGCGGTCCCCCGTCGCCCGATCGCAGGATCATCGGGAGCGGCTGGCCCCCGATCGCGTACCGCAGGCTCATCGCGTCCGGATCGAGAAGGAAGTAGCCGAGCGAAACGAACATGCGGCGCTTGATCGAGTAGATCCGCCGGTTGGACTCCTGGAACAGCCTTCCCGGATCCCGGGTGGTCAGGGCGCGGGAGTAGACGATCTCCTTCGAGGCGACCATGAGGAGAGACGCGGGGACCGACTTTCCCGAGACGTCGCCGATCACGACGCCGAGACGCCGGTCGTCGAAGGAGATGAAGTCGTAGAAGTCTCCGCCGACGACTTTGGCCGGCAGACTGCCGCCCAGAAAGGAAAAGCCGGGGAGAATCGGGAGCGAACGCGGCAGCAGGCTCGTCTGGATGTCGCGGGCGATCTCGAGGTCGCGGCGCAGCTCGGCCTGCCGCGTCATCTCGTCGTGCAGGATGGCAGTCTCGATCGCCAGCGCCGACTGGTTCGCGAGAGTCGAAAGGAGGGTCTGGTCGTCGCGGTCGAACCGCTCGCCGGAGAGCTTTTCCTTGAGCGCCAGGACGCCCATCAGACGCTCCCGGTAAACGAGCGGCACGAGCAGGTGAAACCCCTCCGCGATCACGCGCTCGCAGAAGCGCCGACTCTCCTCCTCGGAGACCTGCTCGCACAGGTCCTCCGGCGCAGCAGGCTTGCCCTGCTCGCGGAGAAACCGGCGAATCTCCGCCGAAGGTGAGAGCCGATCCTCGCGCCGGCCGCGCCGTTCGAGCCAGCCCTGATCGTCGCGCACCCAGATCGACGCCCGGTCGAGCCGCATCGTCGCCGCCACCCGGCCCGTCAGGAAATCCGCGATCCGGCCGAGATCGAGCTCTCCGGTGATCGCTTCGCTCATCTCGAGCAGCGCCTTCTGGTAGTCGAACTTCTCCCGGAAGAACAGCTTGTCGAGGGGCGTCTGGAGCCGCCGCCGGAGGACCTCGAACAGCGAAATGCCGACGAGAAAGAACCCGAAGTTGAAGAGCGGCGAGGAGGAGAGCCGTGACTCCGCAAAAATGGCGTTCGCCATCGCGACCGCGACCGCGTAGAGGCCGAACAGGATCGCGGTCGTCGCCGCGTAAAGGAACGTGCGGCGCACGATCACGCGCACGTTCAGCATCTGGAAGCGCACGATCGCATACGCGAACGTCAGAGGGATGAAAATCATCGGGACGATGCCGTAGAAGACGTAGTCCTCGATGTTGAACGCGGACGGGAGCACGATCCCGAACAGCACGAACGGCGCGATCCCGACGATCGTGCCGATGAATACGTGGAACGCCTGCCGGCGCTCACGGGCGTCCGGGAGCGTGAAGGCGGAGTGCGCGAGCGCGATCAACCCGAGGACGAGGTAGTCGCCCAGGAGCACCCAGGACGAAAGCGGCGCCCCGGAAAGGATCGCGACGCGGTGCCCACGCAGCTGGCGCAGGACGTCGTAGAGGAAGACGACCGGCGGGATCGAATAGAGAAGGTAGAAGAGGCCCGGACTCGCCGACAGGAAGTCCTGCAGCTTCTCCTTCCATCGCGGCGGGGGTTCGCCGGTCCACTCGTCGGGTCGCGCGAACGTGAACTCCTTCGGGCGCGGAAAGATCAGGAAGAAGTGGAGGAAGACGGCCGGGAGGAGGAAGAGGGAGACCGTTCCGGTGTTCTGGACGAAGAGATCGATCCACCAGTAGGAGGCGGGCCGCAGCCGACAGACGAAGAAGAGGAGAAAGAGGACGCAGAGCAGGAAGAAGATCCGCGCCGCGCGGTCCTCCGGGCGACGGTCGAAGACGAAGAAGCCGATGAAGAAGAAGAGAAATCCGAGGGCCGCCGAGTAGAGATAGGTCGTTCCGCCGAGACGCTCCGAGGAGAGCCGCACCGGCACGCTGTGCAGGTCCCCCTTCGTGTCGGAGCCGCAGGCCCCCCGATGGTAGAGATAGGACACCGTCTGTCCGATTTCGTGCTTGCGAAGCTCGGCGGAGGCGTCGGAGGTCGAGTTGACCAGCCGCTTGCCGATTCCGACGACGCAGTCCCCCGCCCGGATGCCCCCGGACGCCGCGGGTCCCCCCGGGATGACCGCGCGGACCTCGACCCCCTTGCGGCTGTACGGGACCGGAACGATGCCGTCGTACGGTCGGGGAGCGAACATGTCCGCGATCGACGCCACCGCGAGCGCGAGACCGGCGAAGCCGATCGCGAGGTAGAGCCCCCGCCCCGACGTCATGGAACTCCTCATCGCACCGGATACGCTCAAATCAAGTCAATGTTAGCCCGAGGCAACGGCGCCCGACCCGATAGCTGATAGCTTCGCGACGTGCCGTTCGTCACGTTCGAAGGCGTCGAAGGCTCCGGAAAATCGACGCAGCTCCGAATGGCCGCGGCGCGCCTCAAAGAGGCGGGCAGCGATGTGCTCTCGACGCGGGAGCCCGGCGGGACGCGGATCGGACGAGTCCTGCGTGGAGTGGTTCTCGACAAGAAGCATCGCGAGCTCGACCCGGTCGCGGAGTGGCTGCTCTTCGAGGCCGACCGCCGCCAGCACGTCCGCGAAGTCTTGCGCCCCGCCCTCGACCGCGAAGTCTTCGTCCTCTGTGACCGGTTCTCGGACGCGACCGAGGCATATCAGCAGGTCGGCCGCAGGCTCGACGCGCGCCTCTTACGGCGGGTGGACGAGCTCGCGCGGGACGGGCTCGTGCCGGACCTGACGCTCCTCTACGACCTGGAGCCGCGCGAGGGGCTCGACCGCAAGAGCCGGCGCGGCGGCCGCGGGGTCGGTCGGTTCGAGGAGACCGAGCTCGCGTTCCACGAGAGGGTCCGCCGTGCGTACCTCGCCATCGCAAAGCGCGAGCCGGCGCGCGTTCGGGTGCTCGACGCGCGTCGGCCGGCCGCCGAGCTGTTTCGCGACACCTGGAGAGCGCTCGCCGAGCGCTTCGATCTCTGAGCGCGCGTTCCCCAATCATCGAGCGGTTGACCGCGCGACTCGACGATTTTCCGGGCGCGCTCCTCCTTCACGGGATCGCGGAGAGACCGCTCGAGGAGGCGTCGTTATCGCTCGCCGCCCGGCTCCTCTGCTCCGGTGACGACCCCGAGCGCCGCTGCGACTCCTGCCGGCGTGTGCTGCACGGCTTTCATCCCGACCTGCTCACGCTTTCGCCGGAGGGAGTTCAGATCCGCGTCGATCGGGTACGCGAAGCGATTTCATTCGGAGCCGGCCGACCCTACGAGGCGGCGCGCCGGGTCGTCCGGATCTCGCGGGCGGAGCTTCTCGGCGTCGAAGCGGCGAATGCGCTCCTGAAGACGCTCGAGGAGCCGGGATCGCGGCTGCACTGGATCTTGACGACGCGCCGTCCCGAGGCGCTGCTGCCGACGATCCGGTCGCGATGTCTCGCCGTCCGCGTCGAGTCACCCTCGATTCCCGATCGGGTGCGGATCTGGCGGGAGTCGGGATTGTCGGAAGACGACGCCGCGGAGCTCGCCGTTTTCACGCCGGATTCGGAGGAGGGCGCCGCCGACGCGCTCGAAGAGGCCCGCCGCTTCCGCGCCGAAGCCGTCGAGGCGCTTCGGGCGGGAATCGTCGATGGAAAAGTCGCCGCGCTCGTCTTGCTCGCCGAGCCGCTCGGCCGCGCGGAGACGAGTGAGATCCGGATCGTGGGAGAGCTGCTCGCGGATGCGGCGCTTCTCGCCGCCGGAGTTTCCGCCGAGCTCGTGCGGCACCGCGCCGTCACCGGCGCGCTTTCGGAGATTGCCGCGAACGTCGACGCGCGCGCCCTCGCGACGGCGGCGATCGCGGCGGCCGACTATCCGCCCGACACCCGACGCGGGAATCGGCGCCTGCACTTCGAGGGATTGCTACTCACGCTGAGTCTCAGCCGGGCCGGCTGACCACGACGGGCTGCTTTCACTCTCTCAGCGCCGGTCGCGAAGCGACCGCCGCGCTGAAAGCCCCGGCTCGAAGGAACAAGGGGGAGGCCTTCCGACCCGACGGGATCGGAAGGATTCGGGAAGAGTGCGGACCTGGGAGCTACCGAAACTGGCAGAAGGTGGGGTCAACCACCGTGACAGACGCCGTCAGGTCTTCGTGCCTCCCCCTAATTCCTTCGAGAGCGCCCAGTATAGACCCAAAGAAAACGACGTGTGAATTAGCGGAAAGTCGAGGGCGACGAAAGTCGGCAAAAGCTTGAGGGGTCAGGTCTTCACGAGGTGACACGGCCACCGTCCGGCGACCGCGATCTGCCCACTTCGGAGTGCAAGATGGCGAGTGGAGACCTGACCCCCATCGGAAATCAGCGCTCCAGGGTGATCTCGACGTTCTCCGTCTCGCCGCGCGAGACGCTCACTTCGATCCGGCGCTCGCGGTAACCCGGTCGGGAAACGACCAGGGTGTGACGCCCCGGCGCAACGGCGAGTCCGCTGTCCGAATCGAGATCCGATGCCTTCCCGATGAAACGGTCGTCGAGATAGATCGAGGCGTCGTCCGGTCGTATCTCGAGGACGATCCGCGTATCGCCCCGGGTGTCTCCAGGTTCGTCGCCACGGCGCCACTCGTCGCGTCGCAAGTCCTCCCGGTCGACCTCGCTCTCCCGGTCGTCCCGATTCCGTTCTTCGGAGTACTCGTCGTCGTCGTAGCGCTCACGCCGCGGCTCACGATAGCCGGGCCGGCCATCGGCGTAGACGTCGTCCTCGTCGGTCATCTCGACCGAGACGTTGCTGCGTTTTCCCCAGAACCTCCGCACCCCTCCGCGCGGTTCGGGCGTGTCATAGCTGCCGTATCGCGGGGCGCCCGAGATCCTGGGAAGCTTCTCGTCGATGTCGATCTTGACGCCGGGGCGGGCGTCCACGTCGATCGTGCGCGGTTGGTAACCATCGAGACGGAACTCGACCCGGTAGTGACCCCGTCTCAGGTAGAGATAGTCGGGGAAGCCGTCGAAGTCGTCGGCCGTCCCGATGTACTGCCCGTCGAGGTAGACGCGCGCGCTTTCGGGCGACACGTCCGTATCGACCACGGCCCAGTTCGAGGCGCGGCCGTAACCGTAGCGGCCGTAGTAACCGCCGCGGTAGTACGGGCCGTACCCGTAGCCGTACCAGTAGGGGTCGGACCAGTAGGGTCCGTATCCGTAGCCGAATCCAAATCCAAAGCTCGGTCGAACGATGATCACTCGCCGACCGGATCCGCGGTGGCCGCCGGATCCGTGATGCCCTCCGCGCGGTGCGGCGGTGAGCGGCGCGGCAACCGCCGCGAGGATGGCGAACCCCAATACGAGAGTGAGCCTCTTCATGGACATGCCTCCGGTGGCGAGAAGAGCAAACCCGGGGCCACCCTTACCGGCGCTCCCGTCGCGGCCAAGTCGAACGTTTCGAGCCAGATGTGCGGTCCGAGAAGCGTGCGCTGACGCTCGCCCCTGACCTCGAAAAAGGCCACTTCGTCACCGCGGCCAGACGCCCGTCGTCCTCGGTTCCCTGGAACCTGGAACCCGGAACCCGGTGGTGGACCAGCCCCGCGCGGCGAGGCCGCGCGCGAGCCCTCTCAGGTAGTCGTCGTGCAGGACGCGGTCGAGCGCGCGCCGGACTCCCGGAAGGTCCCACCGCTCTCCGAGGGACGCCCACCAGACCCGGACCGTTTCGCGTGCGCCGGATCCGTTCGCGAAAGTGAGCGCCTGCGGGACCGCGAGGAACTCTCCCAGCTCCGGATGCCTCTCGAAGAAAATCGCCGCGGCTTCGCCCGACTTTTCCTGCCGCCGGCGGAACGAGCGGAACGTGATGTCGTGGTAGTGGCGCGCGACGGCCTCCGGCCGGTAGAGGATCTTCATCCCCTCCTTCGTCAGCCGGTAGGCGATCTCGATGTCCTCCCAGGCGGCGTGCGGAAACGTCGGGTCGAACAGTCCCGCGCCGACGAGAAGGCGGCGCGGCAGCGAGATGTTCGACGTGTAGAAGAAGTTGAACGGCACCGACTCGGTGTCCTCGATCAGGCCGTAACCGAACTGAAGGCCGTACTCGTTGATGTGATGGAGGAACGGCGAGACGCGACGGTCGCCGGGCCACGTCGTGTAACCGAGCACAGCCACCGAACGATTCGGCCGTTCCGCGTGCGCGCGGCCGTGCACGGCGAGAAACTGGGGCTCGGGCACGGTGTCGTCGCCGAGGAAGAGTACGATCGGACCGCGTGACTCCTCGACGCCGCGGTTGCGCGCGCGCGCCGGACCGGAGTTCTCCTGGGAGAAGCAACGCAGCGGATAGGGGGCGCGGTACGCGCGGAGCCGTTCCGCCGTCCCGTCACCCGAGCCGTCGTCGACGACCACGACCTCGAAGTCCGGAGGCGACGTCTGCGCTCCCAATGCGTCGAGCACGCAAAACAGGGTGTCGGGACGGCGATAGGTCGGTATGACGACCGAGAACGACGTCACGCCGTCACCCCCACGAAGATCTCGTCGAGGGTCGTGCGGACGAGCTCGGGAGCGCGCGCGAGAAATTCGCGAAAGAAGTCGGAGTCGAAGCGCTCGTCTCCGGGGTACGTGGGGACCAGTCGCAGCGGGAAGCGCGAGAAGATGTCGGCGTCCGACCGGCGACGGCGCGACTGGACCGCCTTTCTCTTCGCGGCGAGCGACTCCTGGCTGCGCCGGATCCAAAGAAGCGCCTTCAGGTGCGCGATCGTGAGCGGGTCCTCCACCCGGACGGAGGGCTCCCCCGCGGCCGCGATCCCGAACAGCCGGCGGAGAAACGTCGGGGAGGGACGCGGTTCGCCGTAGGGATCGCGCTCGAGCTCCGCGGCGCCCGGGTTGCGCGCCGCGAGCATCTCGGAGATGCGGACGAGGAACGCGGCGAGCACCGACGGCATGAGCGCCGCGAAGTGATCGCGGTCGAAGTTCTTGTACGCCGTCGCGAACGCGTTCCTCTCGAAAAGATAGCCGCGCGAAAAGATACCGAGCGCCTCACCCGTCGCGCCGCCGTGGTGACGCGCGACCGCGCGGGGCTCGGCGACGATTCGGTGGCCGAAGATCCACTGCCGCCAGCCGAAGTCGACGTCCTCCAAGTACGCGAAGTAGTCGTCGTCGAACCCGCCCGAGGAGACGAACTCGCCTCGGCGCACGGCCATCAGTCCCCCGCACGCGAAGAGACGCTCCTCTCCGGCGACGACTTCGGGAAGCGTACCGACCGGCCGACCGACGTCGCTCTGGAACGCGTGTCCGTCGAACGTGAGAAACCCGTCGAAGAAGTCGTTGCGCTGTCCCGTCGGATCGGTGAGCCGGCCGGCGACCGCGACGACGTCCGGATCCCAGCGGTCGAGCGCGCCGGCGAGGAGGGCAATTGCGTCCGGCTCGACGACCGCGTCGTCGTTGACGAATATGAGGGACCGCCCCCGAGCGGCCTCCGCGCCGAGCCGGCAGCCGGCCGCGAAGCCGACGTTGCGCGGCGCCGTGATCCGACGGATGGTCGGAAACCGGCGCAACATTTCGGCGACGGGCATCCCGGACGCGTTGTCGACGACGATGACCTCGGCGGAAAGCGTCCCCCGGCACGCCGTCTCGAGCGCGACAAGCCCTTCGAACAGCCGCTCGGAGTCGCGATGGTGGACGACGACGACCGAGGCATCGGGCGTCATCGGGAGACGCCGCGGGGATAGGTCGCCCGGGCCTGCACTCGCCACAATTCATGAACGCGCCGCGTGAGGCGCTCCCAGAGCCGCGGCTCCGTCGCGGCGGGATAGGGCAGGCGGTTGGCGTCGACGCGGGCGTCCCCGCACCACGAGACGACCGGTCCTGCGACCCGCTCCCAGGTCCTCTCCGCGGCGAACCCGCGCGCGGAACGCGACGCCGTCTCGCGGCGGTCGGGCGCGAGCGCGGCGAGGATCGCGCGCGCGAGGAGGTCCGCCGAGCGCTCGACGCGCCATCCCGCGCCGGCATCCGCGAGCTCCCGGGCCAGGGCTCCGCCGGCGACGGAAACCGACGGCAGGCCGCCCCAGGCGGCGTCGAGGAGCCGGGTGCGGTAGGCGAGATCGGTCTCCAGCCCGTCCGAGGAAATCGACACGATCAGGTCCGCGGCGGCGTAGAGATCCGGGCGGGCGGAGTACGGGACCCAGCGGGAGAAGACGATCGAGCGACCCGTCGGATCGATTTCGCTCGCCCGCGCGCGCGTTTCGGCGTGAACGCGCTGGGGCGTGGTCTCGGGGTTCGGGCTGTCCAGGAACAGCAGCCGGGCTTCCCGTTCTCCGGAGAGGACGAGCGGCCACGCGTCGAGCAGAAGCGAGGGATCGTTCCAGTCGTAGATTCCTCCGAAGAGGACGACCGGACCCGTGCCCGGGAGTCCCGCGGCCTTCCGGCCGGAATCGCGATCTCCGCGGGCGGGGCGCGACGGGACCCCGTAGGGGACGACTGCCAGGAGCTCCGACAGCCCCCGGTCGTCCGGAAAGTTCGCGGGCCCGATCCGTCCCGCCGCGAGGAGCGCTCCCGCGTAGAACAACCGCTGTTCCGCCGACGCGCAGAGGAAGAAGTCCGCTCGCGCCAGCGCGAGCCGCAGCGTCGCGAGGTCGTGCTGCGCCGTCTCGTCTCCGAGCGTCGCCGCGTAGTGGAGGTTCTCGACCGGGAAAGGGTCGTAGAGATCCACGGCGACCGGGACGTCGGGCACCTGGTGGAACCAGAGGTTCGCGGCGTGCCCGGAGACGACCGCCGCGGCGGCTCCGGAGGCCGCGGCCGCGAGGTCTCCGGTCGAGGGCGCATGGACGACGTCGACGTCCGGCGCAACCTCCGCCGCTTCGGACGGATCGTTGGGGACGAGGAGGCGCGCGTCGAGCTCCTTCCCGATCGCGCGGGCGAGCTCCAGAGCGCGAATTCCCATTCCGGCCATCCGCGGACGGATCGGCTCCGGGGCGAGCACTGCGACCGCGCGTCGCGACTTCCGCATGCCGCCTTCAGCGCCGGCCGCGAACGCGGTCGAGCAAGAGGTGGAGCTTCCACGTCCGCGAGCCGTAGATCTGGTTCAGGATCGCGTTCAACCGTTCGACCTCTCCGTAGGCACCCGCGACCTGCAGATCGTATTGCTCGTTCTTCGCGAAGAGCTCGGCCAGCCGGTCGTGTACGAACTCGTTCTCCGCGATGACCCGCGCCCGGTCGGTCTGGAGCTGCGTGATGCGCAGCTCGGATTCCGCGAGCCTCGCCTCCATCGCTTGAGCGCGAGCCAGGGCCTTCGCGAGCCGGTGATGGCTTTCGCGCTGATAGCGAAGCTCGCCCTGGGCGATCGTGTCCCGCTCGTACCAGAAAGCGATCTGCGCCCGCATGCGGTCCAGCGCTCGGGAGAGGCCGTCCTCGGTCCGCCGCGACGCGTACCGCCGGTAGATCTCGCGCCGGGCGCGCTGGAAGGACGGGGAGCCGGCGCTCGCGTGCGCCGGGTCCGTGTCGTCGACCGGAAACACGCGGTACTCGCACGTGACCGCTCGCACGTGGCGGAAGGACGTCTCGAAGGAGGCGCGGATCAGGAAGTCCCAGTCCTCCGAGTATTCGAGAACCTCGTCGAAGCCGCCGAGCTTGCGGTAGAGCGCTCGGGGCAGAACGAGAGTGTGCAGCGGAATGTAGTTCGCCAGCAGCAGGTAGTCGCGGTCGAAATCGAGCGAGTACTGGAGCGTGCGGGCGCCGGGCTTCCACTCCTCCCCCTCGCGCCGGTAGACGACGGTTACGGCGTCGGAATACACGACCGGCTCGGGGCCGGAGCGGTGCGCCGACACGAGCCGCTCGAAATGATCCGGAAAGCACAGGTCGTCGTCGTCGAGAAAAGCGACGAGGTCCTGTTTCGAGGATTCGACTCCGAGATTCGCGGCGGCCGAACGCCCGCGGCTCTCCGGCAGCTCCTGGAGGGAGATCTCGAAGGAGTCGCGGAACGACTCGACGAGCGGGCAGACCGACGCGCCGCCGTCGTTGACGACGACGACCTGTATGGGGCGCGCGGTCTGGGCCCGGAGACTCTCGAGAGCCTGAACGAGGAGCGCCGGCCGGTTGCGGGTCCGCACGACGACAGCGAGCGGAGCCGGTCCGCGGCTGCCATCGCGGATCACCGCGGGGCCGATCGCGCGCCGGAATTCCTCGAGCGAGCGGCTGGACGCCTCCGCCCAGGTGAGAACCGAGAACGCCTCGACCGGGCCGCTCCCGGGGAGCGTCAGGCGCCGGTAGGCGTTCAGCCCCTGGAGCGCGCCGGCGTAATCGCGGACCGACTGCTGTGACTCGTACGCGGAGAGCGCACCCTCCTTCTTCGCGGCCACTTTCGAGATGTCGACGAGCGCGTTCGGGAGAAAGGGCTGTGAGATCTCGTAGAAGGCGAGACGAACGAAGCGGAGCCGGTCGTGGTCCGGGTCTTCGGGCCGGGACGCCGCGACCGTGCGGTAGAGCGTCTCGGCGAGAGCGCGGTGGTCGGGGTGGATCTCGGCCGGCGACGGACAGAGGACGAGGTCGGGCTCGAAGTCGGCAATCTGCTCGGCGACGGCCCTGGCGAGCGGTCCGACCTCGGAGTCGAGGGTCCGGTCGCTCAAGCCGGCGAACAGGGGCGGATCGACCCCCAGCGCCCGGGCGGCGCGCCGGGACTCCTCGCGGCGGCGCTCCCCGTACGCAGCGTCTTTCGCGTCGGGCCCTTCCTGTGCGGTCCCGTCGGTCGCGATCCAGATCCGGACCGAGCTCCCCCGCTCGCCGCAGAGGGCGAGGAAGCCCCCGGCCCCGAGAACTTCGTCGTCGGGATGCGCGGCGAGCACGAGAACCTTCCCGGCGGCCAAGTCGCTCGGCTCGTAGGGGATGAGCTCGTCTTCTCTCATCTGGTGATCAGCCATTTTTACGCTCGGGGGAGTTTAAACGCTTCCCCTCCCTCCGCCTGTCATTTCGAGGAGCGAAGCCACGAGAAAACCGAGCGCCTTCTGCGGACGTGAGCTTGCGAACGGCCGCAGAGCGCGAGAAGCGCCGTCGTCGAGAGGGCGCTAATCTCATCTCTCGTCGAGCGAGAGATCCCTCGCTTCGCTCGGGATGACAGGGCGGGAGAACTAAACGAGGTCGTAGAGGGAGGGCACCAGATGCGCCTTCGCGGCGAACCGGTCCGCGGCCTCGTCGTCGAAGGAGCGCACGATGACGGGAAAACCGGCGTCCCGCCGTTCGCCGGGAAGCCCGCGGAGGAGATTCGCCGCAGGCCCGCCGGGAGTCTCCCAGAAAACGAGCTTCGAGGCGCCGAGGCGGCGCGCCTCCGCTGCGGCCGCCGCGAAGAGGGCCGGCAGATCGGCGCCCGCCGGATCGCGGCCGAGAAAGTCCGCGACGAGAGCCGTGTCGCCAGCGGCCGAGAGAGCGGCCCAGCCGAACGTCTCGCCGCGCTCTTCGCGGGTCACCATCCGGTACCAGCGCGTCGGGCGCGCGTGGAAGCGCCAGTTCGCGCGCGCGCGGTCGCGGACCGGCGCGTGGGTGAGATAGGTCGCCGCGGCGGCCCAGAGAGGATCGAAGCTCTCCGTCACGAAGTCCTTCGCGACCGCGTCGGAAGGCGACGCACCAAGCGCGTCGCAGGGGACGAGAATCTCCCGGACGGGGAAGAGCGTCCGGGATCCCACGATCCGGTGACTGACTTCGAGGGCGCGCGGGTTCGGAAAACCGAAGCAGAAGGGAACGCCGAGCGCTCCCACCGCTTCGTAGAACGCTTCGGTCATCGATCGGTAGATTCCTCGCCGGCCGCCCATTCCGCGGACCGACGGATCGGTCGCGACGTCTCCGACCGAGAAGCTCGAGGCCGGCCGTCCGTCCACCAGCAGTCGCGCTCCCCAGCCGGCGTAGTTCCCGACGATCTCGCCCGCGACGACCGCGACCACGCCGTACCACCCGTCCGGGTTCCGTTCGAACTTCCACGTCCACTCCTCCTCCGGCATTTCCCGGCCGAAGACGCGGGCGAAGAGTCGTCGGATCCCCGGGGCATCGGTAGGTGTCGCCTCGCGGACGGCGAACCCGCTCACGCGCGCTCCTTCCACCAGACGAAGGTCTCCAGCGGCTCGCCGTCGGAGGCGCGGAACGATCGGAGGTAGACGGGGACGGGCGGAAGGCGCGCCGCGACCTCCGAAGGGAGCTCGAAGTCCTCGTCGAGCGGGGCTCCCGCGAAAGGGAGGACCGAGGGATTCGTCGAGACGGCGACCCACGCTCCGTCGCGCGCGGGGAGCCGCGGCTGCGAAATCGCGGGAGGGAGCGCCCCCGGAGGGCGGCGCGCGGCGCGCTCGAGGACCGCGCGGCCGAGCGGTCCATAACGGCGGCCCCAGTAGAGGCGGCGCGAGCGGGCCCGTCGCGCGGCGGTCTCGCCCTCCTCCGCCGCGCTCGAACCCCAGAGGTGCTCCACGCGCGCGGCCGGGACGAGCGTGAGCGAGAGGCCGCACCCGCGCACGCGATCTTCCCACTCGGTCTCTTCGTACTCGAACGGGAACCGCTCGTCGAAACGCCCGACGCGGTCGAAGATCTCGCGTCGAACGGCGAGCACGGCGCCGGAGAGGTGGCGCGCGGAGCCGCCGCTCTGCCACAGTCGGACGGTCTCACGGGCCGCGGACGCGAACCGACGCCTGTCGCGAGAGGGATCACGGCCGGCCGACAGCTGCGCGAGATCGGAGCGGAAACCGGGAGCCCAGCCGGGCGGAAGCCGCAGGCGGTCACGCGAGTCCCAGAACGCGAGCGGAGCGGCGGCGCCGACCCGCGGTTCGTCGATCGCCGCGAGGAGCGGACCGACGGCGCCCGGGCGAAACAAGACGTCGGCGTTCGTCAGGAGAAGGCGGAACGACGTCGCGCGAGCGAGTCCGGCGTTCACGCCTCCGGAATAGCCGCGGTTCTCCGGGAGCGCGAGAAAGAGATCGGCGCCCGCCGACTCGAGCCGCCGCGCTTGCCCGGCGCCCGAGCCGCTGTCCACGAGCACGATCTCTCCGGAGACGCTCTCCGCTTCCAGCGCGCGTCGGAGCGAGGCCACGCAGGCGATCGCCTCGGTCGCGCTCCCATGGGTGACGACGACGGCCGAGACCTCCGCCGGCACGGCTACGCCCGGCCGGCGAGCGCGTCGCGAAACGCGTTCTCCAGCCGCAGGGCGACGTCCGCCGTCGAAAATCGCGCTGCGGCGGCGGGCCCTTCGATGCGGGCCCGTTTCCTCGCCTCGTCGCAGATCAACTCCGGCAGCCGGTCCGCGATCGCGGCGGGATCGCCGTCCGGGAAGTACCACGCCGACTCCCCCGCGAACTCGCGATGACCCGGCGTGTCTGAGAGGAGGCACGGCAGCCCGCACGCGAGAGCCTCGAGCGCCGGCAGGCCGAAGCCCTCCTCCGGCCGGGACGCCCCGATGAAGACGTCCGAGGCGCGATACGCGAAAGGCATCCGTTCGGGACGGATTCTGTGATGGTACTCGTCGACGACGCGCCAGGACTTCTCCTCGTCTCCCGCGGGGAGCGGCGAGACGCGGCGCACCCGGAAGCTCCCCCCGCGCCGCCGCCACAGCGAAAGACCGGCGAGCGCGACCGCCAGGCCCTTCACGTCGGCCTCATAAGGACCGACGAGGAGAACGACCGGTGGATCGCCCGGCGGGCGTTCCGGTCCGGGCGAGAACCCGTCGGCCTCGAACGCCTGTCCGACGTCGACCGCGCGTCCGAATCCCCTTTCCTCGAGGAGCCGCGCGAGCGTCTTCGAGACCGTCAGCTTCACCGCCGGCGCGTGGTACGCGTCCTCGATCGCGCGGCGCGAAGCGGCGTAGAAGCTGAAATCTCCCTCGTATCCCTGGCTGAGGTGGAACACCGGACCCGCCGCGTCCTCGAGCGCCGGAGCGACGGTCGTCCAGAAAGTCGCGACGCGAATCTCCGCGCGCGGGAGCTCCGCCGAGTCGCGGAAGGCGGACCTCTCGAAGTGCGCGCGCGAGAGCGGAAACCAGTCGGGACGCGCATCCGCAGAGACGATCGCGACCCGATGCCCTCGACGCGCGAGGGCCTCCGCCTGAAGGAGAACGACCTTGACTCCTCCGGAGAGCTCGGTCGACTCGAGGAGGTAGGCGATCCGCATCGTCACTCCGCCCGAGCGACCGCGACCCACTGGTACGCGGCGAGAGCGTCTCGATCGAATTCGGGGAACGCCGCGGCGCGGCCGAGGAACTGCTCCGCCTCGGGGGCGGGCGCTCCGGGCAGCGCCGTGATCTCGACCGTCCGCCAGCCGGCTTCCTCGAGCGCCTCTTCGAGGGACGCGCGGGTGAACCAGCGCAGGTGTCCGGCGTCGGCGAGTCCCGCCGGCAGAGGATCGAAACGGCCGGCGACGAGGTCCCGCACGAGCGAAAGGTGCCCGACGTTCGGGACGCTCGCGACGAGCGTCGCCTCCGGAAGGGCGAGTTCGCGAGCGAGCGTCAGAGCGCCGGTCGGATCCTCGAGATGTTCGAGCACGTCGGCGAAGAGAAAGGCGTCGAAGCGCGCGCCTTCCTCCGCGAGGCGTCGCAGAGCGTCGGCGGCGTCGCCGGTCAAGACACGGTCCACCCGTGCGCGCGCCCGTTCGGCGGACGCCGCGTGCCGTTCGATCCCGATGATCGACACGCCCGGGCTCGCGAGGCGGAGGCCCGCGGAGGCCTCCCCCGTCCCGCAGCCGACGTCGAGAAGGCGGCGAATGTGGTTTGGAAAGTGGCGAACGACCTCGGGCCGTTCGCCGGCGCAGACCCCTGAGGGATCTGTCCCCGCGACTTGCTCGGGGATGAAGACGACCGCCGCGAATTGCGCCGGAAAGCGGCGCGGCGACCTCGGAGAGAGAAGACGCCGCACGTAGTCGCGGACCGTCTCGCCCTCCGCGGGCGGAAAGTCGGAGACCGAGAAGCCGATCGCGGGAGGATCACCCGTTTGCGCGTCGCGGTCCTCCGCGGGAGGCACTCGCTCGCGCTCGAGCTCGGCGAGCGTGTGGACGAACGGCGGATCCGCCGGACTCCGCGGGGCCGCGACCACGACGTGCCCGGCGACCGGCGCGAGGTCCCCCCCCGGAAGCGGAATCGCGATTTCATCGCGGACCACGAGCCAGTCCTCTCCGGCGGCGAACGTCTCAGAGGCGGGCCGGCCACCATCCAGCTCGACGGCGCGACGTCCTGGAAAGCGTCTTCTCCAGCGCAGACGCCCGAGCCGCCGAACGTAGTCGAGCGCGCTCTCCTCCTCCGATCCGGAAAGGAAACCGAGCCTGCCGTCGCCGGCGATCAAGAAGAGGCGACCGAGGAGCCGGCGGTCAGCGGAAGCGGCTCTTCCGGGCTTGCCTGCGTGACCGTCCAGAAGTGGTGCGGCTTGACCAGACCGACCGTGTAGTCGGGTGAAACGATCGAGAATCCGGGATGCAGCACTTTCAGGTCGTGGAGGTGGAGCGCGGTTTCGTCTCCGAGGAAGGCGTACAGCCGGAAATCGCCCTGGGCAATCGGCAGCTGCGGGAAGACGAGCCGCAGGCGGTAGACGTGCCTTCCCGTCAAAGGTGCGAACGGCTCCGAGCGTGTGTCCACCGCGAACGCCTGCACGCCGTCTTCGCGATCCGCGCCGACGCGTAGATGGAAGGCGAGGCTCGGGTCGTCGCTCTCGAAGGCGAGGTCGACGGCAACCGTCTCGCCCGATCCGAACTCCGCTCGCGGAAAGCCGGAGCCGTCGTGGACGAGGACTTCCGTGAAGCGCGCGGGCCGTCTTCCCTGCGTCGTGGCGGCCGCCGCGGGCGCCGCCTGGGACCTCTCCGCCACCGCGCGCTCCTGCTCCTTCCGCTGCAGAAACGCCTCGTAGGCGCGGACGACCGCGAGCGCCGGCCCCGCCGACGCAACGTCCCCCTGCTTGAGCCAGATCGCGCGGTCGCAGAGGAGCGCCACGTAGTAGAGCGCGTGCGAGCAGAAGAGGAGCGTCCCGCCCCGCTTCTGGAAATCCGTGATCCGGTCGACCGACTTCTTCTGGAAGTAACCGTCCCCGACCGCGAGCGCCTCGTCGACGATCAAGACGTCGGCGTCCGCGTGCGTCGCGACCGCGAAGGCGAGGCGCAGCGCCATCCCCGACGAGTACGTCCGCACGGGGCGATCGAAGAAGTCGCCGAGCTCCGCGAAATCCCGGATCTGCGGAAGCCGCCGGCGGATGTCCGCGCCCGAGAGCCCGAGGATCGCCGCGTTCATCCGCGCGTTCTCGCGGCCGGTGAACTCGGGATGGAAGCCCATCCCCAGCTCCAGGATCGAGGCGATGACCCCGTGGCGCTCGATCGATCCGGAGGTTGCCCGGGTCGTGCCGGCGACGATCTTGAGCAGCGTCGACTTGCCCGCGCCGTTCTCCCCGATCAGACCGAGCGCGCCGCCGGCCGGAAGCTCGAAGGAGACGTCCTTCAGAGCGTGGAAGGGCCGGTGACGCGGCGCGCGGAAGAGGAGCTCGCGGAGGCGGTCGAAGGGCCGATCGTAGAGGCGATAGACCTTGGAGATCGATTCCGCCCGGATCGCCAGGCGCCCGTCCGGGCCTTCGCGTTCGCTCACCGCCCGAGCGCGAACTCGCAGCGCCGACAGAGGAAATCGTCGGGCGCCGGCTCGACTCCGTAGGTCCAGCGCCGCAGCCGTGCCATCACGTCGCCTCCGAGAATTCCGGCGACGGTCTCGGTCTTCAGGTCGCCGACCGTGAGCTTCTCGTAGTAGTCCTGGCAGCAGAGAACGGCCTTTCCCGTCGCCGTGATGTGGAGGTGCTCGAACGGGCGGGAGCCCATGAGCTCGCACCCGCGCAGCTCCCTCACGGGAGGGGGCTCCGGAATGAACGTACCGCTGGCGGGGCGACTTCGGATCCGGAATTGCTTGACGGCCCAGCCGAGAGGCTCGAACCGCTCGCGGATCTCCCGGACGTCCTTGCGATGCGGCTCGTCGTTGTCTCCGAGGACGACGATCGCCGTTTCCTCGCCGATCTCGCGGGCGCGAAGCGCGTCGATGTTGGCGAGTACGCGCGCGAGGTCGCGCGTACCGTGCATGCGCTGGTAGCGCTCCGGATCGAGCGTCGGCAGGTTGATCCCGATGTAGCGGAATCGGCCCGCGCTCGCGATCCGCTCGGCTCGGTCGGGATCGAGATGGGACGCGTTGGTCAGGAGCGAGACCGGCAGGCCGCGCGCGAAGAGAGCGAGACATCTCTCCTCGAACAGCGGATCGATCGTCGGCTCGTTGTAGTTCGAGAGGAAGACGACGACGTTTCGCCCACCGATCTCGACGACCTGATCCGCGATCGACTCGAAGAGCTCCTGGGTCATCACCTCGCGCTCGCGGGGATCGACCGAGACGGGACAGAACGGACACCGATGGTTGCAGCTCGTGCAGGTCTCGAGCGACACGAAGAGCAGATGGGAGCGGCGCGTCTCGGCGTCGAGATCCTCGATCAGGAACCGGGCGGCGCGCAGGTGCTCGAGGACGCCCGCGTCGACCCCGGCCGGCAGGCCCTGCCGGATGTTGGAGAGCGCCCGGTACCCGGGCCCGTCCTTCGGCAGCGACTCGCCGGTCGTCGGGTTGTACAGGAGGGAGCCGCGGTCGTGGAGATACGGAGAGACGGCTTCCGCCTCCAGGATGGCGGAAAGACTCCCGGCCGGGATCGTGTGTATCGACTGTCGGTCGGATTCGCTCATCGGGTCGGCAGCGGTCAAACGGGCATTGTACCGTCCCGTTTTACGTTTGCCGTGCCTTCTCCGCTACCAAAAAAAGAGCCCCGGCGTTGCCGGGGCTCCGAGCAAAACGGCTTGAACCCTTGGTATCAGTTCATGCGAGTCGGTCGACCCTGTACGAAGATGGTGTCCGAGCTGATCTGATCGACGGTGACCACGTACGCGCCGATCCGGCTGCCGTCGAGCACCTCGACGCGAATCGTCATCGGCTCGCCGACGATCCCGGGGATGGCCGACATCGGAAGCTGGGCATAATGACCGGTCCGGCTGCCGTCATTCAGCATGAAGTCGTAGGTTCCAGCGATGGTGCCGTCCTGTTTCACTGCGGTGACGCGCACCGTCGTCGGCGCGTCGCCCATCGCGAAGAAGCCGATGTTCGTGCGGAATCGCAGGTTCTGCTGCGCGCCGGGGAGAACGAGCGGGTTGCCGGGCGCCACGCTCTCGCCGTTCGAGTAGACGAAGAGCTGCATTCCAGCGGTCCCCGCCGATCCGCGGTCATCGTAGATGCGCCCGCCGATCAAGAGCGGCGCCGTAGCCGAATCGGCCGCGGCGGGATAGTAGATCCGCAGGACACCCAGCGTGGACTCCTGCTTCAGGTCCGCAGGCGCGTAGCCGTCGAGAAGACTTCCGACGACGTCGTCGATCACCAGCGACCGGCCGGGGCCGATCGTCACCGGAGCCAGGACCTGCTGCTCGACGCCCCTCGCATCGGTGTAGCGGTACTCGAACGACAAGTCGCGCGAGAGGTTGCTGTTGCTGTAGAGGGTCAAGTCGGTCTTCCAGTGCGGATCCGAAGAAACCTCGTCGCGACCGATCCGGCCCACGCCCGGGATGAAGTACTCGATGGTGCTGTCGGCAGCGGCGGAGATCCGCGGAGTGTCGTCGCTCACCTGGACGAGGTCGTTGTTGCGCCGGTCGAGAGCCGACGCGGCGGCGATCAATGCCGAGCCACCCGAGACCGGAGACGCCTTCAACACGTAACGCTTCGTGGCGTCGTCGAGGCCCAGGTCGCCGGCTTGCAGCAGGGCCTGCTGGAACGGACCGATCGGGAGGTCGCGCGAGGCCGCCGGCGCGCCGGCGTCGTCGCGAATCGTTAGCGGCGTCCCATCTTCTCCGAAAGCGGTCAGTCGGAAGAACCCGCTCTGACCGGACGCGTTGAAGAGGGACACGTTGAACCGGTAGTTGGCGTCGTTGCGCAGACCGACGAGCGTCTGCTCGTTGCCGGCGTCCGGCGATTGAGTCGTTGCCGAACCGTAGGGACCGACCTTGAACGTCGGAAGGGACGAGCCGAACGAGCGGCCCTGCTGGGTGAAATACACGGTCGCCGTCGCGATCGGGTCTGCGTTGCCACCCTCATATTTCAGGATGAGCACGCCCCGTCCGCTCTTCGGCGGTAGCAACTGCGTCACGATGTCGGTTTTCGACAACGACTGACCGGCCGCGAGCGACGCGCTATTGCGCGAGTCGAACTGAATCAGCGAAAGATCGGCAGGGAACGTCGTCCCGAACGGCTCGTAATAGAGAGTGACCGTCATCGGCTGCGTGCCCGGGTTCGTGATCGCGAGATCCGTCGCCCACGTGCCGTCGGTTGCCGGAGGCGCAGGATCGATGTGGCCGGCCCCCGGGATCATCAGGGCCTGGAAGCGCGGCGCGGTGATCGAGAAGCGGATTTGCGTCGAGGTGGTCCCGTAGGTCACGGTCCCGCCGCCGGTAACGGTCAGCGTAATGGTCCGGGACCCCTGGGAATTGAACGTGTGCTGCACGGTTCGCCCGGTGAGCGTCGGACCGCCGCCAGAGACGGCCCAGGAGAAGGATGCCCCGGGATCCGGCTCGGTCGCAGTCAGCGTGATCGTGCGCCCTGCCTCGACCTCATAGATGCCCTGGAAGTTGGGGGTTGCGCCCGAAACTTGATAGTCCGAAGCCGGGGACGGCGGTCCGGCTCGAGTGATATTGACGTTCGCCGTCCCGGTCCCGGTCGAACTCCCGCTCGTGACCACGACGGCCACGTTGTAACCGCCCGCGGACGAGTAGGTGTGCGAATTGGTGGCCGGGCCGGATTCGAGCTGATTGAAACTGTCTCCCCAGTTCCAACGATAGGAATAGCTTCCGGTTCCTCCGGAGGCGGTCGCTGCGCACGTGACGGGGCTTCCGGCCGTTCCCGACGTCGGACACGCGAGCGTCACGCTCAGGCCCGACGGAGGTGGCCCACCGCTGCCGATGGTCACGTTGTCGGTGGCATAAGCGGTCTGGCCACCACTCGTCACCTGAACGGTAACGGTGTAAGTCCCGCCCACGGAGTACGTGTGCGAATGAGTCGCCGGGCCGGATTCGAAGCTGGTGAAGCCGTCCCCCCAGTTCCAACGGTACGTGTACCC
>DASYUL010000091.1:0-2173 GCA_036001245.1 Thermoanaerobaculia bacterium
TCGAGAGACGTCGCGAGGATTCTCCAGACCGAGAGGATCTGCGGGTTGTCCGAGAGCATCGCGCGCGCGAGTACGATCGCTTCCGCGTCCCGGTGTGCGTAAAAGACGTCGAAGAGCTGTTTGTAACGGCGAAGCTCACCGACGCGATCTTTCGGGTCGGGGAGGCTCCTCCGGCCGGCGGATCCCGAATCGACCCGGATGTAGCCGAGCGAGCCGAGTTTCTCGAGCTCCTCCGACGACTGCTTCTCCGGCGCGGCAGCCGGCTTTTGTAGGGCGAGGAGCTCCGCGCGCATTGCGCGCAGCGCGGGGGGACGCGCGGGCGCGAGGTCGCGCTTCTCACCCGGATCCGCGACGAGATCGTAGAGCTCGGGCCGCGGCGCCTCGATGTACGAGAAGCGGTCGTCGGTCAATGCGGCGAGGTCGCTCCAGCCGAGCTGCAGCCGCGGATACAGCGTCTCGGAATAGATCCGGCGCGGGCGGGAGTTGCTGCCGTCGACGAAGCCGCCCGCGAGCGAGAGACCGGGCAGCTCCTTCCCGACCGGGAAACCCGCCGCCTCCGCGACCGTCGGGAATACGTCGATCAGGCCGACCGGAGCGTGCACGCGCCGGGTCTTGCCGCTCGAACCGGGAGGCTTCACGAAGAGCGGCACTCGAATCGTCTCGCGATAGAGGAAGACGCCGTGCTCGTCCTCGCCGTGATCGCCGAGACCTTCCCCGTGGTCCGACAGGAAAACGATCAGCGCCCGGTCATACAGGCCGCGCTCCTTGAGGAACGCGACGAATCCACCGACCGCCGCGTCCGCCGCGGCCACTTCCCCGTCGTACGGACGCGTCGGGTACGCTTCGCGGAACGGCTCGGGCGGCGCGTACGGAGTGTGCGGCTCGTAGAGGTGAAGAAACAGAAAGAGTGGCCGATCCGCGTGCGACTCGACGAAGCTCTCGAGCCGCTTCACGGTCGCCGGCCCCGCGCGCTCGTCGAGGGAGCCGGGACCGAAGTCGTCGTCGTACATGTCGAAGCCCGCCGCGAGGCCCCGATCGCGGCGCAGCGCGAATGAGGACACCGCGGCGCCCGTCGCATATCCGCGCTCCTTCAAAGCGGCCGCAATCGTCGCGTGCAATGGAGCGAGCCGGAAGCCGACGTTGTCGCGGACGCCGTGCTGCGTGGGAAGGAGACCCGTCAGGAGCGTCGCATGAGAGGGGAGCGTCAGCGGCGCCTGGGCGTACGCGCTCTCGAACACGATCGAGTCTCGCGCGAGCGCGTCGAGCGCCGGGGTCGAAACGCCGCGATACCCGTACGCCGGCAGCCGGTCGGCGCGCAGCGTATCGACCGAAATGAGTACGACCGGCGTGAGGGCGTTGGAACCGGACCGCCGGGCGCACCCGGCGATTCCGCACAGGGCGATCGCGGCCGCGAAGAGAGCCGAACGCCTCACGAACCCGCTCCCTCGAGAAGCTTCAGAAGGCCGCGAGCGCGCGCGATGTCGGCGCGATAGGAGACCGGCGGCGCCGTCGCGACGAAGCGCTGGAGGGCCGCCTGCGCTTCGCGTCGCATCCCCTGCTTGCCCGCGGTCATGCCGAGATTGAATAGGGCATCGTAGAGGGCCGGGTCGAGAGCGACGGCACGGTTCCAGGCGTCCATCGCCCCCCGGTCGTCACCCAGGCGCGCGAGCGCGACGCCGAGGCCGTTCCAGGCGCGCGGGAGCTTGTCGTCCATCGCGATCGCTTTGAGAAAGAGGTCGCGGGCGCCGGCGGCGTCGTCCGCGCGCAGGCGTACGATCCCCAGGTTCTGGACGGCCTGGCCGAAGTCGGGATCGAGCGCGAGCGCGCGCTCGAACGCTTTCGCCGCCTCGGCGGAGCGGCCCGAATCCGACAGCGCGATTCCGAGGGCGTTCAGCGTCTCGGGGTCCGAGCTCCCCGCGAGTGGAAGAAGGAGCGAGAGAGCCTCGGGCGAGCGTCCCATTTCGGAAAGCGCGAGCGCGAAGTGAACCTTCAGCTCCTCGCTCGCGACGCCGCGGGCGACCGCGTCCCCGTAAACCCGGAGCGCTTCCAGATTCTGGTCGGCCCGGCGGAGGAGGAAACCCAGGTTCTCGTATCCCGCCTCCATCCCGGGCCGTTCGCGCAGGACTGCACGCGCGATACGGATCGCTTCGGGGAGCTTCCCGCGCTGATAGAG
>DASYUL010000092.1:0-74898 GCA_036001245.1 Thermoanaerobaculia bacterium
GTCCGCTGCAAGGATGAGATGGACTCCTCCCGTGACGTGAGCGGCATCATGGTGCCAACGTCGTACGGAGTCACTGATGCAACCACCGAAAGGAGGAGTCCGTGAAGGAGCATACGACCATCGCAGTGGATCTGTCCAAGAGGGTTTTCGAGGTTGCCGTCTCGCGAGAGGCTGGCCGCGTCTGCGAACGCCGGCGGCTCTCGCGCAGTCAGATGGCACGATACTTCGCGCAGCGTCCTCGGGCCACGGTGCTTCTGGAAGCCTGTGGTTCCTCGCACCACTGGGCCAGGCAGATCGAGAGCCTGGGCCATCGGGTCCTGCTGCTACCGCCTCATCAGACCCGGCGCTACGTCCTGCGCGATAAGACCGATCGGGCCGACGCGACCGCTTTGCTGGAAGCCCATCGCAACGAACAGATCGCGCCCGTGCCCGTCAAGACTCTGCAGCAGCAGACCCTCACCGCGCTCCACCGAATCCGCTCCGGGTGGCTGGCCACTCGCACCGCACGACTCAACGCGATCCGTGCCCTGCTGCGAGAGATGGGCGTCTCGATTCCGCAAGGCTCCCGACGTGTCCTGCCGGGCCTCTCTGCCGCCCTCTCGGATCCTTCCCAGCCCCTGCCACACGCCCTGCACGAAACCCTTCTGTCCGCCGCCCAAGAGATCCGAGAGCTCGAAGAGAAGATTCGCGTGATCGAGCGTCAACTGGAAGATCTCGCGCAAACTCTCCCCGCGGTCGCGCGGCTGCGCACCGTCCCCGGCATCGGACTTCTGAGCTCCACGGCCTTAGTCGCCGTCGTCGGCGATCCCTCCCGCTTCCCATCGGGACGGCGCTTCGCCAGCTACTTCGGCGTGGTCCCACGCGAGCGCTCCAGCGGTTCCAGCCGACACCTGGGCGCCATTACCAAGCGAGGCGACGCCTACCTGCGCACCCTGCTGATCCATGGAGCCCGCTCTGTCCTCTACGCGGCCAAACGCCACCAGCAGAACGATCGCCTACGCCGCTGGGCACTGACCCTCCAGCAGCGCCGCGGCCACAACCGGGCCGCAGTCGCCTTGGCCAACAAACTCGCTCGAATCGCCTGGGCCGTCTGGAGCCGCGACACCGTCTATCAACCCGCCTCGCCGATCACTGCCTAAGAAAGAATGCAACCAGACCTGCCGCCGAACGCGAGCCGCTCGAGCCGATGAACCCTACGGTCCGACCGACACGGGGTCAAGCCGATAACATGCGCGGCCCTCAGAGGCCGTTGTCAACGATTGGCTCCCCGTGCGCATCCCTCATCCTGGCCCGGAGCAACCAGAAAGCTCCACACAGAGGCCGAAGATACGAGTGCCGTCGGAACCTGCCACTGCCGCCAACGGGCTCGCCCACTTAAACGGAGGGGTTAACGAGAAGACGAAAGACCTTTACAAAACGGAGGAGTTCAGATACGCCATGTTAGGCCCCGCCAGAGTTCTCGGCCGAGACCGGGTAGTGCGACAACTCGATGCTAAACCCGAACTCCGCAGCGCGGCGGACCAGCTCCGCGGGAAGAGAGTCGACCTGAGCCGCGACGTCTCGCCAGGCCAGCCCGAAGTCGAGAATACCCCGAACTTCCGGCAGAGCCGTGAGCCTCTCCAGGTCCTGGGAATGGCTACCGAGAAACGCTATCGCGTCACGCACCTGACCCGTGAAGTCACCTAAATCGGAATCACTGACGAGAAAGTGCGCGTCGTCGCCTTCGACACGATACGGCTCGATGGTGAGGTCACGAAGCGCGCGCTCGAGCTGAGGACCAGTGATGCGAAGGACGCAGCTCATCGTTTGGGAACGGGGCCTAACGGGTGGCGCGTCAGCGGCGAGCCGAGCGAGCGAAGTGAGCGTCCCGAGCGAATGCGAGGGCGGCGAGTCCGCTGCACGCGCATGTTAGGCGGCCGCAAATTCTGGGACTCTAGACCGCGCTGAACTCTCCTGCGCGAGGCCCGCAGCTTCCGCCACGATGCGACGTTTAGCATCCTGACTGGGTCGAGGCTTTCGCCACGTTCGCTCATCCGCGTGCTCAGGTTTAAGACACCCCGAATCATCTCACCGGTTCCCATCCTCTGATGGATCTACGGTTGCGGGCGCCGAACTGCTGCCGCACGTCGGTTGTCTTCGAGACGAGAAGCGCGCCCTCGGGGACGGCCGCCGTCGAAAACGCAGCCCGCGGTTGGGCTCCCCTTGCATGCCGCCCCCATGCGTCCTATACTGAACCGGATGGTTCAGTATATACGAGCCCGCCTCGATGCCTCGTTCGCCGCGCTCTCGGATGCCACCAGACGCGGCGTTCTGGAGCAGCTGGGACGTTCCGACGCTTCGATCACGGACCTTGCCGAGAAGTTCCACATGACCCTCACGGGCATGAAGAAGCACGTCGGCGTCCTGGAGCAGTCCGGGCTGGTCACCACGGAAAAGCTCGGGCGCGTGCGGACCTGCAAGCTCGGCCCGCGCCGATTGGAGGAAGAGACGGCATGGCTCGAGAGGTACCGCCAGATCTGGGACGCACGCTTCGACGAGTTGGACAAGGTTGTCGAGGAATTGAAACGGAAGGAGAAGGTCGATGGACGCAAGAAGAGAGAGTGAGGCCACACCGATGAAGAATCGCACGACTGTGGAACGGAAGTCCGAGCGTGAACTCGTCGTCACGCGAACTTTCAACGGTCCGGCGCGCATCGTGTTCGAGGCGTGGACCAAGCCCGAGCTGTTCAAGCAGTGGTGGGCGCCGAAGTCGATGGGCATGTTCCTGCGTTCCTGCGAGATGGATGTTCGTGTCGGGGGCAGGTACCGTCTGGTGTTCGGCGACGATGCCTCAAACCCTGACGAGTTCTTCGGTAGGTATATCGAAGTGACGCCGCACTCGCGCCTCGTCTGGACCAATGACGAAGGTGGTGACGGTGGGCCCGTCACCACGGTGACCTTCGAGGAAAAAGGTGGCAAGACGCTGCTGGTCATGCACGAGCTCTATCCCTCGAAGGAAGCTCTCGACGCTGCCGGCACCGGGGCGGCGGATATGATGAGCGAGACGTTCGAGCAACTGGACGAGCTTCTCGTCGCCCTGGGCGCGAGCGTGGGACGGTCATGAACGCGTCGATCTCGCGGTCGTCGGCCGCCTGGCTGATTGGTCCCGACCTCGACCCCCCGTGGCACACCATCAGCGAGTGGGCAATCGGTCCTCACGGCTGACCTCGGCGCGCTGCTCGCCCCGGCCGGCCTGGCTCACATGCTGGCCGGGGCTACGTGAAATTAGATAGTGCTTCGGTCCGCCTAACATGTAATTAGACTCCCCAAGAAAAGTCATCGATGCTGGCGCAGTTCGCCGCCTAGTTCTCACTACCTGCAGCTGGATTGCCGTCCTTAACCGTCTAAGCCGACGATGGAAAGCCACTTTCTGGCGCCCGCACATCAGCTGAGTTACACGGCGCGGGACGCCGCCTAGTTTCCGTGGAACCCGTAAAACTGGCACAAGGGAGCTCCGGGCCCAATCATAGCGCCGGCGAATGCCGGTGAGCTGCCGGAGGCGTCCTAGAACGGATACCCGATCGAAAAGAAGAACTGTCCGTTCTCTTTGCGATCGCCGGCCGGGATCGTGTCGACCACCTTGCCCTCTTCGTCCAGGAGTTTGATGTTGAACGGGACCTTGCGCGCGTCGAGTGGCCAGCCGTACTCGACGCGCACCGGACCGATCGGCGTCATGTAGCGGAGGCCGACCCCGACCCCCTGCCGCAGGCCGTCGTCGCCCTCGAGCGCGACGCGGATGTCCCCGGGGTTCTTCCACACCTGGGCGGCGTCGTAGAAGACCGTCCCGCCCACGTTTCCGAAGATCGGGAAGCGGAACTCGGCATTCAGACCCAGGAAGCCGTTGCCCCCCACGATCCGGGGGCCCGCGTCGCAGTCGTAATCGGCGAGCTCGGGATGCTTGCCGACGAGGTCGGGGTAGCGCTCGGCGCAGGACCCTCCGGAATGGGGTGTCGCGCGCGTGTCCGGGTCCACCGTCGACCCCGGAATCCCCAGCAGGTCCGTTTCGAAGGAGCGGTTCGTCGATCGGCCGCCGGCGAAGAAGCGCTCCGCGAGCGGCACGGGAACTATGTTGCCGCCGTAAGAGGAGATCGCGCCGGCGCGCCCGGAGACCGCGAACACTCCCCCGCCGAAGGGGCGAAAGTACGCGGCCTGGCCGGAAGCCTTGAGGTAATGCGCGTAGCAGAGCTTGTCGGGTTTGACGACAGGGCACCCGGCCAGCGGAAACGCGTACTTCGTCGCGGCCGTCACGTAGTAGCCGTCGTGCGGATCGATGATGTCGTCGCGCCGATCGTAGAAGGCATTTGGACCGATCGCCGACTGCAGGATGGGTCGGTCGAACTTGCTGAACTCCCGCTCGATGATCGAAAAATCGTCGGGATTGACGGCGGAGATCTTCTGATATTCGTACCGCAACCCCACCCTCAGGTAACGGCCGAAGAGCTTCGACGATTCGACGACCGTCCCAACCCGTTCGATGTCGATCTTCTGGATCGGCTCGCGCGTGAAGAATACGAGCACATTCAGCGGCACGTCCCGGTTGAACAGAAACGGATCGCGGAACGTGAGGATCAGCCGCCCCCGGCTCGAGATCGGCGCGTACTGGACTTCGATCGACGCCGACCGCATGCTGCCGAACAGGTTGTTGTACGAAACGCCGGCGATCGCGAAGGGGTCGTTGCGGTTCTCCTGCGCGTCCGGCGCGTACTGGTAGCCGATGCCGTAGAGGAGCGATAGGGGCCGGCCCTCCTGGACGTCGATGTCGACGGCCCGGGTCTGCGTCGCGGGGTCCGCCTCCTGCGGGTGCAGCTCGACGCGGCGGAACACGCTGGTCCGCGTCAGGTTTCTCTGCGTCGTCAGCACTTTCTCCTCGGAGAAGGGGTCCCCCTCGTCCCATGTCACGAGCCGGGTGATCCGGTCGGTGTCGGTCCGGGTGTTGCCGCGCACGATCGTCTTTCCGAAGAACGAGCGCATCCCCTCTTCGACCGCGTAGACGACCTCCGCCGCGGTCCCGTCGGGTGACAGCTTCCAGTCGTCCTTCACGGCCGCCTCGCGCCAGCCGCGGTTGCGGTAGTAGTTCTGGAGCGAGAACGAGTCCTGCCGCACCTCGTTCGGATTGAACGGCTCGCCGACGGAGACCGCCAGGATCTCTTCGAGCTCCCCGTCGGAGACGTGCTCGGCGCCGATGACCTTGCGCGAAGTGACGACGGCCTGCGGCCCCTCCACGATCTTGATGTTCACGACCAGCCGGTCGGGCTTCGACCCCTCGGTGACCTCCGGGTCCTCGACCTTCGCGTTCACCCATCCGTGCGTCTGGTAGTAGCCGAGGATCGCGTCGGCGTCTTCTTTCAGGATCTCGTCGACGAGCCTCCCCGGGCGCACGAGCGGCAGCCCCTTCTCCTGAGTCACTATGAGCTTGCGGAGCCGCTTCTCCGAAACCGCCTTGTTGCCTTCGATCGCGATCTTCTCGACGGCGAACTTCCTGCCCGGATCGACGTTGATCGCGACCGTCTGGACGTCGGTCGCCGTCGACATCGTGTACTCGACCTTCGCCCGGTAATAGCCCTTGCGCTGCAGGCCGCGCCGCTTGTTCTCGACGTACTGGAGGATCAGGTCCTCGTCGAAGATCTGCCCTTCGAGCAGGTCGGAGACCTCGCGGCGAACCTTCTTCTCGCGAATGCCCCGGGTCTGAAAGACGATCTTGGGACCGACGACGATCCGATAGACCGGCATCACGCGCCCGTCATCGGTCGGCTGCGCCGCGATCAACTCCACGGTCCCGCGCAGGTGCATCTTCTTCTTCAGGTATTTCGTGATCCGGTCCGCGTCGGCGCGCGCCTTCGACTCGCGGTACCGGTCGCCCGGATCGAGGCGCGCTTTCTTCAGGAGCTCCTCGCGCGCGAACGGCTTCAGCTCTCCGTCGAAGAGCGGCGGCGCCGTGCGTGCCGGTTTGCCCGCCTCGATGTGGTAGATGACCTCCGCGTCGAAGGTCTTCCGGTCGAAGAAGACCTCCGGCTGTACGGTCGCCGCGATGTACCCCTCCGCATCCAGCCGTCGCTTCAGGGCCGCCGCGCCCTCCTCGAGTTGCTCGGCGGCAAAGACGGCGCCTTCCGAGAACGGAATCGTGCGGCGCAACTCTTCCTTCGAGACGGAGACGCCGTCGTCGAACTTCAGGGGGTTGATCCGGAAGGAGCGAAACAGGTGAACGGTCACGGCGACGCCGCCTTCCGCGGGCTCGGCGTCGATCCGGATGTCGGAGAACCGCCGAGTCGCGAAGAGATGCCGGATGGTCGAGCCCGTCGCCTCCTCGGTCAGAGGCTGTCCCGCCTTGATCGAGACGAGCCGCGCGACCTCGTCCTTGTCCACCGGGCCGTCGGTGGTGTATCCCACGGACACGACGGTCTGCCCGAAGTGGGGGCGCAGTTCCGGCGCGTGCTCCTGCGCGGCCCCACGCCCGGCGATCGCGCAGAGGAGCACGGCGGCTGCCGCCGTGAAGCCCGGCGCAGACGCCCGGCTCCCCGTCCGGATTCGATCCCCGATCAAAGCCGCTGCCGCCGCCGGACGTCGATCGAGTAGACCCCGTTCTCGTCGCGGAGCGCCCGCAGCACGACCGAATTCGTGATCCGCCACTCGAGCTGGACCACGGACTCCTTGTCGGAGTTCAACGACTGCGAGTAGGTGACGAGCAGATTCGGCGTGATCTGTTTGCCCACCGTCGACCGGATGTCCGTCAGCTGGCTGCCGGTGAAAACCGGATCGATCTGGAATCGGTCGAGCCGGAACAGCCGCTGGGCGGGGCGCGTAGCGCCCCCCGCGAGCGCTCCGGCCACGATCCCGCTCGCCGCCGACACGAGGCTCTGGGTCGTATCGGTGCCCGTGCGCTGGTTCGGCTCGGCCCCGGTCAGGAGGAGCCCGATGACGGCATCATCGGAGAGCGGAGGATCCGAGGTGAACGTCGACTGGATGCGAGGCCAGGTCCCCACCAGGTTCACGACGAGGTCGTACCCCTTCACCTCCGCCCGCACCCGCAGGTCCACGATCGGGGCCAGGCGCGCGCTGTTCGCGAACGTGATGGTCCCCGACTCGATCTCGTATTGCACGTCGCGGAAGGTGATCCGGCCCCCCTCGTCGAACAGGATCTGCCCGACAAGGATCGGCTGCGCGACGGTTCCGCGCGCGACGAGGTCCACCTCCGCGGTCAAGCGCGCGACGTTGTTTCGAACCTCGAGCGCGGCGGCCGAGATGATCCGGATCTCGAGCGTCGTCTCCTCCTTCCACGGCTCCCGCGCCGCGACCGCGCCGCTCGGGCGGCTCCTCTCGAGAAGAGACGCCAGCGTCACGTCGAAGTCGCGCGAGTAGGTCCCGCGCAAGAGCGTGACCTCGCCACGCACGACCTGCCCGCTGCCGGGGGCGCCGGTCGCGACGAGGTCCGCGTCGAGGACGAGCCTCATGTCCTGCGGATACCGCACGGCGACGTGCCTCGCCTGGATGGTCAGGCGGAAGTCGGCGACCGTGAGCCCTTTCAGGTTCACGCTTCCGGCCGCGAAGAGATCTCCTCCGCCCACTCGCGCCCGGATCCCGTCGATCTCGGCGCGGGAGCCGTGGAGCGAGATCACTCCATCGACGTCGTCGACGATCTGGGTGAGCCCCGTCAACCGATAGCGCCCGTTCTCGATCCGCACCGTGCCCGAGAGATCGGGGGCGGAGAAGCTGCCCGCCGCGGCCAGCGACACGGAGAGGCGCCCCTGCAGGTCGACCCCGGGGACCGCGAGCTGGACGAGCGATGCGTCGATCGGGCCGGCGGCCGTCACCGCAAGGGCGTGGGCGGGAGTGAGGTCGACCGAGCCCTGGATCTTCAGGTCGGTGCCTTCGCCCACCGCGTGGAACTCGTCGAAGACGATCTTCTGCTGCCCGAGCGAGATTCGCACGTCGCCCGCCGTCCGGAGCACGCCGGGCCGATCGGGGAAGTCGAGCCGCGCTTCGGTCACGGTGAAAACGCCCGACAGGAACTCTTTTTCGTTGGCGGGAAGCCGGAGCTCGCCGCGAACAGCCAACGATCCGCCCCGCCCCGGCTCGAGCTTCAGCGGCGTGAAGAGCAGGAACGCGGCGAGGTCGCGCGCGTTCAGATTGACGCTGATGCGTGAGCCGGGCTCGAAGAGGTTGCCGGAAGCGGTCAGGTTCCACCGGTCGGCCACGGTGATCGACCCGTTCAGATCGCCGCGCACGAGACGCGCCTCGAGCCGCGGCTCCTCTGCGTCGGGAATCCGGTGACCGAAGATCGTGGCGCTCGCGAGCGTCGCCGTCGCGGTCAGGTTCGGGCGCTCGATCTCGCCCGACCCGCTCACCTGGAACGAAAGTTTCCCCGAGATGTCTTTGGAGACGTCGGAAAGCGCCGTGATCGCCTCGAGCGCTATGGCATCACCCGCGAAGCGCGCCTCGAACGTCTTCTCGGCGATCTGAATCGACCCGCTGCCGCCGACCATGCCGCCTCCAAGCTCCGCGCGGATGTCGGCGAGCTCGAAGCGCCCCGGCGAGAACAGGACCCGGCCCGTGATGAGGGGGACTTTCTGTCCCCAGATGACCGCCTGCGAGAGCGTGATCGGCCCGCCGCCCGAAAGCGCCGAGGTCGAGCCCGCGATCGGGAAACTGCCGGAGACGAGCCCCTTCACCGGGTAGTCGAAGTCGAGGTAGTCGAGCAACCGCTCGAGGGGATACTCGTGCGCCGCGACCTGCAGGTCGAGCTTCGGCTGCCCCGGGGCCGCGCGGAATCGGACCATTCCCTCGAGCGAAAGGCTCGCGTCGCCGTCGTACGCCCGCAACGGCCGGAAGTCGAACGCTCCGTCGCGGACGTCGGCCGTGCCGCGGACGCTTCCGAAGCGCACGCCGGCCCACAACGCGTCTTCCGCGGAGAACTGGACGGTCGCGTCCGGATTGCCCCATGTGCCGGCGAGGTGGCCGGTCGCCTCCCCGGTCCCGCCGACCCCCAGGGGCTCGGGACGGCCGCCGGTCGCGGCGACGATGTTCTGGTAGAAGCGGTCGACCTCCGAGAGGTCGCGCGACTTCAACGCGAAGTCGAAATCGGGTTTCCACTCCCCGATCCGGAGGCCCCCGGTCAGATCGATCGTGGACTGCGGGAACTTGAGCGTCACGCCCTCGAACCCGATGCGGCCGTTCGCGATCGACAGCGGCCCGCCGCCGCCGGTCGGGAGCCCGTGTCTTCCCCGGACGATCGACGCGGCGGGGCCCGGATGGAGCTCGAGCATTCCGCCGCCGTCGGCGTGCTCGATTCCTGCCTCCTCCGGGAAGCGCAGCGCGAGCGTCACGTCCGCGGCGCTGGAGAGACCGATTCCCGGGAGGTCCAGGTCGGAGAAAAACCGCTCGAGCGAGAGTCCGTGGCCCTCGAGCGCGATCGTGAAGTGACGCGGCTTCGAGGCGAGGCTGGCGATCCGGACGACTCCGTTCGCGTCGCCGCCGGCGTAACTGCCGCGCTCGATTTTCGCCACCAGCTCGTCCGGGCGCGCATCCACCGATGCCTCGACGTTCTCGAGGAGAAACCCCTTCGCGTCGATCCGCGGCGACGCGACGTGTCCGGTGATCCGGAACTCGCCGCCGGCCGGAATCTCCACGCGCGCGTCGATCTGCCCTTCGCCGAGAAAGCCCAGGCGCGAATGGAAGATCCGCTCGATCTCCGTGAACGATACGTCGCCGGATGCGACGAGCGTCGTCTTCTGCGTTCCGCCGGTCTCGATCGCGCCCGCGGCCGTGAGCGAGCCGAAACTTCCCTTCAGACGCACGGTCTCGAAAACGATTCCGCGGCCGGGCTCCATGTGGAAGCGCGTCGTCAGGTCCGAAACGATCGGCTCCGCGTCCGGAAGGCGGAGCGTCATCCGGCGGGAAGCGAGCGCGCCCGTGTAGTGGTCTTCCCCGATCGCGGCGAGGTTGCCCGTGAAATCCTGGAGCGCGACGTCGAGGGCCATCTTGCGACCGGCGAGCTCGAACTCGCCCTGTTCGACGACCACCTCTCCGACCCGGACCTTCAGCCCCCCTCGGCGCGCCGGCCGGTTGATGCCGGGCGGAAGGTTCCAGGATCCGTCGGGGAATTGCACGAGCGCAATCTTCGGGCGGACCGCGCGGATGCGCCCGAGGCGAAGCTCCTGGCCGGAGAGCGAGACCCCGCCGCCGATGGAGACCTCGTCCGCCGAGAGGAAGGGCTCCTTTGGGAGGCGTGGGTCGTTGCCGATCCGGACGTCCGCGAGGCGCAGGGACGGCGGCAGAAAGCGGAACTCCACCAGGCGGAAGGTGACCGGACGGCCGAGCGCCTCGGAGAGCCGCGTCTGCGAAACGCCCTGGAAGAGCGTCTGGAACCGTTCCGAGTTCCACACGGCGTACCCCGCGAGCACGAGGAAGACGACGACGATGACGAATAGCCGCAGCGTCGACAGCCGCCGCAGAGGATGGTGCCCTTGCACGTCGGGAGGAAGCTCGGTTTCCTTCAACCTTGAACCTTAAGCGTTGAACCTTGAACCCTCACTTCAGATGCCCCAGTTCAATTTTTCCGCCAGGTTCTCGAAGTGGTCGGCCTCGGGCGGGCGCAGGAGCGTCACGGGCGATGCCCCCGATCGCACCTCGACCGTGGATTCCGGACCGATCGGCAGCCCCTCCTGTCCGTCGAGGGTCAGATAAACCCCCCCGGGGCGCCGGTGGGGATCGAGGATGCGCAGCCCGATCACGGTGTCCGACGGCACGACGAGAGGACGCTGGGAGAGGGTATGAGGACAGATCGGCGTGATCACGACGGCGGGAAGCTGCGGGTGGAGGATTGGTCCGCCAGCGGAGAGGTTGTAAGCGGTCGAGCCGGTCGGCGTCGCGACGATGACGCCATCGGCGCGAAATTCAGCGACGGAGCGGCCGTCGAGGTCGATGCGGAACGTCGAGATCCGCGCGAGCGCCTCCTTGTTCAGGACGGCGTCGTTCAGGGCGCGGAAGCGCCTCGTGCGCGTCGGTCCCGTGACGGTGACCTCGAGGCGTCGGCGGCGGTCCTCGCGGAACTCGCCGGCGAGCACCTCGTCGAGCCGCGTGAGCGCCTCGTTGCGCGAAAGACCGGCGAGGAAACCGAGCACGCCGACGTTGATCCCGAGCACGGGAGTCGACGTGGGCGCCGCGCGCGCGACGGAAAGGAGAGTGCCGTCGCCGCCGACGACGATCACGAGGTCGACGGAACGCGCCAGCCGCTCGCGCGCCAGGCCGCCCCCGCGCCCGAGCGCCGCGGCCGTGTCCGTGTCGAAGAGGACCTCGAGGCCGCGGCGCCGGAGAGCCGATTCGAGCGACTGCGCCAGAGTGAGAGCGGCCTTCGACGTGCATTTGCAGGCGAGGCCGACCCGCCGATAAGGGCTCGCCGTCGCAGGTGCGGAGCGCGCTCCGGCTGACCGAGCCGAGACTCGCGCCCCCTTCATCCGGCTCAATTTACACGAAAGGCGAGCAGGAACTCCTCGTTGCCGCGAGCGCCACGGATCGGCGAGGGAATCGAGCCCAAAGGTTCGAGACCGAGACCGGCGCCGGCGTCCGCGATCTCGGACACGACGCGCCGCCGGATGTCCTCCGACCGCACGATGCCGCCCTTGCCGACCTCCGCGCGACCCGCTTCGAACTGCGGCTTGACCAGGACGACGACGACCCCGCCCTTCACGAGGAGAGGAGCGACGGCGGGAAGTATGAGGCGGGTCGAGATGAACGAGACGTCGATGACGGCGAGTGCCACCGGCTCGGGGACGTCGTCGCGAGAGAGCGAACGCGCGTTCACCCTCTCGCGGACGGCGACCCGCGAATCGCCGCGGAGCTTCGCGTCGAGCTGTCCGTAGCCCACGTCGACCGCGTAGACCTTTGCCGCGCCCCGCTGGAGGAGGCAGTCGGTGAAACCGCCCGTGGACGCGCCCACGTCGAGGCACACGAGACCGCACGGATCGATCCGGAAGTGATCGAGCGCCGCCTCGAGCTTCACGCCGCCGCGGGAAACGTAGGGGTGTGGAGGACCGGCGACGGCGAGCGCGGCGGTTTCCTCCACGGGCGCCCCGGCCTTGTCGACGCGACGTCCGTCGACGGAGACCGCGCCCGAGAGGATGAGCGCCTGCGCCTTTTCCCGCGTCGGCGCGAGACCGCTCAGGACGAGCAGGCGATCGAGTCGTGTGCGGGGCATGGGGTCAGGCAGGGACTTTGGTATTTCCGTCCATCGAAGTACCAAGATACCTGCCTGACCCCTCAAAACGTCAGGAGGACCTTCACCGATCCGTCCGGGTCGCGAGCGCGCTCGAAAGCCTTACGCGCGCGAGCGATCGGAAAGCGATGCGTGACGAGGTCGGCGACCTTCACCCTTCGCGCGGCGAGAAGCGACAGGGCCTCGCGCATGTCGTCGGGCCCGGCGGAATAGGACGGCACGATCTCGACCTCTCGGAAATAGAGCTCGTTCGGCGAGATCGTGAAGCGCTCCTCCGGCGCCGCCATCGTGAATGCGAGAAGCGTCCCTCCGGGCGCGACCGCCGCGAGCGCCGACTCCAGCACCGCGGCCTTCCCCGGCCCGACGAACACGAAATCGAACGGCTCGCGAACGATCTTCCCGAGCGCTTCGTCCGACACGTCGAAGAGCTCCGAGGCGCCGCTCGCCTGCCCGACCTCAAGCCGCGAGGCGACCCGGTCGGCGGCGCCGACCCGCGACGCGCCCGCGGACCTCGCGAGACGGATCGCGAGCTGGCCGGTCGTGCCCGCGCCGACGGCGAGAAACGACTGCAAGGGGGTGAAGCCGCCGCGGCGGAAGGCCTTGACGACGGTGGCGAGTGGCTCCACGAACGTCGCCTCCTCGGCCGGAAGGCCCGGAGGGATTTTCCACGTATCCCTCGCGAGATTTTCTGCCGGGATCCGCACGTACTCCGCCATTCCGCCGGGATCGAGCGAGGACGCCCGCCACTGCCGGCAGTGAACGGAGCGCCCGCTCCGGCACTCGGCGCACTCGCCGCAGGAGGCGTGATGGTGGGGCGCGACCCGGTCTCCCGGCACGAACCCTTCGACCCCTTTTCCCACCTCGACGATCTCGCCGGCGACCTCGTGGCCGAGGATCGATCCCGCTTTCCGTCGAACGTACCAGGAGAGGAGGTCCGACCCGCAGATTCCGGCGGCCGCGGTCCGCATGAGCGCATCGCCCGGCCCGAGCTTCGGGATCCCGAGGTCGACAACCGAAACAGAACCATCATCTGCAACGCGAACTGCTTTCACGGAAACACCGCGTACCGGATTCCTTCGCGGCGCTTCTGCGCTTCGAGAAAGCGGGGCAGATCCGAGAGCGAGCCGCGTCCGCAAATGAGACGAGAAGGATCGATCTCGCCCGAGGCGAGCATCGCGATCGCCGCTCGCGCCTCCTTCGGCGTGTAGTGAAACGACCCGAGAAGGGAGATCTCGGAGTAGTGGAGCCGCGCCGCGTCCCAGGCCACCGTCGCGCCGGGAGCGCAGCCGCCGAAGAGGAGCACCTTGCCGCCGGGAGCGACGAGGTCGGCGAGCCGTCGCCAGACCTCGGGGTCGCCCGTGCAGTCGACCGCCATGTCGGTGAGCCCCGCGGAATTCGGGGCATCGCGGTCGAGATCGATCACGCGCGCCCCGTACGCCCGCGCCGTTTCCAGCCGCAGGGCATTGCCCCGCGCGGCGACGATCGTCGGAATCTCGCGCGATCGGGCCGTCGCCGCCCAGAGCAGGCCGAGCGCTCCGGCGCCGTAGACGAGGAGCGTTCCGCGAACCGGAGCGAGTCGGTTCCAGCCATGAAGCACGGACGCGAGCGGATCGAGGAACGCGGCGATCTCGTCGGGCAGCCCGGGCGGCGCGGGATGGAGGTTGCTCGCGACGACGGCGGCCGGAACGCGCAAGAGCTCCGCGAACGCGCCCCAGGTTCGATCGGCGTGGCCGGTCGCGCAGAGGTTCTCGAAGCCGCGTCCGCACTCGTGGCAATCGCCGCACGGTCCCGAGATGCCCGGAACGACGCGGTCGCCCGGCGCGAAACGCTCGACGCCGGGACCGATCTCCACGATCTCGCCGCATGCCTCGTGCCCCATCGTGACGGGAAGGGTGATCCGCGGATGTCCGCGGTCGAGGAGCTTCAAGTCCGTGCCGCAGGTCAGGGCGGCGCGGACCCGGAGGACGACTTCCCCCGGACCGGCTACCGGGCGCGGCAGCTCCCTCTCTTCGAACCGTCCAACGCCAGTCTGAACGAAACCGCGCATCCGACCGGATTCCTACGAACGCCGCTCGCCCACGAAACGGGCGAGCTCGGGGAGCCGGCCGCCGGCGCCGGGCAGAGAGCACGCGGCCGCGACCGCCTCGTCGATCTTCTCCGCCAGCCAGGCGCGGGAGCGCTCCACGCCGTAGACCGCGGGAAACGTCAGCTTCTTCGCCGCGGAGTCGGCGCCGGCGCGCTTGCCGAGCGCCGCGGAGTCGGACTCGACGTCCAGGAGGTCGTCCTTGATCTGAAAGGCGAGCCCGAGCGCGCGCCCGTATGAGTCGAGCAGGGCGATCGCTGCCTCGGGCGCGAAGGAAAGTAGCCCTCCGACCGTGAGGGCGGCGCGAATCAACCGGCCGGTCTTCGCCTCGTGGATCGCGAGAAGACGGTCCCCGGACGGACGCGAATCCTTCTCCGCTTCGAGATCCGCGACCTGCCCCCCGATCATTCCTTCACTGCCGATCGCGTCGCCGACAAGCTCGACGATGCGCGCGCGCACCGGCGCGTAGCGTTCCGATCCGGGATGGCGCGCGAGGACCGCCAGACCGAGCGTCAGGAGCGCGTCGCCGGCGAGAATCGCGACTGCCTCGCCGAAGACGACGTGGGCCGTCGGCGCACCGCGGCGAAGCGGCGAATCGTCCATCGCGGGGAGATCGTCGTGAACGAGCGAGTAGGTGTGGATGAGCTCCACGCCGCAAGCGGGGGCGAGCGCGAGATCGCCCGATCCGCCGAGCGCCTCCGCCGCCGCGAGGCAGAGGATGGGACGAAGCCGCTTGCCTCCGGCGAAGAGGCTGTGCCGGATCGCACGGTGGAGCGTGGGCGGCCAAAGCGACTCGGGAGGGACGAGGCGATCGAGCTCGGAGTCGATCTCTCCGCGGCGAGCGGCGAGATATTCGGCTATCGCTCCTTCAGCTCTATAGCCCGTCGTCGTCGTCCGAGTCCTCGCCCGGGACCTGCCCCGCCTCGAAGGGGACCGTCTTCCACTCCTCGCCCGACTCCTTCAGGACGAGCTCGACGGATTTCTGGACCTCCTTCAACTTCGCGTCGCAGAAGCGGGCGAGCGTCATCCCCTCCTTGAACAGCTCGAACTGGCTTTCGAGGCCGAGCTCGTCGGACTCGATCTCCGTCACAATCGCTTCGAGACGCTCCATGGCCTCCTCGAAGCTGCGCTCTTTGCGTCCGGTGCGCGCCGTCACTTCTCTTCCTCCGCGGGATCCGAGAAGAGCGGGCCGAAGTCGAACGCATCGCGGACAACGTCCGCTTTCCGTCCCCGCGCCGCGGCGGCGGGAGGCGTCTCCCCGCGGACGATCGCCTGGAGCTCACCCTCGTGCAAGCGGACCCGGATCCTCTCACCGCTGCGCACGCGGCTCGCGGAGAGGAGCGGTGTTTTCGTCCCTTCCTTGTAAGCGACGGCGTAGCCCCGGGCGAGGATCGCGAACGGATTGACGAGCGCGAGCTTCTCCGTGCAGTCGGTGAGCGCTCCGATGCGGCGCTCGAGCGCCCGGGCCATGCGGTCGTCGATCTCGCGCCGCCGGTGGGCTGCCGCGTCGCGCTTTCGCGGCAGCTCGACGACGCGCGGAAACGCGGCCAGCGCCGCGGCCGCCCGCTCGAGTCGAGCCGCGTCGCGCGCCGGACGGCGTTCGAGTGCTCCCCTCACCGCCGCGAGGCTCTGGGCGACGCGATCGCTCCGCTCACGCAGGCGATACTGGAAGCGCAGCAGCCCCTCCGCGCGGGAGATCTCCGTCACGTGCGCGCGCCAGAGAGCGAGCCGGGACTTCATCGTGCGCTCGACCCGCATTCGCCAGCCGTCGGCGCGCCGCCGGACCTCTTCCTTCTTCTCGACGACGATCTCCGCGGCTGCGGAAGGGGTCGGCGCCCGCACGTCCGCCGCGAGGTCGCAGATCGTTACGTCGGTCTGGTGGCCGACCGCCGAGATCGTGGGGATCCGGGAGGCGGCGAGAGCGCGCGCGATCCTCTCGTCGTTGAACGGAGCGAGGTCTTCCGGCGAGCCGCCGCCGCGCGTGACGATCAGCACGTCGAAGCCTCCGCGGCGGTTGAATGCCCGGATTCCCTCGGCGACCTCCGCGGCCGCGCCGGCGCCCTGGACGCGCGCGGGATAGATCGTCATCGAGAGGCCGTCGTGGCGGCGCCGGATCACGTTCAGGATGTCGCGGATCGCGGCTCCGTCGGGGGACGTCACGATGCCGATCGCCTGCGGGAACAGGGGAATGCGGCGCTTGCGCACGGGGTCGAAGAGGCCTTCCGCCGCGAGCCGGGCCTTCAGCTGCTCGAACGCGAGCTGCAGCGCCCCCGCGCCGATCGGCTCGATGTCGTACGCCTTGATCTGGAACTTTCCTTGCGGAGCCCAGAGGTCGAGCGATCCCCGGACGACGACCTCGAGCCCCGGCTCGACCCGGAATGGAATGCGCTCGCGATCCGACGCGAAAATGATCGCGGGGAGGCACCCGGTGCGGTCCTTCAGCGTGAAGTAGCCGTGGCCGCCCCGGACTTCCCAACGCCCGATCTCCCCCGCGACCGCGACGTCGCGCCACGAGGTGCGCAGAGTCCCGCCGACCTCGGCGAGAAGCTCCGAGACGGTGTACGGACGGGGCGGGGCCGCGGCCGGTACGGGTCGCAACATTCCGCTCACGATTGTACCCGGCGCACCGAGTCGAACGCCGGGAACGGGTCCGGGACTTTGGCCGCTTTGGACTGTCGCGAATCCGCCATCGCGGGGCTGAAGGGCAAGGCCAGGAGCGGCAGAGTCGCCATCAATACTTCCTTGTCGCCGAAGTTGTACTCGAAGAGACCCGCGACCGACGCCGCGACGACGGCGAGAAAGGCGGCCGATGCGATCAGCGAATGTGGATCTGACCCCCTTCGGGGATCAGACCCCCGCAGCAATCCCCCCGTTCGCGCGAAGAAGAGCGCGAGCAGCGCGAGATAGGCGCCGGCCGCGAACACGCCGCTCGCCGCCGCGATCTGCAGCACGTTGTCGTGAAGGTGGGGGACCCGCCACCGGGGAGCGTCCGGGTCGCGGTACAGCGTGTAGTAGGGCTTCACCATCTCCGGCCCGAGGCCGAAGATCGGCCGGTCGGCGATCATGCGCGCGCCCGCGCGCGCCATCGCGATCCGGTCCCGGTTGGTGCGGTCGGTGGGATCCACGATCGACGCTGCGCGGTGCCGCACGTCCGGCGGAAGCAGAAGGAACATCGCAACGAGGACGGGCGCGACGAGGAGGAGTCCCCGCGGCCGCCGCAGCGCGAGATACGCGGTCACGGCCGCCACCGCGCCGACGTAGGCGCCGCGCGTCAAAGTGAAGACCATCGCCGCGAAGGGAATCGCCGCGGCGGCGCCGAGCCAGCGCTCCCGGCCGCGTCCCTCAAAGAGAAACGCGAGCAGCAGAGAGCCTCCGATCAGCGTGAGGCCCGAGAGCGTCATGTAGTGGGACAGGTTCGCGTGAATCCGGTTCTGGAGAGTCGCCCCTTCGCGCGCGAGCTGCGCGAGCCCGAAGATCGCCATCGCTGTCCCGCTCGCCGCGAGTGCGAGAAGAATCGTCCGAGCCCGGCTCAAGCTGTCCACCAGGTCGATCGTGATCGGAACGAGGAGGAAGAGCGAGAGGCCCGGGATCGCGCGGAGACTCGCGCGAGGATCGAGCGAAAAGCAGACGGAGAGCACGACGAGGAGCGCGTACAGCGCGGCGAGGGCCGTCAGCGGATGCGTGATCGCTCGGTGGAAGCTCGCGAGGCGCCAGCGGCTCGCGGTCCAGCCGATCGCGAGCGGGATGAACAGCGCATAGGCGATCGAGATCTGCGACGAGAGGAGAACGAAGAGAACGAAGAGAGGAAAGAGGAGCCTTCGGACCGTCAAAAGCTCAGGCGGAACGTCGGGACTCGCCCGGCAAGGCCTCATCGACCAGCATCACCGGTATGTCGGAGATGATCGGATAGACGAGGTTCGCCTCCTTCGAGTACAGACCCTGCGTCACGACCGGCTCTTCGTCGCGGAACTTCTCGCGATATTTCTCGACGAGTGTCCGGCGCGTCTCGTCGGTGAGCTCGACGAGCTCGAGCGGACCTTTCGTCTTGGGACAGACGAGAATGGCGAGAAGCTCGGGATCGATGGCCATCAACGGCTTCAAGTCTACTGTCATTCCGATCTGGACTGCGGCGGGTGCAGGTCCGCAGGACCTGTCCCCGCGACATACTTAGTGCATGCGCATCCTGCAGCTCGTCGCCGGCGAAAAGTGGACGGGCGCCGCCGCGGTCGTCTTCGACCAGACCGCAGCGCTGGTAGCCGCGGGCGTCGAGGCGCAATTCGGCTTCGTGCGGGAGAGTCCCCTGGCCGCGCGCCTCCTTCCGCTCGGGTGGGCGAGGCCCCTTCTCTCCCCCGCTCGAACTCCGCTTCGATACCCGAGGGACGTGCGCACCGTGGCGCAGATGCTCCGGCGCGAGGGTTTCGACGTCGTGCACTGTCACGGCTCGCACGACCACTCCGTCGCGGCGGCGGCGCGGCGCGCCGCGCGAAGGGGCGGTCCCCTTCTCGCGCGCACGATTCACAGCCTCGATCGGGCGCGCGGAGATCCGTTCTCCCGCGCCCTGTTTCGCGCGACGGACGTTCTCGCGTTCGCCAACCGCGCGATCGCGAAGAAGCTCGGCCGCGACGGACCGGTCCTCTCCCCCGTCGTCGACCCCGGTCGCTTTCACCCCGGCGAGCGACCGGTCGAGCGGCTTCGGTCTCTCGGGGTTCCGGAGGCAGGCTTCGTCGTCGGCACCGTGGGAAAGCTCGCCCCCCGGCGCGGACATCGGGAGGCGATCGAGGTCGCGTCGACCCTTCCGTCCGACGTCGTGCTCCTCCACGTCGGCAAGGGCGAGCTGCGTCGCGAGCTCGAGTCCCGCGCCGCCGCGCTCGGCAGCGGCGCGCGCAACTTCTGGGCGGGTTACGTCGAGAACGATCTGCCGGACTACTACCGCGCGATGGACGTCTTTCTCTTCCCGGCCTCGGGATCTGAGCAGGGGCAGCGCGCCCTCCTCGAGGCGATGGCGTGCGGAGTCCCGGTCGTCGCGCTCGACGTGCCGGGAGTGCGCGACCTCGTGACGCACGAGCGCGAAGGACTCGTCGTTTCGCGCCCCGCGGACATGGCGTCGGCGCTCGAGCGGATGCGGGTCGGTTCAGGGGAGCGGCGTCGCATGGGAGAGCGGGCGCGCGCGCGGGCCCTCGAGTTCGGCCCCGGGGCCTTCGCGCACGAGGCGCGAGAGTTCTACGCGCGCCTGTTCGCGAGGAAGTCCATGACTTCCCGGGCGTGGGTCGCCGGCGACACCGAAGGGTAGGCCGCCGCGATCTTTCCCCTCTCGTCGACCACGTACGAGATGCGCCGCGCCGTTCGGGTGGCGGCCGTGTCGCACGCTCCGTAGGCGAGACCCGCCTCGCGCTTCTCGTCGGACAGGAGCGGGAACGGGAAATTTTCCTTGGCGACGAACGCGGCGTTCGTTTTCACGGGATCGAACGAGATCCCGAGGATCTGGGCGTTCGCCTCTTCGAACCGGCCGGCGAGGTCGCGGAACCCGCGCCCCTCGATGCTTCAGCCGGGGGTGCGCGCCTTCGGATAGAACCAGAGGACGACCGGCCGCCCGCGGAACTCCGACAGACGGCGGATCCGGCCGGTCGAATCCGGCAGCGCGAAGTCGGGCGCCTCGTCTCCGACCGAGAGCGGCAGCGGGCCGGCGCGCTTACCGAACATGGCCGGTCTCGGCGGTCTCGGCGGTCTCGGCGGGAGAACCCTGCCAGGTCTCCTCCGAGTCGTCGTACGCGGGCAGTTCGAACGCCCACCCGTTTTCATCGAACCGCCGCCACTCCCAGAGCTTCGCCCACTTGAGAAAAACGCCGTACGCCTGCAGGGTGCAGAGCACGAGCCCGTGGCGTCCGTCGAGGAACCCGGCCTGGAACACGTACATGCGCACGAATCTCCAGAGCGGCCGGAAGAACAGCTGCACGGCGCCGGGGCGTTTTCCCTTCCGGTAAGCGTCGGCGGCTCCCCACTCGGCGTAGCGGTGGAGCTTTTCGAGGTACTGGCCGAGCGAGCGGAACGTGTAGTGGAGCAGGGCGTGTTCGAGCGTGGGCGCCGGTCCCTCGGGGCGGATGTCGGCGTGCACGCGGCGCTTCGGATAGCGCGCGGCGCCGCGCCGCATGAGCCGCACGACCTTATCGGTCGACCACCCGGAGTGCCGAATGAGCCGATCGAGAAAGAGATTCCGCCGGCGGATCGAGTAGTAGTCGGCCGTCGGAACGCTGCCGAGCAGATCGAGGATCTCGCGCGCGAGGCCGGGGGTCACCCGCTCGTCGGCGTCGACGATCAGAATCCAGGGATGGAGCGTCTGGTCCATCGCCCAGTTCTTCTGCGCGGCGGAACCGAAGTACTCGCGCTGGAGGATGCGGACGTTGGCGATCTGACCGGCGATCTCGAGGGTCTGATCGGTCGAGAAAGAGTCCACGAGCAGCACCTCGTCGGCGAAGCCCAGACTCTCGAGGCACTCCTTGATGTTCACTTCCTCGTTGAAGGAGGTCACGATCGCGGAGAGCTTTTCTCTGCTCATCGCTGCAGCGAACCCATCATTCGACCTTGACCTGAATCCGTTCGATCGCGGTTGCGCGGCCGGTATCGGAATCAACCTCCACCAGCGCGCCGCAGAGCCGGATGTCGCGCTTCGCGGTCTCGAACGCCCTCGGGGTCTGGGAGAGGAACTTCTCGATGATCCGATCCCGCGCGAAGCCGATCACTCCCTCGTAGGCGCCGCTCATCCCGACGTCCGTCTGGTACGCGGTCCCGCCCGGCCTCACCGTCTCGTCGGCGGTGGGGACGTGGGTGTGGGTCCCGAGCACCGCCGAGACCCGCCCGTCGAGATACCAGCCGATCGCGATCTTTTCCGACGTCGCCTCGGCGTGCATGTCGACGACGATCACCTTCACGTCCTTCATACGGGCGAGCTCGTCGTCCGCGACGCGGAAAGGCGAGTCGCACTGCGCCGGCATGAAGACCTGCCCCTGCAGGTTCAGCACCCCCACGGGAACGCCGGCCGCCGTCGCCTGCACGGTCGCGCCCCGGCCCGGATTGCCGGGGGGATAGTTTGCCGGCCGCAGCACCCGGTCGGAGGAGTTCAGGACTTCGTAGATCTCCTTCTTGTCCCAGATGTGGTTGCCCGACGAGAACACGTCGATCGGGAGCCGCGAGAGCTCGTGAAAGAGCTCCACCGTGAGCCCGAACCCTCCGGCTGCGTTCTCGATGTTCACGATCGTGAAGTCGACGTTGCGCCGGTCGATGAGCGGCAGGAGCGCCCGCTCGAGCGCGCGGCGGCCCGGCTGGCCGACGATGTCGCCGATGAAGAGGATGTTCATCGGACGGGAGCCGGTCGCGGGTAGCCGGTCGCGCGGGAGGACACCGGAGGCGCGGCTTCCGGCTCCCGGCTCCCGGCTTCCGGCTCAGCGGGCGTATTCAACGGACCGCGTCTCGCGAATCACCGTGATCTTGATCTGTCCCGGATATTGAAGCTCGGCCTCGATCTTTTTCGCGATGTCGCGCGAGAGCCAGAGTGCTTCGTCGTCGGTGACGCGGTTCGCCTCGACGATGATGCGCAGCTCCCTCCCGGCCTGGATCGCGAAGGCCTTCTGGACGCCCTTGAAACCGTCCGCGATGTGCTCGAGCTTTTCGAGCCGCTTGACGTACGTCTCCAGGATCTCGCGGCGGGCGCCGGGACGCGCCGCGGAGAGCGCGTCGGCGCCGTTGACGAGCACGGCTTCGAGCGACCGCGGCTCGTAATCGCCGTGGTGGCACTCCATCGCGTGGATGACCTCGTCGGACTCGCCGAACTTCTTCAGGACCTCGCGGCCGAGCTCCAGGTGCGTGCCCTCCATTTCGCGGTCGATCGCCTTGCCGATGTCGTGCAGCAGTCCCGCCCGCTTTGCGACCTCGGACTTCGCGCCGAGCTCCCCGGCCATGTTCGCCGCGAGCCACGCGACCTCTCTCGAATGCTGGAGCACGTTCTGGCCGTAGGACGTCCGGTACTTCAGCCGCCCGAGCAGTTTGATGAGCTCCGGGTGCAGATCGGGGATCGAGAACTCGAGCGCGGTGGACTCCCCCTCCTGGCGGATCTTTTCCCAGAGCTCGGAGCGGACCTTCTCGACGACCTCCTCGATGCGCGCCGGGTGGATCCGGCCGTCCACGATCAGCTTCTCGAGGGCGATGCGCGCGACCTCGCGACGGATCGGCTCGAACGCGCTGATGACGATCGCCTCGGGCGTGTCGTCGATGATGAGATCAACTCCGGTTGCCGCCTCGAGCGCCCGGATGTTGCGCCCCTCGCGGCCGATGATCCGGCCCTTCAGGTCGTCGGAGGGAAGCTCCACCACCGACACCGTCGCCTCGACGACCGTGTCGGAGGCTAGCCTCTGGATCGCCATCCCGATCTGGTGGCGCGCCTTCTGGGTGGCCTGCTCGATCGCCTCTTCTTCGATGCGGCGCATCAGGCCCGCCGCATCGATGCGGGCTTCGTTCTCGATCGACCGGATCAGGTCGCGCTTGGCGTCCGCTGCCGTGAGCCCCGAGATCTGCTCGAGGCGCTGCTGCTGGTCCTCGATCAGCTTCTGGACGTCCCCGTGGGCTCGCTCGACCGCCTTCTGAGCGTCCGCGAGCGCTTGCTCCTTACGGGCGAACTCCTCTTCCCGCTTCTCCTGCTGGCCGAGTTTCCGGTCGAGGTTCTCCTCCTTCTGGACGACCCTCTTTTCCAGGCCCGCGATCTCCTGGCGCCGCGCCTGGACTGTTTTGTCGAACTCCAGCTGGGCCGCGAGGACCTTTTCCTTGGCCTCGATGGCCGATTCGCGAAGGCGCGCGTCCGAGGCTTTCGTTGCTTCGGCCAGGACCCGGTCCGCCTCGAGGCGGATCTCCGCTCGCTCGCGCCGGACCTTGGCCCGCAGGAGAAAGTACGCGATCAGCGTGAACGCGACGGCCAGGATCGCCGCCGCGATCGGGATCGCGATCGATGTATTCATTTCGGCTCCCTCATCCCGAGGGCGCCGAAGTCGAGACGCGGCTACACGATTTCCCGGAAGGGACTCTTCCGACGAGGGTTCTGAATCTGGAAAACGATTCCTTTTCTCAACGGGCCGCTCGTTTCATCTCGTGTTCCCCGAGACTCTCGGGGTCGCCGACGCCTCGCCTTCAGCTTCCCAGGGCGTCGTCCAGTTTGCGAATCAGGCGCTCCGCCCGGACCCGGAAGTCCGTCGGCTCGCCGGTTCGACGCTTCTCCGCCTGGTATAGATCGTCTGTAATGTTCAGTGCAGCGAGGATCGCAATCTTGGTGGTATCCACGGTCGCGGTCCTCTCGGCCACTTCCTTCATCCGCGAATCGACTAATCGGGCCAGGTCGTGAATGTAGGTGGAGTCGCCTTCGGCCCGGACGTTGTACGTCTGGCCGAAGATCTCGACCTGCGTCACGCTGCCCCGCTTATCCACTGCGTGACTACGGAAAAGACTCCTTTCAAGGCTCAAGTGTAGTTTTCTGCAGCGTTCGGAGTCAACGGTTTACGTCCGAACCGCTCTCACGCCACCGGTCGCTCGATGAAAAGCACCGAACTACGAACCCATAGAATCCTGGCCCACGGTACCGATATGACCCTCTCGGCCGGCGCTCGCCTGGGCCCCTACGAGATTCTCTCTCCTCTTGGCGCGGGAGGGATGGGAGAGGTCTACCGCGCGCGGGACACCCGGCTCGCGCGAGATGTCGCCGTCAAGATCCTGCCGGAGTCACTTGGCAATGACGCGCACGCTCTCGCGCGATTCGAGCAGGAGGCCCGGGCGGTCGCGGCGCTCTCGCACCCGAACATCCTCGCGATTCACGATGTCGGGCGCGAGGACGGCGTCGCCTTCGCGGTCATGGAACTGCTCGACGGCGCGTCGCTCGATCGGCGGATCGCTCGGGAGCAGCTTCCCTGGAAGAAGGCGCTGGAGATCGGTGCCGCGGTCGCTGATGGACTCGCATCGGCTCATGGCCGCGGAATCGTTCACCGTGACTTGAAGCCGGCGAACGTCTTCGTCACGCGGGAGGGTCTCGTCAAAATCCTCGATTTCGGACTGGCGCGACATGATCTGTTCGTCTCGGGCGGCGGAGAAACGGCGTCGCCGACCGCGGCGGCTCCCGAGACCGCGCCCGGAACGGTCATGGGGACCGTCGGCTACATGTCTCCCGAGCAGGTCCGCGGAGAGGCCGCGGACGCCCGCAGCGATATTTTCTCCCTCGGCTGCGTCCTCTACGAGATGCTGACTGGCCGGCGCGCTTTCCGGGAAAAAGCTGCGGCCGAAACTCTCGCCTCAATTCTGCGCGACCATCCCGGCGATGTGTCCGAGTCTGGCAGAGCAGTGCCCCCTGTCGTCAACAGCGTGGTCCGCCGCTGCCTTGAGAAGAGCCCGGAGGAGCGTTTTCAATCGGCGCGGGATCTGGCGTTCGCACTGAGGGAGATTCTGGGGAGCGCCACGGCTTCCACGGGGGTCGGTGCGATCGCCGCCCCGATTCGGGCGCCGCGCCGCTGGATCGGAGCGGTTGCAGCTCTCCTCCTCGCAGCCATCGGTACGATTTTCCTGTTCGATCTCGGTGGCTTGCGGAGTCGCCTCCTTCCAGCCGGCCCGGCACGGATTCAGTCGCTGGCCGTTCTTCCACTCGCCAACCTGTCAGGCGATCCACAGCAGGAATACTTCGCCGATGGGATGACCGAGGAGCTGATTACCCGGCTCGCCAAGCTCGGCAATCTCCGGGTGACCTCGCGCACGTCGGTCATGGGTTACAAGCAGACGAAGAAGAAGATCCCCGAAATCGCTCGCGAACTCGGGGTAAATGCCGTCGTGGAAGGCTCCATCGTCCGCGACGGCTCGAAAGTCAAAGTGAATGCCCAGCTCATCGACGGCTCATCCGACCAGCATGTCTGGGCCGACAGCTACGAGCGGGAAATGAAGGACATCCTCGCGCTTCAGAGCGACGTAGCACAGGCGATCGCCCGAGAAGTGGGAGTCAAGCTGACGCCTGAGGGGCAAGCGGGCCTGGCAGCCGCAACACGGCCTGTCATCCCGGCCGCCTACGACGCTTACGTGCGCGGCCGCCACGCCTGGAACAAGAGAGGAGAGGAGAGTGTGCGCCAGGGGATCCGTCTCTTCCAGGAGTCCATCGACGCGGACCCGACCTATGCCCCCTCCTATGCCGGCATGGCGGACTGTTACGGTCAGCTCGGTTACGCGTCGTACGTCTCGCCCGAGGAATCCTTTCCCCGCGCAAAAGCGGCCGCGCAGAAGGCGTTGGAGCTCGATCCCAACCTGGCCGAAGCGCACGCCTCCCTCGGCTTTGACCTGATGTATTACGACTGGGATTTCCCTGCGGCCGAAAAAGAATATCGGAGAGCGATCGAGCTCAACCCGAGCTATGGAGTCGCGCACCAGTGGTACGCATATCTTCTGACGGCGATGGAGCGGCCGGCCGCCGAGGCAGAACGGGAAATCGCGGTGGCAAAGAAACTCGACCCTCTCTCAGTGCCCATCAACACCGATCAGGCTTACATGCTGTACTACTACGGAAAGTCCGAGGAGGCACTGAAGGCCGTTCGTACTGCCCTGGAGATGGACCCGAAATTCCCGCTCGGCTATTTCTGGTTGGGCCGTATCTACACGTCGCAGGGAAGATACGAGGAAGCCGAGGCCGCGCTCAAGAAGATTGGGCCTCTTCGGACATGGACGCCGGCGATGGCGACCCTCGGGTATCTGTACGCGAAGTCGGGCCGCCGAAAGGAAGCCGAAGAGGTGCTTGGCGAGTTCAGTGGTCTCGCTCGCCAGGGCCGGTATCCCTCAAGCTATGCCATAGCGGTCATCTATGCGGGTCTCGGAGATGAGGACGAGGTCTTTCGACGCCTCGAGGATGCCTATCGCGAGAGGTCTCATTGGCTCGTGTGGTTGAAACGAGATCCGCGATGGAACGACGTTCGCGCCGACCCTCGATTTTTGCAGCTCGTCAGGAAAGTCGGGCTTCCCGCTTGAAATAAGCCGATCAAAACCGCCGGTCGATCCCAAAGAAAAAGAGATACTTCGCGAGGTCTCCCCCACCGGCAAAATTAAATTCGCGGTCGAGCAATCCCGGACGGAAATCCGCGTACACGCGCACCGGTACGTTTACGGTAAGCGTGTAAGGCCCCACAGATACGCCGAGACTCGGATCCGCGTACCCGATGACTGCCGGTCGCCGGAATCCGTCGCTCTCTCCGATCACGTCGCGAATGGGGATGCCGTCGACCCGGCCGCCGAAGCCGACAGAAATTTCCGGTGCGAATGGGAGCGTATAGACGAAGCCCAGGCGACCGGAATAGACGTCGGGAACGGAGAGCGGAACTCCGGGCAGGGGCGAACCGATATCCGTCGTGTTTTTAGGGCTGAGCAGATAAGAACCATTTGCGTAGCCGTAGCCGTTCGCGAAAAGCTTCCGGAACGCCTGGGCTTGGAGGAGAAATCCCCAGCCCCCATCACCGAGTTGGATTGACTGATCGACCGGCCGCTGCACGACTGAGCCATTTGCGAGGAAGAAGTCGTCTTCGACGTCGTTCTTCCCGGTTGGGGCTTTGACACCGAGACTCACCGCGGCGTTTCCGTCGGCGTGCCTCAAAGGGTCGAGGAGCCAGAAGCTTCCCATGAGGTTGACGTCCCCGAGTCCGCCAGCCTCGACCTTGTGGCGGGCGTTGTCGCCGTAGTAGCGCGAGTGTGTTCCATAGGAAAAGGGCAGCGTAAGGCTGGCATTCAATCGGCCAGATAGGCCGTAAGACAACGTGAGGTCGACGGAGTGGATGTTTAAAAAAAGTGGCTGACCGAAGGGCGCCTTGTCCTCGCGTACATCCTCCCCGACGAACCACTGGCCTGCCGTCAGGCTGCGATAGGCGAGCCCCACCTGCAGTTGATGCGTCGCAAGATAGGAACCGCTCTGTCCGCCCGAACTGGGCGAGATGAAACGAACCGGTGCTCAGCCCTGGCCCGAGGCGGGGGACGGAAGCAGCAAAATCGCCAGCGAGCAGGCCACGCCGGCACAAAGACGACGGATTCCGATCGCAGAGACTGTCACTCGTGAGCCTTCCTCATCGTACTCGCATGCTGGATGAACCGTGGCCGCAGCGGGGTCGATTGCCGGAATTTGCACCACCCGCTGCGGCCGGCGGCTCCACCGAACTACTGACTGATCGTGAACTGGTAACACTTGCTCGTCAGAACTACAGCCCCGCTCGTCTCTTCGATGACTCGGAAGTGGATGTCGAACTCCGAGCCGACGGGGAACGCAGCGACACTGCGGAACAGCTCTTCCCGGCCCTCGCCGGTCGCGTCTGTCGTGATGGACTGCGGTTCGAGTCCCCTGCCGAGAGTGAGCCAGGCTGTGCCCGTGCAGTTGTCGTCAACGCTGGTGTCCACCGCTCGCTGAAGTAAATAGCTCGTGTTTGGTACCAGGCCGCTTACCCAAACGTCGAGATGGACGATGAGAACATCGTCGTTGGGCTGTCGGAACCTGACGAGGCCGAAGCCTTCACCGCGCAGAATGACCTGCAGGTTGAAGTTCGGGGTCTCCGGTCCCCAAGGGTTATGGTCCGGACTCGGGGGGACCTGGGCCGTCAACGCCGCATTCGCGAATACCCAGATTCCGAAAGCAGTGATCCACATCCACCCTGAATGCCGCTTGCTTCGCATCGCTGACTCCTTTCGAGTTCGCCGGACATCGGTTCTTTGCTTCGAACAGCCGTCGAACCTAAAATCGAGGATGCTTCTCGATCGGCCCGAATGTCCTCACGGCTCTGGAAGGATTTCGCAACCTTTTCCCCGTAAATGATGCGAAGGAAATTTCGGGACTGCGAATTCGACTCGGGAACTCGCCAGCTTTTCCGCGGCGATCTTCCCGTTCATCTATCGCCGAAGGCCTACCTGCTGCTGGAGCTTCTCCTCCGCCGCGCTCCGAACGCCGTCTCGAAGGACGAGATCCAGGCGGCCGTGTGGGGACAGACGTTCCTGTCCGAATCGACCTTGACTAATGTCGTGGCCGAACTGCGCGCCGCCATCGGCGACCGCGCCCACGGATCAGACTTGGTGCGGACCGTCCACGGGTTCGGATACGCATTCAGCGGAAGCACCACGGAGGTACAGGAGGATAGGGGCGCCTCCATCGGTTCCCGTTTTCGACTGGTGCGCGGACGCCGCACTTTTCCGCTCTTCGACGGAGAGAACATCGTGGGAAGGGACCCGGATGCTCGCGTCTGCATCGACCATGCGTCGGTGTCGCGTCGGCATGCCCGGATCTCAATTCAAGAGGGAAAAGCGGTGCTCGACGATCTTCAGAGCCGGAATGGGACCCTTCTGGCGGGGCGACCAGTCAATGCGCCGACTGCCCTGGAAGATGGGGACGTGATCGGACTCGGGGGGGTGACGCTGATCTTCGAGAAGCTGGGGAGTCCCGGCACGACCGAGTCCGACCTGAGGTCCTGACTACGGCGACTTCCGCTCCGCGGCCTCGAGCGTCACGATCAGCTTCTCCACTCGTTCCCGCACCGCGTCCTGGTCCCGCTCGAGCCGCTCGACGGCGCCGCGGGAATCCGCGGCATCCTTCTCGGAACGCCGGGCCGCCGCGAGATCGGCCTTCAACTTTTCCACCGAGGCACGGGAGTCTCCCGCGTCCTTCTCGGCCCGCCGGGCGGCGGCGAGATCCGATTTCAACTTCTCGTTCTCGCCTTCGAGACTCTCGAGTCGCTCCAGGAGCTTCTCGATCTTCCGGTCGAGCGTGTCGAAGATCCTGCTCGTGTCCATGAGACTCCTTACTTGAAACCTATCTCAGATCACGATCCCGAATTTCTGGCGCAGCGCTTCCGCGAGCCGATCTCTCTCCCGATTCACTTCTTCCTGCTCGAGCGTCCGTTCCGGCGACCGGAAGGTCAGCCGCAGAGTCGACTTGACCTCGCCGTCCGCGACGCCGGGACCCTCGTAACGGTCGAGGAGCTTCAGCGACTCCAGGTTCGCGAGCGAGAGACTCCGGGCGAACTCCTCGATCGACTCCCACGCGATCGTGCGCGGTTGCGCGAACGACAGGTCGGCGACGACGGGCGGAAAGGCGGAGTAGGGGTGAAAGCGCGCCGCCCTTCTTTCCCGGGGAATCTTCTCGACTGAGATCTCGCCCGCGCAGACGCGCTCGGGCAGCCGGCGCCTCTCGCGCTCGGCCTCGCTGACGACGCCGACGACGCCCAGGAGCCGTCCCTCCGAGGTCTCGCAGACCGCTGCGGCGCCCGCGACGAACGCGGCGGCGACCAGGGGTTTCCAGACGAGAGCCTCCGGCGCGATCCATCGCTCGACCAGCCGCTCGAACAGTCCTTTGGCGTCGAAGAAGTCCGCCGAGCGCGCGGCAACCGGCGCGCTCCAGTGGGTGCGGGCCTCTCCCCCGAGCGCGAACGCGAAGCGCCGCGACTCGAACGTCTCCGGGCGCGCGGGGTCGCCGGGAGCGCCGAACGTCCGGCCGACCTCGAAGAGCCCGATCTCCCGCGCGCCGTGCCGGAAGTTGCGCGAGACCGCGTCGAGAAGGCCGGGGAGAAGCGTCGTACGCAGGTCGCGGCGCGAGGCATCGACCGGATTCGCGACCGAGAGCGGCGTCTCCGCCGTGCCGGTCGCTTCGAGCCAGGCCGAGAAAGAGGATTCGTCCGTCTTGCGGTCGACGAAAGGATAGGAGTACGTCTCGTGCAGCCCCGCCGCGACCGCCTCGTCGGCGAGCTTCTCCTCGACGACGGAGAGCGGCTCCAGGTAGCCGCCCGCGCCGGCCGTCGCCGGGAGCCGCGACGGGATCCGATCGTAGCCCCACATCCTCAGGACCTCTTCGACGAGGTCCTCCTCGATCGACACGTCGGGGCGCCAGGACGGCACCTCGGCGGTCAGCCGTTTCGCGCTCCTCTTCGCCACGGCGAACCCGAGCCGGGCGAGGGCGTCGGCCGCGAAGTCGAGGTCGAGCCGCGGGTCGCCCGACAGGAGCCGCAGGCGCTCGAGGCGGAGGACGACGCGCCGGCGCGACCACCCGACCCCGCGGGCATCGATCCAACCGGGGGCAAGAGTCCCGCCGGCGGCGCCGAGCAGGAGCCGGGCCGCGAGGTCGAGTGCGCCCGGGATGGCCTCGGGATCCGCGCCCCGCTCGAACCGGTGAGACGCGTCCGTGTGCATCCCGAGTCGCCGCGACGTGCGACGGATCGCGACCGGATCCCACCACGCCGCTTCGAGCAGCACGTTCGTCGTCTTTTCGGTCACGGCCGTGTCGAGTCCCCCCATGATCCCGGCGAGGGAGACGGCGCGCTCCGCGTCGGCGACGACGACGTCGGACGGCTCGAGCTCCCGTTCGACGCCGTCCAGAGTGACGAGCCTCTCGCCGCGCTTCGCCTTCCGGACGACGATACGCCCGCCGGCCAGCCGGTCGAGGTCGAACGCGTGCAGCGGCTGACCGAAGTCCCAGAGCGCGTAGTTCGTCGCGTCCACCGCCGCGTCGATCGGCTTGCTTCCGATGGAGGCGAGGCGCGCGCGAACGCGCTCGGCGGAGGGAACGCTCCGCGTGCCGCGGATGACGCGCACGCCGAAACGGCGGCAGAGACGTGGGACCTGGATCTCGACGGACGTGAGCTCGGAGGCAGGCGGGCCGTCCGTCGGAAGATCGGCCGCTCCGCTCGCGCCTGCCGGGCGGAACGGGACCCGCGCCATCGCCGCGACCTCCCGCGCGAGACCGCGGTGGCTCATCGCGTCCGGACGGTTCGGGGTGATCTCGACGTCGAACACGACGTCGCGTCCCGACCCTTCGGCCGATTCGACCGGCAGGCCCCCGCGATCGAGGAGCCGTCGCACGCCCTCCGCGCCGCCCGCATCCTCCACGGAGACGTGATCCCCCATCCAGTCGAGAGAGAACTTCACGAGAGTGGCGCGAACTGCGAGAGGAACCGCTCGTCCCCCTCGAAGAGAAGGCGGAGGTCCGGGAACTCGTAGAGCATCATCGCGACGCGGTCGAGCCCGAGGCCGAACGCGAAGCCGCTGTACTCCTGCGGGTCGACGCCACACGCCTCGAGGACTCGCGGATGGACTTCGCCGGCGCCAGCGAGCTCCATCCAGCCCGAGCCCTTACAGGTGCGGCAGCCGGAGCCACGGCAGAAGATGCAGCTGACGTGAACGTCGGCCCCGGGCTCGACGAACGGGAAGAACGTCGGGATGATGCGGACTTTCGTACCCGCGCCGAAGAGCGCCTCGAAGAACGTCTCGACGGTGCCCTTCAGGTCCGCCATCGAGATCCCGCGGTCGACGACGAGCGCCTCGACCTGGTGAAACACGGGCTGGTGGGTGGCGTCGACCGACTCGTTGCGGTACACGCGGCCCGGCGCGATGATCTTCAATGGCGCGCCGCGCTTTGTGAGCTCCCGGATCTGAACGGGCGACGTGTGCGTCCGGAGGAGGAGCGGCGACGGCGCCTGCCGGTCGATGAACAGCGTGTCCTGCGCGTCGCGAGCCGGGTGCTCCGGCGGGAAGTTCAGGGCCTCGAAGTTGTAGAAGTCGTTCTCGATCTCGGGCCCATCGGCGATCGAATAGCCCATGCGCAGGAAGATCTCCTCGATGCGCCGCCGGACGAGCGTCACGGGGTGGAGCGAACCGGCGCGGGTTCGCCGTCCGGGAAGCGTGATGTCCACCGCGGCCGCGCGCTCGCGCCTCTCTCCCTCGCTGCGAGCGAGCGTTTCTCCGAGCCGCGCGATTCCCTCTTCGACCTCGCGCTTGGCGGCGTTCGAACGGGCGCCGTACGCCGCGCGGTCCGCCGGCGGAATCTCGCGCATCCGCGCGAAGAGCGCGGGCACCAGGCCTTTGTCGCGGCCGAGGTATCGGCCCTTGAGAGCCTCGAACTCGGCGCGCGAAGAGACTCCACGCCCCGCCTCCTCGTGAAAGGACGCGAGAACGTTCGCGATGGTGTCTTCGGGCGAGCCGGGTGGACCGGACTGACCGGTCACGCTCCGCCGAGCGCCTGTTTCGCCACCCCCACGAGATGGCTGAATGCGGTCGGATCGGTCACCGCGAGGTCGGCGAGCATCTTGCGGTTGATGTCGTTGCCCGCTTTCTTCAGGCCGTCCATCAGGCGGCTGTACGAGATCTCGTTCTCGCGCGCCGCCGCGTTGATGCGGATGATCCACAGGCCGCGGAAGTCCCGCTTGCGCGCCTTGCGGTCGCGGTACGCGTAGAGCAGCGACTTCTCGACGGCGAGCTTCGCCATCCGGTACGACTTCGATTTCGTCCCGTAGTAGCCCTTGGCGAGCGCGAGGGTCTTCGCGCGCCGGTTCTTTCTCTTCGGTCCTCTTTTGACGCGAGGCATCTGTGAAACCTCCTCCCCTCTCTGTCATTCCGAGGCCCGAAGGGCCGAGGAATCTCTCGATTCAGGGAGAGATCCCTCGCTTCGCTCGGGATGACAGCGAAAAGGGATGTCTTACGCGTAGGGCAGCATCTCTTTGACGCGTTTGTGGTCCGACGGGGAGACGGACGTCGAGTGGGCGAGCCCGCGCTTTCTCCCCGGCGCCTTCTTCGTCAGGATGTGACTCTTGTAGGCCTTCGCCCGTTTGAACTTGCCCGACGCGGTGCGCTTGAACCTCTTGGCGGCGCCCCGGTGGGTCTTGATCTTCGGCATTCGCTCACTCCGTTCGCGAGCTGTCAGCTGTCAGCCGTCAGCTCTCGGCTTTCTGTCTTCTCTCAGGCTCCCCGGACGGCTTTTTCATGAACTTTGACCGGGGCCAGGATCTGGTAGAGACGATTTCCCAGCATCTCCGAACGCGACTCGGCGACGGCTTTCCCGGCGAGGTCGCCGAGTAGACGATCGAGAACCTTCTGTCCGTTCTCGCGGCGCGCCATCTCGCGGCCGCGAAACTGGACAGTCGCCTTCACCTTGTCGCCGTGCGCCAGGAACTTCAGGATGTTCTTGATCTTGAAGTCGTAGTCGTGGTCGTCGATATTCGGTCGGAACTTCACTTCTTTCACCTGGGTCGTTTTCTGTTTCTTCTTCGAGTCCTGCTGCTTTTTCTTCTGCTGGTAGATGAACTTTCCGAAGTTCATGATCCGGCAGACCGGCGGGGTCGCGGTGGGCGCGATCTCGACCAAGTCGAGCGACGCGTCCTTTGCTTTCTGAAGCGCCTCTCCCATCGGCACGATGCCGAGCGGTTCCCCCTCTGCTCCAATCAGGCGGACTTCCTTCCACCGGATCTGCTCGTTGATTCGGATGCTCTTCTTATCGATCTTTCACCTCCGTCGTAAGCTCCCGGCTCCTCGCCGCAATGGCGCGGCGCGCGGCCCCCACGAAATCGTCCACGCTCATCGTCCCCGCATCGCCGCCGTGCCGCAGCCGCACCGCCACCGCGCCAGCCGACGCCTCCTTCTCCCCGATCACCAGCATCGCCGGAACCTTGTGCAGCTCGGCCCGGCGGATGCGAGCACCGAGCTTCTCGTTGCGGTCGTCGGTCTCGACGCGCAACCCTTCGTCGGAGAGGCGGGCAGCCGTCTCCCGGGCCGCGGCGGCAAACTTGTCCGAGACCGGCAGCACGACCGCCTGGACCGGTGCGATCCAGAACGGGAAGTTGCCCGCCGTGTGCTCGATCAGAATGCCGAGGAAGCGTTCGACCGACCCCAGGATCGCGCGGTGGAGCACGACCGGCCGGTGAGGCTTTCCGTCCTCGCCGATGTAGGTCAGATCGAATCGCTCGGGCTGCGCGGAGTCGTACTGGATCGTTCCGAGCTGCCACGGCCGCCCGATCGCGTCCTTCACGCGAAAGTCGATCTTCGGCCCGTAGAAGTTCCCGTCTCCGGGGGTGACGACGTACGGCCTTCCCACCTTCTGGAGCGCCGACTCGAGCGCGGCCTCCGAGCGGTCCCAGTCCTCGTCCGATCCCATTCGCTGCGCCGGGCGCAGGCCGACGGAGATGTCTACCTCGTCGAAGCCGAACGTCGAGTACACGGAATCGAGAAACTCCACAAAGGCGTGGATTTCCGCTTCCACGCGGTCCACCGGCGTGTAGATGTGGGAGTCGTCCTGGGAGAACGTCCGCACGCGCGTCAAACCCGCCGTCACGCCGGAGCGCTCGTAACGGTGGAGCCGCCCGAAATCGGCGAAACGCACCGGGAGCTCGCGGTACGACCAGAGACGCTCCTTGAACAGGAGATGGTGGCCCGGGCAGTTCATGGGCTTCACGCCGAACTCCCGGTCCTCGATCACCGTGAAGTACATGTTGTCTTTGTAGTTCTCGTAGTGGCCGGAGATCCGATAGAGCTCGGCGTCGTAGATCTGCGGTGTGATGACCTCGTCGTAGCCGCGCCGGCGGTATTCCCCGCGCAGGTAGTCGAGAAGTGCGTTGTAGACGAGCGCCCCCTTCGGAAGGAAGAACGGCGACGCCGGCGCGAGCGGGTGGAATGTGACGAGCTCGAGCTCGCGGGCGAGCTTGCGATGGTCTCGCGCCTTCGCTTCCTCGAGCCGCTTCAGGTGCAGGTCGAGCTCCTTCTGCGTCAGGAACGACGCCCCGTAGATGCGCTGGAGCATCGGGTTCTTCTCGTCGCCCTTCCAGTAGGCGCCGGCGGTGTGCGTCAGCTTGAAGACCCCGAGGCGGCCGGTCGAGGCGACGTGCGGCCCGCGGCAGAGGTCGATGAACTCCCCCTGCCGGTAGCATGAGACGCGATCGTCGGGAAGCTCCCGCGCGATCTGCACCTTCAGGGGATCGTTCTGGCCCTCGAAGATCGAGATGGCTTCCGAGACCGGCATCTCGAGGCGGGAGATCTCGAGGTTCTCCCCGATGATGCGGCGCATCTCCGCCTCGATCTTCTCGAGGTCGTCCGGCGTGAAGGGACGCTGCGGCAGGAAGTCGTAGTAGTAGCCGTTCTCGATGGGCGGGCCGATGCCGATCTGCACGTCGGGGAAGAGCCTCTTCACCGCCTGGGCCGTGAGATGAGCCGTCGAGTGGCGATAGATCGGAACGACGTCCGGCGACCGCCAGGTGATGATCTCGAGCGAGGCGCCGGAGTCGAGCGGCGTCACGAGGTCGACGACCCGGCCGTCGAGCTTGCCGGCAACGGCGTCCTTCGCGAGGCGCGGCCCGATGCGCTCGGCGACTTCTCGCACGGTCGTGCCCTTCGGAACTTCGAGCGTCGTCCCGTCGGGCAACCGGATCGCGACTTTTTCCGCCAGTGCTTCCATGTTCTCTCGATTCCGAAGAATCCGTCCCGTAAAAATCGAAAAACGCGGGTCACCCCGCGTCGTTTTTTCTTCTGGTAGGCGCTAACGGGATCGAACCGTTGACCTCTACCGTGTGAAGGTAGCGCTCTCCCAGCTGAGCTAAGCGCCTCCGCTTTCGAAGAATTGGTAGGCTCGAGCGGATTTGAACCGCTGACCCCTACCGTGTCAAGGTAGTGCTCTCCCCCTGAGCTACGAGCCTGCGTCGTCCCGCCGGCGAACCGCCGTCGGGGGGCTACGGACCGGAAGCCCGCGGGGGCGTTTTCATCCCGGCCTTCGTCCCTGATTGAAAAAGAGCGGCTCCGAGTCAGCCGATTCGGAGAGCTGCGCAATGTAGCAGACCCCGCGGCGGCGTGCAACGCAGTCGCCGTGGACTGCGGCGAGTGCTCTGGACTGTGGCGGGTGCAGACCCCTGCGGGATCTGTCCCCGCGGCTGGCTCTGGACTTCGGGATCTGTCCCCGCGGCCTGCTATATTGATGACACCACTTCGAATGGCATCGTCTTTCCGAGCGTCGCTATCGAGTCTGGCACGACGCTGGACCTCGCTGCGCGAAGAGCGCGCCGAGACGGCCGCCGCCCGGCGATTCTGGGACGCCGAGACGGCGCGCGAAGCCGAAGACCACTACTGGGGCGCGCAGCCGCTCGTCCGGCGCGCGATCAACCGTCGGGTCACCGGCGACCCGAACCGCTGGCCCATGGAGTGGTTCGCCGCGACGTATGGAGAGCAGCCGTTCGGGCGCGGGCTGTCGGTGGGCTGCGGGTCGGGGTTGCTGGAGCGGGACGTGCTCGCCAAAGGGATCTGCGAGGCGATGGAGGGCATCGACTTCTCCGAAGAGTCCCTGGAGCAGGCCCGGTTCGGCGCCGAGGAGGCGCACCTCTCGGAGAGACTGGAGTACCGCGTCGCGGACATCAACGCCCTGAAGCTCCCACGCGACCGGTACGACATCGTGTTCTTCCACGGATCGCTCCACCACGTGCGGCAGATCGAGCGGGTCCTGACCGAGGTTCGCCAGTCGCTGAAATCGGGCGGGCTGGTCTACCTCGACGAGTACATGGGACCGTCGCGCTCGGAGTGGTTCGACGACGAGTGGGGCTTCGCGAGGAGCGCATTCGACTCACTCCCCGAGGACCTGAAGAACCGGCCGAGCCTGATGATCCCGCTGCCGCTCGATGACCCCTCTGAGTCCGTCCGATCGAGCGCGATCCGGCCGGCGGCGGCGCGACTCTTCGAGATCGTCGAGGAGCGGCCGTACGGCGGCAACATCCTGTGGTTCGTTTTTCCGTGCCTCGACATGGAGCGGCTGCGGCAGGATTCCACCGGAGCCCTGTCGCGCCTGATCGCGCTCGAGGACCATCTGCTCGACCGCGGTTGGATCGAGTCGTACTTCCGGGTGGTCATCGCGAAGAAGCGATAGTCTCTCCGCCGTCACGCTGAACGCCGCAAAGACCAGACGCTTCGGCGTCGCGACCCTCCTCGTTTTCGACCTCATCCTCTTCGCGCCGCTGCTGCTTCGCGGCCGCGTTCTGACCTCTCACGAGTTCGTCCGCGCCCATCACCCGTGGCGGGGAACGGAGCAGGGCCTGCTCCAGGCCGAAAACCCCCTCCTCGCCGATCCCGCCGCCTCGGGTCAGACGACGCTCGTGCGGTATCGCGACTTCCCCCGCGGCTTCTTCTGGAACCCGTGGATCTCGTCGGGAGCGATCGGACCCTTCCATCTCGCGCAGGGTTTTCTCTCGCCGTTCGTCGCGCTTCCGTCGCTTCTCCTTCCGGAGGCGTGGATCGAGACTGGAATCCTCTTCCTCAAGTTCAACTTCGCATATCTCGCGGCGTACTTCTTCCTGCGCGGGCGGAAGTTCTCCGATCTCGCGTCGGCCGCCGGCGCCGCGACCTGGGCCTTCTCGACCGGTCAGACGGTCTGGGGACTGTGGATGCAGACCTCCGTGTCGGTCACGTACCCGCTCCTGCTCGCCGCCGTCGATCGGGCGTTCGAGGACGAACGCCGCCCTCGCGCGCTCTTCTTCGCGGCGGCCGCTCTTCTCGTCTGCCTCGCGGGAGGCTTTCCGCACTGGATCCTCTACGGCGGGTTCGCGGCCGGTCTCTACTTCCTTTTCCGCGCCGTCGCCGATCGGGCAAACGGTCGGCGTGCTGTGACAACGCTCGCTTCGGCCGCCGCGATCGGTGTCGCGATCCTGACGCCGTCGATCCTCGCCTCGTCGCGTTTCGTGCAAGCGTCCGGATTCCGGGAGGCGCGCCGCGGCATGGGGACCGACTTCCCGCTGCCGCTCCGCCACATCCGTCTCTACCCGTTCCCGGAGTACCAGGGCACTCCCCGCCGCGCGGACTATCGCGGCGTCGGTTGGATCCCCGGTGACAACTACGTCGAGACCGCCGTCGGCATCGGCGTCGCCGCGTCTCTCCTCGCGGCGGTCGGACTCTTCTCGAAACGGCGGCGCACTCTCGTCGCGTGGGCGGTGACGCTCGCGGCCGTGGTCGCGATCCCGCTGTATGCCGGCGGATGGGTCTTGCGCGCCGTGGGATCCCTCCCTTTTCTCGACATCACCCTCTTCGCGCGGTCGAAGATCCTGATCGTCCTCGCGCTCGGCGTGCTGGCCGCGTGCGGGATGGACACCCTCGAGCGGCTCGCCCAAGAGAGCTTCGTTCGGCAGCGGGCGCTCGAGGTCGCGCCCTTCCTGATCGCGACCCCGCTCGCCTTTCTGGCGCTCGACTTCCACTCGATCGCGCGACCGGCGGATGCCGTGTTTCGCGAGACGCCCGGTATCGCGCGCCTCGAGGAGCTCGCGAGGAGAGACCCCGGGCGGTTTGCCGCGGCGGGGTGGACGCTCGTCCCGAACGTGTCCGAGGTCTTCGGACTGGAGGACGTGCGCGGCCACCTCCTCCACGAGATCGCCTACCGCCGTCTCCTCTCCGCCGCGGATCCAAACTCGTACGGCCGCTACGGGTCGTACGTCCTCCTGCACCCGCGGTCTTTCGATCCGGCCTCGCCGGTGCTCGACCTCCTGAACGTCCGCACGCTCGCCGCGCCGCCCGGAGCGACCTCGCCGTCCGGCCGCGACGTCGAGGCGCGGGACGCGGCAACGATGGGAAGGATCGATCCGCGCACGGTCCGTCCGCCGCCGGACCCCTCGCGCTTCCCGCGGATCTACGACGGGCCGGACTTGACCCTGTTCGCGCGGCCGAGCGCGTTCCCCAGGTTCTGGCTCGTCTCGCGCGCGCTGACGGGCGGACTCGAGGACGTTCGCAACGCGGACCGCCAGACTCTCGCGACGGTAGTCTTCACCGCGCCCGACGTCTCGCAACGGTTGTCGCCCGGCGAGCCCTCGCGCGGCTCGGGAGGGATGGTCCGCGTCGTCCGACTGGACCCGGAGCGTTTCGAGCTCGAGACCGAAACGCCTCTTCCGGCTCTCCTCGTCTCCTCGCAGAAGCGTTTCCCGCCCTACTGGCGCCTTTCTCTCGACGGCGCGCGCGCCGACGGCTTCGAGGCGAACGGCCTCTTTCTCGGGCTCGAGCTGCCGGCCGGCCGGCACCGGGTCGAAGGGAGATTCGCGATACCGGGCGTGGAGCTTCTGATATCCGTTGTAGGTTTGATTGCCCTCGCCGTGGTCATGATGAGAGCTATCAGCCATCAGCCATCAGCTGTCAGCCGGGCCCCCGGAGCTGAGAGCTGACCGCTGACAGCCGAGAGCTCGGTCTCATGAAACTCGTCATCCAGATCCCCGCGTTCAACGAGGAAGCAATGCTCCCGCGTGCGCTCGACTCGATTACGCGGCAGGTCCCGGGCTTCACGGACGTCGCCGTCCTCGTCATCGACGACGGCTCGACGGACTCGACCGCAGACGTCGCCCGCCAGAGCGGAGCCGACCGCGTCGTGCGCCTGCCCGCTCACCGGGGGCTCGCGGCGGCCTTCTCCGCCGGCCTGGAGGAAGCGCTCGCGATGGGAGCCGACGTCATAGTGAACTTCGACGCGGACCTGCAGTACGACGCGGCGGACATCCCCGCTCTCGTCGCTCCGATCCTCGCGGGCACGGCGGACCTCGTGGTGGGTGACCGCGGCCCGGGCACCCTCGCGCACTTCTCGCCGGGCAAGCGTTTCCTCCAGAGGTTGGGCAGCTGGGTCGTCCGGCAGGCATCGGGACTCCAGGTCGCCGACGCCGCGTCCGGTTTCCGCGCCCTTTCGCGCGAAGCGGCGCGGCGCATGAACGTCTTCTCGCGGATGACGTACTCGCTCGAGACGCTCATCCAGGCCGGGTGGAAGGACCTCCGCGTCGCGTCGGTGCCCGTGCGCGCGCACCCGCCGACGCGGCCTTCCCGCCTCTTTACGTCTGCCGGCAAGTACGTGCTCGTGCAGGGCGCGAACGTCCTGCGGATCACCGCCCTCTACAAACCGCTGAAGATCTTCTCCGCCGCAGCGGTGATCTTCCTCTTCGCCGGGCTCGCGATCGGGATCCGCTTCCTCGTGTACTACTTTCTCGGAAAGAACCCGGGCGGGCACGTCCAGTCGCTGATCCTCGCCGCGGTCCTGATCGTCGTCGGAGCGCAGACGTTCCTGATCGCGTTACTTGCCGATCTGGTCGCGATCAACAGGACGCTCCTCGAGGAACTGAAGCTCCGGGAAACGGGAAACGGGAAACGGGAAACGGGAAACGAGGAACCGAAGCGCTGACCGCTCGCGTTTTCCGTTTTACGTTTTCCGTCTTACGTCTCCGTCAGGCCCAATCCCCCGGCTTCCTCGACAGGACCGGGGCGCCCTCGAGGAACGTCAGGATCGCCCGGGTGTTCTCGGCGATGCCGTAGAGGATGCGGTGCTCCGGCCGAGCGTACCCGTACCGGATCGCGTTCTCGAACTGCTGGAGGAGCGGATCGAAGTACCCGCCGATGTTCGCGAACACGACCGGCTTTCCGTGGATGCCGAGCTGCTTCCACGTGATCATCTCGATGGCTTCTTCGAGCGTCCCGAACCCTCCCGGAAAGGCGACGAAGGCGTCCGCGAGGTCGGAGAGCAGCTGCTCGCGCTCGTGCATCGTCTCGACCACCTTCAGCTCCGTCAGACCCCTGTGGGCGGCCTCGCGGCCGAGGAGCGCGCGCGGGATGACCCCGATCACCTTCCCGCCGGCCGCGAGAACCTCGTCGGCGAGCGCGCCCGTGAGCCCGAGCGACGACCCGCCGTACACCAGATCGATGCCGCGTTTGGCGATCTCGCGCCCGAACGTCCGGATCTCGCGCTCGATGGCCGGATCCTTCGTGGTGGAACTCGTGCCGGAGTAGACGCAGACGCGCCGGACGTCCATTGATCGGGAATCTTATCCGCGATGCCGGCTGCCGGGAGTGTCCATCGCGACGCCCTTCGCGCACAGGGGGCAGTCCTCAGGGAGCCAGGCGGGGATCGGCAGTGAAAGCACCGAGCGCGCGGGCACGGAGAACGCCTCTGTCGCAGCTCCGCGGTCCACGAGGGATCCTACGGCGACCACCCGGCCGCCGGCGGCCGCGACGGTCTCGCAGACCTCGCGGGTCGAGCCGCCCGTCGTGAGCACGTCTTCGACCACGGCGATGCGCTCCTGCGGCTCGATCGTGAACCCTCGTCTCAACGCGAACGCGCCGTCCTTTCGCTCGGCGAAGACCGCGCGGACGCCGAGGGCCCGGGCGACCTCGTGACCGATGATGACTCCGCCGAGCGCGGGCGACGCGATTGCGTCCGGCGCGAATTCCGCGAGCTGGCCGGCGAGCGCGCGGCCCGCCTTCTCCGCGCGATCGGGCCACATGAGGAGGCGCGCGCACTGGAGGTAGCGGTCGCTGTGGAGACCCGAAGAGAGGCGGAAGTGACCGGTCAGGAGCGCTCCGGCTTCGATGAAGTCGTCGACGGTCATCGACGAGAAGCTATCAGCTACTGCTGATCTCTCGAGATCTTGTGGTGGTCGATCTTCTTGTAGAGGTTCGAGCGCGGCGTCTGGATCACTTCCGCGGTGCGGCTGATGTTCCAGCCGTTCTCCCGAAGCTTTGCCATCAGGAACTGCCGCTCCGCGAACTCCTTGAACTCGGAGAGCGTCGTCATCGTGAGCCCGCGCTCGGAGATCTCCGACGGCGACACCCGGGCTTCCGGGGGCAGGTCCTTCGCCTCGATCGGGTCGGCGTCGGTCATAATGAGCACGCGTTCGACCAGGTTCTTCAGCTCCCGCACGTTTCCCGGCCAGGAGCGCGCCTTCAAGAGCGCGAGGGCCGAGGGCGCGAACCGGCGGGGCCGGCGATGGTCGCGCTCGACGAACCGACGCGTGAAGTGCTCGACGAGATCCGGGATGTCTTCGGCGCGCTCGCGGAGCGGCGGTGTCCGGATCGGAACGACGTTCAGACGGAAGAAGAGGTCCTCCCGGAAGCGTCCCTCGCGGATCGCTTCGGACAGGTCGCGGTTGGTCGCGGCGATCACCCGAACGTTCACCTGGCGGACGCGCGGGGCGCCGACCGGCTCGACCTCTCCCGCCTCCAGGACCCGGAGCACCTTCGCCTGGGTCCGCGCCGACATGTCGCCGACTTCGTCCAAGAAGATCGTTCCGCCGTCCGCCTCGACGAACTTCCCGGTCTGGCGGCGGACCGCGCCGGTGAAGGAACCCTTCTCGTGACCGAAGAGCTCGGACTCGATCAACTCCTCCGGGATCGCGGCGCAGTTGACCTGGATGAACGGTCCGCCCGCGACCCGCGAGGCGGTATGGATCTCCCGTCCGACGAGCTCCTTGCCGGTTCCGCTCTCCCCCATGATGAGGACCGTCGCGCCGGTCGGCGCCGCGCGGACGATCTCCTGCCGGAGCCGCTGCATCGGCGGGCTCTTGCCGACGAGCACCGACTCCTCTTCGAGGGCGACGCGCAGCCGCTCGTTCTCCGCGCGCAGTTGGTTGCGCGCGAGCGCGTTCTTCAAGGAAACGAGAATTCGCTCCCGCTGCGGCGGCTTCTCGAGAAAGTCGACCGCCCCCCGGCGCGTCGACTCGATCGCCGTCGCGATGTCCCCGTGTCCCGAGATCATCAGCACGGGAGGGGCCCCCTCGCGGGCCACGACCTTGTCCAGGACCTCGAGCCCGTCCATACCGGGCATCTTGATGTCGAGGAGGACCGCGTCGATCGGCGTCGCTTCGAGGTCGGCGAGCGCGGTCTTTCCGTCGGGGGAGGTCGCGACCTCGTAACCCTCGTACTCGAGGATCATCCGCAGCGTGTCGCGGATCCCGGCATCGTCGTCTACGACGAGGATCTTCTGAGCCATCTCGAGGATGTAAATGCCCTAAAGGGCGCTTCTGTTCCCAGGAGAGGTCAACTTCTGCCGAGTTCTAAAAGCTCCCAAAAAGAAACTCGCCCGCCAGGGTGGCGGGCGAGCGAAAGTGCCTCTCGAAGCGTGTTTGCTTACTGCTCGATCTTCACCAGGGCGAAGAACGAAACGGACGCGCCGGACCGCGCGGGGCGCAGGATGTAGAGCTTCAAGTAGTCCCCCTTGCGGGCGCCCGACACGATCTTTCCGAACTCGTCCGTCGCCGTGATCCGCCGACCGTTCACCTCGGTGATGACGTCGCCTTCCCGGATTCCCGCGTCGGCGGCCGGAGAGACCTCCTTCACGTGAACCACCAGGAGCCCGTTGACGTTGGTCCGGACTCCCTGCATCTGCCGCACCTGCGGCGTCAGCTCGGTCACCGAGACCCCGATGCGCTCCCGCGAATCTTCGGACGACGTCTTCCCGGTGTCCTCCTGATCGCTCGAGCTCGCGATGTCGCGCTCGGCGAGAGTCGCCGTCAGGCTCATCTCGCGGCCGTCACGGACGACGGCGAGACGCACCTTGCTGCCCGGCGCCTTGCCCGAGACGTAGCCGATGAGGTCGCGGGTGTCCTTGACCGGCACGTCGTCGACGCGGACGATCGTGTCGCCCGGCTTCACTCCGGCGCGATCCGCCGGCTTTCCGGGCTCGACCGACTGCACGAACGCGCCGTCCTGCGTCTTCAGCTTGAAGGCCGAGGCCTTGTCGCTGTCGATGTTCTCGATGTTGATCCCCAGGAATCCGCGGATGACCTTCCCCTTCTCGCGGAGCTGCGGGAGGACGTTCTTCAACGTGTTGACCGGCACGGCGAAACCGATGTTCTGCGCCGGCCGGAACATGGCCGTGTTGATGCCGATGACCTCGCCGTTGACGTTGATCAGCGGGCCGCCCGAGTTTCCGAAGTTGATCGCGGCGTCCGTCTGGATGAAGTTCTCAAAGGAGCGGGTCGCCTGGTCCGCGGTCAGCCCGTAGCGGCCCTTGGCGGAAACGACGCCGACCGTGACGGTCTTGTCGAAGTTCAGAGGGTCGCCGATCGCCATCACCCACTCACCGACCCGTAGCCGGTCGGAGTCGCCGAGCGGCAGGGGGTTCAGGTGCTGGCGGGTGTCGATCTTGAGAAGGGCGAGGTCGGTCGCGGGGTCGCGCCCGACGATCCGCGCGGTCAGCCGGTCGCGGTTGGAAAGCCGGACCTCGACTTTGTCGGCGTTCTCGACGACGTGGTAGTTCGTCACGACGTACCCGTCGTCCGAAATCACGAAACCGGTGCCGCCCTGTTGCTCCTTGTGCTCTTCGTCGTCGTTCGGGTTCTGGCGGCGCTGCTGGGGTCCGAAGAAGAACTCGAACGGATCGCCGTTGCCCTGCCCCTGCCCACCGCCGAACGGGCTGGTGAACCGGCGCGACGATCCCTTGACGATCTCCGTCGAGGTGATCGAGACGACCGACGACATGGTTTCATCTGCGATGTCGGCGAAGGACGGGATCAGCATCGAGCCCGAACGGGCCCGAGCAGGCGCCTCGCGCTGCGCCTCAGACCGGGGAGTGACGTTGACCGAGCTCGCGACCACCATGCCGAAAATGACGGCCGCGGCGATCAGGACCGAAAACGAAAGGGCTCTCTTGGTGGACTTCTCCATGGTTCTCTTCTGCTCCTATACCCGCTTCCTTGGAACGGGACTGTTGCGCTTCATTGTTTCAAGCTTCAAGGTTCAAGGTTCAAAGGCCGGCCCGACGTCGATCCCTTCGGGGCTCGAAGACTGCCGGCCAAGGACTTAACGTTCGACTCGCGCCTCGAAATTCCGCGGAGAGAGCCCTCGGCTCGCGTGCTCGACCAGGATGCACCGATCCATCGCCACCGGGATGCCCGCGGCCTCCAGCCGCCGGGCGGATTCTCCGTCGACGACGCTCTGCTGCATGAAGAAGAATCCGACGCCTCGCGCGATCGCCGCATCCGCGACGGCCTCGACCGCGTCGGACCGCCGAAAGACGTCCACGATGTCGATTTCGACCTCCCGAGGGATCTCCGTCAGGGACCGGTAGCACGTCTGCCCGAGGATCATTCGATGCCCCGGGTTCACCGGGACGACCCGATACCCCTGTTCGATCAAGTATCGCGCAATCGCGTGCGACGGCCGCTCGGGATTGGGCGAGCAGCCCACCACGGCGATCGTCCGCGCGTTCTCCAGGGCCGTCCGGATCTCCACCGGGTCGTTCATTTCGTGCCCTCCGGCCGGCCCTCCCTCTCGGGACGGAGATTGTAGAAAAAGGTTACGGTCACGCCTTCGCGGGAGGACCCGAGGTCGGAGGGCAGCGGCCGGAACGGCGACGACCTCAGGATCGCCTGGAGCGCCGCGAAATCGAAAGGCGGAATCCCGGACCCGCGAATGATCTTCGCGTCGGCGACGTGCCCGTCGGCGAGGATGAAGAAGCGGATCGTGAGCTTCCCCTTCCACCCCAGCCGGGCGAGCTCCGGGATGTCCCAGTGGAGCTTGATCCGCCGCACCATCTCCTCGGCGTAGGGGCCCCAGTCGTACCAGGTCGTGTCGAAGGAGAGCGGACCCGAGTCGACGAAACCTCCCTCGGGATTGGGGAAGCCTCCTCCCCCCTGGCCGCCCTCGGCCGCCGACTCCCTCGCCGCCTGGCGGATTGCCTGTTCGAGGCTCGTGAGCTGACCTTCCGTCGCTCCGGACCGTGGCTCCCCGCCCGCCGCGACGGGGGATTTCGAACCCTCCCCGCTCGGACCGAAGATCCCGGAGGCCCGCCTTTGGGCATCCGTCGCCGCCGGCTCGCCGCGGCGCGGCTCCGGCAGGCCGCGCAGCTCCGCCTGCGAGGGAGCCTGCCGGCCGCGACGGCCGGGCTCGAGACCTTCGATCCCCTGTCGGGCTTCGAAAAAGGGAGCCGAAGACTTCGGGCGCGAGCGGTCTCCTCCGCCCGCGCGTCGATCCGCATCGGAGAAATCGGAGCGGCGAGGATTTTCGCGCGCGGGACCGGGCGCGGAGCGGAAGACGATCGGAATCCTGTCCTTCCCCGACGGCTTCGGGATCAGTGAGCCCAGAAGCCCGCGCTCCGGGTTCGACGGCGAGCCGTGAGGCGGATTCAGGATGATGGCGATGAAGAAGAGAAGGTGGGCGATGATCGAAATCAGAACCGCTCTCTCGAGCGGAAACGGTTTCTGGCCCCTTTCGACGATTTCGAACACGCTGTGTCGCTTGTGGGCGAGTGGCCCGAATCCCGTAACACCCCGTTTTCCCTTCGGATTCTCCCTTTCCGCCCATCCATGCCGGCCCCGGGCCCCTCCCTTTGGCCCTTGAACCTTGAACCTTGAACCCGTTCCTGATAAACAGGGGCGGCTCTCGATGAAACGGAGGCGGGCGCAGGCCCGCTTTTTTGTTCCCGAAGAAGGGGTCTTTTTGTCCGAGACGAGTTGATGAATGAAGCCGCTCCGAGCCGAAACGACCGAGGAGATCGCCGCGATCGCCCGCGAGAAGGGGTGCCGTCTGCTCGCGATCGAGCGCTCCGGGGTGGGGCGCTCCTCCGTTCTCCGAATCGTCCTGGAGAGAGAGAACGGAAGCCCCGTCACGATCGAGCAGTGCGAGGCGGTGTCGCGGGAGGTGTCGCCCGTGCTCGACGCGGCCGACGAGATCTCCCACGCGTACGCGCTCGAGGTCTCTTCGGCCGGACTCGACCGGAAGCTCTACACCGTCGACGACGCACAGAGATTCGTCGGCCGGCGGGTGCGGGTCAAGACGGATTCACCCGTGGTCCCGGAATCGTCGGACCCTTCCCGCGACGCTCCCGGCAGCCGTAACCTGCGGGGAACGCTCGAGAGCGTGGAGGGCGACGTGCTTCGTGTCGTTGATGAGGAGAATCGCAAAACCTATAATGTCCGTTTCGGCGATATTCGGCTGGCGCGTTTGGAATTCGAGTGGCCGGAGCGCCACGGGTAGCGGAGCCATGAGGAGTAGATAGAGTCCGATGAACATCGATCCGTCGGTGATCCGACAGGTCTCGCGGGAGAAAGACATCGACGCCGAGAAGATGTTCGGCGCGCTCGAGGAAGCCATGTCCTCGGCTGCGAGAAAGTTCTACCACGACAAAGCGATGGTGACCCTGATCGACCGGCAGTCCGGCGAGATGACGGTCTACTCACCGCGCACCGTCGTCGCAGAGCTCGACACGGTCTCCGAGGAGCCGCCGCCGGAGATGCTGCTCGACGAGGCGGAGGCGCTGGTCAAGAAGCACGGAACCCGCGGCGAGGTGCGCGTGCTGCGACCCGGCGCGGAGGGCGAAGCGGCGGCGGAAGTCGACGAGGTCCGACTCGGCGACGAGATCCGCGTCTATCGCGAGACGATGGGGCTCGGCCGCATCGCGGCACAGACCGCCAAGCAGGTCCTGTATCAGAAGGTCCGCGAGGCGGAGCGCGACAACATTTACAACGAGTATTTCCCCAAGGTCGGTGAGCTCACGAGCGGCACCGTCAAGCGGTTCGAGCGGGGCGACATGATCGTCGACCTCGGCAAGACCGAGGCGATCATCCCGCGCGACCAGCAGTCGCGCGCGGAGCGCTACGGGCAGGGGGAGCGCATCCGCTCGATCCTCTACGACGTTCACAAGAATCCAAAGGGACCGCAGCTCGTGCTCTCGCGGACCGATCCGAGGCTCCTGATCCGCCTCTTCGAGATGGAAGTGCCCGAGATCTACGACGGAACGGTCGTCATCAAGGGCGCCGTTCGCCAGCCGGGCGAGCGCGCGAAGGTCGCCGTGCGCTCCCGCGAGCGGGACGTCGATCCGGTGGGAGCGTGCGTCGGGATGAGGGGAAGCCGCGTGCAGTCGATCATGCGCGAGCTTCACGGCGAGAAGATCGACGTGATCCTCTACTCCGACGACCTCATCACGTTCGCGCAGAACGCCCTGGCACCGGCGAAGATCACGCGGGTCTCCCCCATCCATCACGACGACGGCGCGATGAGCCTCGACTGCGTCGTCGAGGACGACCAGCTTTCGCTCGCGATCGGGAAGAAGGGGCAGAACGTGCGCCTCGCCTCGGCGCTGATCGGCCTGAAGATCGAGATCAAGGGCGAGTCCGAGGTGAAGGGCGAGGTCGCCGAGGCGCTGACCCGGATGCTGCAGGCGTCGCGCCTCAAGCAGACCGCGGTCGCCGAGATCCCCGGTGTGACCGAGAAGATGGCCGAGAGGCTCGCGGGGGCCGGCGTCGCCAGCCTGTCCGACCTGCTCGAGAAGAGCGCCGCCGAGCTCGCCGAGATCCCGGGAATCGGGGAGGCGACGGCCGAGAAGATCCTCGACGCGGCGCACGCGGCGGAAGAGGAAATCCGGAATCCGCGGCCCGTCGAAGAGGAAGCCGAGGAGGAAGGCGAAGTCTCCGCGGAAGACGAGGGCGAAATCGAGGCGGAAGAAGTAACCGAGGTCGCCGGCGAGGAAGAGGGCGAATCGTCCCAGCCGGCAGAAGAGACGATCGTTCAGGAGTAGATGCAGGTGGGAAAGATCCGGGTCGAAGAGCTGGCGGCGCAGATGGGGATCGGGAGCAAGGAAGTCCTCTTCCTGCTCCAGTCGATCGGCGTCGACGTGAAGTCCCCGCAGGCGGCGCTCGATGATTCGACGGTGCTCGCGATCCTTCAGGGAAAGACGCACGCTCCCAAGCAGTTGATCGTCCGCGACACGGAGTCGAAGGCGTTCCGGCCGCAGAAGAGCGCGCTCTCGCGCATCAAGATCATCGAGAAGACCGCGGCGCCTGCCGCTCCCGCGCCGTCCGAGCCGGAGCCGGAGGCCGTCTCTCCCCCGGCGCGCCCGGCTCCCGCCCCGGTCGCCGCGGCCGCCGCGGAGCCCAAGGCGAAGCCCGCCGAGCCGGCGCGCACGGCGGTCGTCACGGCGGAGCCGGAACCCGAGCCCGTCGCTCCACCGAAGCCCCCTCTCCCGCGCAAGATCGTTCTCCCGCCGCCCCGTCCCCCGGCGGGACGGCCGATGGCGCCGGCGGGAATGGCGCGTCCGGGAGCGCCGGGAGCGCCGCGACCGACCGGGCCCGCACGCCCGATGGGTCCCGCCGCCGGGATCTCGCGTCCGATGGGTCCCGCGTCCGGTTCACCGGGCCGCCCCGCACCGTCCATCTATCGCCCGACGCCGGGCGGCCCCGGAATGCGTCCGGCGGGAACGCCGACGCGCCCCGGCGGTCCGGCCGGCCGGCCCGGCCCGCTCGGCCGGCCGATGGGGCCCGGGCGCGCCGCCGCGCCCCCGCCGGTGACCGGAGAGCGCGGGCCGGCGAAGCGAAAGAAGGAAGACGAGAAGGACACGAAGAAGCCCGCGGCGAAGCGGGGCGCGAAACCGAAGATCACGGTCGCCGACGAGGTCGATCTTCGCGAGTTCGTGGGCGCCTACGAAGAGGACACGTACTCGGACATCTCTCTTCCGCTGATCGAGAAGGGCGAGGGGGCGGAGGGAGCCGAGGCGGATGCCGCTTTCGAGCCGAAGCCGGTCTCCAAGTCCGCGATGCGCCGCGCGGCGAAGTCCACGCGCGCGCACGACTCGGGCAAGCTGCTCGAGTTCAAGAAGCCGATGCCGACGGGACCGATCTTCCTCTCCGAAGGAGTCACGGTCAAAGAGCTGTCAGAGAAGCTCGGCGTCCTTGCGAAGGACATCCAGCGCCTTCTGATGTCGCGCGGCATCCTCGCAACCGTCAACCAGACCCTCGACGCTCCGACGGCGATCCAGATCGCGAAGGAGGTCGGCGTCGAAGCGGCCGTCGTATCTTTCGAGGAAGAGCTCGAGCTCGCGCGAAGCGGACAAGAAAGCGTTCCGGCGCAAGAAGCCGCGGCGCCCGTCGCCCGCGCTCCCCGCGCGCCCGTCGTCACCGTGATGGGCCACGTCGACCACGGGAAGACGTCGCTTCTCGACGCGATCCGCCAGACCAAGGTCGCGGAGGGCGAGGCCGGCGGGATCACCCAGCACATCGGCGCCTACAGGGCGGAGGTCCACGGCCGGCCGATCGTCTTCCTCGACACGCCGGGCCACGAGGCGTTCACCTCGATGCGAGCGCGAGGCGCGAAGGCGACCGACATCGTCGTGCTGGTCGTCGCCGCCGACGACGGGGTGATGCCCCAGACGATCGAGGCGATCGATCACGCCCGCGCTGCCAAGGTCCCCATCGTCGTGGCGATCAACAAGGTCGACAAGCCGAACGCGAACGCCGATCGCGTTCGCAAGGAGCTCGCCGACCAGGGCGTGCTCCTCGAGTCGTGGGGCGGCGACGTACCGTCGGCCGAGATCTCCGCGCTCAAGAAGCAGGGAATCGATCAGCTGCTCGAGCTCCTCCTGATCGTCGCGGACATGCAGGAGCTCTCGGCCCCCATCGCGGAGGAGTCCCGCGGCGTCGTGCTCGAGGCGCGGCGCGAGGCGGGCCGCGGGAACGTGGCGACCGTCCTCGTTCAGTCCGGAACGCTCAAGGTCGGCGACGCCTTTTTCGCCGGATCGGTGTTCGGAAGGGTCCGCTCGATGACGGATGACCGCGGAGCGCGATTGACGGAAGCCGGTCCCGCCACACCGGTCGAGGTGACCGGTTTCGAGGACCTGCCGCAGGCGGGCGACGCATTCCAGGTGGTCGAGGACGAGACCAAGGCGCGCTCCGTCGCTGCATTCCGCCAGCTGCGCGAGAGGGAGAGGGCGATGGCCGCCAGCCAGAAGCTCTCACTCGATCAACTCTTCAACAAGATCCAGGAAGGGCGGATCAAGGACCTTCCGCTCATCGTCAAGGCCGACGTCGCGGGATCCGCGGAAGTGCTCTCGCAGGCGTTGAAGAACCTTTCGAACGAGAAGGTCAAGGTCACCCTCCTCCACGTCGGGGTTGGCGCCGTCAACATCAACGACGTGCTCCTCGCGTCGGCGTCCGGCGCGATCATCGTCGGCTTCAACGTGCGGCCCGAGAAGAAGGCCGAGACCGAAGCGGAAAAGAGCGGCGTCGAGATCCGCCTCCATACCGTCATCTACAACGTCACCGACGAGATCCGGAAGGCGATGGAGGGTCTGCTCGATCCGACGTTGAAGGAAGTCGCGCGCGGGCGGGCCGAGGTGCGGGACACCTTCCGGGTGCCGAAGTTCGGCGTCGTCGCCGGCTGCTACGTGACGGAGGGCTCGATCGGACGCAACTCGCCGGTGCGGCTGCTCCGCGACAACCGCGTGATCTACGAAGGCAAGATCGCTTCGCTCCGCCGCTTCAAGGACGACGTCTCGGAAGTCAAGCAGGGGTTCGAGTGCGGCATCGGGCTCGAGCGCTATCAGGACGTGAAGGTCGGCGATGTGATCGAGGCGTATCAGGTCGAGAAGATCGCCGGGGTCATGGAAGCGTGAACAGTCAACAGTAAACGGTAAACAGGCCGGAGCCATTCGGGCCCGTTCCTCTGTTCACTGCTGTTCACTGTTCACCTCCATGGTTCTCGCCTACGCCGTCTTCGACCTCCATCTGCCCGGCTGCCGAGGCTTGAAGGAGAAGCGGATGATCGTCCGCAGCTTGAAGACGCGCCTTCGAAACGAGTTCGAGGTCTCGGCGGCGGAAGTCGGTTCGCAGGACTTGCGCGAAAGGGCGGAGCTCGCGGTTGCCGCGGTCGGACCGGATCAGGTGCCCCTGGACGCGCTGCTGCAGAAGATCCTGAGATTCGTCGAGGAGAACCTCGACGGTGAATTGCTGAATTACCAAAATGAATTCATCCATGTTTAGGCCCTCATGTCATTCCGAGCGAAGCGAGGGATCTGACAGCGAAGCTGTCATCCTGAGCGAAGCGAAGGATCTCTTCCTCAACGCGGAGAGATCCTTCGTCGCTACGCTCGTGAGGACATGGATTAGCGCCGTCTCGACGACGGCGCTTGTCGCGCTCTGCGGCCGTTCGCAAGCTCACGTCCGCAGATGACGCTCGGTGCCCTCGGGCCTGCGGCCCTCGGAATGACAGGCGACGGAGGAACCGGATGAAGAAAGACTCCCGCCGCAGTCAGCGCGTCGCCGACCTCGTCCGAGCGGAGCTCTCCCTCCTGCTCTTGACCGAGGCGCACGACCCGGGCGTCAAAACCGTCACCATCACCGAAATCGAGATGCCGACGGACCTGAAGTCCGCCCGGGTCTACTTCACGGCGCGCGGCGACGAGTCCGCGCTCGCCCGCGCTTCCGAAGGGCTCGCCCGCGCCGCGGGATACCTGCGGCGGGAGGTGGGACGGCGGTGCGGACTGCGCTACGCGCCCGAGCTCTTTTTTCAGCCGGATCGGTCCTACGAGCGCGGCGCGCGAATCGACGAGCTTCTCTCACAGGTTCTGCCTGCGCGCGAAGAAGAACCGTGAGACCGGCCGATCCCTTTCGCCGGGGCATTCTTTTCCTTCTCGACAAGCCCGCCGGCCTGACGTCTCACGACGTCGTCGAACGGGTGCGGCAGGCCGTCGCGCTCCCCCGCATCGGGCACAGCGGCACCCTCGATCCGATGGCAACCGGACTTCTTCTTCTCTGCGCGGGAGAAGCGGCGCGCCTTCAGGGCTTCTTCACCTTGATGGACAAGTCGTACGACGGCGTCATCCGGCTCGGCCGCGCGACGACGACCTACGACCGCGAGGGCGAGTCGGTCGGTCCCGAGCGCGACGTGCTCGGGATCCGGCGCGCCGACGTCGACGCGACCGCGGACGCGTTCCGCGGCGAGTTCCTGCAATCGCCGCCGCCGTACTCCGCCAAGAAGGTCGGTGGGCGAAAGTTCTACGAGATGGCCCGCAAGGGAGAGACCGTGCCGGTCGTCCCCAAGAAGGTGCGGGTCAACGAGCTCCGCTTCGGGGAGCTCGACGAAGGACGCCTCCCCTTCACGATCTCCTGCTCGTCGGGCACTTACATCCGCTCGATCGCGAGCGAGCTCGGTGAGAAGCTCGGTTGCGGCGCGCACCTGGAGTCGCTCCGGCGGATCCGTATCGGGCAGTTCGCCGTGGAAGACGCGGTCCCGCTCGAGCGATTCGAAGCGATGAACCCCGGCGAGCGGCTCGAGGCGCCCCACGCGATTCCGCTCGCGCGCGTCCCGTTCCCCTTCGAACGCGTTCGTCTCGCGTCGCTCGAGACCTGGAAGATCCGCAAGGGTCAGTCGATCCCGGCGCGGGGCGTCGCCTCGCGGGAGGGTGACTGGGTGGCGCTCGTCGGACCTTCGGACGAGATGGTCGCGCTCGGGCAGGTCACGCCGATCGGAACGCGCGGAGTGGCGCTGATTCGGCCGAAGTTGGTGCTCGCCGAATAGGTCTCAGCGCTCAGCTTTCAGCACGCTCAGCTTTCAGCACGCTCAGCTTTCAGCTTTGCCTCGCCGACTCGAAGCTGAGAACTGACAGGTCGGAGCTCTTTGTGCTAGGCTGACCGATTGAGAAAAAAGTAGAGAGAAGAGAGTTGGAGGACAAGTGAACGTCACCGAGCATCGAGCCGAGAAGCCGAACATCCTGCGGCAATATCGGACCCACGACAACGACACGGGCTCGCCCGAAGTCCAGGTTGCGCTGTTGACGAACCGGATCACCTACCTGACGGACCACTTCAAGTCGAACGCAAAGGACCATCACTCCCGCCGCGGTCTCCTGAAGCTCGTCAGCCGACGCCGCCGTCTACTCGATTACCTGAAGTCGGAGAATCCGGCGCGCTACCATCGGCTGATCGAGCGGCTCGGCATCCGCAAGTAACCGACCCCTCCGGCCGGCGCCGGGCCGCCGCGCGATCTCGCGGCAGCCGGGAATTCAGCCAACCGCCCGATCGGCTCCGCCGGTGGTCATCGACCATAAGGAAGAATCATGATTCACAGAAGTTCGATCCCCGTTGGAACGCGTTCCCTCGAAGTCGAGATCGGAAAGCTCGCCCGCCAGGCCGACGGCGCCGCGGTCGTCCGCTACGGCGATACGGTCGTGCTGGCCACCGCCGTCTTCGCCAAGGAGCCGAAGGAGAACGCCGACTTTTTCCCTCTGACGGTCGACTACCGCGAGAACACCTATGCGGCCGGCCGCATCCCCGGCGGCTGGTTCAAGCGCGAGGGACGGCCGACCGAAAAGGAGATCCTGACGTCGCGCCTGATCGATCGCCCGCTCCGTCCGCTCTTCCCCAAAGCGTTCAACCACGAGACCCAGGTGATCGTCTTCGTGTTGTCCGCCGACGGGCAGAACGATCCCGACGTCCTCGCGCTGAACGCGGCGTCCATCGCGCTCACGTGCTCGCTCGTGCCGTTCTACTCCCCGATCGGCGCGGTCCGTGTCGGGTCGATCGACGGACAGTTCCTCTTGAATCCGACGAACGCCGAGCGCGACAAGTCCGAGATCGACCTGATCGTCGCCGGCACCGAAGAGGCCGTCGTCATGGTCGAGGCCGGCGCCCGCGAGGTGACAGAGCAGAGAATGCTCGACGCGATCTTCTTCGGACACGAGGCGATCCGCCGGATCGTCGCGGGGCAGAAGGAACTCCAGGCAGAGGGCGGATTCCAGAAGCCGGCCTGGCTCGCACCGGAGACGTACTCGCAGGAAGTCTTCGCGGACGTCCGGAAACAGTGGGAAGCCCCGATGCGCGCCGCCCTGACCATGGCGGGAAAGATCGCCTCCTACGCGGAGATCAAGGCGCTCAAGAAGGCGGCCGTGGCGGTGATTCCCGAGGAGCTCGGCGAGCGGCGCGGACAGACCGCGCGCGCGATCGACGACCTCGTCAAGATCCTGACGCGCGAGATCATCCTGTCTGAGAAGAAGCGGCTGGACGGCCGGGCGTTCGACGAAGTCCGTCCGATCGCCTGCGAGGTCGGCCTCCTCCCGCGCACGCACGGCTCTGCGCTCTTCACCCGCGGGGAGACCCAGGCTCTCGTGACCGCAACGCTCGGAACGTCCGACGACGCGCAGATCATCGAGGAGTACGAGGGCGAGAGCGAGCACACGTTCCTCCTCCACTACAACTTCCCGCCCTTCTCGGTCGGGGAGACGAAGTTCATGCGCGGTCCGTCCCGCCGCGACATCGGCCATGGCAATCTCGCCCGGCGGGCGCTGTCGACCGTCCTGCCGAGCGAAGACTCGTTCCCCTACACCGTCCGGGTTGTCTCCGACATCCTCGAGTCCAACGGCTCTTCCTCGATGGCTACCGTCTGCGGAGGGACGCTCGCTCTCATGGACGCCGGCGTTCCGATCAAGGCGCCGATCGCGGGGGTCGCGATGGGACTCGTCGGCGAAGGGGATCGGTTCGCGATCCTGACCGACATCGCCGGGCAGGAAGACCACTACGGCGACATGGACTTCAAGGTCGCGGGCTCCGCCGAGGGGATCACCGCTCTCCAGATGGACATCAAGATCAAGGGGCTGCCCCGCGCCGTCCTCGAGCAGGCGCTCGAGCAGGCACGCGCCGGGCGACTCCACATCCTGTCGAAGATGGCGTCCGCTCTCGAGCGGCCCCGCCCGAACATCTCGCCGTACGCGCCGCGCATCTTCACGATGCAGATCCCGAGAGACCGCATCCGCGACGTGATCGGCTCGGGCGGCAAGACGATCCGCTCGATCATCGAGCAGACCGGCTGCAAGATCGACGTCGAGGATTCGGGAAAGGTATCCATCGCCTCCTCCGATGAGGCGGCCGCGCTGCGCGCGATCCAGATCATCGAGGGCCTGACGCAGGAGCCCGAGATCGGGAAGATCTACACCGGCAAGGTCCGCAGGGTGGAGCCATACGGAGCCTTCGTCGAGATCCTGCCCGGCCAGGACGGTCTCGTTCACATCTCCGAGCTCGCGCCGTACCGCGTGCGTCAGACGACCGACGTCGTCAAGGAGGGCGACGAGGTGACCGTCAAGATCATCGCGGTCGATCCGATGGGCAAGATCAAGCTCTCGCGCAAGCAGGCGCTTTCCAAGGAGGAGCTCGAGACGGAGATGGCGATGGCGCCCGTCGGCACGGGCGAGGAGGTCGGCGCGAACGAGGGGCGCCGGCCGCGCGAAGGCGACCACTTCGGACATCCGAACCGAGATCCTCGCGACAGGGGACACCGCGGCCCCAAGCGGTGACACCTCGAGGGGACACTCGTCCGCGGACGAATTCCCTAAATGACTGAATCAAGGCGGCTTGGAGAAGGTGGGCAGCCCCCGGCCGCCGGCATACGGCTTGCTGATTTACCGCCCCGAGCAAGGAGGTGCTCCAACATGCGAACCCGGAAGCTCGAATTTCTCACGCTGGCGGTTCTGACGGGGGCGATCGCCCTCGGTTCAGCCGCGTGCCAGAAGAAGACCGAGACGACGGTCTCGACCGCGCCGGCGGCGGACGCCGTCACCACCACCACGACGACCACGACGACCACTTCATCGGCGCTCGTTCCGGCCGCGGAGACGACGGTCGTCACGGCGGACCCGGTGATCGTCTCGCAGCGCAACGCGACGCGGCGCCGCGCGGCGAGTCAGTCGCGGACCGCGTCGAGGCAGACGCGCGAGGGACGGTCCGGCTCTTCCGAGGAACGGCAGGCGCCTCCGCCTCCCCCGGCGCGAGCAGCGAGGGAGATCCCGGAGGGGACCATCCTGAGGGTCGCGTTCGACGAGCCGATCTCGACCGCGACGGCGAAGGTCGGTGACACGGTTCGCGGTCGGCTGCTGGACGACGTACTCGCCGACGACGGATCGGTCGTCGCACCGTCGGGCAGCCGGGTGGTCGGAACGATCGAGCACGTCGTCGACTCGGGCAAGCTCGCGCGTCCCGCGGAACTGCGGTTCCGGTTGACGGAGCTCGAGACCCGCGCCGGCACGGTCCCGATTCAGACGTCGGCGTACGAACGCGTCGGCAAGACGCACACGAAGAGGAACGTCGAGTACATCGCCGGCGGCGCCGCGGTCGGAGCCATCGTCGGCCAGGTCCTCGGCAAGGACACCGAGTCGACTCTGAAGGGCGCGGCCGCCGGCGCGGCGGTCGGCACCGGAGTCGCCGCAGCGACGGGGGACCTCGACTTCACGATCGACGCCGGGCGCACCGTCGCGTTCACACTGGAGCAGCCGGTGCGAATCCGATAGCGCGCTTCGCGAAATGTGGATCTGACCCTCTTCGAGGATCAGACCCTGAGACCGCCCGCAGGGGCGGTCTTTTTTTGCTCCGGGGTCAGACCCCTTCGGGATCAGACCCCTCCGGCGCGGCGAGAGGCCGCCCTTCGGGCGGCTGCCGATCGGCTGCTCAGACCGATATGCGGGGTCAGACCCCTTCGGGATCAGACCCCTCCAGCGCGGCGAAAGGCCGCCCTTCGGGCGGCTGCCGATCGGCTGCTCAGTAAGGCATCTCCTCATCCCCCAACCCGAGCAGGTGCCCGAGCTCGTGGACGACGGTCTCGCGGATCTCGCGCACCGCCTCGCCGCGCGTCGTGCAAGTGCGCAGGATCGGCCCCCGGAAGATCGCCACCTGCGCCGGGAGGCTGGAGACGACCCGATCGCGCTCGAAGTACGGCGCTCCGCGGAAGATCCCGAAGAGCTCTTCGTCGTCGGGCGTGTCGGTCTCGTCGTAGTCTTCGTCGGACGGCTCCTCCTCGACGACCACGACGACGTTGTCGAGATAGCGGCGAAAGGTCTCCGGCACGCCGCCGAGCGCTTCCTCGACGAGCGCCTCGAATTCCTTCGGCGAGATCCGCTGCGGGCTCGTCACGCGGGGCGCCGGAAGAAAAGCCGCTCGTAGTTCGCCGTCGTCGCCTCCGCCACGCGGTCGAGGGTGACGCGGTGGATCTCGGCGAGCTTCTTCGCGGTCTCGACGACGAAGGCCGGCTCGCAGCGCTTCCCCCTGTGCGGCACCGGCGCGAGGTAGGGCGAGTCGGTCTCGACGAGGATCGAGTCGAGCGGCAGCCCCGCCGCGGCCTCGCGGACGTTGTCGGCGCCGCGGAACGTGATCATCCCGGAGAACGAGACGTGGTAGCCAAGGTCGAGAACCCGGCGCCCGTACTCCGCGGTCTCCGTGAAGGAGTGGAGGACGCCGGCGTTCTCCCGCGGTCCGAGCCTTTCCAGCAGCGCGAGGAGCTCCGGGCCGCTCTCGCGGTTGTGCAGGATCACGGGCAGGCCGCGGCGCCGCGCGAGATCGAGCATCCACTCGAGGACCTCGACCTGTTTGTCGCGCGGGGAGAGGTCGTAATGAAAGTCGAGCCCCACCTCCCCGACCGCTGCGACCTCCGGCCGCAGGGCCATCGCCTCGAGGGCGGAGCCGTCTCGGTTACGATCGAAGTGCTTCGCCTCGTGGGGATGTACCCCGACTGCGGCGACGACGCCGTCGTGCGCGGCGGCAACGGCCACCGCCTGCGCCGAGTCCATGAGAGTCGTGCCCGGGACGAGGAAGCGGTCGACGCCCGCGGCGCGCGCCCGAGAGAGCACGTCGGAGAGCACGCCCTCCCCCATCTGGAGGTGGCAGTGCGAGTCCGCGAGCACGGGAAGTTCTATTTGACGACGCTCCCGGGCGGCACGTCCGACGCGACCTCGAGGAGAGACGGCTCCCCGGCCTCCCCGACCGTCGCCGCGAGCACCATCCCGTTGGACTCGACCCCCATCAGCTTCGCCGGCTTCAGGTTCGCGACGATCACGACGTTTTTCCCCACGAGCGCCTCCGGCTCGTACCGGCCGGCGATCCCGGCGACCACCTGCCGCCGCTCGGTTCCAACATCGACCAGGAGTCGCACGAGCTTGTTCGACTTCGGGACGCGCTCGGCCTCCACCACGCGGCCGGTGACGAGCTGCACCCTCTGGAAATCCTGGATCGAGATCCGGCCGTCCGATTCCGCTGTCGCCGGCGTGTCAGGCATCGCCTTTCCCTCCTTCGCTTCGAAGTAAGCCGCGGTGTCCACCCTCGGAAAGAGCGCCGCCGCCGGAGCGATCGGAGCCCCGGTCGGCAGCCGCCCCCACTCGAGGTCCGCGAGCTTCGGGTCTTCCGGTGGGGCGCCGAGAGCCGCGAAGATCTTCCGGGACGTCGACGGCATGAATGGCCAGAGCAGACCCGCCGCGAGCCGCACGCCCTCCGACGCCGCGTAGAGGATCTGCGAGAGCCGCCCCGACGGACCCTCTTCCTTCAGGACTTTCCAGGGCTCGCGCGAAACGACGTAACCGTTGATCTCCGAGAGGAACCTCCAGATCGCTTCGAGCCCGCGGTGAAACGCGAAGTCGTCCATGGCGGCGCGGTAGTCTCGGCGCGCTCGCTCCCACGCCGCGATGATCTCGTTCTCCTCGCACGGTTCCGGCGGCGACGAGCCGAACGCCTGGCGGCAGAGCGCCGAAACCCGCGACACCGTGTTGCCGAGGTCGTTGGCGAGGTCGGCGTTATAGCGTTCGAGAAACGCCTGGTCCGAAAACGACGCGTCCTGGCCGAAGGCCATTTCGCGCATGAGGAAGTAGCGCAGGGCGTCGGGCCCGAAGTCGCGGACGAGCGCGTCGGGCCGCACGACGTTGCCGACCGACTTGGACATCTTCCGCTCGTCCCGCAGCCACCAGCCGTGCGCCCAGACGGTCGTCGGGACCGGCAGTCCGGCCGAGAGGAGAAATGCCGGCCAGTAGACGGCGTGAAATCGCAGGATGTCCTTGCCGATGATGTGGACCCGCCGGCCCTCCGGGTTTTCCCAGAACTCTCGATAGAGCCGGTCGTCTTCCGAGCCGAAGCCGAGCGCGGTCACGTAGTTCGAGAGCGCATCGAGCCAGACATACACGATGTGTCCCGGCCTCCCGGGAAAGGGGATCCCCCACTTGATGTTCGTGCGCGAAACCGACAGGTCTTTCAGGCCGGCTTCGACGAACGACATCACCTCCGCGCGGCGGGTCTCCGGGCGCACGAACTCCGGCTGCGTGCGGTAAAGCTCGAGGAGTGGCGCCGCGTACTTCGAGAGGCGGAAGAAGACGTTCTCCTCCGACTGCCACGCCGCGGGCTCTGCGTGGATCGGGCACTTCCCGTTGACAAGCTCTTTTTCCGTGTAGAACGCCTCGCAGCTCGCGCAGTACCAGCCCTCGTGGCGGTCGAGGTAGAGGTCGCCGGCGGCCTCGATGCGCCGCACGATCTCCTCGACTCCTCGGCGGTGGCGCGCCTCGGTCGTCCGGATGAAGTCGTCGTTGGCGACTCCGAAGCGCCGGTAGAGCTCGTGGTAGCGCTCGACGACCCGGTTGGCGAGCTCGATCGGCGCCGTTCCCTGTGCCGCGGCGGCCCTCTCGATCTTCTGCCCGTGCTCGTCGGTGCCCGTCAAGAACCACGTTCTCTCGCCGAGCAGCCGGTGGTAGCGCGTGAGAACGTCCGTGACGACGGTCGAATAGATGTGCCCGATGTGCGGCAGATCGTTGACGTAGTAGATCGGCGTCGTCGCGTAGAACGTCTTCATGGAAGCGGGGAACGATATCGCAGGACGAGCTGTCAGCTCTCATCCGTCAGCGATCAGCTCTACCCTTACAACAGTCCCGCCTCTCGAAACGAGACGCACCCTTCCCGCCCTACGACGACGTGATCGAGCAGGCGCAGGCCCACGAGATCCGCCGCCGAAGCCAGGCGCCGTGTGAACTCGCGGTCCTCACGCGACGGCGACGGGTCGCCCGATGGATGGTTGTGGTACACGATCAGGGCCGCGGCGTTCGAGAGCAGCGCGCGCTTCAACAACTCACGAGGCTCGACGACCGCGCGGTCGAGCGTGCCCCGATAGATCTCCGGGTCGTCCCTCAGCAGTCGGTTGCGGGCGTTCAGATACAGCGCGCCCGTGCGCTCCTGCGTCCCGTCACCGTGGGTGCGCCGCAGGTACTCCTTGACCAGGGCCGGCTCGTTGAAGAGGTCGCGCGACGAGAGGGTCTCCGCGGCGAGGCGCCGTCCGATCTCGATCGCCGCCTCGATCGCCGAGGCGCGGGCACGCCCGATCCCCTTCTCGCGCGCGAGCTCACTTCCGGTCAAGCTCGCGAGCCCCGCGAGGCCGCCCTTCGCGGCCAGCAGCCTTCGCGCGCAGTCGAGCGCGCTTTCCCCCCGCGCGCCGGACCCGAGCAGGAGCGCGAGGAGCTCCTCGCCGGAGAGCGCGGCCGGCCCCGCTCGGGCGAGGCGCTCCCGCGGACGCTCTTCCAGGGGCAGGTCGCGGATGCGGAAGGTCTCAGGCATCGATTTATGGATGCCGCGGGGACAGGTCCCACGGACCTGCACCCGCCACAGTCAAATGCCGCGGGGACAGGCCCTGCGGGCCTGCACCCGCCACAGTCCAGATGGAAGGCCCCGGATCGCCGGTCCGCTCTCTGCTGTTCGCCTTCGGGATCCTGCTCATCCTGGGAGCGATCGCCTGGCCGTTCCTGTCGAGGTATTTCGGGCGGCTGCCCGGCGACATCGTCGTCCGGCGGCCCGGCTTCACGTTCGTGTTCCCGATCGTCACCTGTCTACTGTTGTCGCTTCTCCTCTCGCTCCTCTTCTCGATCTTCCGGAGGTAGCTCTGTGTCAATCCGGGGTCAGGTCTTTGGCCTGACCCCGAGTAGCTCTCGATAGAGCGTTTCGATCCGATCGAGTCGAACCTCGGTCGAGAATCCCCTGGTGACGCGCTCCCGCGCCGCCCGTCCGAGACGATCGGACAGATCGGTGTCGGAGAGCAACCGTTCGAGCGCGGCGGCGGTGGCCCCGGGATCGCGCGGCAGCACGAGCAATCCCGAGACGCCGTGTTCGACGAGCTCCGGGTTTCCTCCGGCGGCGCTCGCGACCACCGGCTTTCCGAGCGCCATCGCCTCCCGCACCGTGCCCGTGATGCCGAGCCCCTCGTAGGAGAGGTCGAGGACGACGTCCGCCGCCGCGAGGACGTCCGGCATGTCGGTCCGGAAACCGATCGCGAGGACTCGACCGCCGACGCCCCTCTGCCGGGCGAAGGCGAGAACCCGTTCCATCTCCGCCTCGTCCTTGCAAGCGACGATCGCCGTCCGCACCTCGGGAAGAGCCCGGGCAACGAGCGCGGTCGCCGCGACGAGGTCGCGCCACCCCTTCCAGTCGCGCGCGCCGACCTGGACGACGAGCTTCTCGCCGGACGCGACGCCCCACTCGCGGCGCACTTTCCCGCCGTCGACGCGGGACGGGTCGAAGCGGGACAGGTCGACTCCCGCGTAGACGACGTGGACCTTCTCGGGCGGAACGCCGGCGGAGGCGACGATCACTCGCTTGATGTCCTCGCAGACGGTCACGACCGCGTCGAGCCGGGTCCTGTACTTCAGCGCGGCGAACGGCTCGAGCGGGAACGAGACGCCCCGGTTGACGACGAGGACCGGACGCCGGCGGGCGAAGAGCGTCGCGAAGAGCGCCACGGAGTGCGCGATCCCTTTGTGGACGTGGACGACGTCGGCCGCAACCTCGTCGAAGATCCGCGCAAGCCGGCGAGCGCTCGGCAGGTCGAACTCGTGCCGGAGCGGCAGCGGAAAGAAGGGGATTCGCTCCTCGCGACTCTCCCTCGCGACTTCGCCCTCCGGTCGCGAGACGACCCCGACCCGGTGCCCGCGACGCGCGAGCCCGCGCGCGAGCTCGAACATCTGGACGACGCTGCCGGTGGTGAAGCTCCCCTTCTCGAGGACCTGAAGGATCGAGAGAGGCCGCTCGTTCAACCTTGACCTTGAACCTTGAACTTTGAACCAAATCAGTCGCCGTCGGGCCACTCTTTCTTCGCGGCGTCCGGCACGAGAACGATCTTTCCGAGCTGCCGGCCCTCTTCGAGCAGCTGGTATGCCGCCCGAGCCTCCGAGAGAGGAAAGACACGGTCGATCCGCGGCGACAGCCGGCCGGCGGCCACCGTCTGCAGGACTGCGCGGAACTCGCGATCGTTCGCCATCGTCGATCCGAGGATGGAGATGTGCTTCCAGAAGATCAGGCGGATCTCCTCGGCCGGGTTGGGCCCGCTCGTGGCCCCGCAGGTGACGATCCTTCCGCCGCGCCGGACCACGCGGAGCGACGTCATCCACGTCTTCTCGCCGACCGAGTCCACGACGAGATCGACCCCGCGTTTCCGGGTCTGACTCCGCACGGCTTCGGCGACATTCTCCTTCGTATAGTCGATGACCAGCTCCGCGCCCGCCGCGCGCGCTGCGCCGGCCTTTTCTTCGCTCGATGTCGTGGCGATCACGCGGGCGCCGCACAGAAGCGCGATCTCCAGGGCCGCCCACGCGACCCCGCCCCCGACGCCGTGGATCAGGACCGTGTCGCCGGGACGCACGGCGCCGCGCGTGATGACTAGCCGCCAGGCCGTCTCGTACGAGAGTGGAAACGCCGCAGCCTGCTCGAAGGAGAGCCGCTCGGGAATCGGGAAGAGATTGCGCGCCGGGACGAGCGCCTTCTCCGCGAACGTGCCCGGCGCGTGCTCGCCCAGAATGCGGTACTTCACACAAAGGCTCTGCTCGCCGCTGAGGCAGAATTCGCAGACCCCGCAGAAGAGGCCGGGCTGGACGAGAACGCGATCGCCGATGGCGAGTCCGGACACCCCTTCTCCGATCTCCTCGACGACGCCCGCGCCGTCGGCTCCGGGCACCTGGGGCAGTGGCACGTCGGGAATGCCGTCGCGGGCGAAGAGGTCGAGGTGGTTCAGCGCCGCCGCGCGGATGCCGACGACGACCTCGCCCGGACCCGGCGTCGGATCGGGCCAGTCGCCGTACTCGAGGACCTCGTTGCCGCCGTGGCGGCGGAAGAAAACGGCTTTCACGGCGTGAAAGGTTACGTCAATTCAAGTACCCGAGCGACTTCAGCTTCTCGAGGTACTCGCGATCGGTCTCGCGGCGCCGCTCGGCGGCGGGGGCGATGCGATCCCCGTACGTCTCCACGGTCGTCGTCTCGAGAGTTCCCGGCGGGAAGAGAGACGTTGCGGGACGCCCGGCGAGATCGCGCGCGGCGGGAACCCCGGCACGTGCGAGGAGTGAGGGCGCCACGTCGAAGGGCTGGATGAGCGCGGAACGCGCCGGTGATCTCCCGTCGAAGACGACGAGCCGTCCTCGGGACGCGGGCGACGGGTGGCTGTCGGCGGCGATGACCGCGAGCACGATCTCCCCGTTTCGCGCCCGCACGATGAGCCGGTCGAGCATCCGCCAGAGGCGGGCGAGCGCGGCGCGGCGCGCCGCCGGGTCCTCGCGGAGGATGTCGGCTCCCGGCAAATACACGGCGGCGAGCGACCTTCCCCTCGCGCGGCGTTCGAAATCCGCAATTGCGACCGCGTCCGCTTCGAGACCGCCGGATGCGCGCGCGAGCACTTCTCGATTCTCGACGACGTCGGCGCCGGGCCACGCCCCCGACGCCCACCAACCGACCGCGAGCGACGGAAGACCCGCCGACGCCGCGACCTCCCAGAACGTCAGGTTTCGTCGCTCCCACGCCGAGACCGGCGCGCGTTCGACCGTGCCCGCGGCGAGACCGAGGCCGCGGAAGTACCAAGCGGTTCCGAACGGCGGCCGGAGCGCGGGCAGGCCCCACGGGCGCACCCACTCGAGAGCGCGGACGCCGTGCCGCGGCGCGGGAACTCCGGTCGCGAGATCGGTCCAGATCTCCGCAGGCGACGCCGCGCGCCCGCGCCACCACCCGGTCGATCCTCGCGAGAGCAGGCCCGCGATGGCGTTCTCTCCCGCCTCGTGAAGGATGTCGAGAGCGAGACCGTCGATTCCGACGACGACGAGCGGAACCTCCCGCGGAGACGGAAGGGGTGTCGCCGCGCGCGCAGGCTCCCGCCGCGTCGCGACGACAATCGCGGCGATCGAGAGCGAGACCGCCGCCGCGAAGAGGAGGACCGCCCGCCGCGGGCGCTCCGGCAGGCGGCCGGATCGCGCGAACGCGCGCGCGAGAAATGCCGTTCGAGTCGTGGCCCCGGCGAGAAGAGCGGCGGCCGCCACGGGGATTCCCCACAGGAGCGCGGGGGCGGCCCGCTCCGGGCCGAGACGCCACGTTCCGACGAGCCACACGACGAGCACCCCGCCCGCCGCGAGGAGCGCGAGGTGAGCGCCGTCGCGGCCGGGCCGGCGGGACCGCGAAGCCGCGGCCGTCGCGAGGGCCGCGAACAGGAGGGCTGGGACGAGCGCGACGAAGGCGAGCTCGAGGAACAAGAGAACGACCGCGCGCGGAGATCCGCCGTAGCGGAACTGCGAAGAGGCCACGGCGGCGGTCTCGGCGAGCGCGATCGCGATCACCAAGGCGCCGAGGACCGGAACCACGAGGCCGGACGCATCCGCGAGCGCGCGGCGGAAGACGAACCGCTCGACCCTTCCCTGCAGGTAGCCGAGCCGCCGGAGGCGCTCCCGAGCCTCCTCGAGCGTCGGCGGAGAGCCGGAGCTCACGAACGGCGTTCGCGCACGAACCGCGCGACGTCGACGAGGACGGCGGCGCGGTTCCGGAACGGCGCGAGCGCGGCGACGGCCGTGTCGAGGAGCTCGCCGACGAGCGCGCGGCAGGAGTCCGCACCGAGGACCGTCGCGAAGTTCGCGCGGTGGGCGTCGCGATGCGTGTCCTTCCCGAGCTCGTTCGGGTCGCCCTCCCAGTCGAGCAGGTCATCAGTGATCTGGAATGCGAGCCCCAGATTCCGCCCGTAGAGGGTGAGCGCTTCGAGCGCGGCCTCTCCCGCGCCGCCCGCAAGCGCTCCGCCGCGCACGGCCGCAACGAAGAGGGCGCCGGTCTTTCGCGCGTGAATGCCTTCCAGGTCCTCGAGGCCGACGGCCGCGGGATCCGCGACGAAGTCCGCCGCCTGCCCGCCACAACACCCTCCCGCACCGACGGCGCCGGCGAGCTCGCCCAGGATCCGCGCACGCAGAGCCGGCGTGATCGCCGGCTCCCGCGCGATCGTTTCGAACGCCCGCGAGAGGAGAGTCACCGAGGCCAGCTCCGCGATCGCGACTCCGTAGACGAGGTGGAGCGCGGTGCGACCGCGGCGTCGCGCGGCGTTGTCCATCGACGGAAGATCGTCGAGCACGAGCGACGCGGCGTGGACGTACTCGACGGCGACGGCTACGGAAAGGGGCCCGGCCGGCTTCGCCCGCACGAGCTCGCCGGCGGACATCGCGACGAGCGGCCGGATGCGTTTACCCCCCGAGAGGACCGCGTATTCGACCGCGTCGCGCAGGCTGCCGGCGCCGCGGGCGGGAGCGGGGAGGTTGCGTTCGAGCGCCGCTTCGAGACCGGGCCGCGACGCGGCGGCGTATCGCTCGAAGGCGCCCTCGGAGGGCGCCGCGGGACCGCGACTTCCGACGACCAAGAAAAGGAGTTCTCAGCTCTCAGTTCTCGGCTGAGCACTGAGCTCTGGCGGAGTTGATAGCCTTAGGCGGCGTACGTCGCCAGCGCCTCCGGCTCCGACTCGTAGACGTCGAACACCGTGATGAGCTGCGTGACGGTCAGCACGTCGTTGATCTTGGGAGGGAGGTGGAGGAGCTTCAGCTTTCCACCCTTGTTCGTCACGGAGGTGTAGCAGCCGACGAGCTCGCCGATCCCGGACGAATCGATGGTCGTCACTTCCTGCATGTTGATCAGGATGTTCTTCTTGCCCTTCTCGACGAGACCGTTGATGATCTCGCGCAACTGGACGTCCCCGGAGCCGATCGTGATCTTCCCTTTCAGGTCGACGATCGATATCCCCTGGACCTCGCGCACGTTCGCCTTCATGTCCGGTTTCCCTCCTTCTCCTTGCCCGCGCTCAGGTTCTTGGTCAGGATGATCTCCATTCCGCTCCCCTCGAGCTTTCGGAAGCGGACGTCATCCATGAACGTCTTCATGTAGAAGATCCCGCGCCCCGACGTCTTCAATCGATTCTCCGGAGCGAGCGGGTCCTCGACTGCCCCCGGATCGAAACCCTCTCCTTCGTCGCGGATCGAGATCTGCAGGTTCTGCCCCACCACGTCCATCTCCAGGTGAATGCGCTTCGAGAGGTCCTGACGGTTCCCGTGCTTGATCGCGTTCGCGAGCGCCTCGCGCAGGGCCATCAGCAGCCAATGCTTGGTTTCTTCGGAAACCTCCCTCCCCTCGAGGAGTTTGCCACAAAGGTGCTGCGCCAACTCGATGTTCTCGAATCGGCTCGAGATCGACATCCGGATGGGCCCGGCGTCGTTGGACGGAGTCGTCTTGCTCATTCACGCTGTCGCGGCGAAATCGGCGCATCTTAATCCAAATACCGGAGCCCGGACACGGGACACGGAACGCGGGAGACGGGTGACCCGGAGGGCGCATGCTACCCTGCCGGCGTGAAGCGAAACCGGTTCGTCACACTCTTCCTCGGGCTCGTCGCTGTCCTCCTCGCCGGGGCCTCGCCGCTCCTTCCGGCGCGGATCCGGGAGGTCTCACGGCTCGTCGAAGACGTCCGCGGGCGCCGGTTCGACGGGCCGGTTCCGGCCTCCGAGATCGACCCCGCGGCGCTGCGCGGGTTCCTGAGAAGGAAGCTCGCCGAGTCCTTTCCGGCGCCCACCGAGGAGACACTTCGCTCGCTCGCCGTGCTCGGGCTCATCGACAAAACGCCCGATCTCTCCGACCGGCTGCTCGACTTCTACGCCTCCCAGGTGATCGCCTTCTACGATCCGGAGCCTCGCCGGTTCTACGTCGTCCGCGGCGGCACTCACGACGCGCTCGAGGGAGCCGGCGGCGCGGATCTCTCGGAGCGCCTGCTCTTCTCGCACGAGCTCACCCACGCTCTTCAGGACCAGTCGCTCTCGCTCGACCGCCGTTTCAAGTCGCTGCGCGACGACGGCGACCGGGCGCTCGCGCTGCAGTGTCTCCTCGAGGGAGAGGCGACGCTCGTGATGGTGCGGGTGGCGCTGAAGGACCTGCCCGGAGCGGATGAGGCGGTCGAAGAGGCGCTCGCGCCGCTCCTCTCCGCCGGGGCGCTGGAGCAGGCGAACGCACCGAAGAACCTCCCGCCGTTTTTCGTCGAGCAGCTCTTCTTTCCCTACGTCGAGGGGACGGCCTACGTGCGGCGCGCGGTCGCGCGCGGCGGATGGAAGGAGGTGGACCGGCTCTGGACCGATCCCCCGCTCTCGACCGCCGCCATCCTCCACGGCGATCGGCGCTTCGTTCCCGCCGCCGACCTGCTCCCGTCGGATCCGTCGCGGCTCGCGCCCCCGAATGCACGCCTTCTCTACTCCGACACGATCGGGGAATGGGCGATCCGCTTCCTCCTGAAGCGCTCACTTCCCGAGGAAGAGGCCTCGGCGGCGGCGCAGGGCTGGCAGGGGGACCGCCTCGCGTTCTTCCTCGCCGGGGATGACTACTCTTACGTCTGGCGGATTCGCTTCGAATCGGCGACGGCGGCGGATCGATTCGCTTCGGCGCTCGAAAAGGCGCGCAAGGGCCGACCCAATCAGCCGAAGGTCCTGCGGGCAGGGGCGGACGTCGTAGTCACGTTCGGTCTCGCAGACGTCCCGCTTCTCACGGGCTTCGCTCCGGGACCGAGGACTGTGGACTGAGGACGGAGGACTGACGAAGCATCTGCCGAGGTGCGTCCCGGCGTCAGCCACGACAGTCCTCAGTCCATGGTCCTCAGTCCTCAGTCATCCCGCAGCGGCTCGAGTCACCAACGGGATCAGCACGAACATCTGAATCGAGTCGAAGACGCCGTGCGCGACGATGCACGGCAGGACGTTGCGGTAGAACGCAAACGTTACCGACAGCACCGCCGAGATGACGAGAATCCCGATCAGCACGAGGGGCTGGCCGTACGCGCCGTGCGCGGCTGTGAACATGAGCGTCGCGGCCAGCGGGCCGACGCGGGTCTGAAGGAACGATCGGAAGAACAGCTCTTCGACCACCATCGCGGACACGACGATCGCGATCTTCACCCACACCGGCTGGGAAACGATCCAGAGGATCGTCGGAGAGACCGCCCCGCTCTCTTCGGTTGCGGGCGTCGACCTCTTGATGAGGTACCAGACGCCGACCGCTCCGAGCGCGGCCAGGATCGTCAGCAGCCAGCCGGCGGCGCCGATCATGATGCCCGACGACAGGTCGGCGAGGGGACGCGGGCTCCGGACCTTCAGGAAGTCGACGAGAGACCGGCGCCCGGAGAGCGCGTAGTAGCACGCGAGAAAGAAGAGCAGGATCGCGTGCACCGCGAACAGCGAGACGACCGTCAGGTTCTCCGTCTCCGGCTGCGCGCCGGCGAAGCCGCCCGCAAACGGGATCGCGACCGTGAGAAAGAGGACGGCCGCGAGGAGGGCGACGGCGAGATTGCGGGGGCCCCGCTCGTGGAAGCCGTCTTCGGCGAACATGGCGCGCGAACGCGCGCGGGCGAAGGAGATCGTGATCCCCGCGCAACCCGCGAGAAGCAGGAGGACGAAAACGAGTGTGCTGGTCGTCATGGAAAAAGCCGCGCTCAGCTGTCAGCTCTCGCCACCTCGACTCGAGAGCGGACGGCTGATGGCTCGCCCGTCGAGCCGCGCAGGATATCTCATCCGCGTGAAGAAGGCGCGACAGCTCACGGTCATTGACTTGTCATGCGACCGGCGATTAGATTCGGCACAACAAACGACGAACCATTCCCCCGGCTTCTGCAGCAAGGAGGATTCCAATGGTGAAGACCTGGTGGCGTGCGGCGCTCACCGCGCTGGCGCTCCTCACGTTCCTGCCGTCCCCCGGATTCACGCAGACTCAGGCGACGACCGGCGTCATTTCCGGAACCGTGGTCGACCCGAGCGACGCGGCCTTGCCTGGAGCGACCGTGGTGCTTCGAAACACGGCGACGAACTTCGAGAAGACGGAGATCACGGACACCGCCGGTCGTTTCCGGGCGATCCTGCTACCGCTCGGTCCGTACCGGATCACGGCCAGCATCCCCGGCTTCACCACGGTCGTGCGGGAGGGCGTGACGCTGTCGGTCGGCCAGGAGGTGAACCTGCGACTGCAGCTCCAGATCTCTCCCGTCCAGCAGGAGGTCCGCGTCACGGGAGAAGCGCCGGTCGTCGAGATCAGCCGGACCGCGGGAGCGACGCTCATCGACAGCGCCGCCGTCCAGAACCTTCCGAACGCCAGTCATAACTTCCTCGACTTCACAAAGCTGACGCCGGGCGTGACGATCGTCCAGGGCCCGGACGGAGACGAGCTCTCGATCAACGGACAGAAGGGCATTCACAACAACGTTTCGGTGGACGGCCAGGACTTCAACAATCCGTTCTTCGGAGAGCAGCGGGGCGGCCAGCGGCCGCCCTTCACGTTCAACCTCGACGCGGTGCAGGAGGTCGTCGTCGTCGCCGACGGCGCGAACGCCGAGTTCGGGCGTTCCTCCGGGGGTTTCGTCAACGTCATCACCAAGTCGGGGACGAACGACTTCCACGGCTCGGCGCATCTCTACTTCAAGGACGACAGCCTCTCTTCGAAGGCGGCGAAACCGAGCGGGGGCCGCGCCGACAAGTTCAACTTCGACCGGTGGCAGGAAGGATTCACCCTCGGAGGGCGTCTGGTGCCGGACCGGCTCTTCTACTTCCTCGGCGCGGACGCGCAGCAGGGCGACTCGACGAAGCAGACCGACCCCGCGCGGATCGAGCAGAGGGTCGTCGACTACTTCGACTCGATCGGAATTTCCGACGAGAACGGCCCGATCGATCGGACCGACGACGCCTTCGTCGGGCTCGTCAAGATCGACTGGCGCGCCACGGACCAGCACCTGGCAACGCTGCGCTACGCCTATTCGTGGTCTCAGCAGGAGAACGGGACCTTCGACGTCGACTCATGGGGCGTGAGCTCGAACGCGACCGAGAAGGATTCCTCCTACTCGATCGGGGGGTCGGTCATCTCCACCCTCACGAGCGAGCTCTTGAACGAGCTCCGCGGGCAGTACTCCCGGGAGGACCGGCCGCGCCCCTACCCCGGCCCGATCGTCACCTCGACGGGTCGCCCGCTGCCCGACACCGCGTTCGACTTCGGGCGCGGTTACCGGGTCGGGATGCCGTTTTTCATTCCCGTCAAGTACTACGACACGCGGACGCAACTCCTCGACAACTTCTCGATCGTGACCGGCGACCACTCGATCAAGGTGGGTGGCGAGTGGAACCGCGTCGTCTCGAAGCAGACGTTCCTCGGGTTCGCGAACGGGATCTGGAAGTTCAGCTCGACCCAGGGGTTCCTGAACTACGCCGCCAACTCGAACTACGTCGAATGCTCGGGCGGCGCGACGTCGCAGACCGGAAGCTGCCCGGCCGGGCAGACCGTCACCGGCCCGGTCCTCTTCTACCTCCAGCAGGCCGGGGTCGGCGGTCGCACGGTCGAGGACGCCGGCACGCAGTCGATCGCGCAGGAAGAGCTCGCCGCCTTCGTCCAGGACAGCTGGCAGCCGATGCGGAACCTGACCATCAACGTCGGACTGCGATGGGAAGGAATCTTTCAGCCCGACCCGCGGACGCCTCCCGACCAGGTCTTTTTCGCCCCCTTCATCGGAACGACCCGGGACGGCCAGGAGTTTCCTTCCGACGGAACCATCCCCGACGACAAGAAGATGTGGCAGCCGCGGCTCGGCATCTCCTGGGACCCGATGGACGACGGCAAGACCGTCGCCCGGGCGACTTGGGGAATCTTCTACGGCCGCGTTCCGGCGCTGAACCTCGCTTCCTCCCGTTCGACCAACGGATCGATCGGGCAGAGCGTCTTTCGGGCGAGTTTCTTCAGAAACTTCGGCGGACCGCCGCCGCCCGCGTACCCGAACCTGATTCCCGCCTCGCAGATCGGTGTTCCGGATCACCCCGACGTCTACGTGTTCGACAAGGACTTTCGCAGTCCCAAGACGACGGCGTGGAGCCTGGGCGTGGATCGGGAAATCATTCCGGGCCTCGCCGGGGTCCTGAAGTACAACTACGCGAAGGGGGAGAACGTCACCCGGTTCATCAACAGCAACGACCCTCTTCTGGGCAACGACCCGACCGTACCAGCCTGGGGCTCGGGTCTCGGCCCCGACGGAACGAACGGAATCGGAACACTCTGGACCGTGTCCTCGACGGCGCGAAGCCGGTATTGGGGCTGGACCCTCGGATTGAACAAGAGCCTCTCCAACCGCTACGCGTTTCAGGCGTACTACACGTACTCGAAGGACAAGTCAGACGACGACAACGAGCGGGATCCGTTCACGCTCCGCTATGCGCGGATCACCGACCTGGACGCCGAGTACTCCTACTCCGACCGCGACCAGCGTCACCGCTTCAACAGCTGGTTCCTGTGGCAGGCCCCCTGGGACATCAACGTCAACGCGCGATACTCCTACCGCTCCGCGCAGCCCAAGTCGTTGAAGCCTGACGGAACCGACTCCGAAAACCCGTGGATGGTGGCCGGGCCTTCGGACCGCATCCGGCCGGATGGAACCATCGTGAGACGAAACATTGGGCGCAAGGACAACAAGTACTCGTCGCTCGACCTGCGGGTCTCGAAGGAATTCACGCTCGCGATGCTGACCATCGAGCCGATCGTCGAGGCCTTCAATCTCCTCAACAGCGAAAACTTCCTGGCGCCGGAAGTGACGAACCTGATCTTCAACTTCGACGGAACGATCCGCAGCGGAAACGGAGATCCCCGACAGGTCCAGCTTGGTCTGCGCGTGACCTGGTAGCGAGCTCCGCAAAGCAGTTTTCGAGCGGGGGCAGGCGCCCCCGCTTTCATTTTCCGGTTATCCCCGCTCGGCGACGGCTCCCGCGCGCCGGCCGCGCAAGAGCGCCAGTGAGACCACCATCACGAGGACGAGGAAGGTCAGCAGGCCGAGCTCGATCATCGCGTTGCGGAACACCGGCTCCGGCTTGCCGGCCACGTCCGCGAACTCGGCGGTCAGGACGAGGATCCGCCGCGTCGCCGCGATCAGGCCGACGATCAGGAACGGCTCGGGGATGAGCGCGTGCTCGCGATAGGACACCTGAACCGTGTAGAGCAGTTCCACGATCATCAGGATCAGCAGAAGCCGATCGAGAAGGCTCACGGTGCCCGCCGGAAACGAACCTTCCACGACGCTCCGCCCGAATCCGATCGCGGCGACGACGAGAAGGACGGCCGCACTGACCGCGAGCAGAATGCCTAATCCGACGTAGACGACGTCCTCGACGCGCGTGAACTGGCGGGAGACCCACTCGCGCGCCCCGGGCTCGCTCCGCCGTTCCTCTTTCGTCGTCACCGACTTGCTCAGCATGTCACAGCGACTGCCGGTCGAGCGCGCGACGATAGACTTCCCGCAACAGTGCCTGACGCGCCCGAAGTGCTCCCGCTCGAGATCCGCGATCTCGTCAAGTCCTTCGGGGAGCGCCGGGCTCTCGACGGCGCCTCTCTCGAGCTCCGGCCGGCCGAGATCCTCGGGCTCCTCGGCCCGAACGGGGCGGGGAAGACGACGCTCGTCCGCTCCGCCGTCGGACGAGTCCGGCCGCAGTCGGGAACCGTCCGGGTCTTCGGCCGGCCCCCGGACGACCCCGAATCGAAGGCGAGCGTCGGGTACGTGACGCAGGAGATCGCGCTCTACCCGCTCCTCTCCCCCGCCGAGAACCTCGGAGCGTTCGGGAGATTTCAGGGGCTGCGCGGCGAGGCGCTCGCGACCGCCGTCGAGGAGAGCCTCCGCTGGACCGGGCTCGCCGAGCGCGCGCGCGAGCGGACGGAGCGGCTGTCGGGCGGAATGAAGCGCCGGTTGAACATCGCCGCCGGGACGATCCACGGTCCGCGAATGCTGCTGCTCGACGAGCCGACCGTCGGCGTCGATCCCCAGTCCCGCGAGCGAATCTACGGGATGATCGAGGAGCTCCGGAAGCGCGGCGTCTCGATCCTCTACACGACGCACTACATGGAGGAGGCGGAGCGGCTCTGCGATCGCATCGCGATCATCGACAACGGGCGGGTGATCGCGCTGGGCACGAAGGACGAGCTGGTTCGTCGCACCCTGCCCGCCACTCGGATGCTCACCATCGAGACCGAGACCCCGTTGGCGCCGGCCCTTCGCGAGGCCCTCGAGAAGCGCGGGGCGTCCATCACCGACTCGACGGTCCACATCCCGGTGACCGAGCCGGCGCGCGAGATCCCGGATCTTTTGGCGCTCTTCCGCAACGACGGCGTGCGGATCCGCGACCTGACGCTGAAGACCGCCACGCTCGAATCCGTGTTCCTGCATCTGACCGGCCGGGAGCTGCGCGAATGATCTTCGCCGTCGCGCGCACCCATTTCGCCAAGCTGAAGCGCGACCGGGCCGCGTTCGTGCTCGCGTTCATCGTCCCGGTCGTGTTCTTCTCGGTGTTCGCCGGCATCTTCGGTGGCGGCTCCTCCCGGGCGGCGACCCGGCAGATTCCGGTGGTCGTCGTGGACGAGGATCGCACGGTCAACTCCTCACGCTTCATCGCCGCATTGAAGCTCGAAAAGGGACTCCGCGTCATCGAGACGCGGACGCTCTCCGGCGGAAAGGAGGAGCCCGTTTCCAACGCCGCCGCCGCGGAGTCGATCGTCCGCGCGGGCGACGCGCCGCTCGCGCTCGTCGTGCCGAAGGGTTTCGGTGCGACGCCGATCCGATTCGGGCCCGGAGAAGGCGGTCCCAGACTCAAGGTCCTGGCCGACACGTCCGACCCGATCGCCCCGCAGGTGTTCAAAGGGCTGCTCCAGAAGGTCGCGATGACCTCGATGCCCGACGTCATGGCCCAGACCGGGATCGAACAGCTCGATCGGTGGGGCGGAGAGCTCACGCCGGAACAGAAGGCGCGCCTCCAGCGAAACGTCGAAGCGCTTCGTGGGGAAGCGCGGAGGGAGTCGGCTTCGGGCGAGGAGGCGGGCGGCGGACTCGTCGCCGTCGACGTGCGGGACGTCCTCGGAGAGAAGAAGAAGAACCCGACCGTCGCGATCATCGCGGCCGGCCTCGGCGTTATGTTCCTCCTTTTTTCGGCGGCCGGCGCGGGAGGAGCCCTGATCGAGGAGGTCGAGAGCGGCACGCTCGACCGGGTCCTCTCGACGCGGGTGACGATGACCCAGCTCCTGCTCGGAAAGCTCGTCTACCTCTCGACGGTGGCGGTCGCCCAGCTCACCGTGATGTTCGTGTGGGGTGAGCTCTTCTTCGGCCTGGAGCTGCACCAGCACATGCCTGGATTCTTCATCATGACGCTCGTCACCGC
>DASYUL010000093.1:0-15641 GCA_036001245.1 Thermoanaerobaculia bacterium
CAGCTCGTCCGGACCTCCGACGGCCGATCGCTGTGGGGCTCGAAGATCGATACGACGCTCGACGACATCTTCGAGATGCAGGATCAGGTCTCGCGAAAGATCGCGGAGGCTCTGCAGGTCGAGCTGACTCCCTCCGAAGAGCGCCGCCTCGCTCGGTCGGCGCGCCCCGCGGGGGGAGCGAACGAGCTCTACCTCAAGGGGAGGCTTCACCTTTCCCGCGAGACGATCGACGACGTCAACGCGGCGATCGAGTCCTTCGAGAAGGCCGCGCAGGCCGACCCGCGCTTCGCGCTCGCCTGGGCGGGTCTCTCCGCCGCCTTTGCCAGGATGGGTTTCACCTTCGACCCGGAGGGTGAGTGGTGGGATCGCGCCCAGGCGATGTGCGAGAAGGCGCTCGCTCTGGAGCCGGGCCTGCCGGAAGCACGGTATACCCGCGCGATCCTGCTCTGGAGCCCGCCGCGCGGATTCGACGTCGCCGGGGCGCTGCCGGAGTTCGCCGCCGCGATCGCCGGCCGTCCCAGCCTCGGGGATGCGCACGAGCGTTTCGCGGTCATGCTCGTGCACATCTCGATGTTCGAAGAGGCGGCGCGCCATTTCATACGCGCCCTCGAAATCAACCCGAACGACATGATGGCCCAGACCCATCTCGCTCTCTGCCGTTACTACCAAGGGCGCTACCGCGAGTCACTCGACTCGTCGCAGGTCGCGATCCGCGAGGCGGCTTCGGCGTGGGGCACCTACCACTTAGCGCTCTGCCAGCTGCGTCTGGGCCTGCTCGCGGAAGCGGAACAGACGGCCGAGCTCGGCGCCCGCCGCTTTCCGGGCGACGTCCTCGTCTTCGGAGTCCGCGGACTCATCGCCGCGTCTCGAGGCGACGCCGGTCGCGCCCGCGATCAGATACAACTCACGATCCAGCACCGCCGCTCGTTCGGTCATTACCACCACGCGCAGTACGACGTGGCGTGCGTCTACGCGCTGCTCGGAGAGCGAGAACAGGCGCTCGACTGGCTGACCGACGCAGCTCACAACGGATTCCCCTGCTACGTCTTCTTCGAGACCGACCCGTTGCTCGAGTCGATTCGTGGAGAGGAGCGATTCCGCCGCCTGATGGCGGAGCTCCGCGAGGAGTGCGCGGGCTACGCGCGGCTCTACGAAGAATTGCGCCGCACACAGAGCGGCTCGGCCGAGATCACGTCATGAAGTAATGGAGACTCGCGGGCGCTCCGCCCGTTTTTCCGACTACTTCGGGCTCGAGCGCAACGTCGTCGCGGTCGCCGCCGCGATGTTCCTCCTCGGTTTCGGGGAGAACCTCTGGAAAGGCTTCCTTCCGAAATACCTCCAGGCGCTCGGCGCGCCCGTGCTCGCCATCGGTCTCTTCGGGACGGTCCGCGACTTCCTGGATGGCGCCTACCAGTACCCGGGAGGGTGGATCGCCGACCGGTACGGCCGGAGACGCGCTCTTCTCTTCTTCGTCGGTCTCGCCTCGATCGGGTACGTGATCTACGCGCTCGCGCCCTCCTGGCCATTCGTCCTCGCGGGCCTCGTCTTCGGAATGGCGTGGACGAGTATGGCGAGCCCGACCCTGTTCGCGGTCGTCGGAGACTCGTTGCCGCGCGAGCGCCGCGCCATCGGCTTCACAGTGCAGGCCGTCCTGAAGCGCCTTCCCATCGTCGTCGCGCCGACGCTCGGAGGGCTTGCCATCGCCGCGTACGGCGTGCTCGGCGGCATTCGGCTCGGGCTCGCTGTCACCGTCGCTCTCGCTCTCGTGACGCTCGCCGTTGTCGCTCGAGTTCGGATCCGGGTCCTCCGCGAGCCGGTGCCGACGAACATCCGCGGCGTGTGGCGGTCACTGCCCTCGCCGCTGAAGTGGTTGCTTCTCTCGGACGTCTTCATCCGCACGTGCGAAGGGCTCGTGGACGTCTTCCTCGTCATCTACGCGACCGAGGTCGTCGGCGTGAGCGCTCCACGGTACGGCGCGCTCATCGCGATCCAGATGGCGACCGCGATCCTCGTCTACGTGCCCGCCTCGAAGATCGCGGACCGCGCCGGGCGGAAACCGTTCGTGATCGCGACCTTCCTCTGCTTTGCCGCGTTCCCGCTCGCCGTCGTCCTCTCGAGGAGCTTCCTTGCGCTCGCCGCGGCGTTCGTCGTCGGCGGCCTGCGCGAGGTCGGCGAGCCCGCGCGCAAGGCGATGATCGTCGACTTCTCCCGGCCGGAGCTGCGCGCGCGGTCGATCGGGCTCTATTACCTCGTGCGAAGCGCCGCGATCGCGCCGGCGGCGTTCACCGGCGGGCTCCTGTGGAAGATCGATCCTTCCATCCCCTTCCTCGTCGCGGGCGCCGTCGGGATCGTGGGGACGGTGCTCTTCACGGCGACGGTGGAAGAACGCTTCGCCGCCTGAGGGAACGCTCTTTGCTTGGAATCGAGAGGAGGTTCGACATGGCTCTCCGTGTCCTGGCGATTCTCGTGGTTCTCACCCGTGCCCTCGGAAGCGCCGCCGCCGCCGGTCATCCGGATGCGGCTTCGATCGAGAGGCTGACCGGGGCCAAAGGTTCGTGGAACGAGAAAGAGGGCGTTTTCAAAGTTTCGCTGCCGCGATCAGACCTCGCAGTCACCGCCGGGGGCGTCCGGATCACGCCGGCGCTCGGACTGACGTCCTGGGCGGCGTTTTCCGGGTCCGGAGCGAGCTCGATGGTCATGGGGGACATCGTCCTGACCGAGGAAGAGGTCAATCCCGTGATGAGCGTTGCGCTCGAAAACGGTCTGGAGGTGACCGCCCTGCACAACCATTTCCTGGGCGAAAGACCCCGGATCATGTTTCTTCACATCGGCGGCGCCGGAAAGGAAACGGAGCTCGCGACGGCGATCGGAAAGGTTTTCGCGAAGATGCGGCAGGGCACGGCAAAGAAGACGCACCCGGCAAGCCCGCAGGTCGATCCCGCTCGCACGACACTCGACCCTGCGAAGATCGAGTCGCTTCTCGGGGTCAAAGGCGAGCTGAAGGACGGTGTGTACAAAATCGTCGTCGGGCGCTCGGCCCGGGTTCACGGCGGCGAGGTGGGCGGGGCAATGGGAGTGAACACGTGGGCGGCGTTCGCGGGTTCCGACGAACATGCCGTAGTCGATGGCGACGTTGCGATGCTCGAGTCGGAGCTTCAGGACGTTCTCAGGGCGCTGCGTGCCGCCGAGATCGACGTCGTCGCAATCCACAACCACATGACCGGCGAGGACCCGCGGATCGTGTTCCTCCACTACTGGGGGGTCGGCCGTGCCGACGAGCTGGCGCGGGGAGTCCGCGCGGCTCTCGCCGTGACCGGGAGGTCGAGCGCTTCGCGTTGAGCGAAGGAAAGCTAGAACTCGATTTCGAATGCGATCCGCAAGAATGCGTTCTTCTCGCCCGCGAGGTTCTTCCCGCCACCGGCCTTGACGTAAGCCTCGGGAGAGATCCGGAACCAGACCTGCGGTATGACCAGAGTCTCGTTCTCGAGAGCGACCTCGCGACGGAGCTCTATGCCCCCGCTCCAGCGCCCGAATGCCGGGGAGCGGACCCCTGCTGCGCCCTCGAAGGCCGACCGGCTCGTCTCGTCGAGCACGATCGCATAGAAGATGTTCAAGGTTGCGTTCCAGCCGGCGAAGTCTCGCGACAGCACGATCCGCGGCTCGAGGAGTTTGCGGCGGGTCCCGTCGGGTGCCCTGCGAATCTCGTACTCGACCGACGCTGCCGGGTCGATCCCGTGCCGCCCTTCCTCGCCGAACCGGTAGCGCAGTTCGAGGAAACCCTCTCGGAAGACGGTCGGTCCGCCTTCCGCCTCGAGCCAGCGGGCCGAGACGTCTGCCATCAAATGATTCGTCAACCCGTACTCTGCTCCCAGGGTGTGGAGAAAACCTCGGGGGTCGTCCTGCGCGTCGAGCCAGTACTCGAGCTCGAGCTCCCGCGCCTCGAGCGTCAGGAAGACGAATGTGTCGCCGAGATAGTCGTCCTTGTGAGCGTGGAGCGCGGCCGGTAAAAGCCAGAGGAAAAGACCAGCCGTCGCCGCCGCGCGACTGCGCACCCGTGGATCCCGGTGGAGGCTTACAGGATCCGGCGTCGGCGCGACCACCCTCGAGAGACGCTCGAACGGTCCATGATTGGCATCCTGTTCGCCCCCTAACCTACGACGGGATCCGAACCTAAGGCACCCGGCGCGAGCCCTCCCGCGGTGCTCCAGTTCCGATCGCTTCAATTTCGGAGGTCCTCCGGTCTGCTGCTGGCCGCCGCGGCATTCAGGATGATCCTCCGGGCATTCGTTCATCGTCCGTTCACCTGTCCTGGTCTGTCCGCATCCGGCACGGATCTTGATGCACTCACTCTCTGCAGCGGTTTCTACAACCCGCGCAGAGGAGGGCTCATGAAGAAAATTCTCGTGACGGCAGTCGCGCTCTGTTTTCTCGCCGGGGTGCAGGCGGCGTTCGCTCAAGAGAAAGTCCATATCGAGACCAAGGTGAAAGAGAAGGGGCCGGGCCCCAACGTTAAGGTCAAGAAAGAGGTCACGATCGGCACCGTCAAGGAATACGAGGCGGGCAGGAAGATCAAAGTCGTCGGCCCCGGCGACAAGACGTATACGTTCGATCTGGACAAGAACGCGCGCGTCATTGGAACGGTCGCGCCCGGAAAGATGGCGACGGTCGAGTGGGTGAAGGACAACCACGGGAAAGAGCAGGTCACGGTGATCACGGGTTCCGGCTCGACGAAGGGCGCGGCGGAAATGGCCGCGCCGGCCCCGAACGAGACGATGGCATCCAAGTCGAAGACGACCGTGAATCAGCCCGGACCCGACGTGAAGATGAAGACGGAAACAGTCATAGGAACGGTCAAGGAGTTCGAGCGCGGCAAGAAGATCAAGGTGACCGGACCCGGCGGCAAAGATTACACGTTCGATCTCGACAAGGGAGTCGGGATGAAAGGGAAGGTCGCGGTCGGCTCTCGCGTGAAGGTCGAGTACACGAAGACGAACGACGGCTCGCAGCACGTGACCGTGGTGTCGCTCGTCTCGGGCCGGAAGACGAAGAAAGCGGCCTAGAGAGATCCTTCGCGGAGACTGTTCTGAGCCGTAGGCGATGAAGAAAGAGATCTGTCGCTGCGCTCAGGGTGACATCGGCGAAGGGCTCAGGATGACCGCTTAGCGGTCAGTTCCGTCTCCGTCAGGCGACGGGCGGCGGCGCGCAGAGTCTCTTCTCTCTTCGCAAAGTTGAAGCGCGCGCGGGTCCGCCCGCCTCCGCGTGCGTAGAAGCTCGATCCGGGAACGGCCACGACCCCGGCGCGGCGGGCGAGAAACTCGACGAACGCCCGGTCGTCGTGCCAGCCGAGGGGGGCGGCGTCCGCCATGACGTAGTACGCGCCCTGAGGAGCCGTGAACTCGAAACCGGCGCGCGCGAGCGCCGTGAGCAGAATCTGGCGGCGTTTCGCGTACGCCCGCCGCAGCCGTTCGTAGTAACTCGCCGGGAGCGCCAGCGCCGTCCGGCCCGCCTCCTGGAACGGAGCCGGGGCGCAGATCGTCACGTAGTCATGCACCTTTCGAATCCGCGAGGTGAGCGCAGGTGCGGCCACCGCCCAACCAACCCGCCAGCCGGTGACCGCGTAACTCTTTCCGAGACCCGATAGCGTGACGGTCCGGTCCTCCATCCCCGGAAGCGAGCCCAACGACACGTGCCGGCAGCCGTCGAACCAGATGTGCTCGTAGATCTCGTCGACGACCGCGATCACGCCGCTCCGTGCGCAGATCCGCGCGATCTCCTCGAGCTCGCTCCGCGACAGCACCCGGCCGGAGGGATTTCCCGGCGTGTTCAGGAGAAGGAGCCGCGTCTTGCGGCGGATCGCCTTCGCCAGCGCGTCGAGTGGAAGCGAGTAGTCCGGCTCCGAGAGCGGCACGAACCGCGGGCGCACGCCGGCGAGGACGCACGCCGGAAGATAGTTCTCGTACCAGGGTTCGAGGATGATTGCCTCGTCTCCCGGCTTCGTCAGCGCGAGGATCGCCGCGACCTGAGCCTCCGAAACCCCGCACGTGATCGTGATCTCGGTTTCCGGATCCGGACGCATGGAGTTGAACCGCGCGGACTTCTCGGCGACCGCCGCGCGAAACTCGGGCGAGCCCCACGTGAAGGAGTACTGGTGCGCGCCGGCCTTCGTAATCGCGCGAGCCAGCGCCGCGACGACCTCGGCCGGCGGCTCGAAGTCCGGCAACCCCTGCGCGAGGTTGATTCCGCCCACTTCGGCTCCGAAGCGGCTCATCTCGCGGATGACCGATTCACCGAAGCCGTCGGTGCGGCGCGAGAGGACCGGCGGACGCCGGCTCGACCGTCCGGCGGCGGCTTTCTTCACGACTGACTAGACTAGCCGACTGCACGCGATGAAGACGACGCCGTCGGGCCTGCACCGCTCGCTGTCGCTCGTCGAGTACTTCACGTTCGGTTTCGGGACGATGGTCGGAGTGGGCTGGGTCGTCCTGATCGACGACTGGCTCGGCCGCGGCGGACCGGGAGGGGCGGCGCTCGGGTTCCTCGTCGGCGGAATCCTGCTGCTCCCGATCGCTCGCACGTACGGTCGGCTGGTCGCGCGTTTCCCGGACGCCGGCGCCGAGATCGCGTACGCGGAGCGTGTTCTTCCCGCGCCCGTGGCGTTCGCGGCCGCATGGACGATGGTCCTCTCCTACGCGATCGTCTGTCCGTGGGAGGCGGCAGCCGTCGGCAACCTGCTGGCGCGCATCTTTCCCGACCTGAACACGCTGCCGCTCTACGAGGTCACCGGCCGCACGATCTTCGCGCCCCGGCTGGCGCTCGGAATCGCGCTCACCGTTCTCATCGCGTGGATCAACGACCGGGGGGTCCGGCCGTCCGGCGTTTTCCAGGACGTGGCGACCTTCGGTCTCCTCGCCTTCTTCGCAATCTTTACCGTCCTCGCTTTCGCGCGCGGCAACCCCGCGAACCTGTCGCCGCTCTTCGCCCGTCCCGGCTCCGCGGGCTCGTGGCTCTCCATCCTGCTCGTGCTCCAGGTCGTCCCGTATTTCATGACGGGTTTCGAGTCGGTCGGCAAGGAGTCGGAGGAGGCGCGGCCGGGTTTTCCGCCGGAACGGTTCGCCCGTGCGATCACGCTCGCCGCCGTGTGCGGATTTCTGTTCTACACGACGATCGTTCTCGCCGTCGCCTGGATCTTTCCGTGGCGCGAGCTCGTCCTCGGACGGCTCGGGACGGAGGCGGCCTTCGCGCGCGCGTTCCGATCGCCCGCGCTCGCGCGCCTGGTCGTCTTCGCCGCGTTTCTCTCGCTCGTGAAGATCTTCAACGGCAATTTCGTCGCCGCAACCCGGATGCTCTACGGCATCGCGCGACGGGGGCTCGTCCATCCTTCACTCGCTCGCGTCCACCCGCGGCACGGCACGCCGCGCCCTGCGATCGTCCTCATGGCGGTGTTCTCGATTCTGGGAGCGCTTCTCGGGGACGCGGTGCTCGTCCCGATCTCGGAGGTCGGGTCGCTCGCCGTCGGAGTCGGGTGGCTGTCGAGCTGTGTCGCGTACCTCGCGCTGGCGCGCAGCGGTTTGAGGTTCGAGGTTCGAGGTTCAAAGTCGACGGGGATCGCGATGGCGGCAGGGGGGGCGATCGTCGCCAGCGCGATCGTGCTCATGAAAATCGTTCCCGGAGTCCCCGGCAGCTTCACCCGATGGGAGTGGCTGGCCTTCGGGTCCTGGTCCGGGCTCGGTCTTGTGTTCTGGCTCACCCGGCGGCGGGCTTCGGGTTCTCCTGAACCCATTTGAGGACACCCGCCTGCTGGCATTCGATTGGCAGCAGCGAGGGTCGTGGCTCGGAATCTCCGCACCCAATCCCGGTGGCTCGCTGCCGTCATTCTCGCGGCCCTCCCTTCCGTCGCGCTGCCGGAAGGGCTCGAGAGCGAGGACCGCGGGCTCGCCATCGAGAGACGCCAGTTCAACCTGCTCGCGAACTCCTCGCTCGTGAGCCGCGCCGCCACGGACAACGTCGCCATTCCCCAGTGGATGACCGTGTCGGGCGCGAGCAACGCCATCCCCATCGAGATGTCGACGCCCATCCCGCACGGTCTCGCGACCGGGGACACCGTCCTGATCAAGGGCGTCTCGGGAAACGTGGCCGCAAACGGATGGTGGACGGTCACGGCGACCGGCGAGAGGACCTTCGCCCTCGACGATTCCGCAGGCAGCGGGATTTACGCGGGCGGAGGATCCGTCTTCCCGTCCGCCGGCCAGCCGCCGCTCCCGGGAGCCCGCGACGCGTCGGGCGATCTTCCGTGGACACCGTGGTTCTCCGCGCCGGCCGTGGCGCGCGAGACGGAGTTCTTTCAACCGACGGGCGAGGTCTACACGTTTCCGGAAGTGCCGCCCGTGAACAGCTTCCTCTCGCAGGAAATCGACGGGTCGCTCTTCCATGCGGGTGAGAACCTGTGCCTCTCGATCGAGGCGCGCATGCCCGAGAGCGCGATCGGCGTCCAGAGACTGAAAATGATCGTGACAGCCGCTTTCCGCCGGGTCCGCGTTTACGGCGGGACCTATCCGGCCGCGCAGCTCACGCCCGAGTACCAGCGGATCGCGCTCTGTTTTCGCCTCGACAGCGATGCGGTGACCGACGGCGGCGTCCTGCGGGTCGAGTTCATCGACGAGCACCTCGGCGGAATGCCGAAGCCCATGTTCTGGACCCGCCCGATGTTGAACGAAGGGGTCGCCCCGGCGCCCTGGACGCCCAACGTCGAGCCGATGACGCGGGCCCGCGCGTTCCGCTGAGAGGACACCTCTGAGAGAGCCCTTCACGGGCTGGAAGGGATCTTGCTCAAGGCTCCCGCGGGGAGAAGAACGATGAGACGAAATGCTTTGAAATTCCTGCTGGCTGCTCTGACCGTTGCGGCGCCGCTCGTCGCCGTGTCCTGCGGGACGACGTATTCCTCCACTCCGCCCGAGTACCCCACCGGAGACCTCGAAGGCTCCCGGTACGAGACGATGCGGGTGCTCGCCGACCGGCTCGTCGAACGACTCGATGGGTTGCGGGACGAGCTGCGGGTGACGCGAAACACGCAGGCGGAGACGCCGGTCTTTTCCGACCTTCTCGAAAAGGCGCGGCGGTTTCGCGACCGGATGCAGGACTACTCGAACCCGTACCGTTACGTCCGGAACGACGTCGAGGAGCTGGATCGGCTGGCGCGCGACTACGACGATCGAACCCGCAACGTCTCGGCGTCTTCGCGAGCCGTTCAACTGTGGCAGGGGGCGCAGGACGTGATCGACCGCATGCGACGGCTCCTCGCGGGCGAGAACGTCGACGTTCCACCTCGGGGTACGGAGTCTTCGCCCTATCCGACTTACCCGACCACCCCCACCTATCCGACGGGCCCGTCCGGAAGCTACGGGTCGGTCCTCTCCGGCTCCGCGCTCGATGACTTCCGCCGGACCGCGCACGAAATCGTCGTCCGGGCGATGCTCGCCCGCGACACGGCGGAGCGCGCCGGCGGTGCGTACAACGACTCGGCCCGCCGGGTTCTCGCCGACATGTCCTACTTCGTTTCGGGGGCCCGCGACCTCGAGTCCCGGGCGTCGGGGTCCTCGGTGGACCGGCGCGACGTGCGCACGTACGTGGACCGGCTGCTGGAAGACGCGCGCCGCATCGATCGCACGATGCGGGACACGAGCGCGTACTCCGGCGCATGGACGGACTGGGCGGAGGTCATGCGGCTGCTCCAGAGGCTGTCGGACATCGCTCGCTGAGTGGTTCGTAACCCGTAAGCCGGGGCGGTGATAGAAGGGCGCGCATGACGAAAGTCGCGCGCGCTCTTCTTCCCGCCGCTCGAAGGCAGTCAGCCGTGGCGCCTGTCGCCTCCCGCGCGCGACGGTTTCTCGTGGCCATCGCGGTCTTCTCCGCGGCCACGCTCTTCTGCTCGATTTCGGTCCGTGGACAGGGTCGCGTCCAGCTCGAGCGCGTGACGCTCCCGCCCGGGTTCGAGATCGCGCTCTTCGCGCGGGCGCCCGGCGCGCGGTCGATGACGCTCTCCCCGGGCGGAACGCTCTTCGTCGGCACGCGGGAGGAGGGGAACGTCTACGCCGTGCGCGCCGCTCGCGGAGGAGCGCGGTCCGTCGTGACGATCGCGAGCGGACTGCGGATGCCGAACGGGGTCGCCTTCCGCGACGGCTCCCTCTACGTCGCCGAGATCCATCGCGTGCTCCGCTACGACGGAATCGAGAGTCGCCTCGCGAACCCGCCGGCGTCGGCCGTCGTGCGGGAGTTCCCGTCCGACCGCCACCACGGCTGGAAGTTCATTGCCTTCGGGCCGGACGGGATGCTCTACGTCCCGGTCGGGGCGCCGTGCAACATCTGCCAGCCGAAGCCGATGTATGCGGCCATCCACTGCATGCGACCCGACGGCTCGGGGTTCGAGACGTTCGCGCGCGGGGTGCGCAACACCGTGGGGTTCGACTGGGATCCGGCGACCCGGGACCTCTGGTTCACCGACAACGGCCGCGACATGCTCGGGGATGACCGGCCTCCCGACGAGCTCAACCACGCTCCCCGGCCGGGGATGGATTTCGGATTTCCGACCTGTCACGGGAAGAACATTCCCGACCCGGAGTTCGGGAGACTCCGCCCGTGCTCCGCGACGACCCCACCCGCTCTGGAGCTCGGCCCGCACGTCGCCGCGCTCGGGATGCGGTTCTCCACGGGGAAAATGTTTCCGGAGAAGTACCGCCGCGGGATCTTCATCGCGGAGCACGGGTCGTGGAATCGCAGCCGGAAGATCGGTTATCGCGTGATGTTCGTGCCGCTCGTGAACGGAAAACCCGCCGGATATGAGGTCTTCGCGTCCGGCTGGCTGCAGGGCCAAAACGAGTGGGGCCGACCGGTCGACGTGCTCGTTGAGCCCTCCGGCGCGCTGCTCGTGTCCGACGACGCAGCGGGTGTGATCTACCGAATCAGCTATCGGGGGAACGCGCCGGGGCGGTAGGTCGGATCCTCAGGTCGCCCGCCGGCGACAGGCTTCGAGGATCGAGTTCGCGAACTCCCGGTTTTCGACGGCGCGCGAGAGAAGAACGCCCCCGGCGCCGAGGGCCAGGAGCGCGAGCGCGGTTCCCCCGGATTCGTCTCTCGCGTCAACCAGCCGAGCGGCGAGAGCCGCCGCCGTTTCCTGGAGCTCCCGTTCGAATGTTTTTCGAACGGCGCTGCTCGAGCGCGCGGCGTCGGCGGCGAGCGCGGGAATGGGGCATCCCGCGCCGGGATCCTCGATTTGGGCGTCGAAGTAGTCACGGATGAGCTCGTCGGGAGAGGCGGATCGGCGCCGCGCTCCGGCGCGAAGCCGTTTGCGAAAGTCGCGGAATGCCATGGAGAGACTTTCCAGGAAGAGCGACTCCTTCGACGAAAAATGAGCGTAGAAACCGCCGGCGGTCATCCCTCCCGCCTTCATGACGGCGCCCACGCCCGTGCCGCGGTAGCCGCGTTCCCGAAACATCCGGCTTGCCTCGGAAACGACGCGTTCGTGCGTGGTCTTCTTCTGGTTCGGCAGGTAGCGCATGACCGAAGTTATATGATGATTGTAATCTGATGTCGAGTCTGCAAAATTTTTGTTTCAGTCTCACCAACGTCTGATATCCTCGACTGCCAAGTTGAACAACTCGGACACCGCCTGGCTTCTCGTGGCCACGGCCCTGGTGCTTCTCATGACTCCCGCCCTCGGTTTCTTCTACGGCGGGCTCGTTCGCAAGAAAAACGCTCTCAACACGATGATGATGAGCGTCTGCGCGCTCGGCTTCGTCGGACTCGGGTGGGCGCTCGTCGGCTACTCGATCGCGTTCGGCCGCGGCAACGCGTGGTTGGGCGATCTCTCGATGGCCTTCCTTCGGGGAGTGGATCTCCAGCCGCAGGGTACGATCCCGCATCTGCTCTTCTTCGCGTTCCAGGGCACGTTCGCGATTATCACGGCGGCGCTCATCTCGGGCGCGATCGTCGAACGCATGCGCTTCGGCCCATACCTCGCCTTCCTGACGCTGTGGGGAATCCTCGTCTACGCGCCGCTCGCGCACTGGGTCTGGGGCGGCGGCTGGCTCGCGAAGCTGGGCGTCCTCGACTTCGCCGGCGGCACCGTCGTCCACGTCAATGCGGCGGCGGCCGCGCTGGTCGCGGCGCTCGTTCTCTCGCCCCGTAAGGACTACGCGCGGCGGGCGGTCCTCCCGCACAACGTTCCTTTCACGCTCCTGGGCGCGGGCCTGCTCTGGTTCGGGTGGTTCGGGTTCAACGGCGGGAGTGCGCTCGCGGCAAATGGAATCGCCGCTCTCGCCTTCGTGAACACGATGCTCGCGCCGATCGCGACGCTCGTCGTCTGGACCCTGCTCGACCTCTCGCGGACGGGCCGCGCGACCGCGGTCGGCGCGGCGACGGCGATCGTCGTGGGTCTCGTCGCGATCACGCCGGCCGCCGGATACGTCTCCCCGATCTCCGCGTTGCTGCTCGGAGCGGTCGCGGCGGTTCCGAGCTACTTCGCGCTGCTCTGGCGCGCCCGAACGCGGATCGACGACTCGCTCGACGTGGTCGCGGCGCACGGCGTCGGCGGCACGGTCGGAGCGCTTCTCACCGGCGTCCTCGCGCAGAAGTCGTGGAACGGCGTCGCCGACGGCCTGCTCTTCGGGAACCCGCGGCAACTCGCGATCCAGGCCGTGAGCGTCCTCGGGACGATCGCCTTCAGCGCGGCGGGCACGTTTGCGATCATCAAGCTCCTCGGAGTCTTCGGGGCCGTCCGCGCGAGCGCGCGCGACGAAGGGCTCGGCCTGGACGTCACCCAACACGGCGAGGAGGCGTACTCGCGCGGCGAGGGCGCGATCCTCGTCCTGCCCGACGCGGGAACGTCGCGCGGCCTGCCGGTCACGGCGGCGGCCCTGCTCGAGACCGGGCCCGGTCCGCCATGAAGCTCGTGGTCGCGATCGTTCGCCCCGAAAAGCTCGCCGACGTGCTCGAGTCGCTCTTTCGAGCCGAGGTGCGCGGGCTGACGCTCCACCGCGTGCAGGGTCACGGGGGCGAGACCGAGCGCGTCGAGACGTATCGCGGCACGACGGTCAAGATGGGGCTCTCCGACAAGATCCGGCTCGAGATCGGCGTCTCCGACCACTTCGTCCAACCGACCGTGGACGCGATCCTGGAGAGCGCGCGGACCGGCGAGGTCGGCGACGGAAAGGTCTTCGTGTTGCCCGTCGAGAAGGTCTACCGGATCCGCACCGGCGAAGAGGACCAGGCCGCGGTCACGCCGATCGAAGAGCTCGCGCCGACCTAGCCCCGCGCGGGCGACGCCCGGAGGTGATTCACGTCACCGAAGCTGACGTTTCTCGCCACCACGTTTTCACCCACCGAGGCCGCAAGTCTCGGGCGCTGAGCGGTTTGACGGGCCGTCGAACCCGGCACGGCATTCGCTCACGATCACGACAAACCCCGATGCCCGAGTACCCCCCCACCTCGCGCCGAAAGTGCCGCTACCTCGTGGAATGGCGGAGGTGGGGGACTCTCTGCACCGGCTTCACGCACGACATCTCACCGACGGGTCTCTTCATCCGGACCATGTACATCCCCGACAACAAGGAGTCGGTAACCGTTCGGTTGCTCGTCCGGGCCGGGTACAAGCTCCGGCTTCGCGGCACGGTCGTGCGTTCCTACCGCGTGCCGTCAAGCCTTCGCCGCTACGTTGCGAGCGGCTTCGGAGTCCGGCTCGACGAAGCGCCCGAAGAATACTTTCAGCTCCTGGCGAACCTCTTCCGCGTCCCGCTCGCACGCACGGGCTGAGGAAAACTCAGTCACCGCCTCCACGCGGCGGCGAGATCGACGAAGTAGTCCAGGCTCTCCGGATTCGCCATCGCGCCGACGTTCGCCACCTTTTCCGGAGGATCGCCGCAAAGGATGCGGCGCACCGGCACCTCGAGCTTCTTGTTGTTCAGCGTCCGCGGCACCGACGGAATCGCGTGGATCTCGTCGGGCACGTGCCGCGGCGACAGGCTGTCGCGCAGCGCGCGGCCGATGCGGTCCTTGAGCGCGGCATCGAGCGTCGCTCCCTCTCGCGGCACGACGAAGAGCAGCAGCTTTCCTGGTCCGCCGTGGTCGTCGGGCAGGTGCACGACGAGGCTCTCCACGACTTCGGGAAGGGCCTCCACGACGCCGTAGAACTCGCTCGTTCCGATCCGGACCCCGCCCCGCTTCAGAGTGGCGTCGGAGCGCCCCGTGATGATGCAGCTTCCGCGCGGAGTGATCTCGATCCAGTCCCCGTGCCGCCAGACCCCCGGCCAGCGGTCGAAGTAGCTCGCTCGATACCGCTCGCCCGAGGGGTCGTTCCAGAATGCGACCGGCATCGACGGCATCGGCTCCGTCAAAACGAGCTCGCCGAGCTTTCCGATGACCGGCCGACCTTCCGGATCGAAGCTCTCGACCTTCGGGCCGAGGCAGCGGCAGGAGATTTCTCCGGACCAGACCGGGACGAGCGGACAGGCGCCGACGAACGCCGTGCAGACGTCGGTGCCGCCCGACACCGACCCGAGGAGGAGCTCGCGGCCGACCTTCGCGTAGACCCACTCGAAGCCCGCCGGGAGGAGCGGCGCCCCGGTCGATCCGACGCCGCGCATGCGCGACAGATCGAAGTCGCGGCCTGGCTCGAGCTCCGCGCGCATGCACGCGTGGAGATACGGAGCGCTGGTGCCGAAGTACGTAATGCCGAGCTCCTCCGCGGCTCGCCAGAGTGTGGAGAGGTCCGGGTATGCCGGGTCGCCGTCGAAGAGCACGACCGTGGACCCGACCAGCAGGCCGGACACGAGGTAGTTCCACATCATCCAGCCCGTCGTCGTGAACCAGAAGAACCGATCGCCGGGCCCGAGGTCGTGGTGCAGCGCGAGCATCTTCAGGTGCTCGAGCAGGATTCCGCCGTGTCCGTGCACGATTGCCTTCGGGAGGCCGGTCGTCCCGGAGGAATAGAGGATGTAGAGAGGATGCTCGAACGACACCGCCTCGAACGCCGGAGGGGCGGCGCGCGAGACGAGCTCCTCCCACGGAAGGGCTCCGGGAAAGCGGTCCGGGTCGAAGTCCGGCCGGAGGTAGCGAAGGATCACCGTCGCCTGGAGCGTCGGGAGCGCCGCTCGCAGGAGCGCGACCTCGCGGGCGCGATCGATCTCCCGGGCGCCGTAACGGTATCCGTCGCACGCGATCAGCACCCTGGGCTCGATCTGGTGAACTCGATCGGCGACCGCGCGCGGGCCGAACTCCGGCGCGCACGAGGAAAAGATCGCGCCGAGTGACGCCGTCGCGAGAAAAGCGACGACCGTCTCCGGCACGTTCGGCAGATACGCCACCACCCGGTCGCCGCGACCGACTCCGAGGCGCCGGAGCCCGGCGGCGGCGCGCGCGACCTGATCGGCGAGCTCGGCGCGTGTGAGCGTGACGTCCGCGCCGCGCGTCTGAGAGCGCGCCACGATCGCAACTTCAGCCGCGCTTGCGAGCGCGTGCTCGGCGTAGTTCACGGTCGCGCCCGGAAACCAGCGGGCGCCGGGCATGACGCGCGCGGGAAGCACGGTCGCCGGCGGGGCGTGCGCGACGACGCCGAAGTAGTCCCAGATCGATCGCCAGAAATCCTCGATCTC
>DASYUL010000094.1:0-52229 GCA_036001245.1 Thermoanaerobaculia bacterium
GATCGCCGCGGCGCTCGCGATGATGGTCCTCGGGGAGCGACCGGGCTGGCGGACCGGCGTCGCGGCCGTGCTCATTTTCGCGGGGCTCGCCGTCACGCTGCGGCCCGTAAGGCTACCCGCTTCGGCGACTTCGTGAAGGTCGCTGTCGTCATCCCGGTCTTCAACGAGCGCGAGTCGCTGCCGCTCGTCGTCGCTGACATCCCGCGAGATCTCGTCGGCGAAATCGTCGTGGTGGACAACGGTTCGACCGACGATACTTCCGTCGTCGCGAGGGGACTCTCGGCACGTCTCGTGCGCGAGGACCGCCTCGGCTACGGCAGCGCCTGCCTTGCGGGAATCGCGGCGCTGGAGCCCGCCCCGCCCGAAGTCGTGGTGTTCTTAGACGGCGACTATTCCGACCACCCCGAGGAGCTTCCCCGCCTTCTCGACGCCATCACAGCCGGGGCGGACCTCGTGATCGGGTCGCGGATGCTCGGAACAGTCGAGCCGGGAGCGCTCCTCCCGCAGGCGCGGATCGGAAACGCGCTCGCCTGCATTCTCATCCGGATGTTTTGTGGACACCGCTACACGGACCTGGGCCCGTTCCGCGCGATCCGCTGGGAAGCGCTCCGTCGGCTCGACATGCAGGACACGAACTTCGGATGGACGGCGGAGATGCAGGTGAAGGCCGTGCGAAAGCGGTTGGCGATCTCCGAGGTGCCGGTGTCCTACCGCCGCCGCGTCGGTGTCTCGAAGATCACCGGAACGCTGTCCGGGACGCTCAAGGCGGGATGGAAGATCCTCTGGACGATCGGACGCTACGGCGTCTTCAACCGGTAGCGCGGAATCGCGCGAGCACTTCCACGACGTCCTTCGGTGCCTGCGTCGGTCTCCCGGCCATGTCCGCGAATACGTGCCGGGTCGCCCCCTCCGCGAGAAGCTGCTCCCGAGCGTCGAAGACCTCGTAGATGAAGGCGAGCCCCCGGCTCGCGAGCTCGGAGAGTCCAGTGACGATGCGCACCTCGTCGTCGTAACGCGCCGGGCGTCGGTACCTGCATTCGACGCGGGTGACGAGGATGAGCAGCCCCGAGTCCTCGAGTACGCGGTAAGGCACTCCGGCCGCCCGGCAATACTCCGTCCGCCCGATCTCGAACCAGGCGACGTAGTGCCCGTGGTAGACGATCCCCATCCGGTCGGTCTCGGAATACCGAACACGGAGACGGGTCTCGACGGTCCTCAAAGCTTCGCGGCTAGCCGGCGGCGAACCGGCTCGGGAACCATGCCCGAAACGTCCGCCCCGAGCCCCGCGACTTCCTTCACGAGCCGGCTCGAGACGTACGAGTACTCCTCCTTGGCCATGAGGAACACGGTCTCGATCGACGGGGCGAGGCGCCGGTTCATCAGAGCCATCTGGAGCTCGTACTCGTAGTCGGAGATCGCGCGCAGTCCGCGGACGAGGAGCGTCGCGCCGATCTCTTCCGCGAAGTCCACGAGCAGCCCCGAGAACGAGCGGACCGATACGGCCGGATCGCTCCCGACGCTCTCGCGAACCATCTCGACGCGCTCGTCCAGCGAAAAGAGCGGCTGCTTCTCGTCGTTCTCGAGGATCGCGACGATCACCCGGTCCGCGAGGCGCCGCGCGCGGAAGAGCACGTCCAGGTGCCCGTTCGTGAGCGGATCGAAAGAGCCGGGGTAGAGGGCTACGCGTTCCGGCATGAGCTCATTCGGGATTCGTCGTCGCCTGTCGGAGGCCTTCGGCGAGCAGATTATAGGCAGACACCGTCGCAAAGAGCGCGAGCCCCGGGAAGAGCGCGATCCACCACGCCTCTTCGATGTACGCCGGCGCGGCCGACAGGATCCCTCCCCAGGACGCCGCAGGCGCCGGCAGTCCGACTCCGAGGAACGACAGCGCGGCTTCCGCGAGGATTGCCCAGGACACGCCGAAGGCCGCGGACACGAGGAGCGGCGGGAGCGCGTTCGGGAGGAGGTGGCGCAGGAGAATGCGGGCCGGCGTCGCGCCCGCGGCCTTCGCGGCTCTCGCGTAGTCGAGGCTCTTTGCCTTGAGGATCTCCGCGCGGGCATACCGGGCATCGGCGGGCCAGGTCGTCAGCCCGATGGCGAGGACCACGGTCGCCGGCGACGGCGGGAGGAAGGCCGCCAGCGCGAGCAGCAGGAACAGCACCGGAAAGCAGAGGACGACTTCGATCACGCGCGAGAGCACGAGGTCCGCCGCGCCGCCCAGGTATCCGGCCGCGCCGCCGACGCCGAAACCGACGGCGAGCGACATCGCCGCGGCGACGAGGCCGATCGCGAGCGAGATGGGCGTCGCGACCACGACGCGCGCGGCGAGGTCGCGGCCGAGGTCGTCGGTGCCGAACGGGTGCGCGAGCGACGGAGGCTGCAGGCGCTCTGCGAGCCGGATGTCCCCGGCTCGCGCGCGGAAGAGCGGCGAGACGGCCGCGACGACCCACAGGAGGAGAACGACGGCGAGCGCGATCCGGCCGGAGCCGGGCAGCCGCCGGATCAGGAACCCTCCCGCACCCGGGGATCGGCGAACGCGTACGCGACGTCGGCGGCGAGCGTCGCGGCGAGCGTCGCGACCGCGCCGACGAGCGACAGGCCGAGCACGACCGGATAGTCCCGCGACAGGATTGAGTCGAAATAGAGGCGGCCGAGCCCCGGCCACGCGAAGATCCTCTCGACGATGACGCTGCCCGACAGCAGCCCCGGCAGGAGCAGTCCGAGGAGCGTGATCAGCGGCAGGAGCGCGTTGCGGAACGCGTGGCGCCAGAGCGCGCCGCGGCGGGAGACGCCGCGGGCCAGGGCGGCCGTCATGTAGTCCTGCGAGCGGGCCTCCACGACTCCGGCCCGGACGAGCCGCGCGAAAAACGCGAGAGAGGCGTACGTCAGGCACGTCACGGGCAGCGCGAGGTGCGCGAGGCGGTCGGCGACTCCGGCGAGACCGGCCGGCGGCGGATCCGAGGACACGCCGTACAGCGGCAGCCACCCGAGCTTCACGGAAAGGAGCGTCTGAAGGAGGAGCGCGGCCCAGAAAACCGGCATCGAGTAGAGGGCGAAGAGGACGACCGCGGACGTCCGGTCGAAGGGCCCCTCCGGGCGGCCCCCCGCCGCGACGCCGATTGGAATCGCGATCGCGAGCGTGAGGAAGAGCGCCAGGCCGTTCAGAGCGAGAGTGGCCGGAAGCGCCTCGCGGATCCGCTGCGACACCGGCCGCCGGTCGACGAACGATTCGCCCAGGTCGAGCCGCGCCACGCGGCCGATCCACCGTGCGAAGCGCTCCGGCAGCGGCCGGTCGAGCCCGTAGAGCCGCCGCATCTCCTCGCGTGCGGCCGCCGACACCCGCCGGCCAGACTCAGCGGAGCCGGCGGCGGAGGCGGGGCTTCCCGGCGCCAGGTGGAGGAGGAGAAACACGAGGGTGACGATTCCGACGAGGGTCGGGATCGCGAGAGCGAGGCGACGGAGGATGTAGGCGATCATTTCCGGGTCGCGGGAACCTCGTCGTCGGGCGTTCCCCACCAGGAGAGCGGACCCGGCGAGAAGCCGAAGAGACCGAGCGGCGACGTGACGAGGCCGTGCACGCGGCGACGGAACGCGTACTTCTGGGTCGCGTTCACGACGAACACGACCGGCGGATCGTCGCGGAACACGCGGTGGAGGCGGTGATAGATCTCGCGCCGCTTCTCCGCGTCGAGCTCGCGGCGCGCTTCCTCCATCAGGCGGTCCGCCGCCGGGTTGGAGTAGTACGAGCCGTTCAGACCGCGCGGGGGGAACTGCGAGGAGTGCCAGTAGGGATACGGGTCGGGATTGGGGTCTGCCGCCGCCCATCCCAGAGTCGCCGCCTCGTACGCGCCCGAGTCCACGCGCTCGGTGAACGCCGCCCACTCGAGTGGCCGGATCCGCGCACGGATGCCCGCTCGCGCCAGTTCCGCGGCGAAGATCTCGTCGATCTGCCTCCCCGCGTTCGATCCTGCGGAGACGAGCAGATCGAACTCGAACTCCCGTCCGGCGCGGTCCCGCGTCCCGTTGCCGTTGGTGTCGCGCCACCCGGCGCGGTCCAGCAGCTCTCCCGCCTCGCGCGGATCGAACGGAAGCGGAGTCACCGACGCGTCGTACGCGGGCGAGTCGGGCGCCCAGGGACCGGAGATGATCCGCGCCGATCCCCCGTAGAGGCCCTGGACGATCGCCGGCCGGTCGAGGAGCATCGTCATCGCCCGCCGCACGCGAGGGTCGGAGAAGAACGGCGACCGGTTGTTCAGGCCGACGTAGTTGTAGTCGAGGTTGTAGAACTCGACGACCCGACAGCAGCTCTGAAAGCGGCGGTCCGCGGTGCTGCGCTCTTTCAGCGGCTGATCGATCCACGTCTCGTCGAGATCCCCCTCGACGAGAGCGCGGTAGGCGACCGCGTTCTCCTGCACGATCCGGAAGACGATCCGATCGAAGTGTCCGGCTGCTCCCTTCCAGCGGGGATTTCGCTCGAGCGCGATCGATTCCTGGGTTTTCCACTTCGCCACGCGGTACGGCCCGTTGGCGAGCGGCGCCCGGTTGTCCCTGGCCTTCAGAAAGGACTGACCTTCGAAGCGGTGCGCGGGAAGGAGCGGCAGCGCGAACGCGTACGCGTGAAACGCGTCCCTCTCGCGGAAGCGCGCCCGGAAGGACGCCGGATCGACCGCCTCGATCACCGCGAGACTCTCGAAGAGCGGCTTGAACACCGGCGACGGCACTTTCGCGTCGACGATCCGCCGGATCGTGAACACGGCGTCGGCGGAGGTCACCGGCGTCCCGTCCTCCCAGACCGCGTCGCGTTGGAGAAAGAACCGGTACTCCAACCCGTCGTCGGACACGGTCCAGCGCTCGGCGAGGTTGCCGACGAGCTCGAGAAGCGGGTCGAAGTCGACGAGCTGCCGCGACACGTACTGGAGAACCTGCTGCTCCGGCAACCCCGACTGGAGAACGGCGTTCAGCGTGGCGGGCTCGCCGACCAGGCGCCGCCGGAGCACTCCCCCTTCGACTGGCGTCCCCTCGCGCGACTCGTCGAGAAACCCGAGGGCCGGCGGCGGCGCCTGCGTCGGGGCGGGTCCGACGGCGGCCGCCGGGCGCGCCACATCTTCCTTCGCGTGGCACGCGGCCAGCGAGACCACGAGGATTGCGATGTGGAGACGTTTCAACGCGGCAATTATGCGGCGGGGCCGGCTCGTCTACCGTCTCCCGTCTCCCGGCTCAGGGTGCATTGAGCGACATCGCAGCGGTGTTGCGTGCCGCGTCGGTCGCGCGGACGAGGAGGTATCCACCACGCTCGCCCGGCGCGAGCTCGATCGAGTAGGTCTCCTTGCGGGAGTCGGAGAGCCCATCCTCGGGCTCGACCCGCACCCATTCACGCGCGTTGACGCTGTACTCGAAGTCGGTGACCGGCGAGGCCGCGTCCGTCACCTCGATCCGGAGAGCTCCGCGGCCCGCGTCGACGCGCTTCAAGACGGGCGGCGTGTTGTCGATCCAGACGGGAGTCGTCTCCCGCGACGAGGACTTGGGGTCCTCCGGGTTCGCCTCCGCGTCGGAGGCGGTCAGGCGGAACACGTACTCGCCGTCGGGCAACGCCGTCGTGTCGAACGAGAAGAACGACTCCCGCACGTCGGCCTTCAAGGGAACCCAGTGCGAAGTGGAGAGCGGCCGGAACTCCAGGGAGTGAGCCACAGTGTCGCCGTCAGAGTCGCTCGTCTTCCACGTGAGCGTCCGGAATCCCTTCCGCATGAGCTTGCGCGGCGCGGATTCGGGGCGCGCTTCCTCGAGGCTCGTGAATATGCCCTTCTCGTCGGGCGCCGTCGCCTCGAGAACGTTCGAGCCGGTTCCGCCGGACCGCGCGAACACCTCGTTCGGACCCATCGCGAAGAACGCTTCGATCACCGGAGCCGCGTTGCGGTTGCGGTAGGCCGCTTCGATCCGCCGGATCGTCGGGGTCTCGCCGTTGGCCGACGCCATGCGGAGCTTCCACTGAAGGTAGCGTCCCGGGGACGCATCGACCTTCACCGCCCCGGCGGCATCGTGGAGCTCCGACCAGCCGCTCCAGGTCGTGTCGGGGGCCGACGACTCGCCCGAACGGAATGCGACCTCGAGCTTCGAGCCCGCGGGAACCTCCCCCTCGTATCGAAACGCGCCGAAGGTGCTCGTGCGTCCGGTGTCTTTGACCGCCGACACGTACTCGCCGCTCCGGGCGCCGTTTTTCAACCGGTAGAAGGCGCTCGCGCCGTTCGTCGCGATCGCCTCGCCGGCGACGATCGACACCTGCTTCTCGTCGAAAGTCCGTTCGAGCGACCAGGTGTCGGCGGAGACGCGATAGAGGCGTCCCTTCGGGCCGGTCGCGACGAGGACCGACGTCGCGTCGGCATCGCCGAGGTCGAAGATGATCTCGTCGGATCCCGTCCACACGACGCGCGGCGGCTCCCCCTTCTCGAAGAGGATGACCTCCGACGTGTAGCCGGAGCGGCTCGGAGGGCGCGCGGGGGCGAGCCGCGGCGTCGAGACCGTCACGCTCACTTCGGGCTTGTCCTTTTCGCGCGGTTGATCCTCTCCGGGCGCGCCGGGGCGCGCCGCCGGTTTGGTCGGCGGGGGAAGCGGCGCAGAGATCGGCTCGCCTCCGCCGCCCGCGCCCTCCGAGGAGGATGCGGCGGCCCAGACGCGGCCGTTGCCTCCGGACGCGATCGCCGTCACCTCGGTCTTGCCGGAGTCGAACACCGTCGTGACGTTCCCGGCGGGATCCACCTTGAGCACGAGGCCGGAGCCGGCGGTTCCGGCCCACACGTCGCCATTGACTGCGTGGAGGGCGCGGACGTGCGCGTCAGCGGCCTGGTGCACCCGCCAGCCGCGGCCGGAGGCGTCCACACGGTGAATCTCCGCGGGAAGTCCCGTCGCGACGTAGAGCGCGGATCCCGAAAATTCGAGCGCCCAGACGTACTGCGCTTTCGTGTCGTAGTAGAGCGACGGCTTCCCCGCGTCGAGGCGATAGACCTTTCCTCCCGGCGAAGCCCCCGCGTAGAGGGCGCCGTCGGGTCCGAGTACCAACGCCGTCACCTGTTTCTCGGCGAGGGTTGCGTAGGTATCGACCTTCCCCGCGGGAGAGATCCGCAGGATCCTCCCGGCTTCACCGGTCCCGACGTACACGACGCCTTCCGGTCCCGTGACCGCGTCGTAGAGCACCGCCTCGTTGACCCCCTCGACCCGCGCGAGGCCGCGGGAGAGAACGAGCTCTCCCTTGACCGTGACGGCGACTCCGCGCGCCTCGCCCGCGGACAAGTCCGCCGAGGAGTCCGACGTCCAGATCTTCGCCGTCGCGGCGGACGCTTGACCGGCGCTGACGAGGAGCGCCGTGGAGAGGGATGCCGCGGCGCGAAGAATCGCGGGCGCTCTCACCAGTTGTTCGGCAGCACTTCCAGGTTGAGCTGCACCGACCCGGTGATCGGCACGGGCTGCTCGACGGAACGCGACTGGATGCGCAGATAGGAGAGGTTGGGTGTCCCGTCTCCGGGGCCGCGGTCCCGGAGGAGAGCGGCAACCGTGGGCGGCAGGGCCGCGAGAGCCTCGCCGGCGACCACGGCTCCGGGCGCGCGGCGGTACGCGATCAAGTTCAGGCTGTTGGGCGGACGCATGCGGCCGAGGAAGTCGAGGACCTGGTCGAGCGACTGGGGATCCGCCGGATAGATCGCGAGGTCGTAGGCGGTCGCCGAGTTGCCGTCCCCCACGAACACGGTCAGCGGCCCCGGCGGCGTGTCCCTCGGAACGTCGAGGTCGAGCGTGACGCGGCGCGACCCGCCGCGGAAATCCACGACGTCGATGCGAACCGGCACCCGCTCGCCCGCGCGGAAGCGTTCTTTCCCCGGCTCGACGTTGACGATCCGGCCGTTCTGCAGCCGGTCCGAGTGGGCGATCTCGACGTCGACCCCGAGGATCGGAAGGTCGCGGAATTCGTTGGCCATGAGGTAATTCGTCAGAAGAGCCAGCGACGTGACGGCATCCTCGCGTGCGGCGAGGCCGGAGAAGACGGTGTCCCACCGCACATTGCGGTCGGGGGTCCGAATGGACGACTTCCAGACGAGCGTCCGCTCGCCGGCCCTCTTCTCGAGCGTGGTCAGAACGCTGTCGATCGCGATCGCCGCCAGCACGGGCGTCAGCATCGAGTTGTGAACGGCCTCGAAGTGGTAGGTCTGGATGGGGACCTCATCCGAGGAAATCTTGACCGTGATCGGCACCATCTTCGCGCGGGAGCCGACGGTCCCGAGAATTCCGGTGGAGCGATCCTGCGTGACCGACCCGAAGACCGGACCCGAATCGGCGAACTTGAAGGAGCGGTACACCGAGGGAAGCACGGTCAGCACGTCGGCGCGCGCCATCGGCATGTCGATCGGGCCCATCGAAAGGAACGGGTGCCCGAACGCGAGAACCGAGTCCCCCTCGACCCACGTCACGGTTCCCGTCGCGGCGAGCAGCATGTCGCCCGAGAGAAGGACCGTCGAAAGGGAGGAACCCGGCAGCACCGGTGCGACCTTCTCTTCGGCTCCTTGGAACTTGGAACTTGGAACTTGAGACCCTCCGGAAGCTCCCGCAGGGGCGGCAACCCATCCCGCGGCTTCCGCGAGGCGGCCGAAGAGCCAGCCCGGACCGGCGCCCGCTCCGCCGGCGAACGAGACCGGAATCGGGAGTGTCGCCATCGTGCCGCCGGCGTCGTCCCGCCGGAACGGCGCGAGCAGAGCGTCGAGCGCGCCGCTGAACCGCCGAGACCCGAACATCGACACGAGCTCGCTCGCGCGCGCGGCCGGACCGCCGATCGGCACCGGGGCGGCGGCGGGGGCGTGGCGGATGTCGAGCATGCTCTGGATCGGCGTGATGCCGCAGATCGGATCCTTCGAGAACGGCCAGCCGTACGCGAGCGCCCCCACGAGCTTGCCGTCGACGTAGACCGGACTCCCGCTCATCCCCGCGATGATTCCCGAGTGCTCGAGGCCCGCGCCCGAGACCCTGGCGAGGATCAAATCCTGCTTGGGTGCAAAGCGCCTCAGGGTGCCGATCATCTCGACGTCGAAACGCTGAATTCCCTTTCCGCCGCCGAGATCCGAGAACCCGTAGCCCTTCAGCCCCGGGACGATTTTCCCGACGGGAAAAATCTCAGTCGGCCGGTCGCCCGGAAGCCCGCCTGACGCGGGAGCAGCCGCAGGCGTCTCTCCCGCTCCGCTCGAGGCGGAGAGCGCGAGCGAGAGCACGACGGCAACCCGCGCAGACTTCACGCCTGAAACAACGCCTCCACTTCGCAACTCCATTCCCTGTGCCGGCCTCCGGCTGAGAACTGAGAACTGACAGCTGAAAGCTTTACGGCTGACAGCTGATAGCTCCGTATGTTACGTTCGATCCCGATGATCTCCGCCGGTTTTCAGGCCGTGCAGGTCGAAAACCTCGGCCAGGGACAGGGAATCCTCTCTTTCTTCAAGGAGACCGGACCGACCGCGAAGGTCGTGCTCGGCATCCTCCTGTTCTTTTCGCTCGTCTCCTGGATCATCATCTTCGCCAAGTTCGTCCGGCTGCGAAAGGTGTCGCGCCAGTCCGAGAAGTTCGTCGAGTTCTTCCGCAAGTCGCGCCGGTTCTCGGAAGTGAACACCGTCGCCAACCAGCTGACCGACACTCCCCTCTCGACGCTGTTCAAGGCGGGCTACGCCGAGCTCGACGCTCAGGTGAAGGCCAATCGCCCGGACGACCCGGGCGCGACGGCGAGTGGCGTCACCATGAGCCAGCGGTTCCTGATCCGTAACATCTCCGGAATCGAGCGCGCGCTGGAGCGGGCGATCGGCGTCGAGGTGTCCCGCCTGACGAAGTACATGACGTTCCTCGCGACGACCGCCTCGGCCTGTCCGTTCATCGGGCTCTTCGGCACGGTGTGGGGCATTATGCAGTCCTTCCGCGCGATCGGAACGACCGGCTCGACGTCGATCGTCGCGGTCGCGCCCGGTATCTCGGAAGCGCTCGTCAACACGGCGGCCGGTCTCGCCGCCGCCATTCCGGCCCTGGTTTTCTACAACTACTTCATGGGAAAGGTCCGGCAGCAGCGCGCGGGAATGGAGGACTTCGCCCTGGAGTTCATCAACCTGGCCGAGCGGAATTTCACGTAGGAGCCCGAACTCCTCGGACATGTCCTTCCAGCGACAGACCGGCGATCCCTTCGACCACCTGGCCGACATCAACGTGACGCCGCTCGTGGACGTCATGCTCGTCCTGCTCATCATCTTCATGGTCACTGCGCCGATGCTCCACCAGGGAGTCTCGGTCGCTCTGCCGAAGACCGCGACGACGAACCTTCCGGCCACGATGGAAGACCCGGTCATGCTCTCCATCACGAAGGACGGGCTGTACTACATCAACGAGACGCCCGTCGCGCGCGGGCTCCTGCGCGATCGCCTCGAGAGATTCCTCCGCGGCAAGAAAGACCGTTTCGTGCTGCTGAAGGCCGACCGCTCGCTCTCCTACGGGACGGTCGTCGAAACGCTCGACCTCCTGAACCGTATGGGGATCGAGAGCCTCGGGATGGTGACGGAGACGTCGGGCGCGAAGGCGTCGAAGAGGTAGACGCGCCGTGGATACCGTCGGCGAAATCATCGCGGAGCGCTCCCGGGAGCGTTTTCCCATGGGCGTCGGGACGTTTCTCGCCGTCGCGCTCCACGTCTCGGTCGCGGGTGCGTTCATCTACTCCTCCATGATCCATCCCGTCCGATTCGCCTCGCCTCGAACGGTCGTGGTCCGGCTCATGCCCGCCGGGTCGCTCAAGGGAGGCGAGGCGCCGGCGCCCGCTCCCGTTCCGCCGCCGGACACGAAGAAGATCCTGAAGCCGGCGCCGGAGGACGTTCCTCCTCCGCCGACCGACAAGGCCGTGCTCCTTCCGGCGAAGGACGAGGACAAGAAGAAGGCCGCGACCGCCGCGCGTCCCGCCCCCGAGCGCGCCAAAGCGCCCGACGTCAGCCTGCCGTCGTCCGGTGACAGCCCGGGCGGAGGCGGCGGGGGCGCGATCGGCGCCGGAGGCAACGTCGGCGTCTCGGGAGCGGCCTTCGATTCCGATTTTCAGTTTTCCTACTACGTCGAGCGGATGCTCGTCGCGATCGGCATGAACTGGTTCAAGCCCTCGCAGGCCGGTTCCGTCTCCCCCGTGATCCACTTCCGGATCGAGAGGGACGGAACGATTTCGGACGCCACCATTGAACGCTCGAGCGGACTGCCCTTCGTGGACCGGGCCGCGTTGCGCGCGGTGATCTCGTCCTCTCCCCTGCCTCCATTGCCGGCGGAGTACGGCGGGAGGCAGCTCGGCGTTCACCTGAAGTTCGATTAGTCGTCTATCCTCTTTTCGATTGGAGACCCGGATGCGCCGAATCCTCATCCGTCGACTCGCGTCCGCCGCGCCACTCGCGCTCGCGTCCTTCGTGCTCGCTCAGACGGGACAGAGCCCGCAGAACCAGGACCTGTTCATCTCGATCAACAAGCCCACCGCGAGGAAGCTCGCGATCGCCGTCCCCGAGCTCACGACCGCCGGAACGCTCCGGTCGACCGTTTCGGACCCGTTCACGGGCACGCTGCGCTCGGATCTCGAGTACTCCGGCGCGTTCGTGATCGCCGACCCCACGCACTACCCGAACGGATTTCGCGATCCGACGGCGCAGGACGCCGCAGACCGGTGGCGCGGGGGCGGCGCCGAGGTGCTCGTCGACACGCGCGCCGAGGTCTCCGGCGACCGCGTCTCCGTCGAGGCGCGGGTCTGGGACCTCGTCGCCCGCAAGATGATCATGGGCAAGCGCTACTCCGGCGGCGTCTCCTACGTCGAGCGGATCGCGCACACGCTCGCCAACGACATCGTGAAGTACTTCACGGGGAAGGACGGTCTCTTCCTGTCGTCGATCGCGTTCGTGTCCGATCGAGACGGCTCCAAGGACATCTATGCAATGGACTTCGACGGCCGCAACGTCCGGAGGCTCACCTCGGTCCGATCGCTCGCGATGAGCCCCGCGGCGGGCCGCTCCGCCAAGATCGCGTACACGAGCTATGCCCGGCTCTTCCCTCAGGTCTGGGTGATGAGCGCCGACGGGAGCGACAAGCACGAGGTGACGACCGGCATCGAGCTGAACGCGTCGCCGTCGTTCTCCCCCGACGAGACCCAGATCGCGTTCGCCGGCTCGGCGAAAGGTAACCCCGACATCTACGTCGTCAGCGCGGGGGGCGGCGGGCTCCGGAGGCTGACGACGACCCGCGCCATCGAGGCGTCTCCGGCTTGGTCGCCGACGGGGCGGCAGATCCTCTACACTTCCGACCAGTCCGGCAACCCGCAGATCTACGTCGTCGATCCGGAGGGCAGCGGAGCGCGGCGGGTCACGTTCGCGGGCAACTGGAACGACGAGGCGGCCTGGTCGCCGGACGGCGCGCGGATCGCGTTCGCCTGCCGAAACGAAGGCGACTTCAACATCTGCCTCATGGACCTCGCGACCGGGCAGACGGTCCAGCTGACCTCGGAAGGATCGAACGGACACCCGACCTGGTCTCCCGACGGACAGAAGATCGTCTACTCGTCCCGTCGCGGGGGCCGAACCCACATCTACACGATGGACATCAACGGCCAGAACAAACGCCAGTTGACCGACTCGGGCAACAACATCCAGCCGGCGTGGCTGCCGTGACGCGTCGACCTTTGTTTGCTATATTTCCAAACTGCGATTCGTTTTCGGCGCAAACATGCTGACGGACAAGGAGAAGGTATGAAGAGGTATTCGACCCCGCTCGTCGTGCTGGCGTTCGTCGCCGCGGCGATCCTCCCCCTGGCCCAAGGGTGCAAGAAGAAGCCCCCGACGACGACGGCCGAAGCCCGACCCCCGGTGGAACAGCCGGCTCCGGAGCAAGCCGTTCCTCCCCCGGCTCGTCCCGCGCCCGGCGAACCGGTCACGGCCGAGCCCCTCACCATGGAAATCTCCGAGTTGAACAAGAAGGGCTACCTCCAGGACGCGTTCTTCGACTACGACCAGTCGGACCTGCGCGACGACGCTCGCACGGCTCTCTCGGCGAACGCCGAGTGGCTGAAGCGCTATCCCTCGATCCAGATCCTGATCGAAGGACATGCCGACGAGCGCGGGACCTCCGCCTACAACCTGGCGCTCGGCGACCGGCGCGCCAATGCGGCGCGCGACTACCTCGACTCGCTCGGCGTCGCCGCCTCGCGCGTCCGGACGGTCTCCTACGGTAAGGAGCGGCCCTTCTGCACCGAGTCCACCGAGGACTGCTGGCAGCAGAACCGCCGCGGCCACTTCGTGATCACCGCCAAGTAACGTGACCTCGAAGCGTCGCCTCGCGTTCCTCGCCGCGCCGGCCCTCGCCGCGCTCGTGGGCGCCGTCGGCTGCGTCTCCTCGGAGGACATCCAGGGGCTGCACCGGCAGATGAACGACATCGAGTCTCAGATCCAGGCGCTCGAAAGAAAGTCCTCCTCCAAGGAGGAGGTCGCGAGGTTGAACGAGAGCGTCGCCGGTCAGACGCAGCAGCTCCTGAAGTCGAACGCCGACACGGGTGTCAAGTTAGACGAGCTCTCCAACGAGATCGAGCGGCTGCAGGCCAAGCTCGAGGACACGAATCGCCGCCTCTCCCAGCTGTCGCAGCAGATCGCAGAAACCCAGGGCGACCTCCTTCGGATGCGCGGCGGGAGCCCGGCGCCGGCAGGTGTCGCGCTGCCGCCCGGCACTCCACCGACTGCCCCGTCGACGAACCCGTCCTCCTCGCGCGTGGGCGAGCCCAGCGCGAACCCGCGGAACCCGTCGGCGCCGGAGTCGGTGGTTCGGCCCGCCGCTACCCCCACGGAGCTCTACGACACCGCGTACGCGGACTACACGAAGGGGCGCTACGCGCTGGCGATCCAGGGATTCCAGGAATACCTCGAGGCGTACCCGAACACGGATTTGTCGGACAACGCCCAGTACTGGATCGGCGAGTCGCACTACGCGCAGAAGAAGCATCGGGAGGCAATCGCCGACTTCGACCGGCTGTTGAAGGACTGGCCGAACAGCGACAAGGCCCCGGCGGCCCTTCTCAAGAAGGGATACGCCCTACTCGAGCTCGGACAGAAGGCGGAAGCCGTCGTCTCTCTCCAGTACGTGATTCACGAGCACCCCGCGTCGGAAGAGGCGCGGCTCGCCCGCGCGCGACTGAAAGCGATCGGGGTCGAAGCCCGGTAGAAACGTAAGCCGTAAGCCGTAGAGCTAAACCGAAGGTTCGGCTCACGGCTCACGAAGAGTTTCAATCGCGACAGGAGAACTGAAGTCAGATGGCCAACATCAAATCAGCAAAGAAGCGCATCCTCCAGTCCGAGAAGCGGCGCTCGCGCAACAAGAGCGTCCGCTCGCGGCTGCGGACCTCGGTCAAGAAATACCGGTCCGGGGATGGCCCGAAATCCGAGAGCCTTCCCGCGACCTATTCGGAGATCGACGTCGCGCGCAAGAAGGGCGCGATCCATCGCAACGCCGCCGCGCGATACAAGTCGCGTCTGGCGAAGGCCGCCGCAAAATCGTGAGCAGGCAGCCGGCAGCCGATTCGAGCTTCCGGCTTCCGCGCTCCCGTTTTCCGGCTCAGAACCCCTCGAGGAGACTCGAGACGAGGCTCGCGGCGAACCGCTCCGCGACGCGGTCGATCGCCTCGTTTTCCCGGTCCGCGTAGGACGCCGCGCTCGTCGGTAGCGTGTAGTTCTCGCGGAACGTGTAGGCCGGGTTTTCCCACAGCACTTTCTCGTCGGGCTGCGTCTTCAGCGCGATCCGGGCGGTGACTGCGACCTGGTACTCCTTTGCGCGGCCGAGCTCGTCGAAGGCGACCGGGTACAAGTCGAACTGGGTCACTGCGCCGGAGAGCTCCGCGTCGGCGTGAGCTCGATTAGCGCTCACCTCGAAGCGCCCGCGCGTGGCGAGCTCGCGCGCAACCTCCCGGGACACGCGCTGCTCCACCCCGACCCGCGACGTTTCGTTCGCGAGCGTCTGGAAGCGGATGACGCGAACGGTCGCGGGAAGGGTCGAGCCGCGGCCGACGAGCGAGTAGCCGCAGCCGAGGGAAGCGGCAATCGCCGCGAGAAGCGCGAGAGTGCCCGCGCGGCCGCCGAGAACCCGGCCTCTCAACGGACGACGAGATTCAGCAACCGGTCGGGGACGTAGACCGAGCGCGCGATCTCCTTTCCCTCGACCCAGGGCCGGATCTTCTCGTCGACACGCGCGAGCGCGACGGCGGAGGCTTCGTCCTCGCCGCGATTCACGTCGAGCCGACCCCGAACCTTCCCGTTGACCTGGACGACGAGCGTGACCCGCGGCGTCGTCGCGAGCTCGGGGTCGAACTCCGGCCACCGCGCCTCGAGCAGGAACGGTCTCTCCCCCAGTCGCTCCCACCATTCCTCGGTCAGGTGCGGCGCTACGGGATGAAGGAGCTTCAGGAGCGTTTTCGTCGCCCGGGCGATCGTCTCGGGCGACTCCGACCCGGAGTCGAGCGCCTCGGAGATCGCGCGCTGGAACTCCATGAGCGCCGCGACCGCCGTGTGGAAGTGAAATCGGGCCACGTCCTCGGTCACCCGGCGGATCGTCCGGTGCTCGAATCGCGTGAGCGGAGTGTCCTCGACGGCGCGACTGCCGGCGGAAGGAACTTCGAGGTCGAGGACGCGCGCGGAGAGCTCGTGGACGCGCGAGAGGAACCGGTACGCGCCGACGACGCCCTCCTCGGACCACTCGGACTCTTTCTCGGGCGGCCCGATGAACAGCGTATAGAGGCGAACCGTATCCGCGCCGAACCGGGCGATCAGCTCGTCCGGAGAGACCGTATTGCCGCGCGACTTCGACATCTTCTCGACCTTGCCGGTCGCGGGGTTCAACTTCGTGATCATCCCCTGGTTGAAGAGTCGCTCGAATGGCTCGTCGAGATTGACGAGACCGAGGTCCTTCAGCACGCGGCAGACGAATCGCGCGTAGAGGAGGTGCAGGATCGCGTGCTCGATCCCGCCGACGTACTGGTCGACCGGCATCCAGCGCGCCGCGCGCTCGGCGTCGACCATGCGCTCGTCATCGTGAGGGTTGAGGTACCTCAGGTAGTACCAGGAGGAGTCGACGAACGTGTCCATGGTGTCGGTCTCGCGGCGCGCGGGTTCGCCGCATTTCGGGCAACGCGTCTCCAGGAACTCTTTGGACTTCTCGAGCGGATTCCCCTCGGCCCCGCGGAACTCCACGTCCTCGGGCAGGAGGACCGGCAGATCCTCGTCGGGCACGGGAACGACCCCGCACCTGCGGCAGTGGACGGCGGGGATCGGCGTCCCCCAGTAGCGCTGCCGTGAGATCAACCAGTCGCGCAGCCGGTACCCGATCTTCCCCTTTCCGATCCCCTTCGCCTCGACCCACTCGACCGCGCGGTGCACCGCCTCCGGGCCGCAGGGCGTGCCGTTCCAGTCGCCCGAGTTGTAGAGGAAGCCCACGTGCGGAACCGCCGCGGTCATCGCCGCGGGGTCGAACTCGGCCTCGCTTGTCCGGTACACCGGCCGGATCGGGAGCCCGAACAGCCGCGCGAACTCGAAGTCTCTCTGGTCGTGCGCCGGCACTCCCATGATCGCCCCGGTCCCGTACTCCGGGAGGACGAAGTTCGCGAGCCAGACCGGGATCTGCTCGCCGGTCGCCGGGTTCAGCGCGACGAACCCCGTGTCGATGCCCTCTTTCTCGCCTCCCTCGGATTCCCGGTCGAGGCGCGATTCGCGCCGCACCTTCTCGACGAAGTCCTGAATCGCCGCGCGGCGATCGGACCGCTCCGCGAGCTCGGCCACCGCGGGATGCTCGGGCGCGAGGGCGAGGAACGTCGCCCCAAAGAGCGTGTCGGGCCGCGTCGTGAAGACGGCGATCGGCTCGGCGAGCGCTTCGACCCGGAAGAAGATCTCGGCCCCTTCCGAACGCCCGATCCAGTTGCGCTGCATCGTCTTGACGCGCTCGGGCCACTCGGTCAGCCGATCGAGCCCCGCCAGCAGCCGCTCGGCGTAGTCGGTGACCCGGAAAAACCACTGCGTCAGGTCTCGGATTTCGACGGCATCGTCCGATCGCTCACAGCGGCCGTTCACGACCTGCTCGTTGGCCAGCACCGTCCGGCAGCCCGGACACCAGTTCACCGGCGCGGTTTTGCGGTAGGCGAGCCCGTGCTCCCACATTCGCAGGAAGAGCCACTGGTTCCATCGGTAATACGAGGGGTCGCAGGACGCGAGCTCCTTCGACCAGTCGTAGAGCAGGCCGAGCGAGTACAGCTGCTCCTTCATTCGGGCGATGTTGGCGAGCGTGTACTCGCGGGGATGGACGCCGCTCTGGATCGCCGCGTTCTCCGCGGGAAGCCCGAATGCGTCCCAGCCCATCGGGTTCAGGGCCTTACGGCCGGCCATCCGTTCCCGGCGATAGAGAGCGTCGCCCAGGATGTAGGCGCGCCCGTGGCCGACGTGGAGCCGGCTCGCCGAGGGATACGGGTACATGTTGAGCATGTAGAACTCGTTCCCGGCAACGGACGTGTCCACTTCCGCGACGCGCTCCTCCGCCCAGCGGCGCTGCCACTTCGCCTCGATCGAGCCCGGATCGTAGCGGGACGACGTCATGGGGGCGGGAATATAGCAGTCGCTCGAGCCCGCAGCCGCACCGCCCCCGCGGCGACGTCGCGGTACGCGAGCGCCCCCGAAAACGTCAGCGGCGTGACGCGAAGTCCGCGGGGTTTCACGTACGCGCGGCGCCCGAACGGGAGATACCGCGCGTCGACGCCGTTGACCGATGCGCTCGGATCGGAGAACACGTCGCCGCGGTCGGGATAGTGCACCTCGATCCAGCGGTGGTAGACGCCACCGATCGCGGCGTCGTACCCGGCGGAGCCGGGCGCGCTCTTCAGAACGCCCTGCACCGTCCGCGCGGAGATGCCGACGCGCGCGAGCAGGTCGACCGCGAGCTCGGAAAGGCCCACGCAATTGGCGCGCCGCTCGGCGAAAACCGCCGAGGGCTCCTGGCGGCGCACCCGATCCGGGTCGTAACGGACGAAGCCCGCGAGGCCGGCGAGGAGGCGTTCGACGGCCTGCGCCTCGGTCGCCGCTCCGGCGGCGAGGCGCGCGGCGAAGGCGTCGCGATCGGGCGCGCGCGGCAGGACACGAGCGCGCGGCCGGCCGTTCGGGAATGGCGCCCGGCTGTCGAGCGGCGCGTCGCTGACACGCACGGAGAGCTCGACACCGCCTTCGCGCGCCGGCGCGACGGCGAGCGAATAGCCGTCATTGTCGTACTGCTCGAAGAGACGGGCGGCCTCGCCCTGCGCGCGGTAGCTCGCGAACTGTTCCGCGGCTGCCGTGGAGCACGAGATCACCGCCGCGAGGACGGCGGCGAGCCCGGATCTCACGTTCCGGAGAGGCCGGCGCGACCGGACTTCAGGACTCCGTCGAGGATTCCGTTGATGAACTCCGAGGACCGCGGCGTCGAGAAGCGTTTCGCGATCTCGAGCGCCTCGTCGATCACCACCGGGCGCGGGGTCTCGGGCTCGTAGAGAAGCTCGAAGAGCGCCATGCGGAGAATGTTGCGGTCGACGATCGGCATGCGCATGAGGCGCCAGTGGTCCGCCTGCCGCGAGATCATCGCGTCGAGTGCGTCGCGGTGCTCGAGGGTCCCGGCGACGAGCCGTTTCGTGAAGTCCCGGATCCCCTCCGGGGCGTTCTTCAAGTCCTCCGAGCGCTGAAACATGTCGTCCGGGGTCGTGCCCGTGACGTCGTGCTCGAAGAGCATCTGGAGCGCGAGCTCGCGGGCCTTCCGCCGGGCCCCCACGTCAGCTCTTCCGCGAGAGAAGCCGGCGCAGGTTCGCCATCTCGACCGCGGCCTCGGCGGCTTCGGCGCCCTTCGAGACGCGGCTCCTCGCCTGGTCCATCGTGTCGCACGTCAGGAGGCCGAACCCGACCGGCACGCCCGTCTCCGCCGAGAGCGCGGCGAGCGCGGACGCGACCGCGTGACCGAGCACCTCGTGGTGGCTCGTCTCGCCGCGGACGATCGCGCCGAGGGCGACCACGGCGTCCGGCTTCTCGCTCTCGATCAACGCCCGCGCGGCGGCGGGAAGCTCAAAGGCGCCGGGCACGCGGACGAGCAGGACGTCCTCCGGGCGGGCGCCGTGACGCTCGAGAGCGGCGCACGCCGACGCGACCATGGCTTCGGTGACCGTCGCGTTCCAACGCGCGCAGAGAATTCCGAGCTTCAAGCCCCGCGCGGCGAGGCTCCCCGACCGCTCACGGGGAGCGAAGGACGACGCCACGCGACGAACGGCTCGGTTGCTCAAGGACCATCCTCTTCGAGAGAAACCTATATTAGCCCGGAGCCGATTCGCCCGAGAAGAGCCGCTCGAGGAGAGGCTCTTCGCCGAAGTCTTTCGCGTAGCGCGCGACGAACTCATCGGGCTCGTAACGCTCCGGCTGGGGACCCACGGTCTCGAGCACGATGGCCGCGGCGACGCTTCCGATGCGGCCGGCGACTTCCCAAGGCGCGCCGATGCGGATCCCGCGAAGGAGCCCGGCGCGGTAAGCGTCGCCGACGCCCGTCGGGTCGGCCGCGGGCCGGGCGAGCCGCGCCGCGGGGACGTCGTGCCGCTCCCTCCCGCGCGAACCCGCGACCGAAATGGTGGACCCGTCCGCGCCGTGGGTCGTGACGAGAACCGGAACGCGTCTCTCGATCTCGTCTCGCTCGAGCTCCGTCTTCTGCTGCAGGATCCCGAACTCGTAGTCGTTGGTGACGACGAGAAACGATCCGGCGATCCCGGCGAGGAGGTCGACGCCCGAGAGGCGGGCGACCTGCTGGCTGGGATCGTAGACGAAAGGAATTGCGAGCTCCCGGCATTCCGACGCGTACCGCGCCATCGCTTCTGGATCGTTCGGCGAGATCACGACGAGCGCGACGTCCCCCGGCGCCACGTCCGAGAGCGAGAGGTCCCGCGCGCGCGCCATGGCGCCCGTGTAGAAGGACGCCAGCTGGTTCTGGTCGCGGTCCGTCGAGACGAAGAACGACGCTGTGAAGAGGTCCGGTTGGAGGACCAGCCCCGAGACGTCGACCCCCTCCCGCGCGAGCCACTCCCGGTAGTCCGCCGCATCCCGGCCCGCACTCGCGACGAGGAGCGGGCGCTCCCCGAGGATCGCGAGCCCGTAGGAGATGTTCGAGCCGCAGCCGCCGGGAACCCGCCGCATGTCGTCGACGAGAAAGGACACCGAGAGCCGATCCATGCGGTCCGGAACGAGGTGCTCGACGAACCGCCCCGGAAAACGCATCAGGTAGTCGAACGCGACGGACCCCGTCACGACGATGCGGCCCGCGTCGGGAAGCGGAAGCGCCGGGGAGGTCGTCGTCACGAGTCGAGATACTTGCCGACGAGCGGCGCCAGGAGGCGCCGGGTCTCGCGCGGGATCACGAGCCTGTCCGTCAGGATCGCGGACGCGAGAGCCCGGCGGCAACCGCATTGGCGCTCCGGATCGACGCGCGCGACAGCTTCCCGCATCGTCCGGCGGGCCGCCGAGGCGTTCTCGCCGAGGATCGCAACGACGGTCTCGACGGAGACGGGCGCTTCCGACTCGCGCCAGGAGTCCCAGTCCGTCACGAGCGCGAGCGTCGAGTAACACATCTCCGCCTCGCGAGCGAGCTTCGCCTCGGTCAGGTTCGTCATGCCGATGACGTCGGCGCCCCACGTCCGATACAGGCGGGATTCGGCGCGGGTGGAGAACTGCGGACCTTCCATGCAGACGTAGGTGCCGCCGCGGCGCGTCGGGAGCCCGGCCGCGGCCGCCGCTTCCTCGAGAGTGCGCGCGAGGGCGGGGCAGACGGGCTCGGCCAGGGAGACGTGGACGACGAGGCCGTCACCAAAGAAACTGTCGGGGCGGTGACGCGTCCGATCGATGAACTGGTCGGGGATGAGCGCATGCCTCGGCGCATGTTCCTCCTTCAAGCTTCCGACCGCGGAGGCCGAAAGAAGCGCGTCGCATCCGAGCGCCTTGAAACCCCACACGTTGGCGCGGTAGTTGATCTCGGTCGGCGAGATTCGATGGCCGCGGCCATGCCTCGAGAGGAACGCGACCGGCACTCCCTGCAGAGTACCGGTGAAGTAGGAATCGGAGGGCGGCCCGAAGGGCGTGTCGGCCGTCTCTTCCGAGAGTCCCTCGATCGCGGAGAAGTCGGAGATTCCGCTTCCACCGATCAGCCCGATCCGGCCCCTCAGACCGGCGCCTCCTCGAGCGTGTTGCGGTGCTCCTCGACGGCTTCGAGGACCCGCTCGGCGAGGACGAGGGCGTCGCGCCCGTCGTCGCCGGAGACGAGGGGGCGCGTTCCCTCGGCGATCGCGCGCCGGAAGTCGGCGAGCTCGCGGGCGAGCGGCTCCTCCCGGGAGACCGGTACCGTGATGGGATGGATCTCCGGACGGCCGGAGTCGCTCGACAGGCGGTACGCGGAGACGCTCTGCGCCTGCATGTCCACAGACACGTAGATCGACTGCGCGAAGATCCGGCACTTGCGAACTTTGTCCGCGGAGACGCGCGAGGCGGTCAGGTTCGCCACACAACCGCCCTCGAACGCGAGCCGCGCGTTCGCGATGTCGAGCTTCGGCGTCAAGACGGCAACGCCTGCAGCGCGGATCTCCCGGACCGGACGGCCGACCAGCACGGTAACGATCTGGAGGTCGTGGATCATGAGGTCGAGGACGACGTCGACGTCGAGACTGCGCGGGCTGAAAACTCCGAGGCGGTGGACCTCGACGAACCTCGGGGACGTGGAGAGGTCGATCGCCGCCTGGATCGCCGGGTTGTACCGCTCGACGTGCCCGACCTGCAGCACGACGTGCCTGCGGCGGCTCCGCGCGAGAAGGTCCTCCGCCCCGGCGACGCCGGCTGCCATCGGCTTCTCGACGAGCACGTGCAGCCCGCGGTCCAGGAAGAAGCCGGCGATCTCCGCGTGAGTCACGGTCGGCGTCGCGACCACCACCGCCTCGGCCCCCGCCGCGACGGCGTCCAAGTCCGGGAGAATCGGCAGCGAGAACTCACGGCCGACTTCCTCCGCGCGCCCCGCGTGGTGGTCGTGAACGCCGACGACCCGGACGCCGGCCAGGGAAGCGGCCACTCGCGCATGATGACGTCCAAGGTGTCCAACGCCGACGACGGCGAGACGGACTTCCTTCATGTCGAGACGAAGCCCGGGGTCATCGGTGAAACCCCCGCTTGCTCTCTCGAATGAAGCTCACGAGCTCGTCGACGGCCGGCACGCCTGCAATCTCCTTCTCGATCCTCTCGAGGGCCTGCGTGGTGTTCAACTTCGACTTGACGAGAAGGCGGTAGGCCTTCTGGAGCGCCTCGATGGTCTCGTCGGCAAAGCCCAGGCGCTTCAACCCGATCGTGTTGATCCCGTACGTCTTCGCGTCGATTCCGTCGGTCTTGCAGAACGGGAGAACGTCTTGCCGGCACTGCGCAAATGCGCCGACGAACGCGCAACGACCCACTCGAACACCCTGATGGACCGCGGCGAACGCGCTCAGGATCGCGCGATCACCGACCTCGACGTGCCCGGCCAGCGACGCGCAGTTCGCGAAAACCGTTCCCGAGCCCACCCGGCCGTCGTGCGCGACGTGCGATCCGGCCATGAAGTAATTGTCGTCCCCGATCGTCGTTTCGCCGCGGCCGGTGGCCGTGCCGCGGTGGACGGTCGAGAACTCGCGAAAAACGTTGCGGCTTCCGACGGCGATCCGGGTCCGTTCTCCGCCGTACTTCAGATCCTGGGGCTCGAAACCGAGGACGGCATGGGGAAAGATGCGGTTTTCCTCGCCGAAGACCGCGGGCCCCTCGAGGTGCGCGTGCGAGCCCACCGACGTTCCCCGCCCGAGCTCGACGCCGTCTCCGACGACCGCGTAAGGATCGATCCGCACTTCGTCGGCGAGCCGCGCCCCCGGGGAGACGACGGCGGTCGAGTGAACGTCGACGCTCATGGACGATCGACGAAGGTCGAGAGCAGGTCTGCCTCTGCGACGAGCGCGTCATCGACTTTTGCGGTCGCGCGGCATTTCGATATCCGGCTCCGGATCGAGAGCATCTCGACCTCGATGACGAGCTGGTCTCCCGGTACGACGGGCTTTCGGAACTTGCACCGGTCGATGCCGATCAGGTAGATGAGCTTTCGATCGCGGTCGGCGAGGCTCGCGAGCAGCCCGACGCCGCCGACCTGCGCCATCGCCTCGACGACGAGGACGCCGGGCATGACCGGGTTCCCCGGAAAGTGACCCTGGAAGAACTCTTCGTTGAACGTGACGTTCTTGATTCCGAGGACGCGCTTGCCCGGCTCGAGCTCGAGGATGCGGTCGACGAGCAGGAACGGATAACGGTGAGGGAGGATCTTCAGGATTTCGGTGATTCCGATCTCCAGGACGGGCCTCCTTTCTCGATCTCCGCGAGCCGCCTCTCGAGCCCCTCGAGCCGCCGCGCCATCTCCGAAAGTCGCGCGACGAGGGCCGCGCGCCGCAGGAACTCCCGGTGCGGCGCCGCGGGCATGCCCGACACGACCTCCCCCGGCGCGACGGAGCCGGTGACGCCGGCCTGGCCCGTCGCGATTGCCCCCCGGCCGATGGTGACGTGATCGTTCACGCCGACCTGACCGGCGAGCGTCGCGCGATCCTCCACCCGGGCCGATCCGGCGATTCCGACCTGCCCGCAAAGAATGACGTCTTCGCCGATGGCGACGTTGTGGCCGATCTGCACGAGATTGTCGATCTTCGTTCCGCGTCCGACGAGCGTCTCGCCGAGCGTCGCCCGATCGATCGCGGAGTTCGCCCCGACTTCCACGTCGTCCCCGATGCGCACGATCCCGATCTGAGGAATCTTCCGGTGCGCGCGTCCGTCCCAGACGTAGCCGAAACCGTCGGATCCGATGACGACCCCGACGTGGAGCGTGCAGCGCGAGCCCACGACGCACCGGTCTGCGACCACGGCGTTTGGGTGCAGGACGCAGTCGGCGCCGATCTCGGCCCCCTCCCCGACGAAGGCTCCTTCGGCGAGGCGGGTCCGGTCTCCGATTCGAGCCCCTGCGCTCACGGTCGCGCCCGGCGCGATCGACGCCCCCTTTCCGATCCGCGCAGTGCGATGGACGCGCGCTCCCCGGGCGATTCCCGCGCGATGGCGCCGCGCCGGAAAGCGCAGCTCGAGCCAGCGGGCGAGCGCGAGCGCCGGTGATTCCACGACGACGGCCGGCTTCCCCGCCGCCGCCTCGGGCGTTCCCGCGAGGACGGCTCCGGCGCGGCTCTTCCTTGCGCCGGCGGCGCGGCGCTCCCCGGCCACCCAGGAGAGGTCCTCGGGACCGGCGTCGCCGAGCGCGCGGACTCCGGAGAGGCGGAGGGTGGGGTCACCGAAAACGCGCCCGTTGACCGCCGCCGCGAGCTCGGCCAGGGTGAAGCTGGAGTCCGCAGGTGGGCTCCCCTGACGGCGGGAAGCCGGACGGCGCCCTGTCTTGCCTCGGGGTTGCACGCGGGACCGGATAGTACCTAAAGAACGAAGCCCCGTTTCCGGGGCTCCGTCTTCCCTCTCCCGTCTTCCGTCGACCGGCTTAGGAGGGCTTCTTCGTCGGCGCGGGCGCCGCCGCCGCGGGCGGGGCCGTGGAGGGTTTCGCCGCGGCCGCCGGCGGAACGGCGACGGTCGTGTTGAAACGCTTCAGCACATCCTCGGTGATGTCCGCCGCGTCGTCGGCGAAGACGAGACCGGACTGGAACTTGTTGAAGATCAGCGTGTATCCGCGCTCCTTGCCGAGCTGCGTGATGATCGGAAAGACCCGGCGCTCGAGGTCCGCGAGCTCTTTCTTCTGCGCCTGATCCAGGTCGCGGCTCGCCTTCTCCGTGAAGCTCTTGTAGTCGATCGACTTCTCGTTGTACTGCTTCTGGAGTTGCTCGCGCTTGTCGTCCGACAGGGACTGGCCTTGCGTGGAGAGCTTCTGCTCGATGTCGCGGAGCTCCTTCTGCAGCCGGTCGTTTTCGGCCTTCTTGTCGTCGCTGATCTTCTTGACCCGGCCGAAGGCTTCCTTGCCGAGGGCCGAGTCGCGCACCAGACGTTCCACGTCGATCACCGCGATGCGGATGGACGTCGGGGACGCGGCGCTCGACGGCGCCGACTGGGCGGCCGCAACCGCGGCGATTGACGCCGCGAGCACGGTCGAGATGGCTCGTTTCATTCGAATGACTCCTTCTATCCCTGCCCGGGAAAAACGCCGGATATTAGCAATTTCCTCGAAAGCACAACAGCCCGGCGTTCGAGGGCATTTCCCCGGGTTGCTCGAACTGCGGCGGGTGCAGGCCCGCAGGGCCTGTCCCCGCGTCGAATAAGGAGGCGGGTGCAGACCCCTTCGGGATCTGTCCCCGCTACTTTTCTAGAAGGTCCTGCCGATCGAGAAGTCGAATCCTGATCGCCGCTCCCGCAGCCGGTTGATCGGGAAACCGAACTGGTCGATCGGCGTCTTCGGGTCGAGGTTGAACGAGTAGATGAACCTCAACGGCGCCTGGAAGATCGGGAGAAAGATCCGCAATTCCGCGCCGACCGAAGTCCGAACGCGCGTCAGGGAGAACTGCTGGCTCTCGTGGTACGTGTTGCCGACGTCCACGAAGGCGAGAACCTTCGCCGGACCGACGGTCGCAAACACGTACTCGGCGTTGACGATGAAGTACTTGTTTCCGCCGAGGATCCGGCCGGACTCGTCCGTGAAGATCTGGTCGTTGTCTCTGAGCGGGAGGATCGATCCGGTGCGGAAGCCGCGCAGGCTGGACTCTCCACCGATCTGGAACCGTTCGAAGATCGGGATATCGCCGCCGGAGAAGGGTGTCACATATCCCGCCTCGAGATTCAGGCCCAGGTAGGCGTGGCGGGGGAAGCGCAGCGGGACGTAGGTCGAGCCGCCGATGAGAGGCTTCAAGAAGGTCTGATTACCGCCGAGGACGCTCCCGGCGACCTGGGCGGTGACGTACAACCGGAACCCGCGATTCGGGTCGAACGGGTCGTTGCGGCTGTCGAACCGGTATCCGGGCGTCAGCGACGACGTCAGTCCGGTCACCTCCGTGAACTTCTCCGGCGGCGCCGGCTGGCCCGGCGGGATCTGGGCGCCGCGGACCGGGAAGTTCGCCTTCACGTCCTCGTAGGCGTACAGGATCGACCAGCTGTCGAAGAGACTGATGCCCCTCCCGTAGAAGGCCGTGCCGCCCTGGCGCTTCTCGTCGATGTTCAGGTACTCGACGTTGCGGCGGAAGAGCGACAGGCCGACCGTCTGGTTGCGGTCCATGAACCACGGCACGGTGTAGGACAGGTCGTAGTAGTTGGAGATTCTTCCGAGCTGCGCCGCCGCGCCGATGACCTCGCCCCGGCCGAGGAAGTTCCGCGTTTGGAAGGAGAACTGGCCGAAGAACCCGTCGAGGGCCGAATATCCCGCGCCGAACTGGATCTCGTTCCTGCTCGCTTCAGTCCCCTTGATGACGAGGTCGACCTTCTTCTGCTCCGGGCGGACGGAGAACTCCGGCTCCTCGGAGATCTTGAAGTACCCGAGCTGCTGGAGCTTCTGGAGGCTCTTCTTGACCGCCTCCATGTTCATGACGTCGCCTTCGTCGAGCGCGAACTCGCGGCGGATGACCTTGTCGCGAGTCGTCGTGTTGCCCTTGACCTCGAGGTGGCCGAGGTAGAACTTGTCTCCCTCGTAGATTTTCACCTCGACGTTCACCCGGTGGTCGCCAACCTCGGTGTAGGCGGGGTCCGCGTACCAGTAGATGTAACCCCGCGACTTGTACCGCGCCTCGATCCGCTGGAGCGCCTCGACCAGCCGTTCGCGATTCAGCACGGAACCGGGCGGGAGCTCGTAGAACTCCTTCAGGATCTGCCCCGCCGGGATGACCGTCGGCTCGGGCGGCTCGGCCGGCTGCCCCTGCTGGTTGACCCGCACGACGCGGATGTCGCCGGTGTAGAACTGCTCACCCTCCACGATCGGTATCGTGATGCGCGCGCGGCGCTTGATCTTCTTCGGCTTCGCGTTCGGGTTCACGACGAAGATCTCGATCTTCGGATCCTTGACCACGACGTCCTTGTAGCCCTTGGACTGGTAGAGCGCCTTGACGTTCTCGACGTCCTCGTCGTAGTTCGCCTGGTTGTACGTGGTCTTGTCCGACGCGATTCGCCAGAAAACGTTGACCTTCGTCTTCTTCATCGCCATCCGCAGGCGGCGGTCGGAGAGGACGGTGTTCCCGTCGAAGTCGATGGACGCGATCTTGACCTTCTCCCCTTCGTCGATGACGAAGATGACCTTCTTCTCGGTCTTGGAGACGTCGTCGATCCGGTAGTCGACAGTCGCGCTGCGGAAGCCCTTCTCGACGTACAGATCCGCGATCGCGGATCGCGTCTTGGCGATCTCGCGTAGCGAGAGCGGCGCGCCCTGTTTCACCTCGATCTTCTCTTCCTTGAGCTTGTCTTTGATGTCGGAGGTCGAGACCTTCTTGTTCCCGGAGTACTCGATCGCGGAAATCGTCGGCCGCTCCTCGATCGTCACGACGAGCGTGACACCCGCCGGGTCCCTCTCCGCCTCGACGGAAACGTTCTCGAGAAGCCCTACGTCCCAGAGCGCCTGGAAGTTCGACCGGATCTTCTCGGGGTCGTACGGGTCCCCCACTTTCACTCCGAGGTAATGGGCGATCGTCTCGGGCGAGACCGTCTGGTATCCGAGGACCCGGATGCCGACGATGCGCTCGGCAGGCCCTGCCGGAGGAAGCTGTGCGGCGGGGACGGGGGCCGGGGTCGGAGCGGCCGGTGGACTGACCGACGGTCCGGGCGTCGGCGAGGGAACGGGCGGGATATTGACGGGGATCGGGGTCGCCCCGGCAGGGATCGGCGGCGGAGGCGGCTGCACGACGGGAGTTCGGGCTGCCGGGGGCGCCTGCGCAGCGATCGGGAGAGCCGCGAAGAGGAGTGCGGACGCAAGGACGAAAGGCGACGCCCGGCGGACGCTCGCCGGAGAGCCGATGTCGCGCGCCGGTGTGCATCTGCGCTGCCGCAAGCTAGATTCTTATCCTCATCGAAGGGGGCATTATTCCCGAAGAAAGCTCTCAGCGCTCAGCTCTCACCTGCTGCTTCCCCGGGAGGGCAGTGCCGCGGTTGCGCAGAGCTGAGAGCTGACAGCCGAGCGCTGAGAGCTACTCGGTGGCGATCGGCTCGATCTCCCGCGCCAGGACTCGAAGCCCCTCGGGACCCACCCGAACCTCGATCGCCTCGACCCGTTCGTCGCGGCTCTGGATCAGGAGCTCGGAGACGGGGTCTTCGATGTGCTTCTGGATGGCGCGGCGCAGCGGCCTCGCGCCCATGTTCGGATCATCGCCGCTCTGCTGGAGGAGCCAATCGATCGCGGCGTCGTCGACGTCGAGCATCGCCCCCTTGGGAGCGAGCGTGGAATTGACGTCGTCGATCAGCAGCCGGCAGATCTTCGCAAGCTCCACGCGCCCGAGCGTGTGGAAAACGATCGTCTCGTCGATCCGGTTGATGAACTCGGGTGAGAAGTCGCGTTTCAGCTCTTTCAGGACGAGGTCCTCGATCTCCCGCATGTTCTGGCGCTCCGGCGCACCGCCGAAGCCGAGACGCGTCCGGCTCACGAGGTGCTTCGTCCCGATGTTCGACGTCATGATGATGAGCGTATTCTTGAAATCGACGAGGTTGCCGTACGCGTCGGTCAGGATGCCGTCCTCGAGGATCTGGAGCAGCAGGTTCGCGATGTCCGGATGCGCCTTCTCGATCTCGTCGAAGAGGATGACGCTGTAGGGATTGCGACGGATCCGCTCGGTCAGCTGGCCGCCCTCCTCGTGCCCGACGTAGCCGGGCGGCGAGCCGATCAGCTTCGAGACGGCGTGCTTCTCCATGTACTCCGACATGTCGAAGCGGACGAGCGCCTTCGTGTTCTCGAAGAGGAACTCCGCCAGGCGGCGCGCGACCTCGGTCTTTCCGACGCCGGACGGCCCGAGGAAGATGAAGGAGCCCATCGGCCGGTTGGGGTTGTTCACGCCCAGCCGGGAGCGCCGGATCGCCTTGGAGACTCCGATGATCGCCGCCTCCTGGCCGACGATGCGGCGCCGAAGGTTGTCCTCCATGTGCAGGAGCTTCTCGGCCTCTTCCATCTCGAGGGAGGCGACCGGGATGCCCGTCCAGGAGGAAATGATCTCCTCGATGTCGCGGCGCGTGACTTCCTGCGTCGCCTCGGTCCGATCCGCGGTCTGCGCCTTCGCCCGCTCGATCTCTTCCTTCAACTCGATTTCGCGCTCGCGCAGGAAGACCGCCTTCTCGAAGTCCTTGTCGGAGATCGCCTTCTTCATCTCCTTGACGATCTGGCGGGTCTCGATCTCGAGCTTGCGGAGATTCTGCGTGTCCGCGACCCTCTTGAGCTTCACCTTCGCGCCCGCCTCGTCGAGGATGTCGATCGCCTTGTCCGGGAAGAACCGGTCGGTGATGTAGCGGTTCGACTGATAGACCGCCGTCTTGATCGCCTCGGCGGAATAGCGGACTTTGTGGAACTGCTCGTACCGGTCCTTGACGCCTTCGAGGATCTCGAACGTCTCGACCTCGGACGGCGCGGTCACGTGGATCGCCTGGAAGCGGCGCAGCAGGCTCCGGTCCTTCTCGATGTACTTGCGGTACTCCTTCAGCGTGGTCGCGCCGATGCAGGACACCTCGCCGCGGGAGAGCGCGGGCTTCAAGATGTTCGCGGCGTCGAGCGATCCCTCCGCGGAGCCCGCGCCGATCAGGGAGTGGATCTCGTCGATGAAGATGATGAGATCGGGATTCTCGCGCAGCTCGCGGATGATTCCCTTCAGCCGCTCCTCGAACTGGCCGCGGTACTTCGTCCCGGCGACGATCAGCGAAAGATCGAGCGCCAGGATCTTTTTCGCCGAAAGGAACATCGGGACCGCGCCCTCGACGATCCGGGTCGCGAGGCCCTCGACGATCGCGGTCTTCCCGACGCCGGGCTCGCCGAGAAGGATCGGATTGTTCTTCGTCCGCCGCGAGAGGATCTGGATGATCCGCTCGACCTCCTTCTCGCGGCCGATCAGCGGGTCGAACGTGCCGGCGGTGGCGAGCTGCGTCAGGTCGCGGCTGTACTCCGCCAGGAACGGAAGCTCCTTCTTCTGCTTGGAGACCTCGCGCTCCTTGATGAGAGAGATCGTCTCCTCGCGTACCCCGTACAGGTTGAAGCCGCGCGCGGTCAGGAGTCTCCCCGCCACGCAACCGTCGACCCGGAGGAGCCCGATCAGGAGGTGCTCGGTGCCGACGTACGGATGCATCATCGACTCCGCCTCGTGCGAGGCGTACGCGAGAATCTTCTTCGACTCTTCCGAGAGCGGCAGCTCCGCGGTCGACGAGATCCGCTCGACGAAGATGCGATCCCCTTCGATCTCGCGGCGGACTTCTTCCGGCTTCACGTTGAAGCGCGCGAAGATCTCCTTGATGATGTCCTCGCCCTCGCGGAGGATTCCGAGCAGCAGGTGCTCGGATTCGATCACCTTCGAGCCGAGCTTGGATGCCTCGTAGCGCGCGAAGAAGAGAGCGCGCCTCGCCTTCTCGTTGTACTTCTCAAACATCCGCGGCCCTGGGGGAATCGGCGGCGCCGCGACAGAACCCGATGGGATCCATGGTTAGCCGGGGAAACCGGTCGCGGGGAGAATTCCTTCCCGGGACATCTCGAAGATGCTATCACAGCGCTTCGCGAGATCGGGGTTGTGAGTGACGAGCACCGTCGTCATTCCGCGCTCCCGGTGAAGCTCCGCGAGCAGTCCGAACACGACGCTCGCCGAGTCCGCGTCGAGATTTCCGGTCGGTTCGTCCGCGAGGAGGAGCCGCGGTTCGCGTGCGAGCGCGCGCGCGATCGCCACCCGTTGCTGCTCGCCTCCCGAGAGCGATCGGGAGAGGTGAGAGCGCCGATCCGCGAGTCCCACCCTCTCGAGAAGCCCGGCGGCGAGCTGGCGCGCGAGGCTCGCAGGGACCCCTGCGATGCGGTGAGGGAACGCGACGTTTTCCTCCGCCGTGAACTCGGGAAGCAGGTGATGGAACTGAAACACGAAACCGATGTTGTCATTGCGGAAGCGCGCGCGCTCGCGCGGCGATAAATCGTCGAGAGACTGCCCGAAGATCTCGATCCGCCCCGTGTCGGGCCGGTCGATTCCTCCGACGAGGTGGAGGAGCGTGCTCTTCCCGACGCCCGAGGGACCCATGACAGCGGCGAAGACGCCGGCTTCGAGCTCGAAGTCGAGGTTCTCGAAAACCTTTACGGGAGCGGCCTCTCCCATGTAGGTCTTCGAGAGAGACTCTGCCTTAACCGCCGGCATCGTACTCGGGGACTGAGGACGGAGGACCGAGGACAGAGGACTGTCGTGGCATCTGCCGAGGTACGCCGACTTCAGCCAAGTCAGTCCCGGGTCCCCAGTCCTCTGTCATCGCGAGAGCCGGATCGCTTCGCCGGCGGCGAGGCGAGCGGCAGCTCTCGCGGGGAGAACCGCGGCGGCGATCGCGGTGACGAGCGCGAAGGCGGCAACGAGCGCGACTTCCCCCGGGTGCACCGCGAACGGGACATGCGTGAGCAGGTACACGTCCGCGGGCAGCGACACGACCTCGTAGCGATCGAGCAGCACCGACGCCGTGACGCCGATCGCGATCCCGAGACCCGTCCCGGTCGCGCCGATGACCGCGCCGAGAATCAGGTAGATCCGGGCGAGCGAGCGCGGCGTCGCCCCGAGCGACGTCAGCACCCCCAGGTCGCGCTTCTTCTCGACGACCGTCAACGCGATATTCGAGACGATGGTCAGCGCGGCGACGACGATCACGAGGGCGACGGTCGCGAAGATCACGGCCTTCTCCAGCCGGAGCGCGAAGGAGAGCGGAGCGTTCAGCTCGCGCCACGTCTCGACTCGATACTCCGGCCCGAGAATCATCGAAACCGCGCGGGCGGCGCTCTCGGCGCGATCCGGGCTCGACAGCCGCGCTTCGTACGCCCTCGCGCCCGTCGCGATTCCGGAGAGCAGGCGGGCGGTTTCCTCCGGCACCTCCACGTCCGGCGTCCTCTCGAGCGCGCTCGCGCGCCGGACGTCGGCGATCCGCACCACGACGGCCACGGGGATCGGGCCGAGCGGCGAAAGGCGCGTTCGTGAGGAGGTGACCGTCAGCAGATCGCCGGGCTCCGTGCGCGTTCTCGTCGCTACGGAGGCGCTCACCCGCGCGGGGGGCGGAGCCTCCGTCAGCGCCGCGGGCAGCTCGCCCGCGGGCGCGTTCCGGTAGCGGACCGGCAGCGTGGACTCGAGCGCCCGCCCGGACGCCCACCCGCGGCCTTCGATCGCGGGATCGACGCGCACGATGCCGGCCAGCGACCCGAGCGCCTCGGCGACGCGCCCGGGATCGGCGAGGGTCGCGCCGCGCGCCGGGGAGACGCGCAGGTGGGGGCTTCGCTGCGCCATCTGCGCGCGGATGCGGTCCTGGAAACCGGAGAGGAGCGAGAGCGAGATGACGAGCGCCGCGACTCCCACCGCGAGCCCGAGAATCGAGATCGTCGAGATGAGCGCGACGTGGGCGCGACGCCGGGACGCGGCGAGGTAGCGCAGCGCGACGAAGGATTCGAAGCTCATCGCCGTGAGCCGTGAGGCGTGAGCCGAAGATTGCTCGTGACCATCAGTTACGGCTTACGGCTTACGACCTTCCGGTCGGAGCAACGGGAACAGGATGACGTCTCTTATGGAGTGTCGATCCGTCAGCAGCATCGTCAGCCGGTCGATCCCGATTCCCTCGCCGGCGGTCGGCGGCAAACCGTACTCGAGCGCCTCGACGTAGTCGGCGTCGTACTCGGCGGCCTCGAGATCGCCTTTCGCCCGGTTCTCCATCTGGCTCCGGAAGCGCGCGGCCTGATCCTCCGGATCGTTCAACTCGGAGAATCCGTTTGCGATCTCCATTCCTCCGACGTAGAGCTCGAAGCGGTCGGCCCATTCGGGGTCTGCGGCGCTCCGACGCGAGAGCGGCGAGATCTCGGTCGGGAACTCGTAGAGGAACGTCGGCTGCACGAGGTGCTCCTCCGCGACGGCCTCGAAGAGCCCGGCGAGGAGCTTTCCCTTCTGTCCGCGGAAGCGCTCCGGCCGGTCTACCCCGAAGCGCTTCGCCGCCGCGAGAAGGCCGTCGGCGGAGGCGATCTCCTCGGCCCGGACCTCTCCGCGCGGGTCGTCCTTCGTGAACTCGCGAACCGCTTCCCGCATCGTGAGCCGTCGGTACGGAGGCGTCCAGTCGATGACGCCGTCCTTCCACGGCGTCCGCGGGGCGCCGGCGACTTCGAGGACGAGTCCCGAGAGCATCTCCTCGGTCAGGTTCATCAGGTCGGCCCCTTCGGCGTACGCCTGGTAGAACTCGAGCATCGTGAACTCGGGGTTGTGCTGCGTCGAGATCCCTTCGTTGCGGAAGTTGCGGTTGATCTCGTAGACCCGCTCGACGCCACCGACGACGAGCCGCTTCAGGTACAGCTCCGGAGCGACGCGCAGGTAGAGGTCGAGCCCGAGGGCGTTGTGGTGAGTCTTGAAGGGGCGCGCGAGCGCGCCCCCCGCGATCGGCTGCATCATCGGGGTCTCGACCTCGAGGAATCCGCGGGCATCCAGGAACCCGCGGATGAAGCGCACGATCGCTGCGCGCGTCTCGAAGACGCGACGCGACTCGGGATTGACCGCGAGGTCGAGGTAACGCTGCCGGTACCGCCGCTCGACGTCGCGCAGCCCGTGCCACTTCTCGGGGAGCGGCCGCAGACACTTCGCGAGAAACGTCAGGCGCTGCGCCTTGAGCGAAAGCTCGCCCGTTCGGGTGCGGAAGACCTCGCCCTCGACGCCGATCCAGTCCCCGAGGTCGAGCCGGCGGAAGAGCTCGAAATTGTCGTCGCCGACGGCCTCGCGCCGGACGTAGACCTGCACGCGGTTGCGGCCGTCGGAGAGGTCGAGGAACCCCGCTTTGCCCTGGAGCCGCTGCGCGAGCACGCGCCCCGCGGTCGACACCGTCGCCGGCTCGCTCTGGAGGTCCTCGCCGGAGCGCGCGCCGTAGCGGCCCACGACGTCGGAGACGGTGGCGGTCGACGGATAGCGGTAGAGCGGCGCCGCGCCGCCGCTCTCGGACAGGCGCCGGAGGTTCTCGCGCCGATTCCGAACGAGATCGTCCTCGCCTGGCGCCGGCGGCGCCGGCTCCTCGGGGGAGCGATTCATGGTCGGGCAGTATAGGGGAGGCGCGAGTTGAACCGCTCCCGCCGAGGATGTAGTGTTCCGGCGAAATTGGAGTCGCCTCGATCGAACCGCTGAAGCTCGGCCGCACCCTGATCGACACGGGATCCCTCGAAGAGGGAATCACGCGGCTCGCGAAGGAAGTCGACCGGGATCAGGCCGGCCGCCCCGCCCTTCTCGTCGGCATCCTGAAGGGCTCCGTGTTCTTTCTCTGCGACCTGGCGAAGAAGCTGAAGACGCCCGTCTCGCTCGACTTCCTGCAGGTCTCCTCCTACGGCTCCGGAACCCGCTCGTCGGGCAACGTCCGGCTCGTGCGCGACCTGACGACCGACGTCGCGGGCAAGGACGTGATCATCGTCGAGGACATCGTGGACACCGGGCGCACTCTCACGAAGATCAAGGAGATCCTCGGGACCCGGCATCCCAAGTCGGTGAAGATCTGCGCGCTCCTGCAGAAGCAGATCCCGGGCAACGACGACGTGCCGGTCGACTACCTGGGCTTCCGCATCGAGGACGTGTTCGTCGTGGGCTACGGGCTCGACCACGCCGAGGCCTACCGCAACCTTCCCTACATCGCCGTGCTCGAGCCGGACGGCGCGGCCGAGTGAAGTCCATTTCGACGAATTCGGCACCGAAGGCGATCGGCCCCTACTCGCAGGCGGTCGTCGAGGGCGGGTTTCTCTTCGCGTCCGGCCAGGTGCCGCTCGATCCCGCGACCGGCCGTCTCGTCGAAGGCGGCCTCGAAGCCTCCGCCGAGCGCGTGCTCGACAACCTCGAAGCGATCCTGTCGCAGGCCGGCCTCGCGTTCGCGGACGTCGTGAAAACGACCGTCTACCTGACGCGCGCCGAGGACTTCGCCCCGCTGAACGCGGCGTACACGCGCCGCTTCGGCGAGCACCGCCCCGCGCGCTCGACCGTCATCGTCGCGGCGCTGCCGGCCGGGGCACCGCTCGAGATCGATCTAATCGCGCGCGCAGCGCGCGATTAGCTATCAGCTCTCAGCTCTCAGCTGCAGTTCGGCGAATCGACTCAATCGCGCGGTCGATTCCCGCATCGTCCACGTCGAGGTGCGTGACGAGGCGCACCGTCGTGCGCGAGACTCCCGCCGCGAGAACACCGTGCTCCTTCAGACGTGCGATGAAAGATGGCGCGTCGGCGACTTCGAAGATCACGATGTTGGTCTCCACGGCAGTCGGAGGGAGCCGCAAGCCGGGCAGGCCGGCGATCGCGCTCGCGAGCCGCTGCGCGCGCGCGTGGTCCTCGGTCAGCCGGGCGCGGTTCCCGAGAGCGAGGATCGCGGGCGCCGCGAGCACCCCGACCTGGCGCATGCCGCCGCCGAAGAGCTTCCGGATACGCCTCGCCTCCTTCGCGAACTCCTCCGAGCCGAGGAGGGCCGAGCCGATCGGCGCCCCGAGCCCCTTCGAGAACGTGACCGTCACGGAGTCGAAGCCGCGGGCGAGCTCGCGTTCGCTCTCCCCCGCCGCAACCGCCGCGTTCCACAGGCGGGCGCCGTCCAGGTGCGCGGCGAGGCGTGCCGTCCGCGCCGCGCCGAGCAGCGGCTCGATCTGCGAGCGCCGGTAGACCCTGCCTCCCCAGAGGTTGTGCGTGTTCTCGACGATGAGGAGCGAGCTCCGCGGCTTGTAGGACACGTCCGGCTGCACCGCTGCCAGGACCGCCTCCGCCCGGAGGATTCCGTCGGCCGAAGGGATCGGTCGCGGCAACAGGCCGGAGAGCGCCGCCATCCCCGCCATCTCGAAGTGGAACGGGTGCGACCGCTCCTCCATCAGGACTTCGGTCCCCGGAGGCGCGAGGATCCGCATCGCGATCTGGTTCGCCATCGTGCCGCTCGGCGTGAAGAGCGCGGCGGGAAACCCGATGATCTCCGCGACCGATTCCTCCAGGCGCCGAACCGTCGGGTCTTCCTCGAAGACGTCGTCTCCGACGGCGGCGTCGGCCATCGCGCGCCGCATCGCCGGCGACGGCTTCGTGACCGTGTCGCTGCGCAGGTCGATCATGGCTGCGCCGCCAGGGCCACAGCGGCCGCGAGCCAGCCGAGGACGAGGACCCGCACGGACCGGCGATGCAACCGGTCGAAGCGCAGGCGCCATGGTGCGTCCGGCGGAGCTTCGTCGAACGAACCGGTCTTCATCCGGAGGTACCCCAACCGCGGCCGCACCACCATCGCGAGATAGACGTTCGTCGCGACGGCGACGAAGATCGCGGCGCCCGTCACGAAGGACCGCCCCCCGAGCGCGCGCGTCGTCTCGAGCTCGACGAAGACCGCGAGCACCATGAAGAGCGACAGGAGCTGCTTGACCGCCTCGAACCGGCGCAGGAGCTCGCCGTAGATCCGTCCGGCCAGATCTCGAGACGGAATCTCGCGGAAGAGGATCGGCGCCGCGAGAACGGCGACGAGCGTGCCGCCCACCCAGAGGGCGAGCGAGAATCGGATGACCTGCGCGGCGGCTTCCAGCACTGAGCCGCGGAGTCTAGCTTTTCCGCCGGGCTTATCCTCTGCCGCCATGACGCGCGAGCGCCGGACGCTTGCAAGTCGCGGGGACAGGCCCCACGGGGCTGCACCCGCCGCAATATACGCGGCGGGAGGGCTGTTTCTCGCCGCCGCGGCCGTGCGGCTTTTCCGCCTCGACCATTTCTCCTACGGCCTCGACGAGATCCTTCAGGCGTTCTGGATCTCCGGCGACTGGCGCTTCCTCTGGAAGTCGATCCGGTTCGACGCGGTGCATCCCCCGCTCGACTATCTCCTCGACCGGATCGTCGAGCCCCTCTCGCCCGCCGACTGGATGCGCAAGCTCCTTCCGGTGGCGTGGGGGCTCGGCACGATCGCGGCCGTCGGAGCGCTTCTCGCCCGTCGGGCGGGCCGCGCCGCGGGCTGGACGGCCGCCATGCTCCTCGCGTTCGCGCCGTTTCACGTCCGGTACTCGCAGGAGCTCCGCCCGTACTCGCTCGGACTGTTCCTGCTCGCGCTCTCGCTCCTTTTGCTCGACCGATATCTCGAGAGGCCACGCGCCGGACGACTCGCCCTCCTCTGGCTCGCGTGCCTCGGGACGGCGTACGCGCTCTACCTCGCTGCGGTCGTCCTCGCGATTGCGGCGGCCGCGATGGTGGCAGAGGATTCCTTCTCCCCCGACCCCGAAAGGCGACGCACGGCGCGGCGATTTCTCGCGTGGAGTCCCGCGTTCCTGGCGTCTCTCGCGATCGCATACCTGCCGTGGTGGCCGGTCGTCCTGGAAGCGGCGCGACGATCCGCGCCCGTTTCTCATCCGGCCATGACCGGGGAACGCATGGAGAGGCTGCTCTCCTTCTTCGCATTCGCTCCGGACGACGGTCAGCTGCTCGGCCGCAAAGGTCCACTCTTCCTCCTGTTGGCAGGGATTGGAGTCGCCATTGCGCTCAAGAGACGCGGGCTTCGGTTCCTCGCGATCTGGGCGCTCGTCGGACTGGTCGTGATCGAACTCCTTGGGCGTCTCCATCCGCACTGGTACGTCTCGCGGCGGTACCTCCCCGCCGGACTCGCCGTCCCCGCACTCGCCGCTCTTCCTATCGTCGCCCTCGCGTCGAAGCCGCGCCTGCGGCCTCTCGCCGCAATCTTGCTCACCGCCGTCGTCCTCTTCGATTTCCGGTCCCTCGCCGTCTACTTCCGCGAGGGACGCGCCGACTGGCGCACCCTGACCGACTACCTCCAGCGCGAGTCGCCCGCGAACGAGCGTGTCTTCACCGAGAACCAGTACTCGCAGCTCTGCACCGCGTACTATCTCGTCGGTCCGAGGTGGATGTATGAGGGGGGAAAACGCGGCCGCGAGGTGCTGAACTTAGACGGCGAGATCGTTCGGCTGACGTGGTCGTGGCGGCCGGGCGAGCGCGCCTGGCTCGTCCTCGCCGGCGAGCCACGTCACGAAGGTCTGCGTGACTGGGCGGGATCGTTGCCCTCGCTCCCGTTTCCCAAAGCGGAGGGTGCGGACCTGCGTCGGCTCGATCCGCTGGCGCGTGAGACGGCCCTCGCCAAGGCACTAAGATCGGCTCGATGAACAAAGAGCTCAGCGACGCGCTCGACGACCTGATCCTCGGCCGAGGGGTCGCGCGTGGCCGACACAGCCTGGTCCACCGCGGACGGCTGGTGCGCGACGAGTTCCTCGAGAGGCTCTCGGCGAACGGCTTTCGCCCCCTGACCGTGCGCGAGGCGCCGATCGAAGCGGGCGAGAAAATCCCGGCGTTCTACCTCCACGACGACGTCGCCGACTTCGGCTGGTTCCGGTGGGAGATCTTCACCCCGAGAAGCCGGCGCAAGCTCTTCGCCTCCGAATACCGGCGCCTGGACAACAACGAGTGGGACGTGCAGCTGAACCTCGGGTCGACCGAGACCGCCTGGGCGCGGCCCGAGGCGAAGGAGAAGCACGACGTCGAAACGGTCGTCGCCGTGAATCCTTGACCAGACCGCTCGCCTGCAGGCCCGACCCGTGACCGCCGCTCCCCTCATCCGAACGATCCCCGTCGGTCCGCTTCAATGCAACTGCTCGATCGTCGCGGATGCCGATGCCCGAGAGGCCGTCGTCATCGACCCCGGTGACGAGGCGGAGAAGATCGTCGCGGCGCTCGCGGAGACCGGCTGCCGGGCTGTGGCGCTCCTCCACACCCACGGGCACTTCGATCACATCGGCGGCACGGCGGGCATGAAGCGCTCGACCGGCGCGGCGATCCGGATCCACCCCGCCGATCGGCCGCTCTACGACGCGTTGCCCGAACAGGCGTCCTTCTTCGGCCTCGCGGCCGAGCCGCCGCTCCCTCCCGACGGCGGATTCTCCGACGGCGAAACGATCGAGGTCGGCCGGTTCCGCCTCCACGTCATCCACACGCCCGGCCACACTCCCGGGTCGACGTGCTTCCGCCTCGAGGGCGAGACGCCTGTCCTCTTCGCGGGCGACACGCTCTTCCGCCGCTCGATCGGTCGAACGGATCTCTGGGGCGGCGACACCGAAACGATCCTCTCTTCGATCCGGGAGAAGCTCTTCACGCTGCCGCCGGAGCTCTCCGTCGTGTGCGGACATGGCCCCGACACGACGATCGGCGAGGAGCGCCGCGAGAATCCGTTCGTCTAGTCGTCGCGCTCGCTCTCTCGGGATCTGGCTTTGCCACCGGCGCTCGGCTCGGCAAGCCAGCCTCGACCGAGCGCCTGATCCCTCGCTTCGCTCACGCTCCCGCGGCGCGAGGCTCCTCCCTCGATTACCTCGGGAGACTCCTCGCGCCGCGAGCTCGGAAGATGGAGGCCTGTCCCAGCCACATTTATAATCATCGCGAGATGAAACTGTCGCTTCCGGAACGGTCTCAGCTCGTCTCCTCCTTCTGGAAGGACGCGCCGTCGGTCTGCCCGAAGCACGACGTGCCGATGCGGACGTTCTTCGTCGAGCGGGTCTACAAGCCCCAGGTCGTCATGGTCTGCCCGAAGGGCGAGATGTTCCGCTTCGACCAGAAGCCGAAGCAGATCGAGTTCTCGCGCCCGCACGTCAAGACGATGGTCCTGGACGCGCAGGAGCGCGAGGCGCCCGCGTGCCCGCAGGACTTCATGTCGCTCGTCGTGTATCGCACCCCCGCCGTGTTCATCCCGCAGGGATGGGACTACACGTTCGTGTGCCCGAACTGCCTCTCCTACGGCCAGTGGATCGACACGGGCCGGCCCGACGAGGACGTCGTCGCGGCGCCCATCAAGAAGGCGGAGGCGCCGCCGTTCCACGACGAGACGATCCCGCTGCCGAAGCGGATGGACATGGCGAAGGAGGGCGACCTCTCGACGAAGCTCTACGCGGCCATGGCCCAGACCGACTGCACCGCCTGCGGGTACGACTGCGAGGGCTATGCGAAGGCGCTCGCCGACGGCAGCGAAAAGGACCCGAACCTCTGTGTCCCCGGCAAGGATGAGACCGCGCGAGTCGTGAAGGATCTCCTGAAAGGGACGGGTCTCCCCGCCTCGTTCACGGCCTGAATTTCAGCCGATCAGCGGCCCGTCGGCGGTCGCCGCGGCGGGCTCGGCGGGCTCGGGTGTCAGCAGCTCCCCCTCTCCCGCGCGGCGCCCCGCCCCGCGGATCGGCAGAGCGAACGTGAAGCGGCTGCCCTTGCCAACGACGCTTTCCGCCCAGATCGAGCCGCCGTGGAGCTCGACCAACGAGCGCGCGAGCGCGAGTCCGATTCCCATCCCGGCGTGCTGCCGGGTCGGAGAGCCATCCACCTGTCGGAAGCGTTCGAAGACGTGCGGCAGCTCGCCCGCGGGGATTCCGATGCCGTCGTCCTCGACCGAGACGAGGTAGCGCTCCGGCTCCCGGTCCACCCGAACGACGACACGGCCGTGCCGGCGGGAGAACTTGATCGCGTTCGCGAGGAGGTTCCACATGACCTGCTGGAGCCGAAGCGGATCGGCGCGCACGGGGACCATCTGCGCCGGCAGCGGCGCAAGGATGATGGCCACCGACCGGCCCTCCGCCATCATCCGCACGGTGTCGATCGATCGAGCGATGACGTCCGGCAGATTCACGGGCCGGCGGTCGAGGGAGAGCGATCCCCGGTCCATCCTGGCGAGGTCGAGGAGGTCGTCGATCAGGGCGAGCAGGACGCGCGCGGATTGCCGCATCTGGGCGAGCCCCCGCCGGAGGGTCTTGTCGTCTAGCTCCTCCTCGGAAAAGAGATCGGTCCAGCCGACGATCGCCGTGAGCGGCGTCCGCAGCTCGTGGTTCACGTTCTGGAGGAAGTGGTCCTTCAGCCGGCTCGCCCGGCGGAGTTCCTCGACCGTTCCGGTCAGCGTCGTGTACAGCCGGGCATTCTTCAGAAGGAGCGAGGCGACGTCGGCGAACGACGTCATGGCGTCAATCTCTTCGCGCCCGAAGCCTTCCGGCCGGTTGACGGCGACCACGACGCCGATCGTCTCGCTCTCCGTCTTCAAGGGCGCGAACATCGCGTTGCGTCCGGCGAAGAGCTTCTGCGCGTCCCGGTTCGTGAACGGGTCGTTGTCGAGGTCGTTCGAGCAATAGACCTCGCCGGTCTTGAAGACGACGCTCGAGATCGATCGTGCGTCGAGCGGGATCTTGAGCGCGGCGGCGGCCTCTTCGGAAATGTTCCAGCCCGGCCAGGCGGCTTCGAGCCGATTGTTGTTCGGATCGTGCAGCAGAAAGAGGACCGTCTCGGCGCGGGTGAACGCCCCGATCGCTTCGCTCGACCGCGCGAGAATCTCCTTCACCTCGGTCGTCCGGTAGCCGGCGCGAGACAGATGGTGCAGTCGCCGCAACGTCTCGACCCGCCTCGCGACGCGCCGGCCCATGCGCTCGATGGCAGCGGAGAGTCGGCCGAGCTCGTCGCGAGATTTCGCGCCCGCGATCTGGACGGCGCGGCCGTCACCGATCGCCTCGGCCGCGCGCACGAGGTCGTGGACCGGCTCGGTGATTCGCCGCGAGATCAGGACGACCGCTCCGAAAACGGCCACGACCATGTAGAGAAAGAGAAACAGGACGTCGCGCTTCAGATCCGCGTAGGACCGGGGGCGCATCTCGCGCTTCGCTTGCGAGGTGATCCGCGCCAAAGCCTCCGGCGTATAGATCTCGGCGAGGTGCCACCCGGTCGAGCTCGTCCGCGCCACCGCGATGCGATGGCCCGATCGGCCGAGGATCGACTCGCGGGCGGGAGCCGCGCCCTGCATCACTCGCCAGAGCTCCCGGCAGACCGGATTGCTCGACGTCGCAAGGCTTTCCCCGGGTTGAGCGGGGCACCCGAGCAGGGATTCCCCTCGCCCACTCGTCAGGATCGGGTGCCCGGCCGCGTCCGTCGCCACCCAGAGGTCGCCCGGCGCGGTGTTCGGGTCGATCGCCTCGGAGACGAGCCGGCGCGCGTCCACTTCCGCGCTCACCTCTCCCACAAGCGATCCGTCCTCCGCCCGAACCGGGACGGACAGCGTCACGTTCGGATCGCCCGCGACCCACTGCACCTCGCTCCAGGAAAACCGGTCACGGCCGGCGGGCGACGGTGGACGGGCGTCCAGGGGCGGACGGTTCTCTCCCCAGCGCGTGATCCTCCGCGCCCCGCCGGAAGGCCCTCGAAGAGTGACGCTCCGAATCCGCGGGCGGCGCTCGAGCAGTCGCGCCGCGAGTGGAAGGAGCGATCGGGTTCGCAGGAGGTCGCCCCGTGCCGCCGCACTCTCCGCGCGCTCGGCGACGAGGAATGCGTCGGACCCGCTCGCTCCGCCGACGAGCCAGGGGCGGTCGCGGGAATCGGCCGCCGCTCCACGGGGATCCGCCGCGGTCGGGCCGACCATCGCGAGCTTGAACGGATCGGCGAGCGCGAACGCCGATTCGGCAACGAGTCGGAGCCGGCGGTCGATCCACTCGGTGCGGTTGCGCGTGTCCTGCGCCATGCGGCCGACGGCGTCGGAGACGCGCACCTGCGCAAACTGGTCGGACGAAGCCGTCTCGAGCTGCGAGAGTCGCCGCTCGAGGAGAAATACGAGCGCGCTGGCGGGAATGCAGAAGGCGAGGAAAAAGCCGAGAAGGAGGCGCGAGGCGACGCTCGACCGCGGGTCGAGCCGCCGCCAGAAGGAGACCGTCTCGCTCACCGACGGACCCCGGTCGGGCAATTCGATCGGGTACTCATGGATAGAAACGAGGCATTTTAGCGCGCCGCGGGCGGCTCCCGCGTGCCCGGGGTCACCGGGGAGAGGTCGTGCGCAGGCCGAGCTCTCGGTGCAGAGCTCAAAACTGAGCACTGAGAACTGAGGGAAAATCGGATGTGGGCTCTGGACTGCGGCGGGTGCAGACGCCTTCGGGATCTGTCCCCGCGTTGGACTGCGGCGGGTGCAGGCCCATAGGACCTGTCCCCGCGACTTTACTCGTACCGGAGCGCTTCGATCGGATCGAGGCGGGACGCCTTTCTCGCGGGGTAGAACCCGAAAAAGACGCCGATCGCCGCCGAGAATCCGAACGCGAGGAGGATCGACTCCGGGGGAAGCGCGATGTTCCACTGCGCTTTCCAGGCGAGCAGGCGCGACGCGCCGACCCCCAGCAGAATGCCGATGACGCCGCCCGCGATCGAGAGGGTGAGCGCCTCGACGAGGAACTGGGTCAAGATGTCCCTGCCCTTCGCGCCGATCGCCATGCGGATTCCGATCTCGCGCGTTCGCTCGGTGACCGAGACCAGCATGATGTTCATGATCCCGATTCCGCCGACGAGAAGCGAGATTGACGCGGCCGACGCGAGGAGGATCGAGAGCGTCCGCGACGTCTCGTTCGCGGTCTGCGCGATTTCCTGCTGCGAGCGGATCATGAAGTCGGCGTCCTGCCCCGGTTGAAGGCGGTGCCGCTGCCGGAGGAGCGCATCGATCTCCGTCTGCGCCTGCGCGACCGCCTCCGGCGAGACCGCCGAGGCCATGAACATATCGATCTTGTTCCGCCCCTTCAGGAGGCGCATGACGGTCGTGTAAGGCGCCACCACGGTGTCGTCCTGGTCCTGCCCCTGGGTGCTGCCGCCCTTGGCCTCGAGCACTCCGATCACGCGGAACGGAAAGTTCTTGATCCGCACGGTCGCGCCGACGGGGTTCTGGTCGCCGAAGAGCGCGGTCGCGACCGTCGAGCCGAGCACGACGACCTTCGACGCGGAGCGCACCTCGCTGTCGCCGAAGAACGTGCCCTGCGACGTGTTCCACGACCGGATGAACGGCCACTCGACGCCGACGCCCGCGACCTGGGTGCCCCAGTTCGAGCTGCCGTAGACGACCTGCCCGCCGGTTCGCGACATCGGCGACACGTACGCGACCGACGGCGCTTCCGCGCGCACCGCGGCGACGTCGTCCTCGGTCAGCGTGGACTCGCCCGTGAAGATCCGGGCGCCGGACTGGGTCGCGACGCCCGGAAAGACCATCAGGAAGTTGGTCCCGAGGGCGTTGATCTGCGACTGGATCGCGGCCTGCGACCCCTTGCCGACTCCGACCATCGCGATCACGCACGCGACGCCGATGATGATGCCGAGCGCGGTCAGGGCGGACCGCATCTTGTTACGCGCGATCGCCTTGAGGCCCACTTTCAGGATGGTCAGGAACTTCAACATGGCTACACGCGCCTCTGTTCGCTCGGTCGGTCCTCGACCACCCTTCCGTCGCGGAAGGTCACGATCCGCTTTGCGTGCTCCGCGATGTCGTGCTCGTGGGTGATGAGCACGATCGTCTTGCCCTCGTCGTTCAGTTTCTGGAACACGGCCATGACTTCCTCGGACGTCTTCGTGTCCAGGTTGCCCGTGGGCTCGTCAGCGAGCATCAGCTTCGGATCATTGATCAGCGCCCGCGCGATCGCCACGCGCTGCTGCTGGCCGCCCGAGAGCTGGCTCGGATAATGGCCCTCGCGCCCGCCGAGGCCGACGATCGCGAGGCACCGCAGCGCCTTCTCCTCGCGGCTCTCGGCCCGATGGCCGTTTCCGGCGTAGATGAGCGGCAGCTCGACGTTCTCGAGCGCGGACGTCCGCGCCAGCAGGTTGAACGACTGGAAGACGAATCCGATCTTTCCGTTGCGGATCTCGGCGCGCTCGTCGCGGTCGAGGCGCGAGACGTCGACCCCGTCCAAGAAGTAGCGGCCGCCCGTCGGGCGGTCGAGACAACCGACGATATTCATGAAGGTGCTCTTGCCCGAGCCCGAAGAGCCCATGACCGCGACGAACTCGCCGGGCGTCACGACGAGGGAGACGCCGTCGAGCGCCCGCACCTGGACCTCGCCCATCTCGTAGACCCGGACGAGGTCTTCCGTCCGGATGACCGGCTCGGCGCCCGCGATACCCGCGACGCTGGACTGCGGCGGGTGCAGGTCCGTGGGACCTGTCCCCGCGACGGTGGACTGCGGTGGGTGCAGGCCCGCGGGGCCTGTCCCCACGACATTCTTAGAATCCACGCCGGCCGCCTCCCGCGCCGCGGCCGCCGCCAATCGCGCCGCTCGTCGAGTCCGCCTTGGCCGTCGCGAGGCCGGTCACGACCGTATCGCCTGAGGCGATCTGGCCCTCCACGACCTGCGTGAAGCGGCCGTCGGAGATCCCGGTCTTGACCTCGACGGGTGCGGGCTCCTCTTTGCCCGTCGGAAGCTTGTAAACCGTCTGCTGGGCGCGGGCGGCGCCGCGTCCTCTGCGGCCGGATCCTTGGCCGCCGCCTCCGCGCGATTGATCGACCTGGCGCGCCATCGCCGCCGTGCCGCCGCCCTGCCCGAGGCGCGCCGCAGCTTCCTCGGTCGACGCCCCCGCCTTGACCTCCGGCTTCCAGCGGAGCGCGGCGTTGGGGATCCGGAGCACGTCTCGCGCGCGCGCCACCTCGATCGAGACGTTGGCCGTCATCGTCGGGCGGAGCATCAGATCCGGGTTCTGGACTTCGACGATCACCGGGTACGTGACGACGTTCTGGTTCACCGTCGCGTTCAGCCGGATCTGCGACACCCGCCCGCGGAAATCACGATCCGGATAGGCGTCGACGTTGAAACGCACGGGCTGACCCACCTTCACGGCGCCAATGTCGGATTCGGAGACGTCTGCCGCCACCTGCATCTTGGTCAGGTCCTGCGCGAGCGTGAAGAGCGTCGGGGCCTGGAACGACGCGGCGACGGTCTGGCCGACGTCGTACTGGCGCGCGACGACGACGCCGTCGATCGGCGCGACGATCTTCGTGTACTTCAGGTCCGTCTCGGCCTGCTTGACGGCCGCGGCGGCCTGCTGGACGCTCGCGCGCGCCGAGTCGTAGTTCGCCTGGGCCGCGTCGTAATCCGCCTGTGGCGCCAGGCCCTCTTTCTTCAACGCCTTCTGGCGCTCCAGGCCGATGCGTGTGTTGCGCATCTCGACCTGGGCCTTCTCGAGGCCCGCCCTCGCGGCGTTGACCTTCTCCTGGAATGGCGTCGGATCGAGCTCGGCGAGAAGGTCGCCCTTCTTCACCTGGCTGTTGAAGTCCACGTAGAGCTTCGAAATGATGCCGGAAACCTGGCTGCCGACCGCCACGGTGGTGACCGCGGCGACCGACCCGGTCGCGGTCACCGTCTGCGTCACGTCTCCGCGGTCGACCTTCGCGGTCCGATACTTCGGCTCGGACTTCTTCCGGCCCCCGACGACGAGGAAAAGGCCGACCGCGACCGCCAGAACGACGGCGATCCACATCCACTTCTTCATGGTAAGTGGGAGAACGCCCGGAACGGGCCGTGATCTTCCCGGAGGACAGTTCCCGTGAGAATCCTCTGGAATCCGAATTTACCGAAAGATTACATGCGGCCGGATTCCGGTCACTCCGAGGCGCCGGATAGGTCGAACGTCAGGACCCGCGCCGTCGAGGGGCACGCCGACCGGAACTCGACCGAGCCGCGCACCGCCTCCGGGACCTCTGCTCGGGTGGAATCGCGGAAACCGCGCCGATGGAAGAATGGCGCCGCCGTTTCAGTCAGGAGGTAGACGCGCGTCATGCCGCGCTGCCCCGCCAGATCGAGCGCGGCGCCAGCCAGCCGGTGGCCAAGACCCCGACCGCGAAGGTCGGGCGCGACGACGAGGGAGCGCAGGAGGGCGTCGGGGGCGTACAGCTCGAGAGCGACCGCGCCGACTATCCGGCCGTCCTCGCGGGCCACGAGCGCGGTCTTTAGCGACTCCCGGAGCCCTTCGAGCGGAAGTCCACAGGAGGAGACGAGCGCGGCGAGCTCCTCCCAGTCGTCCATCCGGGCGCCCTCGAGAGAAATCGGCTTCATGCGCGGAGGAGAGCCGCCGCCGCCGCCGCCACGAGCGCCGCCGCCGGAAGTGTTACGAGCCACGCGAGCACCATCTCGCGCACGGTCGGCCAGGCAACGGCTCGCGCGCCTCGGTGCAGCCCGATCCCGATGATCGCGGACGAGGAGACGTGCGTGGTCGAAACCGGGAGCGCCGCCAGCGATGCGGCGCTGACGAGCAGGCTCGTCACGAGGTTCGCCGAGAAGCCCTCCCCAGGAGTCATTCGGGTCACCCGCCGGGCGAGCGTCTCCGTGACCCGGAACCCGCCAACGAGGCTGCCCGCCGTCATCGCGACCGCGATCGCGGCGTAGAACGGCACGCCGGAGATCCCGAGGCCGACCGAAGACAGAACGCCGAGCGCGACGATTTTGGGAGCGTCGTTGACGCCGCGCGCGAAGCTCGCCGCGGCGGACGAAAGCCAGTGCAGCCCGTCGAGGACGTTCAGCCGTCCCGCGACCGTCGGCGAGGCGGCACACTCCTCCTCCGCGGCGAGCACGGCGCCTTCGGCCACGACGACCCGAAGCGCCGCCGCGCCGCCGGGCAGGATGGCCGAGCGCCGCTCGACGCACACGCAGTAGGCATCGACCCTCGCGAGTCCCCGGCGCAGCAGCGGAAAGATCGCGTGCAGGAGCGCGATCGCGGCGACGGGCGAGAGGGCGAGCGGCAACACCACCCACCGCGCGAGATACGACCAGTGCAGAATCCCAGCTCCCTGGGCGACGACCGCGGCGCCGGCGAGCGCGCCGGTGATCGCGTGGGTCGTCGAGACGGGCAACCCGGTCTTCGACGCGAAGAAGACCCAGGCCGCGGCGCCGATTGCGACGGCGGCGAGGAAGGACGGCCCCACGACCGGCTCCGCGAGAAAACCCCTTCCGGAGAAGGTCGCAACGAGCCCCTGTGCGGCGAACGCCGCGGCGAGCGCCCCCGCGCCGGTCCACGCGGAGCCCCACATCACGGCGGCGCGCTCGTTCGACACGCCGCTCCCGATGAGGGTTGCGATCCCCTTGGAGACGTCGTTCGAGCCGTTCGCCCAGGCGACGGCGGCGGCGAGCGCGGCAAGGCTGGCGACCGCGAAGGTCACGCGGCCGGAACCCTCAACAGCAGCCGGGCGCGCACGGGTCGCCGCCCGGCGCGCAGCGATCCGCCGCTTCGAGAGAGCGGTCCCCGTCCGGCTCGATCACCCGAAACGCGCCGGCGTACGGCGGATGAGACAGCTTGGCGGCCGTGTCGGTGCAGACCTCGACCTCGAGCCCGCGCGGGAACGTGTGCCCCTCCTCGTCGACGAAAGCCTTCGCGGGACCGCGGTACACCGCGCGCTGCCCGCGGTAGACGCACCCCGCGGTCTTCTCGAATTTCCAGCCGCGGACCGTCATCGAATGGAACGGGTACTCTTCGATCGACTTCCAGTAACTTTTGCGGAGCACCTCGATCCCGTGGAAGCCCGCCTGCTCGAAGCCCGCGACGAAGCCCTCCGCCGTTAGCGCGCCGACCGTGCACTCCCCCCAGAGCTCCGCGTTGGTTTTCAGATGCGGCGGAACTTCCCGTTCGCTGACAATGTCGGCGATGACGACTCGGCCGTGATCCTTCAAAACCCGCCAGATCTCGGCGAACACCTTTCCCTTGTCGGGCGAAAGGTTGACGACGCAGTTGGAAGTCACGACGTCGACCGACCGGTCATCGACCGGAAGGGATTCGAGGAAGCCCCGGCGAAACTCCGCCGCGTCGTAGCCGAGGCTCGCCGCGACGAGCGGCCGATTCTCGCGCGCCACGGCGAGCATCGGATCGGTCATGTCGACGCCGATCGCCCGCCCCTCTCGGCCGACCTTCTTCGCCGCGATGAACACGTCGATCCCGGCGCCGGAGCCGAGGTCGAGGAACGTCTCTCCGGGCGCGAGATCCGCGAGCGACACCGGGGAGCCGCAGCCGTAGAACCGTTCGACGACGGCCTCCGGGATGTGGCTCACCTCCTCCGGATCGAAACGGGTCGGGCAGCAGAGCTCGGCCTTCGGCTCCGCCGCGGCTTTCCCGTAGTAGTCGCGCACGAGCCCGCGCGGTTTGTCGACGTCGAACGAGAGCACGCAATTCGAGTGGAGCGTCAGCACGGGCGTCTCGGCGGCGGCTCCGTCGGCGGTCCCGCACGCGATCGAGCTCTGCCCCATCGCGTGGTACAGGGCGGGCGGGTCGTAGCCGCTCCGCCGGTTGCGAGCGGCGCGCTCCGATTCGGCGATCTCGCGGATCGCCCGCCGGACGAGGGCCACGGAGAGCGGGTAGTAGGGGTCGGGCGCGGCAAGATCGCCTTCGCCAGTTTCGTCCACCGAAAAGAAGTACGCGTGCTCGATGTCGCCGCCTCCGGTCAAGAACCGGAAGGGATCCGCGAGCGCCTGGGGACGGCCGGCGAGCGATGCCTCGCGGAACCGCGCGACGACTGGACTCTCGGCGAAGATCACCGCGAGGGAGCTCTGAATCCTGCCGCAGGCGAGCGGGCTGTGGTTCGCGAGCGCCGCAGACGGATAGACCGTACCGTCGGCGTAGACGCACAGCGAATCCCAGCCGGCGTTGCCGAGGTCGTACTTGACGCCCGGCGGTCCGTCGACACGGCGCCGGACGGCCTCGAGGTTGTCGAGCGACACCCCGAGGCGACTCGCTGCGTCGGCGGTCGCGTGGAGCGCCGGGACGAGGTCGGCGATCGGGGGGAAGAAGCCGTTGTCGGACCCTTTCGCCCGGCCCCGCCGGTGCGACCACATCAGGTGCTGCGACTTCACGCCGGACTGCGCAGCGAGACGCGTGAGCTCGGGCAGTTCCGCGAGGTTCTGTTTCGTGGCGACGGTCGTGAGCGACACCTCGAAGCCGAGGTCCGACAGGAGCTTCGTACCGTCGAGCGCCTTCTGGAACGTGCCCGCGCCGCGGATCGGATCGTTCGTCTCCGGCCGCGCGCCGTCGATGGACACCTGGAACTTCACGCGATCGCGCGAGAGCCTCTCGAGAACTCGGCCGAGCGGACCGTGGAAGAGCGTCGCATTCGTCAAAACGATCGCCTCGCGGCCCGCCTCCTCGGTGATCCGCCGCAGGAGAGTTTCGAGGTCGCGTCGGAGGAACGGCTCTCCCCCCGTGAAATAGAACCGCTCGACACCGAGGGCGAGCGCCTCTTCGACGACGGCGCAAAGCGACTCCGGCGGGAGACCGGGCGCCTCGCCCGGACCGGAGCTCACGAGGCAGTGCGTGCACGCCAGATTGCAGGAGTTGTTGGTGTGCAGCCACAGCTCGTGCAGCCCCGAGGGCGACGCGTGCCTCGCCCGACCCGCGTACGGGACACGCTCAAAGGGCGTCGCCGCGAGGAATCCCGCGCGCAGGCAGCCCTGCAGGAAGTCGTGGACGTGCAGCCAGGCCTTGCCGGCCTCGAGCCCCCGTGCCGAGGCGTACTGCGCCACGAGGTCGCCGAAGGTTGCACGGCCGTCGACCCGGCGCAGAATTTCCGCGCCGCGGTCGTCCACCGCGACCCAGTGCGGCGCCTCCTCGTCCAGGAAGTACTCGATGTCGCTGTCGCGGAACGTGTACAGCGGCGGCGCGTGAACGATGGCCCTTTCCGACAGGTGTGGCATGGCCTCCTCCCAACGGTCCCGACAATGGAAACAGCGCGCCGCCGCCCAGGGTTCCGCGCGCGCCGGCGAAATCAGGCGGCCGCGGGAGGCGCGCGAAGGGATGTCGGCGAGATCCGGTCGGAGGGATCGAAGAGGAACCGCAGCTCCGGGAAGACACGGCGAGGTCGACGGAGCGCCCGGCGTGCGGCAGCGTGCAGGAACGCCGGAAGCGACTGGAGGACCGAGCGCAGCTGCCGCCGGCCGTCCACTTCCGACGCCGTTGCCGCGACGGCGACCTGTCGCCGCCTCGCGCGAAGTGCGTCGCGGAGCCGCGCGAACACGTCGCGCCGCCGCGGCGCGATCGACCGCAGCAGATCGAGATCGCGGGTCGGCAGCGCGATCAGAGATACGCCGCCGTCGGGCGCGGGCGCAATGACCGCGTCCGCGCCGGAGGCGAGTGCGCCAAACGCCGCGCAGAGCGCGAGAGGCGTGGGGAGGACGTCGCCGCCCGTGACGACCACGTGCCGCGCGAGCCGGCTGGCCCGCCGCGACGTGTCTTCCAGGCGCGTCCCGAACGAGCCGCCGCGCTGCGAGATCCAGGAAACGTCGTCGGCGTCCGGCAGCGTTCGACGCCACGCGAGAAGATCCTCGGGCGGCGCGGAAATCGCGACCCGCGCGCCGACGAGGCGTGCGGCCTCCCGCCACTCCTGGAGAATCGCGCCGAAGAAGCCGGAGGCCGGCTCCTCGGGAAGCCCCTTGTCGCGCGCTTCCGAGCGGGGCGCGCGCGCGAAGACGACGAGAAGCCGATCGAACACCGGTCTCATAATAATCGCGAGTCGGACCGCGCCGTCGATCGATTCGCATCGCGAAGAGTCTCCGCGAAGTAACCGAGCGGAGGAGCTTCGCGATGCGGGAGCGGGAGCGAGCGAGGGATCAGGCGCTCGGTCGAGGCTGGCTTGCCGAGCCGAGCGCCGGTGGCGAAGCCAGATCCCGAGCGAGCGACCGCGACGAGTTACTGGATATTTCGGTCGATGAACTTGACGAATTCGCTTCGCGGGAGCGCGCCGAGCACCCGATCGGCGACGCGACCGTTCTTGAAGAGGATGAAAGTGGGGATCGACGTCACCTGGTACTGGAAGGCCACCTGCTGAGATTCGTCCACGTTGACCTTGGCGACCTTGATCTTCCCGGCGTACTGGTTCGCAAGATCGTCGACGATGGGCGCGACGGTCCGGCAGGGTCCGCACCAGGGGGCCCAGAAATCCACGAGAACCGGCACCGTGCTCTTCAGGATGTCGCCATCGAAGCTCGTGTCGGAGACCTCCTGGACGTTCGGGTTGGTCGTTGCCATCAAAATCCCTCCGATCCGGAAATATGCATGATCTTCGCCAGGAGTTTCAACCGACGATACCTCAGTGAACGTGGGCGTGGACCCTTCCCCGCACGTGCGTGAGTCCCTCGCGAAGGAACCAGGGAACCATCAGGAGCGACAGCGCCGGGTCGACCCACCCGTGTGCTCCGGCGAGCCCCGCCACCATGGCGATCAGCGTCAAAAAAGAGTCGATCGAGCAGGCGATCGATTCCTTCGC
>DASYUL010000095.1:0-2908 GCA_036001245.1 Thermoanaerobaculia bacterium
ACGCGACGGTGATCGTCCGCGGCCTCGACATCGGCGACACGGCTGCCGCGTTCCCCGATCGCGAGATCTCCGCCGCCGCGATGCGGAACCATCCGCTGCTCGCCGAGCCGGACGCCTTCGAGGCGCTCGGTGGCGGCGAGGTATCTCTGAAGCCGGAGTCGCCGAGCGGAGTCAACATCCGGGGCGGCGCTTCGGATCAAACCGCGTACCTCCTCGATGGGATCCCGGTCTTCAACCCCTACCATGCGGCCGGGCTGTCGAGCGGCTGGAACCCCGATGCGCTCTCCCGGCTGCACGTGACCTCCTCGACACAACAGCAGGCGTATCCGAATACGCTGTCCGGGGCCATCGAAGCGATCACGCGCACTCCCGGCGATCGTACTCACGGCCAGGGTAGCGTCAGCACCACGCAATCACGAATCACCTTCGATGGTCCGCTCGGCTCGTGGGGCGCCGGCGGGGGCACTGGCGGCGAGGCCGGCACCGGCGGCCGCGCGGGCTATCTCGTGAGCATGCGAACCGGACTTCCCGGCGCGATCGCCCCGAAGGACGAGGTTTCCTACCTGAAGGGGGAGACCGGCGATTGGCTCGCGAAGCTCGAGGCGCCCGCGTTCGGCGGACGCATCAAGCTCCTCGGCTACGGCAACGAGAACGACCTGAACACCGCGGTCGTTGTGGCACCCGACGACGGAACAACCCCGGATCCGCGCCGCAACGTCTTCGAGTGGATCAGCCGATCGCTGGGCGCGCAGTGGATGCGTACGTTCTCGGGCACCGCCGTTCGCGTCGTGGGATGGCGCGCGGACGGAAACGCGGGCTCCGTGTGGGCCTCCCACGCCGGCCCGGTGGACATGGCGGCAGCCCGCCGCGACAAGGGCCTCCTCGTCGCCGTGCAGCGCAACTCGGGCAGCGCCGTCACAGCCGCGGAGGTGCGCGTCGAGCAAAGCCGGACCTCGTATCGGATCGTGTCCGACTCGACGTCGGGTCCCTCGCTATCGCTCGCGGCGAATACGCCTGTCGCGACCGTGCTCGCGCGTCACGGGCGCCCGATCGGCCGGCGGTTCGACGTCACGCTGGGGGCCGCCCTCGCCGCGACCGGGGGCAAGCAGCACCTCGGGCCCAGCGCGCAGGTGGTATGGAACGCTTCGAACCAGCTCGAGCTCTCCGCCAGCTACTCCCGGGCGCACCAGTTCGCGCAGTCCCTTCGAAACGCGGAATCGGTAGTCGGCAATGTGTTCCCGGTCGACATCTACATGGGCGCCGGCCTTTCGGGCGTCGCCGGTGCTCCGGACGTTCCCGTCGCCCGTTCCCAGCTGGGCGTGATCGGCGCGAGCTACCGTCCGCGAGAGGGTCTCAAGCTCGGCGTGCAGGCGTACCGTCGCGGCTCCCAAGGACTGCTTCTCGTCGCGCCGCGGGAAGGGGAACCCTTCGCGACCGCGGCGGATGCGTTCACCGTGGGGTCCGGCACGTCGCGAGGCGTTTCCGCCGACGTTGCTCTGAGCGCCAAGCGCTATGGTATCGTCTTGAGCTACGGCTACCAGCGCATGCGGGTCGAGTACGGAGACTCGAGCTACGTCCCCGAACACGGCGCGGCGCATCTTCTCGAGGGCGGCGTGATCGTCTTCCCGAGCGCCACGACTTCCGTTCGCCTCGGCGTGACGGCCGCCATGGGACGCCGCGCGACGAGCATCGCAGGCGGCTTCGAGTGGGAAGCCGCCAACCTCTACGACAGGGGATCCGAGTTCGGAGGCAGCCCCTACTACGGCGGCGAGCCGCTCGGCGCGACCGAGCTGCCGACCTATTACCGTCTCGACCTGGGCGTCCGGAAGCAGTGGCGCGTCAGGCTCGGCGCCTACAACGCGACGGTCGCGCTCTTCGGCACGGCCACGAACCTCCTCGGCCGGAAAAACATCCTGACCTACGCCAGGGATCCTTCGACCGGCGAGCTTGCCGGAGTCGAAATGCGCCCCCGCGCCCCACTCGTCGTCGGGCTCGACTGGGGATTCTGATCCGCCGGACTCGCCGGATCCTGCGAGCACGACCGATCCGCCCCTTCCCGCTTTGTCACAAATCCACCGAGCCTCCGGTTCCTATCCGTGGAGACAGGATTGGAGCCTGAGAGAAAACCCTCTTTCCACGAGCGATTCGTGGAGTTGTTCGAGGCGCATTTCCACCGCGTCTACCGCTACCTGAATCGCGTGTCGGGCGATGCGGAGCTGGCCGCCGACGTCGCCCAGGAGGCGTTCGTCAAGCTGTACCGGAGAGGCTCGCTGCCGGATGCGCCCGAGGCTTGGCTGATCAGCGTCGCGCTGAACCTTTTCAGGAACGCGGCGTCGACCCGCAGCCGGCGGCTCCGGCTTCTGACCCCGACCCGCGGCGAGAGCGTGCTTGCCGACCCGTCGCCTTCCCCCGACCGGGCCGTGGAGGCGGAGGAATCGCGACGTCGGGTGCGCGACGCCCTCGACCGGATGCCCGAGCGCGAGAGATGCTTGCTCCTGCTTCGGGCGGAGGAGTACAGCTACCGGGATATCGCGGCGGCCCTCCATCTGAACGAAGCAAGTGTCGGCGTGCTCCTGGCCCGCGCCCGGCGAGCGTTCCGCCAAATCTACGAGGAGTCATTCGGTGCACCTTGACGAGGAACAGATCCAGCGCCTCCTTCACCGCGAGCTGCCGGCGCGTGCGGGGAGTTCCGCCCGCGAGCACGTCGCCGGGTGCATCGAATGCCGCCGGCGTCTCTCCGAAGCGGAGCAGGAGGAGGCCGAGGTGCACGGGCTGCTCCACGCCGTGGACGTCCCTCCGCCGCGGATCCGCGCCGAAGCGGTCGCCCTCAGGGCCGAGCTGGACATCGTCGCGGCGCGCACGCGCGGCTCTGCATGGCTCCGGCGGGCGGCCGGCGTGTTGCTGGCAG
>DASYUL010000096.1:0-36316 GCA_036001245.1 Thermoanaerobaculia bacterium
GTCGCTCGAGTAATCCTGCCCGAAATGGCAATGAAGGCAGCCAACGCCAAGCGCGCGGCTGTATCCCATGTTCATCACGCGAACGAATCGCCCCGCGGGCATTCCCTTCAGAGACTGGATGTTCTTGAAGACCTGCTCCGCGGGTTCGTTCTCGTGTCCCGCAATCCGCTCGAGAACGGCTCTTGCGATCTGGTCGTTCGCCTCCTGATTCGGATTCTGCAGGGGCGCGCTTGCCGCGGGCGAGGCCGGGGTCGCGACGGCGGCCGGCGCGGCCGCGGGTTGGGCGGACGCCGGGGTCGGTTGCGGCTGCGGCGCCGTGCCGCATCCGAGCGTGAGCACGAGAACCAGAATAGAAGCCAGCCGCAGGGTCATCGCGTCCTCCTTGAACCTGGCGGTGAGTGGTGAAACAGTTTCTCACTCGTTCCGGAGGAAGAATGCAAGCCTTCGCGTCCGCCCGTCGCCGGGCCGCAACCGCCGGCGTCGTCTTCGCCGTCCTCTTCGCCGCCTGTTCGACCGTTCCGCGACATCCCCCCGTCGAGCGCGGACCGTTCCGGCAGGCGGACCTGGTCGAGATCGTCCAGCTCGATCCCACGATCCACCTCGACGTCCGCTACGCGACCTCGAACAACTTCACCGGCCAGCCGGTCTACCGGCAGGCGCGCGCCTTTCTGCAGCGGCCGGCGGCCGAGGCGCTCGTGCGCGTGAACCGCTCGCTGAAGGACAAGGGCTACGGTCTCCTCGTCTTCGACGGTTACCGGCCGTGGTCGGTCACGAAGCACTTCTGGGAGATCACGCCGAAGGACAAGCGCGAGAAGGGCTTCGTCGCGAACCCCGCGAAGGGATCGAAACACAACCGCGGCGCGGCGGTCGACCTCTCGATGTACGACCTCGCGACCGGGAAGGAAGCCGACATGCCGAGCGGCTACGACGAATTCTCGGACCGCGCGGACCCGGACTACGCCGGCGGAACGTCGGAGCAGCGGTCGCGGCGCGACCTCCTGCGGGCCGAAATGGAGAAGGAGAGCTTTACCGTCGATCCGGGGGAGTGGTGGCACTTCAACTTCAAGGGCTGGGAGCAGTACCCGATCCTGGACGTCGCCTTCGAGGAGATCCCGTGAGTCGGTCGCTCGCCGGGGTAATCGCGGCCACTCTCGGCGTTCTCCTCGCTGCCGCCGGTCTCGCGCAGCAGCCGGTCGACCTCTTGCGGCTGCCGGAGCCCAAGGACTTCCGGGCGCTGCGCTCCTCCTCGAACAACCCGGATTGGGAGTCCAACGACGACAGCAAGCGGCCGATCCCGGGAGAGACGATCACGCTCGCTGACCTGACCGGGCCCGGCGTCGTCACACACATCTGGTTGACGGTCGCCGCAAACGAATACGGGTGGCCGCGGCTCCTGCGACTGCGGATCTACTACGACGGCAGCGCGACGCCTTCGGTCGACGCGCCGATGGGCGACTTCTTCGCGGTCGGGCACGGGTTCGAGCGACCGGTAGAGTCGCTGGTGATCCGCGCGAGCTCCGAGGGACGGTCGCGCAACAGCTACTGGCCGATGCCGTTCGAGAAGTCGTGCCGGATCACGGTGACCAACGAAGGGCGCCGCCGCGTCTCCAACCTCTACTACCACGTCGACTGGAAGAAGGTCCGCGCGCTCCCCGCGGACACCGGCTATTTCCACGCGCGATACCGCCAGGCGGTTCCGAGCTCGGGCGGGCGACCCTACGAGGTCCTCGCGGTGCGCGGTCGCGGGCACTACGTCGGGACCGTGTATTCGGTCGTGCAGGCGGAGGCGGGATGGTTCGGCGAGGGGGACGACTACATCTCGGTGGACGGCGAGAAGAAGCCGTCGATCGAGGGGACCGGGACCGAGGACTACTTCAACGACGCGTGGGGACTTCGCGTGGACAGCGGACCGTACGCGGGCGCATCGGTGGCGGAAGGCACCGGTCTCGGCTCCCGCATGACCGCGTACCGCTGGCACCTCACGGACCCGATCCCGTTCGTGAGCTCCTTGAAGTTCGTCTTCGAGCACAAGGGCTGGACATTCAACCCAGATGGGTCGGTGAAATCCGCGTCGGGCGAGCGCACGGATCTGATCTCCTCCGTCGCGTACTGGTACCAGGTCGGTATCGCGAAGGATCAACCGGACCCGCCCTACGGCGCGGCGCGCCTCCCGCAGGGCAACGCGGAGCAGATCGAGGTCGAGGTGACCGCGCTCGGCGATCCGAAGTCGAAGGTGGAGAAGGGAAAGGTCTCCGTGTCGAAGGACCTCTTCTGGTCGAAGGACGTTCTGTTTTTGAAAGCGGAGGGCCCGGGCGCGCGGCTCGACGTGCCGTTCGACGTCGCGGAGGAAGGGGAGTACGAGCTCGTCACTCAGGTCGCTCAGAGCTTCGACTACGGGACGTACTCCGTTCTCCTCGACGGCAAACCGGTCCAGTCGGCGGAGCTCGAGCACGAGCCGGGAGCGGACGTTCTGCCGACCGGCCAGCTCGACGGGTACAAGCCGGAAACGTACGTCGGGCTCGACCTTCTGCTCGGTTGGCCGCGCCTGACGAAAGGGCGGCACGTCGTCACGTTCGCCTGCACCGGCAAGGCGGAGGCGTCGCGCGGATACAACCTCGGCGTGGACAACCTGATCCTCGCGAGAGTCGGCGCGGAGGCGTGGGCTCAGAGCCTGGCGCGACAGCGACGCGCCGACGCCGTCCGGCACGCGCCCGCGGGCGAGCTCACCAAAGCGCTCGCCGACCGCGATCCTTTCGCGCGCCAAGCGGCGGCGGCGCGGCTGGCGGAGAGCCGCGCGGGCGCGGCGTCCGCCGTCTCGGAGCTCGCAACGGCTCTCGACGACGACGACCCCGTCGTGCGCGGACTGGCGGCGCTCGCGCTCCGCGAGTCGGGCGCCGCGGCGATGCCCGCCCTCGATCGCCTGATCGCGCGGCTGAAGGACCCGGACGCGAACGTGCGGTTGATGTCGGCGAACGCGATCGGAGCGCTCGGGGCGAAGGCGGACCGCGCGGTGCCGGCGCTGACGGAGGCGTGCCGCGTTCCCGATGAGCAGGTACACGTCCTCCGGAGCGCGGCATCGGCGCTGGGCGCCATCGGGCCCGCCGCGGCTCCGGCGATTCCCGCTCTCGAGGAGCTTAGGAAACTGCCGCGGGTTCGGTGGGCGGCGGAGGAAGCGATCCGGAAGATCCGCTAGGCGCCGAGATAACCCGCGCGATCTCCGCTCGCACCTTCTCGGCGAGCTTCGCCGCGTCTTCCACAGTCAATCCCTTCGTTGAGACCGGCGGCAGGACGGTGAGTGTCGCCGCGGTCTTCTTGAACGCGATCGAGCCCTTCGGGAGCGACTCCGCCGTGCCGGCGACCGCGAGCGGCACGACGTCCACGCCCGCTTCGATCGCGAGGCGGAACGCGCCGTCCCGAAAGGCACCGACGGTTCCGTCCGGGCTCCGGGTTCCCTGCGGAAAGATGAGAACGGACAACTTGCGGTCCAGTCGTTCGCGCATCTGCGCCATCGCCTTGCGCGCGCTCTCCTTGTTGCCGCGGTCGACTTCGACGTCGCCGGCGACCCGCATCATCCAGCCGAGCAGCGGGATGTCGAAAATGGACTTCTTCGAGAGCCACTTCATCTCCCACGGCACCATGGCGACGAGGAACGGGTCCGCGTTCGACGCGTGGTTCGCGACGAAGACGTAAGGCCGCCGGGGGCCCGGATGGACGTCGTCGACGACGCGAAAGTCCCAGAACGGGTTGAGCCGGGCGGCCACCACCGCGATGCGGTGAAAGAGATATCCGACTTTGTAACGATCCGGGTCGGAACGGAGCGTCGCCAGCCGGTAGAGGGCGATGAGAAGCGTCCAGAGGATGACGAGCAGAACGCAGGTCGCCCAGAAGAGGAGCGATACGGGCGCCGCGAGCCACCTCGGCATCGCGGAAAGTCTAGGCTACGGTTTCCTCTCCGCGCGCTCTTGCGGGCCCGATCTCGCAATGCGCGCGCCAATCCGTTATAACTTGCCGATGGCGACGGTCGAAATTCCGAAGCAGACGGGCGTTCGCGCGAGCGAGCGAACCGAAGAGCTGCTCGGGGCGCTCGCGGAGCGCGTCCTCGTGCTCGACGGCGCGACCGGAACCGGAATCCAGGCGCGCGATCTCTCCGCCGCGGACTTCGGCGGGGAGGAGTACGAGGGCTGCAACGAGCATCTCGTGCTGACGCGGCCGGACGTCGTCCGCACGCTGCACGCCGACTACTTCGAGGCCGGCGCCGACATGGTCGAGACCGACACGTTCGGCGGGACGCCGCTCGTGCTCGCCGAGTACGGGCTCGCCGACAAAGCGCTCGAGTTGAACCGCGAGGCGGCGAGGCTCGCGCGCGAGGTCGCCGAGCGGTACCGCACGCCGGACCGGCCGCGCTTCGTCGCCGGCTCAATGGGCCCGACGACCAAGTCGATCACCGTGACCGGCGGCGTCACGTTCGCCGACATGATCCGGCACTATCGGGTCCAGGCGACGGGACTCCTCGAAGGGGGCGCCGACGTCCTCGTGCTCGAGACGGTCCAGGACACGCGCAACCTCAAGGCAGGCTTGATTGCCGTCGAGCAGGCGTTCGCGGAGGTCGGGTGGCGCATCCCGATCATGGTCTCCGCCACGATCGAGGCGATGGGGACGATGCTCGCCGGGCAGACGATCGAAGCGCTCTACGCGTCGGTGATGCATGCTCCGCTCCTCTCGGTCGGCTTGAACTGCGGCACCGGTCCGGAGTTCATGACGAGCCACCTGCGCAGCCTCTCGGCTCTCGCGCGCACGCGCGTCTCCTGCTATCCGAACGCGGGCCTGCCCGACGAAGAGGGCCGCTACTGCGAGACGCCCGAGAAGCTCGTGAGGGTCATGGGCCGGTTTCTCGACCAGGGACTCGTCGACATCGTCGGAGGGTGCTGCGGCACCACGCCCGCGCACATTCGAGCGCTCGCCGAGGCTGCTGCGGGACGCAAGCCGCGCCGCACCCCCGAGCACAGGAAGACCCTCGTCTCCGGGATCGAGATGCTGGAGGTCAACGAGGACAACCGACCCGTGCTCGTCGGGGAGCGCACGAACGTCCTCGGAAGCCGGAAGTTCAAGCGGCTCGTCGCGGCGGGGGAGTTCGAGGCGGCGGCGGAGATCGCGCGGGCGCAGGTGAAGAACGGCGCGCAGATCATCGACGTCTGTCTCCAGGACCCGGATCGGGACGAGGTCGCCGACGTGAACGCGTTCCTCGAGCGGGCGACGAGGATGGTCAAGGTCCCGCTGATGCTCGATTCGACCGACGCGGCAGTCCTCGAGCTCGGGCTCGAGTGGAGCCAGGGCAAATCCATCATCAACTCGATCAACCTCGAGGACGGCGAGGAGCGCTTCCGCGCGGTCGTCCCGCTCGCGCAGCGCTACGGCGCGGCTCTCATCGTCGGAACGATCGACGAGGACCCCGTGCACGGCATGGGCGTGACCCGCGACCGCAAGCTCGAGATCGCGCGGCGCAGCTACACGTTGCTGACCGAGAAGTACGGGATTCCCGCGGAGGACATCATCTTCGATCCGCTCGTGTTCCCGTGCGGAACCGGCGACGAAAACTACGTCGGCAGCGCGGCGGAAACGGTCGAGGGGATCCGCGCGATCAAGGCGGCGCTCCCCGAGTGCAAGACGATCCTCGGGATCTCGAACGTCAGCTTCGGGCTGCCCGAGGCGGGCCGCGAGGTCCTGAACTCGGTCTTCCTCTACCACTGCGTGAAGGCCGGGCTCGACCTCGCGATCGTGAATTCCGAAAAGCAGATGCGCTATCCGTCGATCCCCGAAGAGGAGCGGCGGCTCTGCGAGGACCTGCTCTTCAACCGGGGGGAGGACCCGATCGGCGCCTTCGCCTCGTTCTACAAAGCGAAGACCGCGCGTCCCAGGACGGCGGAGCGACCGGGCACGCCGGTCGAGCGGCTGCCCCGGTACATCGTCGAGGGCTCGAAGGAAGGGTTGATCGCCGATCTCGAGGCGGTGCGCGGCGGCGGGATGGCGCCGCTCGACATCATCAACGGCCCGCTCATGGACGGCATGCGCGAGGTCGGCCGGCTCTTCAACGACAATGAGCTGATCGTCGCCGAGGTGCTTCAGTCGGCGGAGGCGATGAAGGCGGCGGTCGGCCATCTCCAGCAGTTCATGGAGAAGACGACCGATTCGCTCAAAGGAAAGATCGTCCTGGCGACCGTGAAGGGAGACGTCCACGACATCGGCAAGAACTTAGTCGAGATCATCCTCTCCAACAACGGGTACGAGGTGATCAACCTGGGCATCAAAGTCGTGCCGGAGGCGCTCGTGCAGGCGTACCGGGTCCATCAGCCCGACGCCATCGGCCTCTCGGGCCTCCTCGTCAAGAGCGCTCAACAGATGGTGACGACCGCGCAGGATCTGACGTCCGCCGGCGTCACGCCGCCGCTGCTCGTCGGAGGCGCGGCGCTCTCGCAGCGGTTCACCGACAACAAGATCGCGCCGGCCTACGGGGGCCTCGTCGTCTATGCGGAGGACGCGATGCGCGGTCTCGCGCTCGCCGACCGGGTCCTCTCCGGCGACGAGGCGCGCACGGCGCTGGCGGCGGAGGCGGAAGAGCGGCGGCGCTCACGGCCCGCCGTCGCCGAGCGCGAGGTCAACCCTCTCGCGGCGCCCGAGGTGCGCAACGCCTCCATCGAGGTCCTGCCGCCCGTCGCCGCGCCGGACTTCGACGAGCACGTCTTCGGAAACGTCGGCCTCGACCGGATCTGGCGGTACGTCAACCCGCACATGCTCTATTCGAAGCACCTCGGGCTCCGCGGCAGCTACTGGAAGCTGAAGGAGGCGGGGGATCCGAAGTTAGTCGAGCTCGAGGAGCTCGCGGACCGCATCCGGCGATCGGGGTGGGTGCATCCGCGCGCGGTGTACCGGTTCTTCGAGGCGTACTCGGACGGCAACTCGGTTGCCGTCGTCGCCGACGGGCGCGCCGCGGCGCGATTCACGTTCCCGCGACAGGCGACCGGAGAGCGCCTGTGTCTCGCCGACTTCGTGCGGCCGCGCGGTGAAGGACAGCCGCTCGACACGATCGCTCTCCTCATCACGACGGCGGGCGAGGGGATCCGCAAACGAGCCGACGACCTGAAGCACGAGGGCGAGTACCTCCTCTGCCACGCGCTGCAGGCGATCGCCGTCGAGGCGGCGGAAGGGGCGGCCGAGTGGATCCACCAGGTCATCCGCGAGAGCTGGGGTTTCGCCGACCCGCTCGAGACGACGATGATGGATCGCTTCCAGGCGCGTTACCGCGGAAAGCGCTACAGCGCCGGGTATCCCGCGTGGCCCGAGCTCGCTGACCAGACGACGGTCTTCCGGCTCGTCGACGGGCGGAAGATCGGCGTCGAGCTGACCGAGGGTTTCATGATGGATCCCGAAGCGTCCGTGTCGGCGCTCGTCGTGCACCACCCGCAGGCCAGGTACTTCGCCGCCTAGATCGGCTGGCCGGTGTCCACGCACCACTGGATCGCACGGCGCGTGCCTTCCTCGAGCTCGACCTTGGGGTCGTAGCCGAGGTCGCGTTGGGCGGCGGCGATCGAGCACGCCCCGGACTCCTGCAGGTGTCCGAGCGCATGGAGATGGGGCTCCATCACTCCGAACCTCTGCAAGATCACGTCCGCCGCGGCGGCGATCCGGCCGGCGGCGACAGGAAGTCTCAGGCGCCGGTGGCTCACCGGGATCCCGAACTCGCGCTCGAACAACGTCTCCACCGTGTCCGCGATCTCGCGAACCGTGTACGGCCGGCGATCCGCGACCCAATACGTCTTGCCGGCGGCGACCTCGCTCTCTTCCGCGAGCAGCAGCGCCTGACACGTGTTGTCGACGTACGACATCGACCACAGCGCGTCGCCCTTCCCGAGGACGGGCATGCGGCCCTGCCGGATCATCCAATAGAGGCGCGTCCGAGCGGCGGCCTGCCGGGGGCCGTAGAAGCGACAGGGTCGGAGGATGACGGTCGTCAGACGCCCGGCGGCGAACGCCTCGTTGACGAGATCCTCCATGAGCACTTTCGACTTTCCGTACGGAAGCGTCGGCCGGCGCGGCGACTGCTCGTCGAAGAGACGCTCGGGGTGCGGATTCGGCCCCGCGACCATGTTGGTCGAGATCGCGATGAGCCTTCCGACGCCCGCCTCCGCGGCCGCCTCGAGCACGTTGCGGGTTCCCTCGACGTGGATCTCGTGGAATTCGCGCGTGTGGCGTGGGCTCACGACGCCGCACAGGTGAAAGACCGTCGCGCCTTCCATGCCCCGGAAGAGCTCCGAGAGCGACCGCGGATCGCGGACGTCGCCGCTGACGAGCTCGACGCCGGCCGGCAGCTCGGCGAGCGCCGACGGTGACGTTCCCGGCAGGACGAGGCAGCGGATGCGCCGCTCGCGGTCCGCAACGGGCAACTCCGGCAGCCCGTCGCGCAGGACCTCGACGAGTCGCGTGCCGAGCCAGCCGGGAGCGCCCGTGACGAGGCAAAGAGGTTTCATTCGACCGCCGCGCGAACGAACGCGGCGAGGTCGCGGATGTCCGTCAGGGTCCACCGCTCCGTTCCCGGGACGGACACGGCGCAGAAACCGTCGCGCCGATGGTTTCCGCTGCGGCCGGTCGCGTGGTCCGCGGTCACGGGACCCAACACCTCGGACTCGACCCGCGAGACCGGTAGATGGCCCGCCCAGGTGACAATTATGTCGGGCAGGTGATCGAGCCGAGGCCCCTGGAAAGCGTCGCTCGCGAGCCGCACCGAGTCGACGAGCGGCTCGCCGGTGCCGGCGATCGTGAGGCTCTCGAAGCACTCGCGCACCCAGTCGACGTATCGGGGGAGGACGTCCCCGTCGCGCTCGAGGCTTCCCTCCCGCTCCCGGCCGCGGACGTTCAACCGGAGATAGCCGTTCAGGTCCGCCACGAGGTCGAAGCCGGAAGTGCGCGCCCAGTCGTGACCCGCGATGATCGACTGATTCATCACCTCGTCCCGCACGGAAACGGGAACGAGGCGCGCGATGCGGTTCTGGATCGGCGCCGGCACGCGCTCACGGAGCAGCCGCACGATTCCGCGTGACGGCCGCCCTTCTCTGTTGCCCCGGCCGTCCGGCGCGCGCTCGGCAAAGCCGGCGTTGACGAGGTCCATCACGCCCGGCACGAAGTGCTCCTGAGAGATGTTCGGTCCCATGCCGTGCAGTGCGAACACGATGAGGCCGGCGTCGGCGACCGCCGGGGTTTCGAGGATGTCGCCCACGGCCTCATCGACCGCGCGATAGACGGCGAGCAGCGCGCCGGCAGGAATCGTGTCGCCACCCGGGCCATCCGGCCAGAGGATGTGCCCGCCGCGGTGCGTCTCCCCGAAGACCGCGATGAAGAAGTCCCACGGCGCCTGATCGAGCAGCCAGCGGACGAGCGCGCCCTTGCGCCGCGCCCCCCGCACCAGATCGTCGCGGATCTTCTGAAGCCCCGCCACCGACTTGCCGACGGGGATCTCGACTCCCATGGGGTGCTTGCCGAAACGGCGCCGGATCTCGCCCTCGAGGTAGCGCGGGTGGCACGTGACCGGCCCGAGCTGATCGTGGGAGCCCCAATTGAGAACCGCGATGCCTTCCCGCAGCACCCTCGGAGGGAACGTCAGGGGCACGTCGATGGCGATCACTCGCCGGCCGCGTCGCGCGAGCTCGTGCCAGAACGGTTCGACGTCGATCCAGTCGGGGGTCACGCGCCGCATCCGCATGGACGCTGCGTCCCACTGCAGGTGGTGGTACATGCCGTGCTCGGCCGGGTTCGTCGCGGTGCTGAACGTCGGCCAAACGGATCCGGTCAGCAGGTCAGCGGGGGAGCGGAGCGTGTGCAGCGCGCTGCGCGCCAGCACGCGGCGGAGGTTCGGCAGCTCACTGGAGGAGGATCGGATGAAACCGAGATCGGCCGCGTCGAGACCGATCATCGCAAGGCGGAGCGGCGGGCTCACGTCGGCTGTACCGCCGGCCTCGCCTCGGCCGCCGAGCGCGCCGCTGCTTCGAGCCACCGCACATTTTTCACCGCATCCTCGAAGCCCGGCGAGAGGGGCTCGCCGGCGGGGACCGCGCGGACGAAAACGGCCAGCGCGCTCCGGATGCTGAAGCGCGCCATTGAACGGGCGCGGCGGAGCGCCCGGTAGGCGAAGACGGCCGCATCCAAGCACCGGGCCGCGAGTCGGGGCCCACTCGTGCCGTCGGGCTCGTAGTGGATCGCCATGTTCGGGTCGGCGAGCCGAAGCGTCCCGAGCGGGCCATGGACCGAAAGCCGCTCGACGGTCCGGTCCGCGTACGCCAGGTCGCAACGGACCGCGGACCCGTCCGCGAAAACGAGATTGATGAGCAGATGATCCTCCGGCCACCGCCTGCTCCGCATCTCGGCCGTCACGCGTTCCGGCTCCTCCCCGAGGAGATCGGCGGCGAGATCGACCGCATGGCTGCCGAGGTCGTGAAGGATCCCGCCCTCCTCCCGGGAGAGCCGGTGCCGGGTCACCGTCGACCAGCCGAGAAGGTCGACGTGCAGCCGAAAGTCGGCCTCGACCGGACTTCCCAGGACGCCCCGACGTACGAGTTCCCCCACGCGCCGGTAGGTCGGCCAGAAGCGACGATTGAAGTCGAGCATGAGATTCGAGGTTGCCTTGCCACGGTCAATCTTTTCGAGCTGCCCGCACAGGACGAACGGCTTCTCCATGAAGACCGCCATGCTGCGGGCGGCCGCGTGATTCCAAATCTCGAGATGGGACGACGGCGGCGTCGCGACGAGGATGGCGTCGAGGTTTGCCCGCTCCAGCATCGCCGGATGATCCGGGTAGACGTCGACGGATGGCAGGCGGTGCGTCGCCGCCGCCCGACTCGCGGGCAAGGGGTCGGCGACCGCGACCAGCCGCGCGCCCTCTATGGTCTGGAAAGCCGGCAGATAGTAGTCCCGAGCGAGGCGACCGAAGCCCGCGATGCCGATCCGGAGCGTGCCCCGCTGCCTCGACATCTAGCTGACTGCCCGCGCGAACGCGTGACCGGCCCGAACCCAGAGATAGCCGAGGCCGCTCGCGAGGTAGTGGATGAAGAGCAGCGGGATCGTCGCAACCGCAAACGCAATGCCCCGGGAGCGTGCGAAGAAAGCGAGCAGCCTGCGGTTCGCCAGCAGCAGACCGAGGCTCGCGGCCGCTGCGAAGACGAGCATCGGGGGAGTGAGCGCCGCGAGCGCCAGCGCCAGGACCATGAGAAGGGCGAGCGCCACGCTCACGCGGTGCTCGACCTTGAGGTTCAAGTGGTCGAGAACGGAGCGTCGGTCGAGGATCAGCCGAGACCAGGGCACCGCTCGGAGGAGAAGGTCGGTCCGGACGAAGGACGCCAGAGTCCAGCGTTTCAGGTGCGTCACTCGCAAATCCTTGTCGAGGAGGATGCGATGGCCGGCGTCGCGCAGGCGGTAACCCAGCTCGATGTCCTCGATCGCTCGCGTGTATGGGCCCGCGTCGAAACCGCCCGCCTCTTCGAAGACCGATCGGCGGATGGCGCCGCAGCCCGCCCAGAACGTCGAGGCCTCCGGATCGCCCTGCTGGTGTACGAAGTAGTGGAGCAGGTTGCGAAACTGTGAGACCAGCCCCGGCGCCCGCGGCACGGCGTCGTACGACCCGAAGACGGCGGCGACCTCCGGGCGGTCCTCAAAAATGCGGCTCACCCGCGAGACTGTGTCCTGCGCGACGACGACGTCGGAGTCGACGAATAGGAGCACGTCGCCCGTCGCCTCGCGCGCCCCGTGGTTCCGCGCGGTCCCAGCACCCGAGTTTCGCTCGAGGCGCAGGAGCCGCACCGCGAAACTCGAGGCGACGACCGGCGTGTCGTCGGTGGAACCGTCGTCGACGACGATGATTTCGTGCGCCGCGCCGGCCGTCGGGGTCAGGGCGAGCAAGCACTCCGCCAGACCGGCGGCGTTGTCGTACACGGGAATGACGATCGAGAGGCGCAGCATGTCGGACGCGCTACCTCGGGCCGATCGCGAGCTCTTGCACCAGCGCGGCGAGGTCGATGATCGTCCTGAGGGAGGCCGTGCGGGGTAATTCCCGCGCCGGGCCGGAAACGGCGGCGAACGCGACGGGTCGATGGTTGCCTCCTCGTCCCGTCTTTAGGCGCCCGGTGAAGGTCCCGAGGCGCTCCGAGTGAACCGCCGTGGCGGGCGCAACGAGGCGCCAGGCGATCGATAAGTCGGGCAGGTACTCGCTCCGGGGTCCCGGAAAGCGCTCGCCCGGTGCGGAGATCGAATCGACCAGCGGCTCGCGCGTCTCGGCATCGCGCAGCGAGAGGAAGCCCTCGCGGACGGATTCGAGGTATTGGCTGTAGCGTGCACTGCCCCGTGCGAGGCAGCCCTGGGCCTCGCGCCCCACGACGTTCAGTCGGACGTAGCCCTGGCCGGCCGTGGGGAGCGCGAAGCCCGGTGTGCTGCGCCAGTCGACGGTGCTCGCGTACGACCGTCCCACGAGCCAGTGGCGCAACCCGACTGGAGTCGCGAGCGCCACGCGTTCCTGGATTGAGGCCGGCAAGCGTTCGCGGAGCAGTCTCGTGAGGTTCCGCTTCGCGCGTGGACGACTGGCCGGGGGCTTGCCGTTCGGCGAGGCGAACACCGCATTGATACGCTCGATCACGGGTCGAACGAGGTGCATCTGAGAGTGGTTCGTCTCCATGCCATGCAGGGAGAAGACAATGACCGAGGTGTCGGGCGCGTCGGCCGCCTCGATCAACGCCCCGACCTCGCGGTCGACCACACGGTGGACCTCGAGCACGACGTCGTCGTCCGAAGTGCCGGCGGCCGAGGCGGAGGCGTCCCGCCAGAAGTAATGCCCCGCGCGATGGCATTCGGGAAAGACGGCGACGAATAGGTTCCATGCCGTGTGCTTCATGAGCCATCGGCACAGCTCGCCACGCCGTTTCGCGACCGCAAGGAGACCCTTGCGGATACGGGCGAGACGCCGTCGGCTCTTGTCGACCGGGACGTCGGGGCCGAGGACGTTGGTGCCGAAGCGGCGCGCGATCTCGCGGCCGAGATCCGGCCGGTTGCAGTGGAAGGTGCCGAATGACTCGGCACCCCAGTTGACGACCTCGACCCCGGCCGTCGTCCGACTCGGGAAGGCCATCGGCACATCGAGGGTCGTGACTGGCAGCCCCCCCTGTGCGAGCGCCCGCCAGAATGGCTCGGAGTCGATCCAATCGCTCGCCACGTGACGGAACCGCATGCTCGCGGGATCCCACTGTACGGGGAAATATCGCCCGTGCTCACCGGGCAGGGTGCCGGTGTAGAAGGTCGGCCACACCGACGCGCTCATGACGTCGCCGGGCGAGTCGAGCCGGCGGACCACGCCCCCGGTGAAGACGCGCTTCAAGGTCGGAAGACTGCCCAGGTGCGACTGGAGGTAATCGAAGTCGACGGAGTCGAGCCCGATCAGGAGAACTCGGGAACCGTTGACGGCCCGCATCGCCTGCCTCCTTTCTCCTTCACGCGGCGCGCCGACGCCACAGGCCGCGTCCCTCGATGGCCTGCCAGGCGAGCAGCCCCGGCACGCTGGAAACGATCTCCCGCACGCGCGTGGCGAGCGAGGTCGTCAGAGCGACGTCGGGGGGCAGGCCGATCAGGGCGCCGAGCGCGACGAAGGTGCCTTCCTGGACTCCCAGGCCGGCGGGGACCGGAAACGCGACCGCGCGCGCCACGATAGTGAAGCTCTTCAAGAGAATCGCGTCGGCGACCGTGATCGGGTGCCCAAGCAGGCGCGCGGCGAGCCAGACCTCACCGGAGAGCGAGAGTCGCGCGAGGACCCGGAGTCCGCAGGACGCCGCGACTCTCGCCGGCCGGCTGTAGAGCCCGCGAATGGCGCCGTCGAGATCGCTCGCCTGCGCAACGAGGTCATTCCAGCCCGCGCGGCGCGCGAGTCGAACGGCGCGGAGCGCGAGAAACGCGAAAACCCCCGCCCGCTGGACGAGCACAAGAAGCGCGAGCGCGATCGCGAGCAGCATCACGGTGACGACGACCGCCGGAAGAGAGCCCGCGTCGGGCATGGCACGCAGGAGCGCCGCGGTGCCGATCAGGCCGAGGATGGGCAGGGTCGCGACCAGCACCGTCTTGTCGACGACGACCGACGCGACCGCATCGCGCGGGCGGCCCGACCAGATCGCGATCAGCCGCGCGCGAACCACGTCGCCGCCGATGCTCGCGACCGGGAGCATCAGGTTGATCGAGTAGCCGATCCAGAGCGCCAGCAACGCGAGCGCGAACCGGGGCGCCCCTTCCGGCGGAAAGACGAGGCGCCACGAAGCAGTCGAGAGGAGGAGCTGGGGCACGGCGAAGACGGCGACAAGGACGAGCTTCCAGTCGCTGGAGGCGAGCAGATGCACGACGGTGCTCGCGCCCTGCCAGGCGACGAGCGCCACCGCGATCGCGAGCCCGACCGCGAGACCGATCCACGACGCGGTCTTCACGCCGGAGCGGGTGATTGCGGTCCTCATTGACCCGTCCGCTGCCGTAAGTCCTTCAGCATCTGACGAGCCGTGCTGAAGTCGGGCTTGACTCGGATCGCCGATTCGAGGTGTGCGATCGCTTCTTGGAGTTCCCCCAGGTTGGCGAGTACGAGAGCGAGGTTGTAGTGCGCGCCTGCGTGCGCCGGGTTGATGCGGATCGCCTGAAGGTACTGATCGATCGCCTCGGCGATTTCGCCACGGCTCGCGAGGGCAGCCCCGAGGTTGTTGTGGGCGGAGGCGTCCTGCGGATTGATGCGAAGCGCCTCCCGATAGTGCTCGATCGCTTCCTCGGTCCTGCCCGCGCTCGCGAGAGCAACCCCGAGGCTGTACTGTGCATCGCCGTTCCGCGGCTGGAGATGGACCGCCGTGGTCAGATGCTGGACGGCTTCCGCATTTCTTCCGGCCTCGCGCAGGTGTTTCGCGAGCCAGATTCGAGCTCTCGGGTTGTCCGGGCGCTTCGCCACGATGTCGTTCCAGAAGGAGAGCGTCGTCCGGTAGGTTTCGTTCCGTCGAACCGTGACGATGCCGAGAATCGCAGCGAGCACCGCCACGGAGGCGATCCCGACGCCTCTCGGCGCCGCGATTCGAGCCAGGAGCGCACGCCCCGCAAGAACCGCCAGAACCACGGCAGCCGCGAGCGGGAGATACATCCGGCGCTCGGCCACGACCTCCGCGGCAAGCGGGCGGAAGCTCGACGTCGGAGCGAGGATGAGGAAGAACCAGACCCCCACAAAAGCCAGGGCTCGTCGCCGGACGAGTCCCCACAGGGTCAGCGCGACGAGCGACAGGAGGAGGGCAACGTACGGGAGGACGCTCCGGAGCGAAGTGGCGATGGGCCAACCGTCGTAGTCGGCGGCGAGCGGGCGCGGCCAGACAGCGAGCCGCAGATAGCGGACGATCGCGCCGCTCTGGGTCAGAGCGTAGTCCCACGGTGACATGCGCCGGGATAGTCCCGTGAATGCGCCCCGGAGGCGCGTTCCGACGAAGAGGGCGAAGAGGAGGAGAACGACCGTGAATCCGATGTAGAGAATGCGGTGCCTGCGGAGTGCGGCCTTGAAGGAAGGCGACCAGAAGAGCCAGTCGTACGCGAGCACAACGACGGGTGCGACGGCGATGACCTCCTTGCTGCCGAGCCCGAGCGCAAATGCGGCCAGAGCGGCAGCATGCCACCGCCATGCTTTCCGGGATTCGAAGCCGCGGAGAGCGCAGTAGAGCGTCAGCAGAAAGAACAGTCCCATGAGGAGCTCGGTCCGCTGGATCGTGTAGTCGACGCTCTCGGTCGTGAGCGGGTGCACGACCCACAGGAGCGCAACGGCTGTCGCAATCCCGCTCGCCGCGTCGCGATACCGCTCACTCATTCTCGGGGCGGCGAGCGTTCTGCGGACGATTCCGAACAAGACCAGCGCCGCCAGGAGGTGGATCGCGACGTTCACGACGTGGTAGGAGGTCACGTCGAGTCCGCCGAGCGCGTAGTTGAATGCAAGAGAGAGATTGACGAGCGGTCGGCCGGTTACGGGTGAGTGTGCGGGAGGCGACAGCGCGTTCCCGAACGTGCGGATGCTCGCATTGTTCGGGATCGCGGTGAGATCGTCCAGAACGAAGGGACCGCGGAAGGCGTTGGAGTAGGAGGCAATTCCGGCCAGGACGATCAGCAGAGGCGCCAGACGCTCGACGAGCGAAATTCCCCGGCTCGGCTCCTTTCGTGCCAGCTCGGCCGGTGCCACGACGGCTGGTGCCACCTCGGCCGGTTCCGGCTCGGCTGGCGCCACTTCGGTGCTTCGGAACTGGCGGCTCTTGCGGCGCGACTTACGCATCGGATCGGCGTCTCACGACGTGGTTGTAGACCCAGCTCACCAGGTATCCCGCGAGGAAGCCGCAGACGAAGGCGTAGGCGAACCCGATGAGACTGCCCTTGAACGAGACCTCGTAGCCGATGAAGAACTGCCGGAGCAGCGAGAGGTGCGGTCCGACGACGCGGCCGCCCTTCAGCACGAGCCAGTTCGTTGCGAGGAAGAGACCGAGTCCGGCGACGAGCCCCCACGCGACGCCCTGCACGACCGCCTCGAGTCTGACGATTCGCACGGAGAGCGCGGCCTCGGGGTCTTCGTTCTTGTCGACCATCAACGGCTACAGATAGTCCAGCACGCGGCGCAGTACGCGCAACTCCGCCCGCCGGCGGATGACCGCGAGCGAGAAGAGTGCCGCGGCGTTGCGGGTCACCGCGAGCGCCCAGCCGATCGCGAAGCCGCCCAGGAGGCCGTAGAAGATTCCGAGCACGGCTCCCCGCGGGCTCGCCTCGTAGCCGGGCAGGTATTGCGCGAGCAGCCTGAGGTTGTGGCCGACCCGCGGTCCGCCCTTCAGCACGAGGAAAAGACTCGCACAGAAAAGGACGGCCGCCGCGAGCGCGCCGACGGCTGCGCCGAGCGCGAATCGGTCGACCTTCGCAAAGACCGGCGCCAGAACCTCCAGGCGCACCTCCTCCTGGTACTCCGGGTCGGCGTTGATCCCCCAGACGTCGTTCTCCTCGCCGAGGGCGACGTTGCGAACGGCGAGCATGCCCGTGAGCATCGCGTGGTCCTGATTGTCGTATCGATGGAGCCCGTTGCGGCCGATCGTCTGAAGGTTCGAGAACCCGGAGAGGTAGGACCGCAGCACGTCGAGCTGCTCGCGATACGCGCCGTCGTAGATCGGATAGGCCTTGGGAACGCGCACGACGCAGCCGTCCTCGACGTCGTCGGGCCGGGCGAGCCCGATGGCGGCGATCTCGCGCGTCGCGAGCGCGACGAGCTCATCGTCCGGCGCCCGCCACAGGGCATCACCTTCCGTGCAGAAGTACTCCAGGCCGAGGCCCGTTTTCTGCGCATCGGGCACCATCGCCGGGCTCCAGTTCCGGTAGTTCTGTATGCGGCCGACCTGAACGGTTGGATCGTGAACGTAGATCCAGTTGTCGGGGAAGAGATCGGCGCGGTTCACGATCAGACAGACGGTGAGAAAGTCCCGATAGGTCAAGGCGCGCGTCGCGGCGAGGACCGCCGGCGGGGCCGTAGGATCGAGCTTCCGAACGAGCTCGGTGATCGGCATGCTCGACACGAAGTCGGTTCCGTCGACCGTTTCGCTTCCTCCGTTGTCCGACACGACGACGCGGGCGACGCGCCCGGCCTCGTGCTCGATCCGCAGGACGTCGCGGTTCAATTCGACGGATCCGCCGGCGTCGACGACCGCGTCGCGGACCGCTTTCCACATCATGCCCGGGCCGAGCCGGGGGTAGTCGAACTCCTCGATCAGAGTCTTGATGGTCGTCGCCCGGCGGGCGAACATGTTCAGGACTGCCGTCTTCAAGGAAAGGTCCTTGATCCGCTGGGCGGCCCATTCCGCTTTGAGCTGCGAGCACGGGATCCCCCACACTTTTTCCGTGTAGGTCTGAAAGAAGATTCGGAACAGCCGGCGACCGAACCGGTTCGTCACCCACTGCTCGAACGTGTCTTCTTTTCCGTACGGGAAGAGCTGCCATTTGAAGTAGCTCGCCGCGATCGCGAGCGCCTGCCACGGGCCGAGCCCCTTCAACGCGTTCCACGGGCGGAGCGGGTAGTGGAAGAACCGGCCCCGGTAGTAGATCCGCGAGAGCCGCGGTCGCCGCAGGAAGTTCGCGCCGAGGACGTCGCGCCAGATCTTCTCGACGGAAGCCGCCTTCGTGAAGAAGCGGTGGCCGCCCATGTCGAAGAGAAAGCCCTTGTAGACCGCCGTGCGCGCGAGCCCGCCGACGTCGCCGCTCTTCTCGAGCACGACGGCGGCGAGCCCGAGGCGCGACGCTTCGTACGCCGCCGTCAATCCGGCGGGTCCGGCTCCGATGACCACGAGGCGTCTTGCGCCGAGGGCAGATGCGTCGTGCGATGTTTGGACTTTCGACAAGAAACGTCCCCCGCATCCGAAACTTCGACTGAAGGCGGTCGAGCATAACGAACCGACCGCTGCTTCCGATCCGCAACCAAAGTCGAAGACCGGCGGTTCTACCGGCAGTGAGCGGAGGAAATTCGGCGGCGACTTGGCGCGACAGATTATCACATTATGGCCTCTTGAACCGATGATCGTTCTCCTGTAATACTTCATCTCAGAATGATCAACGATCTTGACAGGCAAATCCTGACGATCCTGCAAAGGAACTCGCGGACCTCCAATGCGGAAATCGCCCGCAAAGTCGGTCTCGCGCCGTCCGCCGTCTTCGAACGCATCCGCAAGCTCGAGGAGCGCGGCGTGCTGCAGAGCTACACGGCGCGAATCGAGCCGCATGAGGTCGGTCTGCCCCTCGTCGCGTTCACGTTCGTGCGCTCGAACGACCGGCCCGGCGGCATCCAGACCGCCGAAAAGCTCGCCGAGATCCCGGAGGTGCTCGAGGTGCACCACGTGGCCGGCGAGGACTGCTTCCTCGTCAAGGTCCGCGCGGCCGACACCGAGGCGCTCGGCCGGCTCCTGCGCGAGCGGTTGGGGAAGATCGGCACGATCACTTCCACGCGTACGACGATCGTCCTCGAGACCGTGAAGGAGACCTCCGAGCTGCCGATCGCGGTCGAGGAGGAAGAGGAGGCCGTCAGTGCTTGACGCGACGACGGGGATCGAGCCGCGCCAGGGGAAAATCGTCGCAGCGTTCGCGGCCGTCTACCTGATCTGGGGCTCGACCTATCTCGCGATCCGGTTCGCGATCGAGACCATTCCTCCACACCTGATGGCCGCCGCGCGCTTTCTCGTGGCGGGCGCGATCCTCTATGCCTGGGCGCGCCTCCGCGGAGCTCCGCGGCCGTCGTTTCAGAACTGGCGCGCGGCCGCCGTAATCGGCGGGCTCCTTCTCCTCGGCGGGAACGGCGCGGTCGTCTGGGCGGAGACCCGTGTTCCGTCCGGCGTCACGTCGCTCCTCGTCGCGACCGTTCCGATCTGGATGGTGATCATCGAAAGCCTGCGCAGCGGCGGCCGCCGCCCGGCCCGGGCCGTGATCGCCGGACTCGTCCTCGGACTCGGCGGCCTCGCCCTCCTGCTCGCTCCCGGGAGGCTCGCCGGACGCGTGGACGCGCTGGGCGCCGGCGTCCTCCTGCTCGGATCGTTCTCGTGGGCTCTCGGGTCGCTCCTCTCGCGCACCGCGAAGCTCCCGAAGTCCGGCTTCCTCGCGGCCGCCATGGAGATGATCGCGGGCGGCGTGTGGCTGCTTCTCTTCGGTCTCGTGACCGGCCAGGCGAGCCGGATCACGCTCGCCGCGCTGTCGGCGAAATCTCTCGTCTCGCTCGCGTACCTGATCGTGTTCGGCTCTCTCGTCGGTTTCACGGCATACATCTGGTTGCTCGGCGCGACGACGGCGGCGCGGGTGTCGACCTACGCCTACGTCAACCCGGTGGTCGCGGTGCTGCTCGGATGGGCATTTGCCGGCGAGCCGATGACGCTGCGCACGGCGCTCGCGGCGGGAGTCATCGTCGCCGCGGTGGCCCTCATCATCCGGTACGGCGCGCGCCCGGCGAAGCCCGCCGCGCGCGAGACGTCTCTTCCGTCCTCGCCGCCGGCGGCGACAGGAGCAATCCCCCGGCAGGCGACCGCGAGGTGAGCGCAGCCGGCCGGCCGATCGCGCGGATCTGGCGCGGACGGACCCCGGCGCCGAAGGCGGTCGAGTACCTCGACTTCCTGCGACGCAAAGGCCTCAGTGGCTATCGCGCGACGCAGGGCAACCGCGGCGTCGAGGTTCTGGTCCGCATCGACGGGGAAGTCGCCGAATTCCTGCTCGTCTCGTACTGGGACGGGTACGACGCGATCCGGCGGTTCGCCGGTCCCGATCCCGAGCGCGCGGTCTACTATCCCGAAGACGACGAATTTCTGCTCGAGAAGGAGCCCACGGTGAGGCACTACGAGGTCTTCGAATGACGGCGGCGACGCTCGAACGGGATGAGCTCGCGCGTTTTGCCGACCGGGAGCAAGACCGCTACGAATCGCTCCTGACGGAGCTCGTGGAAACGCCGACGGTTTCCTCGGAGCCGAGTCACCGCGGCGACATCGACGCCGGCGTCGAGCTCGCGCGGCGCATCCTGAAGGATTTCGGCGCGCGCGTGACGGTCGCGAAGACGAAGGGGAACCCCGTCGTTCACGGCATATTCCCCGCGCCGCGCCGCGGCGCTCCGGCCGTCACCGTGTACAACCACATCGACGTCCAGCCGGCGTCCCGCGAGACCGAGCCATGGGACACGGACCCGTTCCGTCTCGTGCGAAAGGACGGCCGGTACTACGGCCGGGGCGCGACCGACGACAAGGGGCCAGCCCTCTGCGCGCTCTTCGGCGCGCTCGCGGTGCGCGAGGCGGACGTCCCGATCGAGATCCGGTTCCTGTGGGAATTCGAGGAGGAGATCGGGTCGCCGAACTTCGAGGAGGGCCTCCGCACGCTCGGCAGGGAAGCGGCGACCGATTCGATCCTCGTCGGCGACGGGTTGTGGCTCGACAGCGGCCATCCGGCCTCGACTTCCGGTCTTCGCGGGATGCAGGCGTTCCAGTTCGTGCTCGAGACCGGAAAGGCGGAAACGCACTCCGGCACGACCGGCGGAGCCGCACGCAATCCCATCGGCGAGTTGATGCAGCTCGTGTCGGAGATCTACGACGCAAGGACCGGCCGCGTGAAGATCCCCGGCTTCTCCGATGACGTCGAGTCGCCGTCCCGCAAGGAGCTCGAGGAGTTCCGGCGGAGCGGCTTCTCGGTCGCGACGTTCAAGAAGGACTTCGGGTTCAAGTCCCTTCGGTCGAAGGACGCGCTCGACGTGCTGAAGCGGATCTGGGCGCTGCCCACCTTCGAAGTTCACGGCGTCACGGGCGGCTACACGGGAAACGGCGTCAAGATGATCATCCCGCACCGGGCCGAAGTGAAGGCCTCCTGCCGGCTGGTGCCGAACCAGAAGCCCAAGAAGGTCGCGCGCCTCGTGCGCGATTTCGTGAAGCGGAAGAACCCGGACGTCACCGTGATCGTGGGCGGAAGCGCAAGCCCGTTCCGCGGGGAGACGACGGGACCTTACGCCGAGGCGCTGAAACGCGCGATGCGGTTCGCGTTCGGCAAGCCCGCCGCTTTCATCCGGGGTGGCGGCTCCATCGGCGCCGTCGTGACGATGAAGAGAGTGCTCCAGTGCCCGATCGCGTTCCTCGACGTCTCTCTTCCCGAGCACGGCTACCACGCGCCCAACGAGCACTTCGACTGGAGGCAGGCGAGCGGCGGGATCGCGGCGTACGCGAAGTACTTCGAGGAGCTCGCGTGAAGCCGCGGCGTGCGAAAGGGAACGGTAAGGGAGACCTGTCGCTCCTGCTGAGGATCCTCGACGAGGGGTACGAGAAGAAGGCCTGGCACGGCCCGAACCTCAGAGGGTCGCTGCGCGGAGTTTCCGTTCAGCAGGCGGTCTGGCGGCCGGGACCCGATCGGCACAATATCCGGGACATCGTCCGGCACGCCGCGTATTGGAAGTACGCCAACTGGCGCCGGCTGACGAGGGAGAAGCGCGGGTCTTTTCCGCTCGACGGGAGCAACTGGTTCTCAGAGTCCGCGCCTCCGACGGAGAAGGCCTGGCGCTCCGACGTTGCGATGCTCGACGAGCAGCACCGGCGTCTGCGCGACGTGGTCCGGACTCTGTCGCCGAAAGCCCTGGGCGAGCGCTCGCGCGGCAGCCGGCACCGGATCGACACGCTCGTTTATGGAATCGCCGCGCACGACGTGTACCACGCGGGTCAGATCCAGCTCCTGAAGCGTCTCTACCGCGACCGAACCCGGCGGGGATCCCGTGTCTGACGTTCCGCTCGCCTGCCGGATGGATGCCCTCGACTCGAAGCAGCGCGAGCGGCACCGCGATCTCCTGCGCGAGCTCGCGGGCGTCGTCACGAACGTGGAGGAGCTCCCCGACGGGATCGCCGTGCGCTTTCCCGCGCGGCCGTACGTCTTCCTGCGACTGGCGGAGTGGATCGAGCTCGAGCGCGCCTGCTGTCCCTTTCTCGAGTTCGGTCTGATCTTCGAGAACCGCGTCCCGACGATGCGGCTCGACCTGCGCGGACCCGAGGGCGTGAAGGAGTTCCTGCGCACCGAGATCCCGTTCGCGCCGGTCTCCGTCACTCGATGAGCCGTCTCGTCGAGGTCAGTCATCGTGTCGAGCCGGGGATGGTGACCTACAAGGGCCTTCCCGGCCCGGTCGTCTCCGACTTCCTCTCGAGGGAGTCGTCGCGCGCCAACTATGCCGACGGCACGACGTTCGCGATCGGCCGCGTGGAGATGGTCGCGAACACCGGGACGTACGTCGACGCGCCGTTTCACCGCTTCGCGGAAGGGAAAGACGTGGGATCGCTGCCGCTCGAAAAGCTCGCGGACCTCGAGGGCGTCGTCGTGGACGCGACCCGCGCGGGCCGCGCGGTCGGATGGGACATCTTCGACGGGGCCGACCTCGGCGGCAGGGCGGTGCTCGTTCACACCGGCTGGAGCCGTCACTGGAGAACCCCCGCCTACTTCGAGGGACATCCCTATCTGACGCGCGACGCGGCGCAGCGGCTCGTGGCGGCGCGCCCCGCTCTCGTCGGAATCGATTCGCTCAACATCGACGACACGGGCGACGGCGCCCGTTCGGCGCACACGCTCCTTCTCGAGGCGGAGATCCCGATCGTCGAGCACCTGACGAACCTCGAAGCGCTGCCGCCGCGCGGTTTCCGATTCCACTGCGCGCCCGCGCCGTTCCACGGCCTCGGGAGCTTCCCGGTGCGCGCGTACGCCGTTCTTGAGTGGGGTCAGGCCTCCACCTGGCTCGACTCCGGCCGTCCGAACCGTCCGGTGGAGACCTGATTCCTATTCGAACCGCACGACGAAGCCCGTCCGAAGCACGAAGTCCGGGCGCCCGCTTCCGAAGCCGGTTCCGGCGCCCACCTTCACCGACAGCCAGTCCGCAACGTTGCCGTAGAGGCCGATCACGACCTCGTTCGGTTCCGCGTGGTGGGTCGCACCGCGAGCTTCGATCCCCCAGCTCCAGCGCGCCTCGAGGTCGGGCCGATAGCCCAGAGCGAACGCGGCAAAGCTCCGGTCGCCGCGTCGGACCTCGCGGTCCCATTCCGCGTTGAAGGCGAGCATGCCGTCGCCGATCGAGCGGGCGATGACGCCGCGCGCGACGACCGTGTCCGCCTCGTCGCGGTGCCGTGCGAACTCGTACTCGGCGGTCAAGGCAACGCCCCAGCTCTCGTTGCTCCAGAGCCGATAGTGGATCGTCGGCACGACCGACTCGAGATGAAACGACGAGCCCTCCTCCTTCGCGATGTGCGCGTGGAGCTCGGCGGCCCAGCGATGCGAGAGGCCGAGGAGGAACGCCGGCTCTTCCTCGAATTCGGACTCGCCGTCGGTCGTGAAGTAGTGCTCGGAGGTGACGAGATAGAAACCGCGCGGGTGGGGAAGCTCGGGCGATTCGAGCAGCAGGAAGTCCTTTCCGTGATGCGCGAAGAGCGGCATCGCGGTGAAAAGAAGAGTGAGCGCGGCGAGCGACATCGCCCGCCGCAACGGCGTCGCCATGAATTCCCTCCTTTGTTCGGACGAAAAAAGGGCTAGGCGAGCCGTTCGGGGGGAGGGACGCCGGGTTCGGCCGGACGCCACAGCTTCCGCGGCGCAGAAACGTCCGCGAGCTTCCGAGAGGAGTGACGTTCGAAATATGCGACGACGCGAGCGGGAAGTGAAAACGTAACCTGCGACGCGCCCGGCAGGGCGTCGGGATTCGAGCGGCAGCTTCGGAAAGACGGCCCGCGGGAAGGGACGTGCATCGGACACGAAGCGCCTCCCCCCGCGCAACAGCTCATCGCCGCACACTCCGAAGGCGAGGCACCCGTAAAAGCGAGCGGCGCCATTCCGATGACCGCCGTGAGGAGCGCCGCCGCGATCCGGTCTCGTCTCACCCGGAGGTTCATGCGCGGCCTAAAGGCACTTGACGATCCGGCCGATCTGGCCGCGCGTCAGCGTGAAGGTGCCGACAGGTACGGTCGAGTCGGTCAGGGTGACGGTCAACGGCATCGTCTGCCCGTCGGTCGTGCCGGTGTAGCGCGCGGGATGCTTGTCCGGTTTCTCGTCGCTCCGGATCGGGCCCCCGTGCTCGCGGGTGTGCGTGCCGGCGAGGTCGAATCGCCCGGAGGAGTCGACGACGAAGGGCTGATCGATCGTGCCGTGGGCGCAGTCGTACTCAAGCGCGCCGCCCGTATCCGTCACGACCAGGTTCACGTGGTCGCCGCCCCACACACCGAACGCGACGCGGTTGGCGGCCGAAGGCCGCGGCGCAACGACCCGCGTGCCCGGCCGCTGCGGCTGCGTCGAGGCGGCCGCCCCGGACGCACGCGCGCCTTCGCTTCCCGCAGTTTCGGGCGTGGTGGGAGCGCGGCCGCTGCACGCGACAAAGAAGAAGATCGCGCCGGAAACGAGCAGCCGCCGCATCGAGTTGCGCCTCCGCCGGGATTTTATGCCCGCGGTCGGAGCGTTCTCCCACCGGGAGGCGGTCCTGCGAAAGCTCACGGCAATTCTCGCGCTCGTCGGTCTCGTGCTCGCGTGCCGGGGGTCCGCTCAGACAACACCCGAGATCGCTCTCGAGACTGTCCTGACGGGTCTCGCGCAGCCCACCTCGATCACGCACGCCGGCGACGCGCGCCTGTTCCTGACTCTCCAGCGCGGTCGGATCGTGATCGTCGACGGCGGCCGGTTGCTCCCGACCGTGTTTCTCGACATCGAGCCGCTCGTCTCGTGCTGCGGTGAGCGCGGCCTTCTCGGGCTCGCGTTCCACCCGCGTTACGCCGAGAACGGGCTCTTCTTCGTCGATTACACGAATGGGGCCGGAAATACGGTCATCGCGCGATACCGGGTTTCACCGTCGAACCCGAACGCCGCCGATCCGGCGGGTGCCGTGATTCTGATGACGATCGACCAGCCGTTCGCGAACCACAACGGCGGTCAGCTCGCGTTCGGACCCGACGGGTATCTCTCCATCGGGATGGGCGACGGCGGCTCGGCGAACGACCCGATGTGCAACGCCCAGCGCGACGAAACGCTTCTCGGAAAGATCCTGCGCATCGACGTCGACGCGAACGTCAACACGCCGCCGTTCTACGGCATCCCGCCGGAGAACCCCTTCGCGGCGCCCGGCGGAGCGCGCGACGAGATTTGGGCGAAGGGGCTGCGGAACCCGTGGCGGTTCTCGTTCGACCGGCTCACGGGAGATCTCTACATCGGAGACGTCGGGCAGGGCGCGCGCGAGGAGGTCGACTTCCAGCCCGCGGGTAACGGCGGAGGCGCGAACTACGGCTGGAAAGTGATGGAGGGAACGGCCTGCGGCGGCGGTGGAACGACGGGCTGCCCGGGCGGTGTTCCCGCGTGTAACTCGCCCGGCCTCGTCGGCCCGATCCTCGAGTACTCGCACTCCGGCGGAGACTGCTCGGTCACGGGTGGCTACGTCTATCGGGGCCGCCTCTTCTCTCAACTCACCGGCACGTACTTCTACGGCGACTACTGCACCGGAAAGATCTGGGGGGCGACTCGGGGCGCGGGCGGTGGCTGGACGACGCGGCTCTTTTCGCCGCGAGCGGGAAACTTGACGACTTTCGGCGAGGACGCGGAAGGGGAGCTCTATCTCGCGACGGAGGGCGGTCTTCTCGCGCGGATCGTCGACGCCAACCCGCCCGCCGCCCCGGTGCTCGTTTCGATCGAGCCGGCCTCGGGATCGGCGAGGGGCGGGGATTCGCTGGTCATCACCGGTGGAAACTTCCTGACCGGTGTCACCGTGTCGTTCGGCGAAGTCGCCGCGCCGTCGGTCGCGATCCTCGACTCGATCGGAACGCGACTCCAGATCACAACGCCGGCGCACGCGGCCGGCCCGGTCGACGTCGTCGTGACGAACCCCGACGGTCGGAGCGCGACGCTTCCGGGCGGCTACAACTTCACGGCGCCCGTTCGCGTATCGAAGCCTCTGCGAATTCCGCGGACGGTCACCCCGCGGTCGTGACGGAGGGTCAGGTCTCCATTTGCCACTTTGAAATCCAATCACTTGATATGAAAGAACATAAGGGGTACTTGTCAAGAGCAACTACCCTCTAACCCCAATCAATCCAAAGGCATCCACCCTAAAGTGGTAAGTGGAGACCTGACCCCATTTACCCGGGCGGGCGGATGACGTCGGAGCGGCGGCCCCACGCGAAGAACACCGCGGCCGACAGCGCCGCCAGCACGACGCCGTACGCCGCGGCCACGCCGGTCTCCTGCAGGCGCAGCGACGAGAGGATCTCGATCGAGATCGGGCGGGTCTCGAACGTGTAGAGGACGATCGACACAACGAAATCGCCGAGCGCCGTGATGAACGCGAGGCTCGCTCCGGCCGCGAGCGCCGGCGCGAGCAGCGGCAGATCGACCCGCCGCAGCCTTCTCCAGCGGGACGCGCCGAGCGACGCGGCCGCCTCGTCGAGCGCGGGATCGAGCTGGCGGAATCCCGCGAACGCCGCGCGGCCGGTGAGCGGGAGGTTCCGAACGAGATACGCGAGCGGCAGGATCGCCGCCGTGCCGACGAGAACGAACCGTCCGATCCACGGCGCGTGAACCGAGAACGCCGTCGACAGCGCGACGGCGAAGACGGTCCCGGGGAGCGCCCACGGGATCGCGAGCAGCGTCTCGAGCGCTCCGCCGAGCCGCGTCTTCCCGCGGACCGCCAGTCGCGCGGCAGAGAACCCCAGGGCGAGCGCGCCCGCCGTCGCGACCGCCGCCATCCAGAGCGAGTTGACGAGCGGCCGGAGCCGCTCGGGCTCCGACAGGAGCGAGGCATAGTTCGAGAGGTCGAGCACGGGAGGAAGGATCTCGATCGTCCACGTCCCGCGCGGGACGAACGAGACGAGGACGAGAGTCGCGTGCGGGAGCAGCAGCACCGCCGCGAGCACCCACCCGAGGATCGCCGCGACCCAACGGGCCCGTCCGAGGCGCCGGCGCGACGGCGCGATCCCGCGTCCACCCCCCGCGACCACGCGCCCGTGCTCGCTCGCCTGCAGCAGAGCGAGACCGACGAGCGCGACCGCGGCCAGCGTCACCGTCTCGACCATCGCCATCGGGATGTCGCCGTTCAGCTTCGACGCGACGATCTGCGTCGTCATCACGCGGAATCCGCCGCCGAAGACGTACGGCGCCGAGAACGAAGCGAGCGACGTCATGAACGTGAGCAGCGCCGCGCCGGTGAGCGCGGGCCGCAGGAGCGGCAGCATGACCCGCCGGAGGATCCGGCGGCGCGACGCGCCGAGGCTCGCCGCGGCTTCCAGCACCGAAGCGTCGAGGCGAGCCAGCCCCGCGCGCGTGAAGAGGTAGAAGTAGACGTACATCGAGTACGCGTGGACGAGGAGGATGGCCGCCGGCCCGGAGAGCCGCCACGGCGATTCCTCCAGTCGGAGGAGCGCCTGGACGGCGCGCGCGACGAAGCCGCTCTCGCCGTAGAGAAAGAGAAACGCGATCACGCCCACGAGCGGCGGCAGCACGACCGGAAGCGCGACGAGCCCGCCGAGGATGCGTCGGCCCGGGAACTCCGTGCGCTCGAAGAGGAACGCGAGCGGAACGCCGATCGCGGCGGACAGGCCGACGGTCGCGAGCGAGATCCAGAGGCTCGCCCAGAGGGCGTGCCACTCTTCGGGCCGTCGCGCGAACTCCGAGAAATGGGAGAGCGTCCACCGCGGCGCCTCGAACGCTTCGCCGAGCGTGACGAGGAGCGGCCACCCGACGAGCCAGAGGAGCAGCAGCGCCAGCAGGATCGCGACGAGGTTTCCTCGACGCGTCACTCGAGGTCTCCCGCGATCCGGGGGTACGCCCGCGGAGTCGGCCCACCGTGCACCGGCGCGACGAAGACTTTCCAGCCGGGCTGGGCGGCGTCGGGCGCCGCGAGAACCTCGACCTCGACTCCCGCGTCGAGCAGGACGGCGAAGTAAGTCTCGCGCCCAGCGAACCGCGGCTCGACGACGCGTCCCTCCGCGGCCGTCCCGTTGCGCGCGGTCGCGAACCCGAGTGCCTCCGGCCTCACGACGACTTCCACGGGGGAGCCGTCGAGAAGGTCGCCCGCCGCCACGGCCGGCCACGCGGCGCCGCCCGGCAGCCGCACGCGCCCGGCCGCCTTCTCCCAGTGGCCGGGCACGACGCTCGAGCGCCCGATGAAGGCGGCCGCGAAGCGGCTGGCAGGGGACTCGTAGAGCTCGCGCGCGGTGCCGACCTGCTCGAGTCGGCCCGCGTTCATCAGAGCGACCCGGTCGCCCAGCTCGAAGGCCTCCTCCTGCTCGTGCGTGACGAACAGCGTCGTGATCCCGACGTTACGGATCACGCGCTTCAGCTCCCGGCGAGTGCGGCCGCGGAGCGACGGATCGAGGTTCGAGAGCGGCTCGTCGAGCAGGAGCACGCGCGGGCGCGGCGCCAGCGCCCGCGCGAGCGCCACCCGCTGCTGCTGCCCGCCCGAGATCTCGGTCACCTTGCGCGTTTCGAACCCGGTGAGATCGACCGCGGCGAGCGCCTCCGCGATCCGGGCCGCCGTCACCTCCCTCGCTACGCCGCGCGACTCGAGGCCGAACGCGACGTTCTGCCCGACCGTCATGTGGGGGAAGAGCGCGTAGTGCTGGAACACGATTCCGAACTGGCGCCGCTCCGGCGGTAGGCGCGTCACGTCCTCGCCGTCCACGATCACGCGCCCCGAGTCCGGCGTCTCGAATCCGGCGACGGTGCGGAGGACGGTCGTCTTGCCGCTGCCCGACGGCCCGAGGAGCGCGAGGATCTCGGGCTTTGCGACGTCGAGCGAGACGTCGCGCGTGACGTGCAGGTCCCCGAAATGCTTGTCGAGCCGTTCGAGGACGAGGAATTTACCCCCTCTCCCCTGAACGGGCGGGGAGAGGGTCGGGGTGAGAGGCGCCGTCACCTCCCCTTACCCCGCACCTCCCGATCCCACCGCGACATCCAGGCGGGGCCCTCGCGTCCGATGCGCTCCCAGTCGACCTTCGCGGGCACGAGCTCCTTCTCGACCTTCCGTGCCCACTCCGGGAGCGCTTCCTCCGGCAGGTCCGTCCGCGCCGGCAGGCGGAACGCCCTATCGGCCGCGAGTTTCTGGGCCTCGACGCTGCCGAGCCACTCGATCAACGCCTTCGCCGCCGGCGCGTGCGGCGCGCCGCGCACGAGCCCGACCGCGTCGTCGATCACGGGCGTCCCGCTCCTCGGGAACGTGTAGGCGAGCGGTCCGTGCCGCATCTCGAAAAGCGTGTCGGGCAGGTCCCAGATGGTGATCAATCCCTCGCGGCGGACGATTTTCTCGAGCAGGATCGAGGGGTTGAAGACGTACTCCTTCGTCTGCGCGTCGAGCTTGCGCAGCCACTCGAACCCGCTCTCGACGCTTCCGGTCTCTCCAATCGAGCGCTCGATGATGGTTCCCCAGACGGCGCGCATCGTGCCGGACGCGAGCGGATCGCGGATCAGGATCTTCTTCTTCCCGCGCGGGTCGAGCAGGTCGTCCCAGTCCTTCGGCGCCTCCGCGGCCGGTATCGCGGCACTGTTGTAGACGATGACGACCGGCGTGCGGTAGAGCCCGAAGTAGAGCTTGCCCGGGTGCCGGCTCTCGGGCGGAATCGACGCGGCCCACGTCGGCTCGAACGGCTCGAGCAGAGCGTCGCGCGCGCCGCTGGCGAAGACCAGGTTGGGTCCGCCGTACCAGACGTCCGCGCGCGGGTTTGCTTTCTCCGCGCGCACGCGGTCGTAAACGTCCTGCGAGCCCATGTCGAGCCACCGCACGTCGACGTCGGGGTGCGCGGCCTCGTACGTCTTTTCGACGAGCGTCAGGAGATCGCGGCCGTGCGGGGAATAGAGGACGATCGGCGTGCGTGTCTCGCGGCGGCAGCCGGCGGGCGCAACAACGAGTGCCGCGAGCGCCAGGGCGGGAAGGATCGAGAGGCGCCGTCCGCGTGCGATCGTCACGTTCGTTCCGGCGCGACTCTAGCAGGCCCGCGTATTGCTGCTCTTCGTGCACAGGAGGTCTCACATGCCCGAAAAAGAAACCCTCGAAAGTGCGCGCCGCGACAAGCTCCAGGGCAAAGCGCCGAGCACGCAGGCGGGCGAATTCGTTCGCGAAGAGATCGAGCACGTCCGTGAAGGCAAGCACGGCGCCCGTTCGACCAAGCAGGCGATCGCGATCGGATTGTCCAAGGCGCGCCGCGCCGGAGTCCGTCTCCCGCCGCCGAAGCGCGGAAAGGCGACCACGCGCAAGTCCGCGGCGAGCGCCGCCCGCGCGGCCCGGTCGCGCCGCCGACCTTCACCGAAACGCGCCCGCGCGGTGCGCAAGGCGCTGAAGCGCGAGCCGAAACGGACGGCATCCCGCGAAGCGCTCGCCCGGCAGGCGCGCGCGGCAGCCCGCCGACGCTCGGCGGCCGCACGCTCGCGCGCGGCGAAGAAGGCGGCACGCACCCGCGCCCGATCGCCGAAGAGGAATTAGTCGCGCAAGACTGATTTTGAGGGCCCTTCGCCCGAAAATTGGGGTGTTCACCCCATACCCGCGGCTTTCTTCACGCGACATCCTCGAGGCTGGAGGTGCGCGATGAAGGTCGCAACGAGCAGCCGTAACCTGGTCGTTCTCGCGGCGGCGCTCCTCCTCGCGCCGTCGCTCTCTCGGGCACAGGCGCCGGGCTTGCCGGCGCAGGTGGTGAAGATCAACCCGCCGGTATCGACGGCCGCATATCCCGTGCTCGAGTACGGAAATCCGAAGAAGTCCAACGACGACAAGCAGGGAACGACGACGTGGCGCATCGTCAAGGGAACCGGGAACTGTTGCGAGAACTACCTGACGATCTCTCGGCAGGGACGGTTGTTTGACTTCGGTGGGAGCTATCTCAATTACAGCGACGACCGCGGGCTCACGTGGAGCTCGGTGCGGCCGGTCCAGCCGCTGGTCAACGGAGAAGGGGCGGTGGCCGTCGCACCCGACGGCGACGTTGTGGGCGTCGAGTGGGATCCCTACTCCGGCGACCACCTGCTGACGTTCAAGTACGAGGCGAGCACGGGCGAGTGGCGGTACCTCGAGATGCCGCTCCACCAGCCCTTTTACGACCGGGAATGGATCTCGGTCCTGCCGGGCCCGTTCACGGTCGCGGGGCAGACCGTCCCCTATCTGACCTTCATCAAGGGCGGCGTTCCGAAGGAGCTCTGGTACTACAGCCTGGACGGATTGACCTATGCCCTCGTCACGAGCAAGTTCGTCGAGAAGCTCGGAAACGACGCCCGACGCACGCTCGGAGCGTCCGGACCGCTGGCGGCCTTCGACTCGATCCAGCCCAACAGCAACGGAGGGATGTTTCCGTCGGGCGCCTCCCGGCTGCTCGCTTCGGGAGATCTCGACTCGACGTGGTCGGTCTTCGACGGCATCGAGCAATCCTGGACGGACGTCGCGCACGCCGACGGAACCACGCCCCGCGGGCGGTACGTCGTCGACTCCGCTGGCCGGCTGCACAACCTCGTGCCGCAGGGGGCGTCGTTCCTCTGGCGCTGGTCGTCCGACGGCGGAAGCACGTGGCGTTCGCTGACTGCGCCGCTCCCTGCGAACAACGTCATCGAGCAGATCGACTTTCGCGCGAACAAGTACGCGGGGGTGGCGGCGGTGATGATCCACGCTCAGGACACCGTCAGCGGCTTCGACCGCGACCTCGTCTACAAGATCGGGATCAAGGACGCGGAACCCAAGCTGCTCCGGCGCTATCAGGTCGGACTCGCCGACGTGAACGCCACCGCCGGTCTCGGGAACGATACCCGTATGGACTTCCAGACGCTCGCCATCTTCGACGACGGCCGGCTCGCGGTCTCGTTCCTCGACAGCACGACCGGCGGCGAACCCGCAGTCGGGATCGAACTCGACACGAAGGTGTCGGGGCCTCCGCAAGGTCCCTCTTCCGGGCCCACACCGGGAATCGCGCAACCTTCGATCAGCCAGACCCTGCTCGTGCCCGCGCCCGGGGCGGGGCAGCGCGCTTGCGGTGTGACCAGTGGCTGCGTCGAGTTCACCGTCCCCCCCGGCGCCGACGACGCGAGCATGCACGTCGATGCGACTCCCGCGACACCCGCCGACGTCGACCTCTATCTCCAGCGCAAGGAAGCCGACGGGACGTGGAGCGGCGACATCGTCGCGGGGACCAGCGGGTCGCTGACGGGCGAGCAGATGGACATGGGACGGCTCACCCCCGGCACGACCTACCGGATCGAGGCGCACCTGTGGGCGGGGCTACCGCTGACGAGCATCGCCCTGAAGGCGACGTTCTTCAACTCGGCAGGGGTCGCGGGGCCCTAGACGCGGCCGATCGCGCAAGCAGGCTGAACCTTTCGCCTGGGGAAACTTCGGCTGGCCCTACCCGTATCCGCCTCCGTTGTGAGAAGTTCAGCTTCTACGAACGGAGGTACGTAATGGCCAAAGCGAGACCGATTCCCGAGGGTTACCACACGACGACGCCCTACTTGTGCGTGAAGGGCGCGGCGGACGCGATCGAGTTCTACAAGAAGGCGTTTGGCGCGAAAGAATTGATGCGGATGGGCTCTCCGAACGGAAAGGTCGGGCACGCCGAGATCCAGATCGGCGACTCTCGCCTCATGCTCGCGGATGAATTCCCGGAGATGGGTTTCCTCTCCCCCAAGTCGATCGGCGGCACGCCGGTGATGATGCACCTCTACGTCGAGGACGTGGACACGACGGTTCCCAAGGCGGTTGCCGCCGGCGCGAAATTGACTCGCGAAGTCGCGGACCAGTTTTACGGCGACCGGGGCGGGCAGGTCGAGGACCCCTTCGGCCACAAGTGGTACGTCGCGACCCACAAGGAAGACCTGTCGCCCGAGGAGATCCACCAGCGTGCGGCGAAGGCGATGGGAGGCGCATAGCCTCGAAGCCTCCGGCCGCCCGCACAATTCTCCTCCTCTGCGCGCTCGCCGCTGCCGAGACGGCCTGCGCGCAGTACAACGTCGCGATCGGAGACCTGAACCACGACGGGAAGACGGACGTTGTCACGGCGAACACCGAAGACGGCGCCGTGTCGGTGCTGCTCGCGCGCTAGAGCCCGGTTCAGGCGGTTTCGGACCGAATTCCGGAATCCTGTCTCAAACGGTCCCGCGGGAGACCACTTCAACCAAGAGGCACGATCGTCAATCCGCCGCAGGGACTCCGGACGGGGCGACCCGGGTTTCCCGCCGTCCGGGCGCCCCTTTGCAGCGGTGAGACCCGTCGCAGGGGGATCACATGACTTTCACGCTCAATGGAATTCCCGGACGAATCGCCGGACTCCTTCTCGGGCTCTCGGCCTCGTCCGCAGCCCTCGCGCAGCGCGGTCCACTGCTCTTGAGACCGACCGACAGAACGATGCGAACGGCGCCGGATCCCACGGTGATCCGAAGCCAAAACGTGATTGTCGACCTTCGTCTGCTCCGAACGGCGGACAACCAGAGGCTGATCGTTCCCGTTTTCGGTCGAGAGACGCTCACGCTCGTTCGGGACCGCCAGGAGAAGGCGCCGAAAGAAGGCGTGGTGTGGTACGGCAAAGTGGCGAACGAGCCGGGAAGCAGCGTGGTCCTGGCTCTCGTGGGCCAGGCCGTCACGGGCAACATCCGAACGCAGAAGGGAAGATTCCTCCAGATTCGGTATCTGGGAGAGGGCATTCACTCGATCCGGGAGATCGATCAATCCAAGTTTCCGCAGGAGGCCCAACCGGTCCGCCCAAAACCCAAACCGCCGGGGGGAGCGGCCGCGGATACCTGTAACACGGACCCCGCGAGCGACATCGACGCGCTCGTCGTGTACACGGCCGCCGCGCGGACGGGAGCGGGCGGGGTCGATGCGATCGAATCCGCCATCTACCTGGCCGTGGCGGAAACGAACCAGTCGTACCTCAACAGCCAGGTTACGCAGCACCTCCGCCTCGCGCACTTCGAGGAAGTCACGTATACCGAGTCCGGCAGCATCAACACGGACCTCGATCGCCTCCAGGACGGCGCGGACGGATTCATGGACAACGTTCCGACGCTCCGTAACACTTTCGCCGCGGACACGGTCTCGCTCATCACGGAAAACGCCGGCGCCTGCGGGCTCGGGTTCATGATGGAAACGGTGTCGAACGCCTTTGAAAGCGCCGCCTACTCCGTCGTCAAGCGGACCTGCGCGACCGGGAACTACAGCTTCGGCCACGAGCTCGGCCACAACATGGGAGCCGACCACGACGCGCCGAACGCCACGAGCACGGGGCCTTATCCCTACAACCGCGGCTACGTCGATACGTCGCCGACCGCGCCGGCGACGCCCTGGCGTACGATCATGGCTTACAACGGTACGCCGAGCTCGACCCGGCTGCAGTACTGGTCGAACCCGAACGTGAACTTTCCCCCGGGGGATCCGATGGGAGTGTCCGGCGCGTCGGACAACCATCAGGTGCTCAACAACACGGCCCTTACAGTCGCGAACTTCCGGTGCAGCTCACCGGGCGCCGCCAACGTCTGGATGAAGGACACGTGGAACGATACCGGGGCGGAGCCGGATCCTCTCACCGCGGCCGAGCCCATGTGGATTTCGCCCTACATCTGGGCCCGCAATTCCCAGGATACGAACCTGACCCACCAGCACCAGCACGAAAACCCGCAGTCGGGATCGACCAGCTGGGTCTATGCGAAGCTCCACAACGGTTTCAATGCGTCGACGAGCGGCAACCTCGAGTTGTACTGGGCCAACGCCGCCGCCGGGCTCGGCTGGCCGGCGAACTGGACGCTGCTCGCGACGATTCCGGTCGCCTCGTTCGCGGCGCACTCGACGCGCGTAGTCGAGGGGCAGTGGAACAGCGTCCCCGGCCCGGGGCACTTCTGCCTCATTGCTCGCTGGGTTTCCCCGTCCGATCCTATGGCCGTGGCGGAGACTGCCGACATCAACGCCAACGTTCGGGGTAACAACAACATCGTGTGGCGGAACGTCAACATCGTCGCGCTTCCGCCGGATGCAGAGGCGGACGCAGCCTTCGCGATTCGAAACGTCGATCGCGCCCGGTCGGCCGTTTCGCTGTTCATCGGCCCTCCGGCCTCGGAGGCAGGGCGTTCCTTTACCCGGTACGGACAGGTCGCCGTCCGGCTGGACGAAGCATTGTTGCGGGCGTGGACGCGCGGGGGCTCTCGCGGAAAGGGCTTCCGCGCCAAGGGAAAGACGTTTCTCGTCAGCTCTCCCGACGGGGCTCTGTTCGAAAACCTCGTGCTCGATCCGGGCGCAGTCGGTCACGTGACGCTCCTTTTCCGGCGGCTCGCTCATACACCGGCCCAGACGTTCCTCATCGACGCGATTCAGTTGCGCGGAACCGAAGGTCGCCGCGCGGATCGGGGGGGAGTGGGCGGGGTCCGGTACGAGGTTCACACGGAGATGCCGCGCCGCTAGTCGCCGCTTGCGCTTCGCGTGCAGGCCGCGACTATTCCGGCGCTGCTCGACTGACCCGGGACGGCACATTCCCCGTCGCCCGGAGATAAGCTCCGCCGCTCAATCTCTCGAAGAGGAAAGCGATGAAGGCTGCCTGTACGACGCCGCAACGATGAACGAGCTGGTCAACCAACCGGCGCAGAGAGCGAAGCATTGCTGGGAGAAAGACTGAAGCCGTTCTCGCGGTAGAGGTCGACCATGTCCGACGCTCTCGGCGGATTCCTGCCCTACATTCTCGCGGCGACCGCCGCCGGCCTTCTGGGCGGGCTGGTCGCGCTCTTCTGGGCTCCTTCGATCCGGGCGCGGAGCGCC
>DASYUL010000097.1:0-17585 GCA_036001245.1 Thermoanaerobaculia bacterium
AACCCCACCAACTCTCCGCCCTGGCGGAGCCTCGATTTGGACCGGAAACGGTTGGTAGCCCATACGGGAATCGAACCCGTATTTCGGCCTTGAGAGGGCCGCGTCCTAACCGTTAGACGAATGGGCCGACGGGCTGGGCAACGTAGCACAGCGGATCTTTTTCGAGCAAGCCCATACGGGAATCGAACCCGTGTCGCGCCGTCGAGGCGCGCTTCAAAGTAAGTCGCCGGGCGCCGAAGGCGCCTTGAGAGGGCCGCGTCCTAACCGTTAGACGAATGGGCCGACGGGCTGGGCAACGTAGCACAGCGGGCCGGAACGAGGCAAACGCGGCCCGGTGCGGCGGCCCGGGCCTTGCATCTTGCGTCCCCCGCGAGGAGGAATCATGAAAAGAGATCAGCTCAATGAGCTCGTGTATCAGATGCTGGAGACGGAAATGGGGGGCGTCGAGGTCTATCGCACGGCGATCCGCTGCGCGATCAACGACGACCTGAAGAGAGAGTGGCAGAAGTACTTCGACCAGACGAAGAACCACGTCGAGGTCGTGCGTAACCTGATGGGCGAGCTCGGTCTCGACCCGAAGGTCGAGACGCCCGGCCGCCGGGTCGTGCGCCACACCGGCGAGTCTCTCGTCAAGGCGATGGAGATGGCGTTGACCGAAGCGGAGCCCGAGGCGGCTCAGATCGTGGCCGCGGAATGTGTCGTGCTCGCGGAGACGAAGGACCACCTCAACTGGGAGCTCCTGGGCCAGGTCGCCAAGAAGACGAAGGGCGACGAGAAGAAGATGCTCGAAGCGGCGCAGGAGAAAGTCGAAGAGGAAGAGGACGAACATCTGTATCACACCGCCGGTTGGGCGCGGGAGCTCTGGATCGAATTCCTCGGAATGCCTGCGGTGATGCCGCCGCCCGAGGAGGAAAAGGACGTCAAGACGGCGATCGGCGCGGCCCGCGCGAAGCAGGCGCGCACCCAGATGCTCTGAGACGGTAAGCGGGAGTCGAAACGCCGCCGCTAGGGGGCCGGCGGCGCCGCCGGCTGCAGGACCTTGCCCGGCCGGTAGCGCACCCAGCGCAGGATCTCGGGAATCGTCGGCTTCTTTCCGTACATGAGAATTCCGACGCGATATATGCGTCCCGCGATCCACGCCATACCAATCGTCGAGAGGATCAGGATCACGATCGATAAACCGATCTGCCAACGGGGCGGTTCGGCCACGGCGGTTCGCAGATACATGATCAGCGGCGCGGTGAACGGAAAGAGCGACGCTCCGACGGCGATCGGACCGTTCGGGTTGTTCATCACGGCGGGGTAGACCGCCATACCACTGATGATCAGCATCGTGGGAATTATCGAGAGCTGCTGCGCCTCCTGGTCCGTGTTGAACGGAGCGCCAAGCGCCGTGTAAACGCTCGCGTACAAGAAGTAACCAAGGAGGAAAAAGAGGATGAAGTAGCCGATCATCGAGAGCGGGATCAGGGGAGCGCCCGATTCGCCGGCGGCCATCATACCGGCGATGCCGAGGATCGACAGGTTCATCGCGACGAGCGACCAGAAAAGGTACTGCGTCAGCCCGACCAGACCGATTCCGACGATCTTTCCGATCATGAGCTCGATCGGCCGCACCGACGCGATCACGAGCTCGACGATCCGATTCGTCTTTTCTTCGATCACGCCGCGCAGGTTCTGGATCCCGTACATGATGAAGGTCGAGTACATGATGACCATAAAGATGAGCGCCGCGAGAATGCCGGCGCCCTTCTCCTCGGTGACGCCCTTGTTCGTGACTTTCCAGGTCTTCAAATCCACACGTCTCTCGAGCTCTTTTCCGAGCGACGGCGGGAGTCCCCGATCCTCGATCTTGCGCCGGAGAAGCGTCTTGTTGATCGCCTGCTCCATCTGGGTGAGGGCGACGAACTCGGACACCGAAATCGAGTAGTACTCGGCGCGGTCCTTCTCGAGGAGCGTCGGGTCGAGAACGAGATAGCCGTAGATCTTCTCGTCGAGCACTTCTTTGCGAAGCGCTTCCTTCGTCTGCTCGAGGTCGCCGGTGATCGGACGCGTTTCGACGATCCAGTGAATTCCACGGGTGCCGGGCTTCTCCCGCTTGAGGGCCTCCTCGCGCGACGCGAGCTCGCTTGCGAGCGCGGGCGCGAGCCGTCCGGTCGTGTCTACGACGGCGATCTTGCGTTCGCCGCTCGTCTTCTTGATCGCCGCGATTTGAACCGCCATGTAGATGAAAAAGAAGGCTGGAACGATGATCGTCGCGATCCAGAATGCCTTCGTGCGCACGCGCTCCAGGTACTCCCGCCGGATGACCGCGAAAACCTTCTTCCAGCTCATGGTTTCCTCACTCGATCGTCCGGGTCTCTTCGATACCCGCCGCGCGAATCGCGTCGAGATAGATCTCTTCGAGCTCCGGCTCCTTTGCGGAGAAGCCGCGCAGAGGATGGCGGTCCATCGTGCGGCGAAGGAACTCGCGCTGATCGGTCCCCGGCGCGAGCGCTACGACGTATCCTCCGTTGACCGCCTGCGAAGAGACGACGCCGGGAAGGGCCACGATTTCCTCCGGGCCGCATTCGACCAGCAGGTGGAGCAGATCCTTCGAGAAACGACGCTTCAGATCGCGCAGGTTGCCCTCGAGGACTTTTTTCGAGCGCGCGAGCAGGCAGATCTCGTCGCATAGCTTCTCCGCCTGCTCGAGAACGTGCGTGGAGAAGACGATCGTCTTGCCCTTCTTGCGGAATTCGGACAGGTAGTCCTTGATGATCGCGGTGTTGATCGGGTCGAGTCCCGAGAAGGGCTCGTCCAGGATGAGGATTTCCGGGTCGTGGACGACGGTCGCGATGAACTGGACCTTCTGCTGCATGCCCTTCGAAAGCTCGTCGACTTTCTTCTTGAGCCACGGCTTCAGCTCGAGACGGCCTGCCCACTCCGCGATCCGCTGGCGCGCGGTTTCCCGGGGAACCTCCTTGATCGCGGCGAGAAAGAAGAGGTGGTCGAGGACCTTCATCTTCCGGTAGAGGCCGCGCTCTTCGGGCAGGTATCCGATCCGGTTCTGCATCTCGCGCGTCATCGGGCTGCCCAGGACCCGGATTTCGCCGGAGTCGGCGGCCGTGATGTTCATGATCATCCGGATCGTCGTCGTCTTGCCGGCGCCGTTGGGACCGAGGAGTCCGTAGACCACGCCTTGCGGGACACTCAGGGAGAGCGAGTCCACGGCGGGGAACTTGCCGAAGTATTTCGAGACGTTCTCGAGGTCGATCGCGGCGGTCATAAAGGGGTCCTTTATCTACGTCCCCGGAAATCGAAGGTTCATGGCGGAGAGGGAGGGATTTGAACCCTCGAAGCCCGTTAGGGCTTACCGGTTTTCGAGACCGGCCTGATCAACCACTCCAGCACCTCTCCGTGCGTGCGAAACCTAACATCCGAGGTCGGGATTAGCGACGGCTCGACGCCGTCGCTTGTCGCGCTTCTGCGGTCGCTCCTTCGTCGCGCCGCAGACGGCGCTCGGTGCGAACCCTCGAAACCCGTTAGGGCTTACCGGTTTTCGAGACCGGCCTGATCAACCACTCCAGCACCTCTCCGGTCGAATTGGGAAACGCGAAATCCTAACGAATTCAGGGGTTCGGCGCTATCGCCGGGCCTGGAAGAACAGCTTCATGAGCTTGGCGCATTCCTCCGCCAGCAGCCCCCCGTCGACCACACAGCGGTGGTTCAAACGCGGATCCTGGGGGATGTTTCCCAGCGTGCCGCAGTACCCGGCTTTGGGATCCGGGCACCCGAAGACGATTCGCGCAAGTCGTGCGTTCACGGCGGCGCCCGCGCACATCGCGCAGGGTTCCACGGTCGTGTAGAGCGTCGCGTCGTCGAGCCGCCAGGTTCCGACCGCGGCAGCCGCCTCCCGGATGGCTTCGATCTCCGCGTGATGCGTCGGGTCCGCGAGCGCCTCCCGGCGGTTACGCCCGCGGCCGATCATGTGGCCGTCGCGGACGACGACGGCTCCGACGGGAACCTCCCGCTCCGAGAATGCGATCTTCGCGAAGGCGATCGCCTCGCGCTGGAACCTCTCGTCGTCGGGCGAAAACGGCATGGAGCGCGGAGAGTATCGTAGGGGCCCGAGGAGAGCGGTTCGACCCGGAATTGCTTGAAAGCAGAGCTGGTTTTCAGTAGCCTCCGCGCTCCTGCGCCCATAGCTCAATTGGATAGAGCGTCTGACTACGGATCAGGAGGTTGGGGGTTCAAATCCTCCTGGGCGCACCATTTATGATGTCGCGGGGACAGGTCCTGCGGACTTGCACCCGCCGCGGTCCACTCTCAGCCGTCAGCCCTCTTCGAGGACTGAGAGCCGAGACGGAGGGTTCGGCGGCGGCAGCCAACCGAACTTTCAACCCCGCTCTGCGTAAGAAGATAGACGCTTGCGACTCGTGTCACCGGAGGAGGAGATGAGGAAGAGAACGAAGATCATTCTGGCCGTCGTGGGAGTTCTGGTGCTCCTCTTCGTGGCCATGGGATTCATTCGGAGAAAAGACAAGGACGTGGCCCGCGTGACGACCGCGAAGGTCGAAACCATCGACCTCGTCTCGAAGGTCACCGCGAACGGCAAGATCCAGGCGCGGCGGAAGGTCGATCTTTCGGCGCTCGTAATGGGCCAGATCGTCAACCTGGCCGTCAAGGAAGGCGACAAGGTCAACCGCGGCCAGCTCCTCCTCCAGATCGACCGCGCGCAGCTCGCTGCCCAGAACGCGGGGCGGGAGTCCGCGGTCGCCGCGATGCGCTCGGACCTCCAGGCGGCGAGGGCGAACTCGGAGCAGGCGCGGTTCGATTACGAGCGCGCGCGCCGCAACTGGGAGGCGAAGATCCTGTCGGAGGCCGAATATCAGAGGGCGAAGTCCGTGTACGACACGGCGCAGGCGAACCTGTCGGCGACGCAGCAGCGGCTGCAGGAGTCGGGCGCCAACCTCGCCGCGAGCCGCGACTCGCTCTCGAAGACAACCGTCAGTGCGCCGATCGCCGGCATCGTGACCTACCTTCCCGTCAAGGAGGGCGAGGTCACGGTCATCGGCACGATGAACAACCCGGGAACGCAGCTTCTGACGATCTCCGACATGTCGGAGGTCGAAGCGGTCATGATGGTCGATGAGACGTCCGTCCCCGAAGTGAAGGTCGGGCAGAAGGCGAACCTGAACATCGACGCCTATCCGAATCGCCCGTTTGATGGCGTCGTCACGGAAGTCGGCTCTTCGCCGATCGCGAAGAACGATCCGGACCTGCTCTCGCTGACGCAGGGATCCGAGGCCATCAACTTCAAGGTCAAGATCCGCGTCGTCAACCCGCCGGAGACCATTCGCCCGGGCTTCTCGGTTACCGCGGACATCCTGACGGGCCGCAAGGAGGGCGCGACCGCGATCCCGATCCAGGCGCTCGTCGTGCGAGACGTTCCGAAGAAGGACGGCAAGCCCGCCAAAGGAGGAGCCGGGCGGCCGCAGACGGAAGAGGGCGTCTACGTCATCAAGGGCGGGAAGCTCGCTTTCGAGAAGGTCCAGACCGGTATCGCGGGCGAGCTGATGATCGAGGTGAAGACCGGCCCGAAAGTCGGCGAGGAGATCGTCACCGGACCGTTCAAGGTGCTCCGCCAGGTCAAGGAAGGCGACAAGGTGATCGTCGAGAAAGAGGGCGGCAAGAAGGGCCGGCAGAAGACGCCGGCGGCGGCATGAGGTCGGCCGAGCTCCTCCGCGTCTCGGCGTCGGCGCTCACCCGCCACAAGATGCGCGCGTTCCTGACGTTGCTCGGCGTCATCATCGGCGTCGCGACCGTCGTCGGCGTCGTCTCCGTGCTGTCGGGTTTGAACGCGTACGTGACGGACAAGGTGATCGGGCTGAACCCCGACGTGGTCATTTTCACGAAGTACGGAATCATCACGAGCCGCGAAGAGTGGCTGATCGCCCGCAAGCGCCGCGACCTCACGTTGACCGACATGGCAATCATCCAGCGCGAGTGCAAGCTCTGCTCGCACGTCGGCGGGCGCGGCGACCGCCGGCGCCCCGTGAAATACGCCGACAACAAGCTCGCGGACGTCGAGATCCAGGGCCACACGCCCAACATGGGCGAGGCGATGAACTTCGACGTCGTGACCGGCCGCTACTTCACGCCGGCGGAGTACGAGCACGCGGCTTCGGTGGCCGTGATCGGGTGGGACGTGCAGGACCAGCTCTTCCCGCACATGGACCCGATCGGACGCGTGATGAAGATCGACGGATACCCGGTCAAGATCATCGGCACGCTCGCGAAGCAGGGCAACGTGATGGGGCAGAGCCAGGACAGCGTCGTCTATCTCCCGCTCACGCTCTTCAAGAAGCACATCGCGCCGTCCGAGGACATCGGGGTCTTCATCAAGCCGATCGGCGGCGTCGCGATGGTCGGCCAGACGACGGACGAGGTCCGATCGATCCTGCGCTCTCTTCGGAAGACGAAGTTCGACAAGGACGACCCTTTCGGTCTCGTGACCGCCGAGATGCTCCAGGACCTCTGGAAGAACATCTCGGCCGGAGCGTTCCTGCTGATGATCCTGATCTCGGGGATCTCGCTCGTCGTCGGCGCGATCGTGATCGCAAACATCATGTTCGTGTCGGTCGTCGAGCGAACCAAGGAGATCGGTGTCCGGCGGGCGCTCGGCGCGCGCCGTCGCGACATCCGCCGGCAGTTCCTCCTGGAGGCGGCGCTCCTGTCCGCGGTCGGCGGGGTCATCGGGGTCCTCCTCGGAGCGCTGATCGCCATGGCGGTGAAGCAGGTCTTCCCCGCGCAGGTCAAGCTCTCCTTCGTCATCATCGGAATCGGCGTGGCGACGGTCACGGGCTTGATCGCTGGATGGATCCCGTCGTCCCAGGCGAGCAGGCTCGCGCCGGTCGAGGCGCTTCGATACGAATAGGGGTCAGGCAGGGGGTTTGAGGTTATTGACCATGAAAGTAGTCGATCTCCGAGTCGCCTGCGCCGACCCCCCCAAACCCCCTGCCTGACCCCATGTCCGGAATCTTCAGTCACCTGCGACGCGGTTTCGGCGAGAACGTGCGCTTCGCGCTGCTCGCGGTCCGCACCCACAAGCTCCGCGCGTTCCTGACCGTCCTCGGGATCGTCGTTGGAGTCGCGACCGTGATCGCGATGGTCTCGATCGTGACCGGGTTCAACAACAACATGGTCCGCACCTTCCAGAGCTTCGGCGCCACGCTGGTTCAGTTCCAGAAGTACGAGGCGCGGTTCGGCCCCGGCCATCGCGACGAGTCGGAGCGCCGGCGCAAGGATCTCACCTACGAGGACGCCGTCGCGCTCAAAGAGTCGATCCCGGAGATGCGGGCGGTCTCGCCCGAGCGCTACCTCTGGAACGCGGACGTGAGCGTGAAGTATCGCGACAACGAAACGACGACTCCGGTCGTCGCGGGCGTGGCCCCCGACTATTCGGTCGCCAACAACCACTTCGTTTCCTACGGCCGGTTCATCACCGAGAGCGACTTCCGACACACGTCCAACGTCGCGGTGATCGGCGAGGACGTCCGGAACATCCTCTTTCCGCGCGAGGATCCGCTGGAGAAGATCGTCAACTTCAACGGCGAAGAGTTCATGATCATCGGCGTCCTCGAGAAGAAGGGCAACGCCTTCGGCGGCTCGAACGACAACTTCTTCCTGGTTCCGTTCCCGACGTTCGACCGCAAGTTCCCGCAGATCAAGAACAGCGGCGGCGACACGATTCACATCGCGACCGTGCCCTACACGCCCGACCAGGTGCCGCTGATCATCGAGAAGGGCACGGCGCTGCTCCGTGCGCGGCGCCACGTCCCTTTCAACAAGCCGAACGATTTCGCGATCTTCACGCCGGACAAGCTGATCGAGAGCTTCCAGGGGATCACGCGCGGGGTCACGCTCGCGATGGTGTTCATCGCGATGATTTCGCTCCTGATCGGCGGCGTGGGCGTCATGAACATCATGCTGGTGTCGGTCACCGAGAGGACGCGCGAGATCGGGGTGCGTAAGGCGGTCGGGGCATACCGGCGGGACATCGTGATGCAGTTCCTGACGGAGGCGACGACGCTGTCCGTCCTCGGGGGAGCGATCGGCGTCGTGGTCGGGATCGCCGTGCCCGCCGGGATCAAGCGGGCGTTCGCGGCGTTGCCCGCGGAAACGCCGGTGTGGGCGATCCTCGTCGGTCTCGCGGTCTCGATGTCGGTGGGGATCTTTTTCGGACTGTATCCTGCGGTCAAAGCCTCGCGCCTCGATCCGATCGAAGCGCTGCGCTACGAATAGATGTCGGGACTCTTCCGGCTCCTCCGCCGGGGATTCGGCGAAAACGTTCGCTTCGCGCTGCTCGCCGTTCGGACCCACAAGCTCCGCGCCTCGCTCACGGTTCTCGGCATCGTCGTGGGCGTCGCGACCGTCATCGCGATGGTCTCGATCGTCACCGGGTTCAACAACAACATGGTGCGAAATTTCCAGAGCTTCGGCGCGTCGCTCGTGCTCTTCCAGAAATACGAGCCGCGCTTCGGCCCGGGCGGCCCGACGCCGGAAGGGGAGCGGCGCCGCAAGGACCTGACGCTCGAAGACGCCGCGGCGCTGCGCGAAATCCCCGAGATGCGCGCCGTCTCGCCGCAGCGGTACCTTTGGAACAACTCCGACTACCACCTCAAGCACCGCGACGCGGAAGCGCGTTCTCCGCGGGTCTTCGGGGTGATGGAGGAGTATCCGACGGCGACCAACCGGGTCGTCGGCCTCGGGAGATTCGTCTCACCGACCGAGATCGACCACGCCGCCGACGTCATGGTGATCGGCGAAGACATCCGCGAGAAGCTCTTCCCGCGCGAAGAACCCGTCGGCAAGCGAGTCCTTCTCGGCCACGACGCGTACACGGTCGTCGGAGTGTTCGAGAAGAAGGGGAAGATGTTCGGGGAGTCGCAGGACAACTTCGTCGTCATCCCGATCACGACGTTCGACCGGCGGTTCCCGTGGATCAAAGTGGGCGGCGGCGACGGCGATGCATTGCGGATCGCGACGGTCCCCTATACGCCCGAGCAGGTCCCGGTGATCATCGAGAAGGCGCGCGCCATTCTCCGTACGAGACGGCACGTCCGTTTCGACAAGCCCGACGACTTCGGCATCGTGACGCCCGACAAGATGATCGAGAGCTTCCAGGGCATCACGCGCGGCATCACGCTGGCGATGGTGTTCATCGCGTTCGTGTCGCTCTTGATCGGCGGCGTCGGCGTCATGAACATCATGCTCGTCTCGGTGACGGAGAGGACGCGCGAGATCGGCGTCCGGAAGGCGGTGGGCGCCTTCCGCCGCGACATCGTGCTCCAGTTCCTGACCGAAGCGACGACGCTGTCGCTCCTGGGCGGCGCGATCGGCGTCGTCGTCGGGATCGCCATCCCCGCGGGCGTCAAGAAGGCGTTCGACGCGCTCCCCGCCGAGACCCCGGTGTGGGCGGTCGTCGTCGGGCTCATCGTGTCGATGTCGGTCGGGATCTTCTTCGGGCTCTATCCCGCTGTTAAAGCCTCGCGACTGGACCCGATCGAGGCTCTGAGGTACGAGTAAGCCTCGCCCGTTTGACGCCTGGCCGGTTTGACAAGGTAGCTTCCGGAAGCTACTTTGGCCCCATGAGATCGGTCGGGCTGAAGGTCTTGAAGAACAAGCTCTCGGAGTACGTCCGCCTCGTAGGGAATGGAGAATCCGTACTCATCACGGACCGGGACCGGGTGGTGGCGGAGCTCGTTCCTCCCCGCGAGACGCGGAGCCCGCTCCTTTCGGACGCCCTGCTCGCCGACGCCGTGCGGCAGGGATGGGTGACACCGGCCGTCCTGCCTCCGGGCTCCATTCCGCCCAACAAGCCGGTCGCCCCGCTGAAGGAACTCCTCGGCGAGCTCGAGCGGGATCGCGCAGATCGTTGATCTATCTCGACACGTCGGTCGCTCTCGCGCAGCTTCTTGCCGAAGACAGGCAACCCCCGCTGGATCTGTGGAAGGAGTCTTTGATCTCCAGTCGCCTTCTCGAGTACGAGGTCTGGACACGAATCCATTCACGGAAGCTCGCGGCGACGCATTCCGAGTCGGTGAGAAGTCTGCTGGCCCGCGTCGCCCTGGTCGAGCTGGCTCCGCCGGTTCTCGCGCGAGCGCTCGAGCCCTTTCCCGCGCCCGTGCGGACGCTGGACGCCCTGCACCTCGCCTCGATCGAGTTTCTGCGAGGTCACGGCCAGAAAGTCAAGCTCGCGAGTTATGACAGACGGCTTTCGGAAGCCGCCCGTCGTCTCGACATCCCGGCATACTCCCTGCGGCGCTGAACCGGCGACTGTAAGATTCCCGTCCTTCATGGCACTCGCGCCGGGAACACGTCTCGGTCCGCACGAGATTCTCGCTCCGCTCGGTCAGGGCGGAATGGGAGAGGTGTATCGAGCCCGGGACACGCGTCTCCACCGCGAGCTCGCGATCAAGATTCTCCCGGCGGCGCTCGCGTCCGACCGAGAGAGACTTCGGTTGCTCGAGCACGAGGCCCGCTCCGCGTCCGCGCTCAACCACCCCAACATCGTCACGATCTACGAGATCGGCGAGGCGGATTCGACGTTCTACATCGCGATGGAGCTCGTCGAAGGGGCGAGTCTGAGAGACCTGGTCCTGGCGGGCCCGCTCCCTTTGCGCCGGCTCCTCTCGATCGCGGCGCAGATCGCCGACGGCCTGGCGAAGGCGCACGGGGCGGGGATCGTCCACCGGGACCTCAAGCCTGAAAACCTCATGGTGTCCAACGACGGGTTCGTGAAAGTCCTGGACTTCGGCCTGGCCAAGCTCGTCCCGGTGCGATCCGAGTCGGCGGCGGATCTGTCGACCTCCAGCCACGAGGAGATCGACGCGAGCGGGATCGCCGGCACGGTCGGTTACATGTCGCCTGAACAGGCGTCCGGAAAGCCGCTCGACTTCCGATCGGATCAGTTCGCCCTGGGTGCGGTGCTCTACGAGCTCGCGACGGGCGTGCGCGCCTTCCGGCGGGATACGCCGGTGCAGACCCTGGCCGCGATCCTCGAAGACGATCCCGAGCCGATCGCCTCGCTGAATGCGCGCCTGCCCGCGCCGTTCTGCTGGATCGTCGAGCGGTGCCTCTCGAAGGATCCGGACGAGCGATACGCCTCGACGCGCGACCTCGCGCGGGACCTGGCCGCGCTGCGCGAGCACCTTCTCGAAGCGCCGGCCGAGACTCGCGGCGCGCGTCCCGCGAATCTCCCGCAGCCGCGAACCCGCTTCGTCGGGCGCGAGAAGGAGCGAGCTGCGCTGCGTGCTCTCCTCGAGCGGGCGGACGTGCGAATCATGAGCCTGACCGGGTTCGGGGGCATCGGTAAGACGCGACTTGCGCTCCAGGTCGCCGAGGACATGTCGGCCCGGTTTCCGGCAGGGGTGTCGTTCGTGCCTCTCGACTCCGCGCGCGACGCGGATCAGATGGTCGCCGCGATCTGCCGGACGATCGGCGTGCGGGAGACCACGGGCGAGACGCTGCGTAACTCTCTCAAAGAGCACCTCGCCGCAGCCGCCCGCGCGCCGATGCTGCTCGTTCTCGACAACTTCGAGCAGCTTCTCTCGGCGGCCCCGACCGTCGCCGATCTCGTCGCCGCGGGGCCGGAGCTGAGAGTGGTCGTCACCAGCCGATCGCCCCTGCACGTCTACGGGGAGCACGAGTTCCCGGTGCCGCCGCTCGCGCTGCCCGATCTCGGGGCGCTTCCCTCACTGGAGCGACTCACACAATACGAGTCAGTCGCGCTCTTCCTGCAGCGGGCCCAGGCGGTCAAGCCGGACTTCGCGCTCACGAAGGAGAACGCACCGGCGATCGCGGAGATCGTCGCGCGGCTGGACGGGCTGCCTCTCGCCCTCGAGCTCGCGGCGGCGCGCGTCAAGCTCCTCTCGCCGTCGGCCATGCAATCGAGGCTCGAGAAGCGGCTGCAGCTTCTGACCGGCGGAGCTCTCGACCTCCCGGCCCGGCAGCGGACGCTCCGCGGAGCGATCGAATGGAGCTACGACCTCCTGAACGAGGACGAGCAGAAGCTCTTCCGCCGCCTCTCGGTGTTCGTGGACGGCTGCACGCTCGAAGCGGCCGAAGCGGTCTGCAATGCGAAGGACGACCTGGGACTGGACCCGCTCGACGGAATGTCGTCGATGGTCGACAAGAGCCTCCTGAGGCAGATCGAGACGGAGGGGGAGGAGCCGCGGTTTGTGATGCTCGAGACCATCCGCGAGTACGCCCTCGAGCGGCTGACCGCCTCCGGCGACGAGGCGATCACCCGCCGCGCCCACGCGGCGTACGGTCTCGTTCTCGCGGAGGAGGTCGGGTCGGCCCGAGTCGCCGCCGTTATCGACTCCGCGGAATGGCTCGACCGGTGCGAGCGGGAGCACGAGAACTTCCGAGCCGCGCTCGACTGGCTCTGCCGGAAGGACGAGGCGCAGTGGGGGCTGCGGCTCGGAGCGGCGCTGTTTCAGTTCTGGGAGCGGCGGGAATACATAACCGAGGGGAGGGAGTGGCTGACGAGGCTCCTCGATCTTCCGGGAGCCGCGGCGCGCGACAAAGTCCGCGCGCGGGCCGTCTTCGCCGCCGGCGTGCTCGCGGGCGCGCAGAAAGATTACCAGCTCGCCAATACTCTCTTCACCGAGAGCCTGGAGATCAACCGCGAGACCGACGACAAGTGGGCCGCGGCAGTGTCGCTGAACGCGCTCGCGGTCACCGCCCTCGATCAAAGGGACGTGGCCGCCGCACGCTCGCTCTCGGAGCAGAACCTCGAGGTCTGGCGGGAGCTCGGGGATCGCGCCGCAGTCGCCCGATCCCTCTCCAACCTCGCGAGCGTCGTCAAGGAGCAGGGGGAGTACGGCCTCGCGCGGTCCCTGTACGACGAAGCGCTGTCGATCTTCCGCGAGACGGGCGATCCGACGGCCGCCGCCCGCGTCCTCAACAAGCTGGGGGACGTCGCGCGCGACCAGGGAGACACAGCCAAGGCGCAGAAGCTCTACGACGAGAGCCTGGAGGCCTTCCGGGAGTTCGGCGACCGCTGGGGCACGGCGCTCGCTCTCGCCGATCTCGGCAACCTGGCGCGGGAGCGAAGGGATTTCCCCTCGGCGCGATCGCTCTACCGCGACAGCCTCCGGATCTTCCACGAGCTCGACTACAAGCGAGGGGTTGCTCAGGTCCTCGAGAGTCTCGCGTGCGCGGCTGCCGAGCAGGGTGAGTCGAGGAGAGCGCTCGCGCTCGCGGGATCGGCGTCGGCGCTCCGCCACAATCTGGGAACGCCGCTGGGGCCCTCCGAGAAGGCGAAGCTCGAGGCGACTCTCGAGTCCGCGCGCAAGAGGCTCGCGGGCTCGGAGGGAGCGGCGGCGTGGATGGAAGGCTGGACGACTCCCCTCGAAAAGACGGTCGAAACGGCGCTCGGTGCGGACGCCGGTTGACCGGATGTTCAGACGGCGGTCATCGGGTCGACGAGGCGCCGGACGGCCGAGATGCGGTTCGCGGGGAACTGACCCCGTCGCGCGTGCTCCTGGATGAGGTTCTCGTCCGGGGCGATGTAGACGCAGTACATCTTGTCGCCCGTGACGTAGCTGTGCAGCCACTGGATCTCGGGGCCCAACGACGTCAGGATCTCGTTGGACTTCCGGGCGATCGCTTTGACCTCGTCGTCCGACAGGTTTCCGAGGCCCGGGATTTCTCTCTCGATCACGTACTTCGGCATTAAACCCTCCGGGCCGGATGCTAACAAACCGCCGGATATGGGTGCGCTGATAGCATCCCTCCAACACTCGCGCCTGCTCTGCGCAAAAGGAGGACGCCATGAGGTCTCGAGCCCTACTGGCATCGCTGGTTCTCTCTCTGCTCGCCGGAAGCGTCGCGGTCGCCCAGGAGCATTGGACTGAGGGTCCGGTCTGGGAAATTTCGTTCTATCGGACCGCTCCCGGTCACTTCGACGAGTATCTGAAGTACCTGCGGCAGAACGTCCTGCCTCAGAACGAAGAGTCGAAGAAACAGGGCATCGTCCTGGACCAGAAGGTCTATGTGAAGGCTCCGTCGGGCCCCGAGGACTGGGACATCGCTTTCGCGATCCTGCACAAGAACATGGCCGCCCTGGACTATAGCGCGGAGCTCGACAGGAAGGCCAAGGCCGTCGCGGAGAAGCACTACAAGACCGCGGACGAGGAAAAGCAACGCGAGATGGCGAAGCCGCGCCTCGACTGGCGGACATATCTCGGAACCCAGATCGTTCGTGAGGTCACCTTGAAGCCTCTGCGCTGAGGGACCCTTCGGGGCGGGGGCGGGATGGTTGTGTAACCAGCCGTGCCGGGACCGTCGCGGCGCTCCCCTTCGAAGGCCAACTTCGGCCCGTTTCCGGATGGTCCGCGGCTAAAGAACGAAGCTTGTGACTACCATGATATAACCATGGTCTTCTGGAGATGACCATGAAAAGGATTCCTGCCGCGCGGTTCAAGGCCCGGTGTCTGAAGATCATGGACGAAGTGAAGGCTGGCCGGGAGCCCGTCCTGATCACGAAAAAGGGGAAGCCTGTGGCGCAGCTCGTCCCCGTCGATGAACCGGCGCGCGACGTCTTCGGATGCCTGGCCGGAGAGCTCGAGATCGCGGGGGACATCCTGGCCGGAGCCGGCGCGTCTTTCGAAAGCGGCGACGTCCGCGATCCGCCGGGCGCTTCGTTCCGGAGGAATTGCGATTGCCTCGATCAGTCTCTGGGAGATCGCCGCGCTTTTCGCGAAAGGGCGGTTGCGATCCCGGGGAACGCCCGAGTCATCGCTCGAAGCCATCCTGAAAGCGACAGGGGTTTCCCTCCGCGAGATCACCCCCACGATCGCCGTACTGGCGACGCAGTTTCCCAGCGATTTCTCCCCGGACCCGGCCGACCGCCTGATCGCGGCGACCGCGCGCGCCGATGGCCTCACGCTGGTGACGCGCGACGAACGCATCCGCGCGAGCGCGCTCGTCCGGACGATCTGGTGACGGTCGCGTGAGGTCGCGGAGCTTCGTACGCAGGACATATATGTTAGCATATACACCATGAAGCGCACGACTATATATCTGGATCCCGACATTGAAGTTCTGCTGAAGCTCGAAGCGGTCCGGCGCGGCGAGCCGATGTCGGAGTTGATTCGCGATGCGCTGCGAACCTACCTGGGCCGCAATCCCCCCGAGCCGCCTCCCGGTGCCGGCGCGTTCGACAGCGGCCGGGGGGATACGGCCGGGCGCGCGGAGGAGGTCCTCGAAGAGCTCGGCTTTCCCGAGAAGCGGTAGTGGCGGTCCTTCTGGACACAGGCATCCTCTACGCGTACTACGACCGCGGTGATGCGTGGCACGCGCGTTCTCTGGAAATCGTCCGCGCCGAGCAGGGGCAGCTGGTCGTGCCTGCTCCCGTCATTCCCGAGGTGGACTATCTGCTGGAGCGAAGGCTCGGCGAGGCGGCGCGGCTGACTCTCTATGACGGTCTGTCGCAGGGCCACTACTTCGTCGCGGACCTGCCGCGCGACCGGTACTCGCGGGTCGCGGAACTGAACCGGCTATTCTCGACGCTGTCACTCGGCTTCGTCGACGCCGCGGTCATCGCGATCGGCGAGTCGCTCGGCCTGCTCCGGATTGCGACAACTGACCGGCGCGACTTCGAACCGATGGCGCCCGCGCTCTCCCTCGAGTTGCTGCCGTGACCCTCTCACCGGGTGCGCGCCTGGGACCCTACGAGATCGTGTCGCCGCTCGGCGCAGGCGGAATGGGTGAGGTATACCGGGCGCGGGACACGCGACTGGAGCGTGCGGTCGCGATCAAAGTGCTGCCGGCGCGGCTCGCTGCGGATGCGGACGCGCTCGCGCGCTTCGAGCGGGAAGCGCGGGCCGTCGCGGCGTTGTCCCACCCGAACATTCTCGCCATCCACGATTTCGGAAGCGACGGCGGCGTCGTCTATGCCGTCGCCGAGCTTCTCGAAGGCGCCACCCTGCGGGAGAGGCTCGCGACCGGCGCCCTCCCGTCCCGCAAAGCGGTCGAGTACGCGGTGCAGGCCGCTCAGGGTCTCGCCGCCGCGCACGAGAGGGGGATCGTCCACAGGGATCTGAAACCGGAGAACGTGTTCGTCACGAACGACGGTCGGGTGAAGCTGCTCGATTTTGGGCTCGCGCGGCTGAGAGGCGCGGAGTCGGCGATGGGCCGGGAGACCGAAGCGCCGACGGCGGCGATCGCCACCGAGCCGGGTGTGGTGATGGGCACGGTGGGCTATATGTCCCCCGAGCAGGTTCGCGGGCAAGCGGCAGATCACCGCTCGGACATTTTTGCGCTCGGAGCCGTCCTGTACGAGATGCTCTCGGGGAAGCGCGCCTTCCGCGGGGCGTCCGCCGCCGATACCATGAGCGCGGTCCTGAACGCCGAGCCGGAGCTCGCGCCCGCGTTTTCGACCGCGGAACCCGCGCTCGCGCAGATCGTGAGGCGCTGCTTAGAAAAGTCGCCCGGTGAGCGTTTTCAGTCCGCGCAGGATCTCGCTTTCGCGTTGGCGAACCTGTCGAGCTCCACGCGGTCTCGTGCCGCGCCGCGGCTTTCGATTCGGCCACGGCGCATCGCAGTCGGGTCGGTCGCGGCACTCGCCATTCTGCTCGCGGCCTTCGCTCTCTTCTCGCGCGTCCGGAGCCGCCAGCCGATCGATTCGCTCGCGGTTCTACCCTTCGCGAACGCGAGCACCGATCCGGAATCGGAGTACCTGAGCGATGGAATCACCGAAACCCTGATCAACAAGCTCTCGCGGCTGCCCGACGTCAAGGTCATCTCGCGCGCCTCGGCGTTCCGCTTCAAGGGAAAGGATCAGGACCCCGGAGCCGTCGCGCGCGAGCTCGGGGTTCGCGCGGTCGTGACCGGACGCGTGACACAGTTGGGGGATCGGCTCTCGATCGCGACCGAGCTAGTCGACACGCGCGACAACCGCCAGATCTGGGGCGAGAGGTATGACCGGAAGCTCTCGGATGTGCTGACGGTGCAGGAGGAGATCGCGAAGGAGATCTCAGAAACGCTGAAGGTGCGCCTGACCGGGGAGCAACAGGCACGCCTGACCAGGAGCGCCACGGCGAATCCCGAGGCCTACCAAGCATACCTCAAGGGCTTCCATCACGCCCGGAAAGTGACGATTCCCGACGTTCAGAAAGGGATCGCCTACTTCCGGCAGGCGCTCGCGCTCGACCCCAACTATGCGCCTGCCCACGCCGGCCTCGCGTACTGCTACATCCTCTGGCTGCCCGACTGGTACATGCCGGCCCGAGAAGCGTTTCCGGTCGGAAAGGAAGCCGCGTCGAAGGCGGTCGCGCTCGACCCGACGCTCTCGGAAGGTCACACGTACCTCGGGATGGCCCGCTTCCTCTACGACTACGACTGGGCGGGCGCGGAGCAAGAGCTCCGGCGCGCCACGGAGCTCAATCCCGCCGACGCAACCGCCCACCACTTTTACGCACTCTTCCTCGGCGCCCGCGCGCGCTTCGGCGAAGCCGCGCGAGAAATCGCCCGGGCTCTGGAGCTCGATCCGCTCTCCACGGAGTCGAACTTCATGGCGTCTTTCAACTACT
>DASYUL010000098.1:0-7732 GCA_036001245.1 Thermoanaerobaculia bacterium
TGAGCCCCGGGCGCGGGCGTTCGCACGCAGTCGTCTCGGAAGAGATCCGAACGCGCTCGCCCGGCGGCATCCCGGTTTCGCCCGGATGGCTCACCACCGTGGCGGTTCGGAGGCTCTCCGCCGCGCCTCGCACTGTTACGCGCGGTAACGTTTCTCGGCGAAATGGCCGTCGTGAGACGCGTCACGCGGCGGACGCAAGCTTCTGCCCTATCATGCATTAAACGCTCATTCGAGGTGCGGCACGGGATTCGCTCTATGAGTGCACCGCTCCCGGAAAGAGTGCGGACCCGACTCTATCGAATGGAAGAAAATTTACGTGAAACCAAGCGGGTGTACCGGGAGATGTGTTGCTGGGAAGACGGGTGGGAAAACGATCGACATGAAAAAAACAGCGTCGGAGCGAGGGTTCAGCCTGCTCGAGGTCCTGATCACGGTCGCCATTCTCGGAATTCTCGTGCTGCTGGCCGCCCCCATCGCCGGGAAGCTGATCCGCCGCTCGCAGACGGTCGCGGCCTACTCCTCGGTGCGTCAGGCCCTGGCCGCGGCGCGCCTGCAGGCGGTGAAAAGAGGCGTCAACGTCGTCGTCCTGCTCAGCGTGACTCCCGAGAAGGCGATCCAGGTTCACACTTTCCAGGACCGCGCGAACACGGAAGCTGCGCTCACCGGCGCTCAACTGGCTGCGGCGTCGAACTTCAAGCAGGACACGTTTGGAGCCGGCGACCCGACGAACGAGCCGACTCTGGGAGAATTCATCCTGCCTTCGAGCGTGGTCGTCTGGAAGCAGGGCGGCACGAAGGACGATCTCGGCGCCGGAATCGCGTTCGACGAGTACACGCCCCCGGGGTCCATGACTTCAGATTCTTCTCTCACCGATCGAGTCGCGTTTCTTCCGACGGGCGGAATCGCTCCTCCCGAAGACACCGCGACGTCCGGGCTTCCGAATTCCGCCGGCGGGAGGGGGATCTACATCGCGGACTCCGCGGGAAAGAACTTCTTCCGCGTGACGGTGGACAGCGACATCTCGGGCCGGTTGGTTGTCCACAAATACCAGGCCGGCAGCGGTTATCAGGCGAGCGGATGGACATGGTACTGAGACCGACTGCCCGGCGCAGCGAGGCCGGCCTGACTCTGATCGAGGTGCTCGTCGCGGCGACCGTTCTCGCGCTGGCCCTCCTCGGTCTGGCGCCGATGTTCACGAGCGCGGTCCGCAGCAACGCGTCTGCGTACCAGCTCACGAACTCGACCACTCTCGCCCGGGAAAAGCTCGAGGAGCTCTCAGGCTACCCGAGGAGCGATACGCGGCTCACAATTGCGGCCGGAAAGAACGCTGCGGGCCCCACGGGAACGACGATCACCGGTGCGATTGTCGGCGTCTGCGATTCGGTCCCCGGCGCGGTTCCCGCTCGAACGTACTGCGACAACGACCTCCCCACGTGGATCAACCCGCAGACGGGGGCCACCTCCAGCGCCCCGAGCCGGCCCGGGATTGCCTGGTTCTCGTATCCGTTCACGCGCACTTACACGATCGAGCAGTTCGACGGCACGCTGGTCACGCGAGTCACCGCACCGGCGCCCTACGTCGTCAAGCTCATCACCGTCACCGTCCGTCCGACGAGCGGCCCTTTTCCGGGGCTTCGGGAGAGCCGTCAGTCGCTCTATCTGAGGATTCGCGATGCGTAGGACTCTTCACCCCCGGGCTCGCCGCGCGATGGGCCTCACTCTGATCGAGACCCTCGTGACGCTCGCCGTTCTCACGGTCGTCATGCTCGGGCTCTACGCGCTCCTCGACTCGTCGAACAAGCTCGCCAAACAGGAGACGAACGTCGCCGAGGCGCAGCAGTCCGTTCGGATCGGGATCTCGGAGGTCTCGAGGGTCATCCGCCAGGGGCGGGTCGGCGGGCTCTTCATCGCAAACGCGGTCCTGCCGATCGAGAACAACAGCCCGGGCGGTGCCGCGTCCAAGATAACGGACATTGCGGGGGTCGATCACTACGTGCGCAAAGGCACGGACGTCATCGCGGTGCGGGGAATCATCTCCGGAGACAAGTACGGTCTCTCGACCGGCAACGTCACATGCGGCGGAAGCTGCGCGACGACGAATGCGATGACGGTCACGATCCCCGCGATCTCTTCGGTCGGGATCGTGAACTTCCCCTCCGGAGGCGCGCCCTCGATCATCGGAAAGACGCGTCCGTTCTACTTCGTCGTCGCCGACAGCTCATTCGAGATGGTCACGACCGGGTCGGGGACCTATCTCGTCCCGGTTTACTACGTCGGTCTCGTCGATACAACCGGCGCCTGGTACACCCAGACCGCCGACACCTTCACCTTCGTCATGAACCCGGCGGACGCGGGCGGCCGGAAGCTCGGCGCGGCAGCGCCCTCGGCGGTCTCCCTGGACAAGCCTTTTTCGGGGGGCGTCGTCGACGAGATCCGGTTTTTCGTCGACGAGGGCGACACCGACAAGTCGACGAGCACCCTCGACACGCACCCCTCGCTGGCGGAAGCGACCTTCGATCCCTCGACGAGCAACTGGGAGATCCAGCCGTTGATCGAGGACGTCGAAGACTTTCAGGTTGCGTATGGCGTCGACGGGATCGACGCTACCCCGCACGACCACGGAATCTCGCCGGCGGTTTACGACGCCACCGGGACCAACCGTGACGAATGGGTCGGGAACGTCGCGAACGAAGTCACGGCGTCGCTCCCGCTGACGGCCACGGATCCCAAGCGCGTCGAAGCCTTCATCGACTCTTCGGTTCCGACCGGCCCCAGCGCTCCCGTGCCCGCGGTCCCGACGTTGCGCTCGGTGATGGTGGGACTGGTCGTGAAATCCGCGGACCCGGACCTTCGATACAACGGTCCCGGCGCGCAGGGGTTTGCCCTCCTCGACTCGACGGCAAGGTCGTTTTCTGATGCCGCATCGACCGGCCGGACCTACCGGCGGCGTCTCCAGAGATTTGCCGTATCGCTCCGGAACTACCAGTGATTTTCCCGAAACTCGTTCGAGGTGGATCGATGACACGACATCGCTCGATTCGATGCCGCAGCCGCGAAAGAGGGATCGCTCTCTTCGTCGCGCTCCTGCTCCTGCTCGTCGTCACCGTGATGGGGATCGCCCTCATGCTCACGGCGTCTTTCGAAAACACCCTGATCGGCACCGAGAACCGGATCTCCAAGATCTTCTATGCTGCAGACTCCGGAATCGAGTACGGCTCGGCGATGCTGAACTCGACCCTCGACTACAACGGCTCGAATCCGATGCCGGGCGGAGTCTCGAGCCACTACCCCGGCAGTCCGAGCGCGGACATGGTGGTGACGATCCAGCCGCCCATTTTCCTCGGCTACTCGCTCCCTCCCGGCGAACAGATCCAGTCGGAAGGGAAGGGCTACGGCAGCAGCCAGGTCGTCGAGAACTTTTACGCTCTCACGTCGAGCGCGCGCTCGACCAAGATCGAAGCGAGCAAGACGATCGACGCCGAAGTCGGCATCTATCCGAAATTGCTCGGCATTCCCGAATGAGGAAACCAATGACGCGACGCACCCGGCTTCTCCTGGCACTGAGTCTCGCGGCGATGACCGCTCGGCCCGTGTCCGCCGACGACAAGGACTTTCTTCGACCGATCGGAGAGGCCGTTCCGCCCAACCTCCTGATCGTCTTCGGGAACTCGCAGACGCTGACCCAGACGATCAGCTTCACCGGAACGGCGACGAGCACGTGGGACGGCGACGGCGACTCACCGGCGAGCAAGATGGGCTCGGCCAAGCGCGTCGTCCAGAAGTTCATCGCCGACCATTCGACCGACTACAACATCGGGCTGACCTCGTTTTCCCACGACCCCAACGCCGGCTCGACCGACATCGACCGGAAGCACTGGGTCTATCAGGCAATGGAGACGGACTTTCCCGGTGACACGTTCGCCGAAGCGCCGGGGACCCTCTCGCGCTGGGGACCCTCGGGCGAAGGACCGTGCACGACGAACGTCCAGCCGGACTGCAGCGACCGGTCGCCTGAAATCATCATCGCCGGCAACTCGCCGGCGGCCACGGCCTTCTTCGGAGCGGCGGGAACCAATACGGCGTACCTCTACGTGAGCAACACCGCGCGCATCGAGCAGAGGATCGTCGAGGGGACGTACGGCGACGGTTTCACCGACGGATCGCTCCTGACGTTGAAGTACGGAACGCACTCGATCAAGGTCCAGAAGGTTTACCGCGTCAAGCAGGGCAACAACTGGATCGCGCCGGACCCGGACCAGACGCCGGCCGGGAATCCAACGACGATCACGGTCAAGTACCGTCCCCCGATCTCCTTCCCGCCGAACCTCTTCTATCCCGACTCCGCCGGCGCGGCGCTCGCCGGGGACATCGTCGGGTTCCTGAACGACCCCCAGGACGACTTCGACGTCAACGCCAACTGCTCGGGCTGGGAGTTCCAGACGAACAGTGCCCAGGTCCCGCTCGTCAAGATCCCGCGCGACTACTACTGGGGCGCGGCCTGCAACCCCCCGCAAGACTCTTTGCCGTGCGTGAAGAGGATGCTGAGGCCCCAGGCCTACATCGAGCAGTACTCCGGCGGCGGTACGTTCACGACGAGCGATCCAGACAACCCCGGCTATACCGGGGCAGGAAGCAAGTACGCCGACGGCTGCGACTTCAACCTCCTCGGGGCCGTGCAGGCGGAGCTCGACGTCGTCGAGAACAACGCGATCCTGACGAACCGCAACGGCTCCCAGGCGCCGATCAAGAACCTGCTCGAGAACATCTTTGCCTATTTCACGGAGCCCAAACACGACGACTTCCTGAACGGCGCTCGGCTCGACGACCCCAACGCGTCCTGCCGACAGAACGCGGTGATCCTGATCTACGACAATTTCAATGGCTGCCAGAACGACACTTGCAGCTTTCTGAAGAACAAGATTCTGACCCCTCTGAAGACGATGGGGATCCCGGTCTACGTCATCGGCTTCGGCGCGCAGGCGAACACGGGCGTCTGCGCGGCCAGCCCGCTGACCGACGCGTGCCCGCTCGTCTGCATCGCCCAACACAGCGGGGCCCTCAAACTGGACGGCGATCCCGGCTACTTCCCGGTGACGAGCGACGTCGAGCTCGCCAACGCGCTCCTGAACATCGCGTCGCTCATCAACCAGTCCCAGAAGGGCTTCGTCGCGTCGAGCGTCTCGACCGCCCAGGCCTCGGGCGAGCAGGTCACGTTCCTCTCGACCTTCAACGCCACCCAGAACCGCTCGATCTGGACCGGCCGCGTCAACGCCTACAAGCTCGACGCCGCCGGCAACCTCCTGATGGGCCTGCGAAAGATCACCGATCCGAACGACCCGTTCAGCGGCGCAACCGTGCCGGCTCCGTCGAACGACCCCGTCAACTCCCTCATGTGGAATGCCGGCGAGAACCTGGTGGACACCAACGGAACCGGAGCGACGAACCCCTCCGCGCGACTGCAGCCGGGGGCCGCGAGAGTTTCCCCCCAGGGCAACTACACCGACAACTCGAACATTTCGACGTCGATTGTCCCCACGAGCTTCTACCCGGGCCGTAAGATCGTTTTCTCACTGCCGCAGACGTTTACGGACCCCCCGACCACTCTTCCGATTCCGACGGCGGACCTCGTGCCGGAGAACCGCTTCGACATGATTCACGACACGGCGGCGACCTGGTGGCCGGCGTTGAAGGCGATGATGTCTCCGCAGTCGGCTCCCCCATTCGCGCTGAGCCCTGTGATCGGCGACGACGACGCGAGGGATTCCCTCCGCTTCGTCTGGGGCGACCGGGACGCGGTCATCCTCGAAGCGGACGCGAGCGCCAAAAATACCGACAAGCTATACGGGGACGCGACACCCAGCGGCGTCACGGACGGCCTCGGGGGGATAAAGCTCGGGGACATCTTCCACTCGAGCCCGGTTCTCGTCGGCCGTCCGAACAACTTTCCCTTCTTCACGTCCAACACCAACGGCTATCAGGACTTTCTGAACACCTACGGGAAGCGACGGCGTGTCCTTTACATCGGCTCGAACGACGGCCTGCTCCACGCGTTCGACGCCGGTGCCTGGGACCGCAACCGCAACCTGTGCGACTTCGAGGCCGACGGAATCACGCGCAAGCACTGCTACGACCTGGGAACGGGCACCGAGCTCTTCGCGTACGCGCCCCGGTCGATCATGCAGCTCTTCAAGCAGATGAAGGACACCATCGGTCCGCAGACGAAACGTATCGAGTGGGCCGTGGACGGGCCGCCGACCGCCGGCGACGTCTTCATCGATTCCAGCCACTCGGGTACCCCGGTGCCGGCAGACCGCGCCTGGCACACCGTCCTGGTCGGGGGAATGCGCGAAGGCTCGCCCTTCGAGGGCACGAGCGGCGCCGCCCCGGCGGACTCGCTGGGAAGCTTCTACGCACTCGACATCACGCAGCCGGACGCGCTCACGTTGGACGCGAATTCGAAACCGCTGACCGTGATTCCGGCGACATACAACGCGCCTCTCTGCCTGGATGCCGGCGGCGACACCACCTGCGGCAAGGACGCCGCGGATGCGACGGTCCGGGGCAACCAGCCGGCCCGCGCCTGGCCGACGGTTCTCTGGGAAATCTCGGACACAGGAGACCTCGAACTGGGCGTGACGGGCGCTCCGGGAAACGGATTCATCGACATGGGCGAGAGCTGGTCGAAGCCGGCGCTCGGTCGCGTCCGGATCTGTACCGCGAACTGCGGCAGCTCGACCGCACCGTTCCCCGTCTTCGAGGACCACTACGTGGCGCTCTTCGGCGGAGGCTTCGACAGGGAGCGGCTGAACCGGCGCGGAAACTGGCTATACATGGTCGACGTCGAGACCGGCAAGGTGCTCTACCGGGCCAACTCGAGCTGCGGCATCAACGCCGGAAGCGGCTGCTCACCGACCTATTTCGCATCGATCCCGTCGGAGCCGGCGGCGATCGACGGAAATGGGGACGGATACCTTGACGTGATCTACGTCGGGGACCTGAAGGGCCGGATGTGGCGAGTCGATATGACCGATCTCCGATTTCTCTCCTCGCCGCCATCCGGTCGTTTCGACAACAAGATCGACGTGGACGCCGGCTCGGGCAAGCCGTTCCTCTTCTTCGAGGCGCCGCAACCGACGGCCCCGGCCGTTCACCCCTTCTATCCGATCTACTACCGTCCGTCGATCATCACCCTCGGGTACAGCGTGGGCGGGAAGCCGGCGGTCGGAGTCGCATTCGGCACGGGAGACCGCGACGACATCACGTCGAATCTCGAACCGCTCGCGCTGACGTTCAAGCAGCGCTACTACTACGTCGTCGATACAGGCAACAATACGACCCGGGTCGAGAGCGACCTGCTCGACATCGCCTCGTCCACCGCACCGAGCGTTTCGACGGCGCCCGTCAATGGCTGGTTCCTCGAGCTCGCCCTCGGCGAGCGCATCAATGCCGACTCGCTCACGGTCGGGACCGTCATCTTCTTCACGACGTTCAATCCGCTGGCGGCCCTGAACCCGTCGAACCCGTGCGCCCAGAACACGCCCGAGTGCGGACTCGCGGCCGGGACCGCGCGCCTTTACCGTGTCTTCTACAACACCGGCAACCCTTATCTGGGAAGCGATCGCGGCGAAACGCAATCGTCGGGAGGCTTCCTGTCGGAGCCGGTGTACTTCCAGTCTCGGGACCAGGAGGGCAACCTCATTTACACGACCGAGAACACGGTGAAAAAGGAGAC
>DASYUL010000099.1:0-23908 GCA_036001245.1 Thermoanaerobaculia bacterium
ATGTGGCCGTCGAGCGACTCCATCGCGAATTCCATCCGCTTGAACAGCGCGTCGAGCGTCGCGGGGTCGCCCGCGAAGTTCGCGCCGACGAACTCCTCGAACGCCTTCGCGTCGCCGTCTTCGGCTCTCCAGAACCCGGCGACCTGCTTCATTCCGCGGTCGAGGCGCTCCTTCTGTCCCTCGCCGTACTTTTCGAGGAGCTCCTTCTCGAGTGCAGTCATCGACCTCTTGAGAGCGGGAGTCGCCGGTTTCCCGGAGGGCGGCTTCTTCACCTGTGCGGACATTTGCGAGCCCGTAAGACTGACAGAAAGCGCAAGCACGACTCCCGTCGCTCCGACGCGGGACATCTTCATTCGCTCCTCCGGCCGGCGGAGTTTATCGAACGCCCTGTCATCCCGAGGTCCGCAGGACCGAGGGATCTCCTGCTCGCAACGCCGAGATCCCTCGCTTCGCTCGGGATGACAGGCGAGTGGGATGCGCTCGGAATGACAAATGCGGAGTGTTACGATCCCGCCGCTTCGAAATGCGCCCCGAGTCCACGATCTGCGACATCTCTCTCGCCCCCGAGGGGGAGCGCAAGATCCAGTGGGTCGCCCAGCACGCGCACACGCTCAACTCCTTCGCCGCGGAACGTCTGTCGGACGGCTCTCTCCGCGGGCGGCGGATCGCGATCGCCGTGCACCTCGAGGCGAAGACCGCGTACCTCGCCTGGCTGTTTCACGAGGCGGGCGCGGAGGTCGCGGCGACGGGGAGCAATCCGTTCTCCACGCAGGACGACGTGTGCGCCGCGCTCGTCCGCCGGGGCGTGACGGTCCATGCGATCCACGGCGCCGATCCGAAGTCGTTCGACGAGCACCTCCTCGCGACGCTCGACTTCGAGCCGGACCTGATCGTCGACGACGGCGCGGAGCTCGTCACTCGCCTTCACCAGCAGCGCCGGGACCTCCTCCCGGCCGTGCGCGGCGCGTCGGAGGAGACGACCTCGGGCGTCGTGCGCCTGCGAGCCATGGAGCAGGAGGGCGCGCTCGAGATCCCTGTGATCGTCGCGAACGAGGCGCGGTGCAAGCAACTCTTCGACAACCGCTACGGAACGGGCCAGTCGGCGCTGACCGCGATCCTGTCGGCGACGAATCTCCTCCTGGCCGGCAAGACGGTAGTGGTCGCGGGATACGGCTGGGTCGGCCAGGGGCTCGCGCTCTACTGCCGCGGGTTCGGCGCGCGCGTCGTCGTGGTCGAGACGGACCCGTTCAAAGGGCTCGAAGCCGCGTCGAACGGGTTCGAGGTCTCCACGATGATCGACGCGGCACCGATCGGCGACCTCTTCGTGACCGGCACCGGCTCGATCGGCGTCCTGCGCGGCGAGCACTTCGAGCGGATGAAGGACTGCGCGCTCCTCGCCAACGCCGGCAACTTCGCGCACGAGATCGACGTGCCGGCGCTCGCCGCGATGGCCGTCGAGGATCGCGACGCGCGGCGGCACGTCACCGAGTACGTGCTGCCCGACGGACGCCGGATCCACCTCCTTGCGCAGGGCGCGCTCGTCAACATCGCGGCCTCCGACGGTCACCCGGTCGAGATCATGGACCTCTCGTTCTCGGTTCAGATGCTCTCGATTCACCACCTCGCGCGGCACGGACGCGAGCTCGCGCCCGGAGTGCACGCCCTTCCCGCCGAGGTGGACGACGCGATCGCGCGCCGGCGTCTTGAGCTCCTCGGGATGAAGCTGGAGGAGCCGACGCCCGACCAGGTCGCTTACGCGCGGAGCTGGCGGTGAGTGCGTCGCCGTCGATCGTCGCGGACTTCGCACTCGCGCCCGAGGGGGCGAAGAAGATCCGCTGGGTCGCGCAGCACGCGCCGGTCCTGAACGCCGCGTTCGAGAGGCGCCTCAGCGACGGCTCTCTTTCCGGCGTCAACGTCGCGGTGTGCGTGCCGCTCGAGGCCAAGACGGCGTATCTGACGCTGCTTCTGAAGCGCGCGGGCGCGAACGTCACGCTCGCCGGCACGGCGCCCGGCTACGTCCAGGACGACGTGGCTGCGGCGATCGCGCAGGAAGGCGTGATCGTGTTCGCGGATGCCAGCGCAAGCGCCGACGAGTTCGAGGAGCACCTGGTCGGCACCGTGCGGACGGATCCCGCGCTGCTGGTCGACGACCGCGGCGAGCTCACGCGAATTCTCCACACGAAGGAGACCGCTCGGCTGCCGAAGGTGTGGGGCGCGACCGAGCAGACGACGTCGGGGGTCACCAAGCTGCGCAATATGGAGCGCGAGGGAATCCTGCGCTACCCGGTCATCGCGGGGAACGACGCGCTGTGCAAGCACCTCTTCGACAACCGCTACGGCACGGGGCAGTCCGTCTTCACGGCGATCCTCGCGCTCACGAACCTGTACCTCGGCGGGAAGACCGTCGTGATCGCGGGCTACGGCTGGTGCGGAAAAGGGCTCGCGCGGCGCGCGGCCGGCCTGCAATCCCGCGTCGTCGTCTGCGAGGTCGATCCGGTCCGGGCTCTGGAGGCGGTCACGGACGGCTTCGTCGTGATGCCGCTCGCCGACGCGGCTCGAGTCGGCGACTTTTTCGTCACGTCGACCGGGACGCACGGGGTCTTTCGCCGCGAGCACTTCGACTGGATGAAGGACGGCGCCGTGCTCGCGAACGCGGGCGGCCTCGACACCGAGATCGACGTCCCGGCGCTCGCCGGAATGGCGACGGACGTGCGCGAGGTGCGGCGGAAGATCACCGAGTACCGCCTCGCCGACGGGCGCCGGCTCCACCTCCTCGCGGAAGGCCGGCTCGTCAACATCGCCGGCGGAGACGGGCATCCCGTCGAGATCATGGACCTCTCGTTCACCGTGCAGGCGCTCGCGATCCACTACCTGGCGCGGCATCATCGGGAGCTGCCTCCCGGCGTGCACCCGCTGCCGCCGGAGATCGATCGAGAGATCGCGGCGATCAAGCTCGAGACGCTCGGCGTGGCGATCGACTCCCTGACGCCGGAGCAGGTGGACATGCGGCAGCGATGGCAGTGAGGGTTCAAAGTTCGAGGTTCAAGGCTCGAGGTGTCGCCGTCCTTCTGCTCGTCCTGGCCAGCGCGTGCGCGAGTGCCCGGCGCAAGCCGGAGTACTGCGCGGAGCTGAAGGGCGCGGGGCCCGGCTCCGACGCGCTCGACCCGCAGGCGAGCGGGTCCGCGCGGCTCGAGGTCGGCGGCGCGTCGATCCGGTTCCACGTCCGGACCTCATCCGACTTGGGCAAGGTCGTCGCGACTCACCTCCACCAGGGGGCGGCCGGCGTGAACGGCCCGATGGCCATCGAGTTGAACCCGGGATTCACCGGGGAAGTCCTCGAGGGATCGATTCCGGTCGAGTCGGACCTCGCGGCGCGCGTGCTCGCGAGCCCGTCGCAGTACTACGTCAAGCTCCACAGCCTGAAGTTTCCGGGCGGCGCGATCCGCGGACAGCTCCATGCGTGCGGGCCGGAACGCCGTTAATCATCCCGGGGCGTTTCCTTTTGTCTTGCGACAATATAGCTATAGTTATGGCCAGAACGGAGCACGACGTGCGTTTTGCAACTGTGGCCGAACTGAAGAATCAACTCTCCCGATATCTGAGGCGGGCACGGAGAGAAGGGGAGCCGATCGTCGTCACTCTCCACGGAAAGCCATACGCCCTGATTCAGGCGCTCGAGAACGAGGATCTCGAAGAGCTCGAATGGAAGCAGCTCGCAAATCGACGGCTCGCAGATGCCTGGGAAGGCGAAGACGATGCGCTCTACGATGATCCATCCGCCGGAATGACCCCTGTGGAATCAAGAAAACCCGAGCGCGTGGATCTTCTTGTCGTCGGCGGAACGGTGCTGACGATGGATGCCGGCGAGAGAGTCGTCAAGGACGGAGCCGTCGCGATCTCGGACGGCGCGATCGCGGCCGTCGGAACGCGCCGGTCGATCGAATCCCGTTTCCGCGCCCGGCGCTCGATCGATGCCCGCGGCGGGCTGATCCTCCCGGGTTTCGTCAACGCCCACACGCACGCGCCGATGACGCTCCTGCGCGGCGCCAAAGACGACGTCGACCTGATGACGTGGCTCACGAAGTACATGTTCCCGATCGAGAAGCGCTTCGTTTCGCGCGAGTTCGTCCGCTGGGGAGCGCTGCTCGCGTGCTGGGAAATGATCGCCTCCGGTACGACGACGTTCGCCGACGGCTACTTCTACGAAGAGGAGGTCGCGCGCGCGGCGGACGAGGCGGGGCTCCGCGCCGTGCCGGGCCAGGGAATCTTCGAGGTGCCGACGCCGGACTCGCAAACGGCGGCCGACGGACTTGCGCGCGCCGAAAAGTTTCTCTCCGACTGGAGCGGCCATCCGCGGATCACCCCGTCGCTGTGCCCACACTCCTGCTACACGGTCGAGCGGGAGACGTTTCGAAAGACGATGAGACTCGCGCAGCGGTTCGACGCACCGGTCCAGACGCACCTGGCGGAGTCACCCGCGGAGATCGCGATGGTGCGCGAGCGGTTCGACACGACTCCGGTCCGGCACCTCGCCTCGGTCGGCGCGCTCGACGGGCGGCTTGTCGCGGCCCACTGCGTCTGCGTGGACGACGACGAGATTGCGCTGCTCGCAAAGAGCGGAGCGGGCGTCGTCCACTGCCCCGAGAGCAACATGAAGCTCGCGAGCGGCGTCGCACCGATCGGGAAGATGCTGGCCGAGAGGGTGCGGCTCGGGCTCGGGACCGACGGCGCCGCCAGCAACAACGACCTCGACATGATCGGCGAGATGGGCTCGGCCGCGCGGCTACACAAGGTCGCGACGCTCGATCCGACGGCCGCGCCCGCCCGGGCCGTCCTGCGGATGGCGACCCTCGGCGGCGCGGAGGCTCTCCACATGCAGGACCGCGTCGGCTCGCTCGAGCCGGGCAGGCGCGCGGACGTCGTCGTGCTCGGCCTCTCCTCGCCGGCGGCGCTCCCGCTGTTCGACCCGGTGTCGCACGTCGTCTACTCCGCCCGATCCGACGCAGTCGAGACGGTGATCGTCGAGGGGCGGGTGCTGATGGACCGCCGGCGCATTCGGACCCTCGACACCGAAGCGATCCGCCGCCATGCCGAGCGCTTCGGGCGAAAGATCCGGGTGGCGCTCCCGGATTAGGGTCAACGCTGCATCACTGCATTCGTGCCAGGGCTGCATTCAGGGTGACCTCAATGCAGCGATTCAGCGTTGACCCCAATGCAGCGATTCAGCGTTGACCCCACGGGCGGCCAGTACCAGCAGTCCGAGACCGAAATACGCTGCGGCAAACGTGAACGGGGTCGGGTCGGCGATCTTCCAGGGAAGGAAGAACGTGCCCTGCGCGGTCGGGGAGTGGATCACGCCGAAGAGGCACAGGATCGCGCCGGCGAAGAAGTACGTCGCGCTGCGGAGGAATCGGCGGTCGATCAGCTCCGCCGTCGCGGCGCCCCAGAGGAGCGCGGTGACGATGAAGCCGTTCCCGAGGATCTTCACCGCGCGAAACGTCTCACCGACCTCGCCCGTCAGGTTCGCGAGCGCGGGCCCGGCCGCCGCCACGAGGGATCCCATCTCAAGCGACAGCAGGAACGCGACCGAAGGCAGAATTGCGAGCGCGACGGCGAACGCGTGGCGCGGCGGCGTCGCGAGCATGCCCTGGCCCAGAACTTCCAGCCCGATGTAGATCAGGATCGGCGCGACCGCCGCCGCGGGGACCCAGTCGACGAGGAACGGCAGGTACCCGAGCATCCCGCCCAACCCGACGAAGAGCGCCGTCGCGACCGCGTAGCCCGCGCCGGCTCCCATCTTCTTGTACGCCGGGTGCCCGATATACGGAGTGCTCTCGACGACGCCACCGCACAGTCCCGCGACGAGCGTGCAGAACCCCTCGGTGACGAGGATCGCGCGCGTGTCGTACTCATCGCCGGCCGCGGCGGCGCTCTCCGTGTTGTCGATGCCGCCGATGATCGTCATCACTGCGAACGGCAGCGCGATCGGGAGGTACGCCCACGCGAGCGAGAGCCCGCCCAGGAACTCGAACGTGGGCCACGGGACGGCGAACGTCAGAGCCGCAGCAGTCGTCACCGTCGGCGCCGCGGCGGCGTTCGCCCCAGGACCGATCCCGAGCGCCGCCAGCCCGTAGTGGAGCGCGACGGCGACGAGCGCCGACACGAACGCCCCCGGCAGCCCCCACGGCAGGCGCACGCCCGCGACGAACGTCAGGAGGATGACGCCCATGGCGACGAAGCCGACGATCGGGTTCGCGACGACCTTGAGCAGCGGCAGAAACGCGATCAGTGCGAGGCCGGCGCCGGCGATCGAGCCGAGGAGGCCGGCGCGCGGGAGGGCCGAGCGGACCGCGTTCCCCGAAAGTGAGAGACTCATCTTGAAGAGCCCCACCAGCACGGTGACCGCCATGCCGATCTTCCAGGCGAGGACGGCGTCGCCCGTCGCGATGTACGCCGGCCCGAGGACCGCGAACGAGATCCCGAACACGCTCGGCGCGTTCAGGCCGAGCGGCATCGCGGTCACGTCGTCGCGTCCCGTGCGGCGCGCGAGGCGCCTCGCCATCCACGCGTAGATCAAGTCTCCGACGAGAACGCCGACCGCCGTGCCCGGGACGATGCGATGGAGGACGAGGTCCTTCGGGAAGTGGAACGCGCCCACGAGGATTGCGACGAGGATGACGAGGTTCGCGACGTTGTCGAACATGAGCGCGAAGAACGCGTTCACGTCGCCGCCGCGGAACCACGGATTTCTTGCGCTCGTCTTCAAGCGGAGCTGCGGGGGAAGCTACCACGCCGGTGAAAGAATTCGCCGCGTGAGCGAGGGCAGGAAACAACAACTGGATCTCTTCGGCGAAAGTCCGCCTCCGCCGCCGCGACCCTCGTCGACCGAGGCCGACCGGCTCGCGCGGGAGCACGCCGAAGCGTCAGTCATCGCGGCGCGCCTGCCGGCCGGCGTGCGTTTCGGCACGAGCTCCTGGAGCTTTCCCGACTGGGCGGGGATCGTGTACTCGCGCGTCACGAAGGTCACCGAGCTCGCACGCGAGGGGCTGCGCGAGTACGCGCTCCATCCGCTGCTGACGACGGTCGGCATCGACCGCAGCTACTACGCGCCGATTCCGCCGCAGGACCTCGTCCGTTACTCCGAACAGCTCCCTCCCGCGTTTCCCTGCTGCGCGAAGGCGCTCGAGCTCGTCACGTCGGCCGCGCGTCCGGCGCGCTCCGGCGGCCGCCCCGGCGAGCCCAACCCGGAGTTCCTGAACGCGCGTCTCTTCGAGGACGAGATGCTCGGGCCGTTCCGCGACGTCTTCCGCGAGCACGCGGGCCCGTTCATCCTGCAGTTCCCTCCCGCGCCGAGGTCCCTGCGGATGTCCGCGCCGGAGTTCGCCGGGAAGCTGGAGCGTTTCCTCGCCGACCTCCCGAAGGACTTCCGTTACGCGATCGAGCTGCGCGACCCGACGTTCCTGACCGCGGACTATCGCGATGCGCTCGCCGCCCACGGCGCCGCGCACGTCTACAACTACGTCACCGCGATGCCGATGCCGGCGGAGCAGGCGAAGGCGATTCCGGTGAGCTCGGCGTCGTTCGCGGTCATCCGCCTACTGCTACGGCCGGGAACGACCTACGGAGAGCGGCGCGAAGAGATGATGCCGTTCAGCCGTCTCACCGACCAGAATCCCGAGATGAGAGAGCAGGTCGTTTCTCTGGCGCGAGCCGCGACGGACGCCGGCATTCCGGTCTCGGTCCTGGTGAACAACAAGGCGGAAGGGTGCTCACCGCTCACGATCCGCGCTCTGGCGGAGATGCTGGGGTCAGGCGTGTAGTTTGGTATTTTGGCCGGAAATTACCAAGATACACGCCTGACCCCAGTCAGCCAAGAGCCGAGAGCGACTTACAGCTGAAACGCGTAAGAGAGCTTCAGGAACAACTGCCGGCCGGACTTCTCGAGCTGGTCGTTGTCGGAAAGCGTCCGCGTGTCGCCGTAGCCGAGAAACACGACCGACTGCCAGTTGAGCTTGTAAGCGAGGAGAAAGGACCCGCTGAAGTCGCGGCTCTCGGAGTCGACGTCGAACGTGTAGAGCGACGAGTCCCGTTTCGTCGAGACGTACTGGCCGATCGCCCGGACGAACGCCCGCGCCGTGAAGGTGTACTGTGTCCGTAGGCGCGCGACGGACGCGGTGAAGAGACGCCCGCTCCGACCGTTTTCCGCGTCCACGTCGAGATAACGACGGCTCCCGTCGAACCGCAGCTCCAGATGGTCGGTCGGCCGGACGACCGCGAACCCGTTCAGGCTCCATCCGGTTCCCGGCCGGAAGTTCGCGAAGTCCACTTCTTCCCCGATCCAGCCGTTGACCCCGAACCCGTTGAAGACGCGCGAAGGGAACGCCTCGATCTGGTAGATGAGCTGCGTGCGGTCGAACGTCCTCGCGCCGGCGCGAACCTTGTCGAAGCCGACGCGGAGCCGGACGAACGAGTTCAGAAGCGCGTCCATCCCGATGCCGGGGGAGATCTGCCGGAAGATTAGCGCGCCGTCCTGTTGCGCCTGGTAGTCCGCGATGAGGTAGGTCCGGAGCCGCCGGACCGGCCCGGTCGGGCGGAAGGTCCAGCCCGCCTCGCCGTAGTTCTCACGGAACCCGACCTGGGGAATGAAGCCGTTGTCGGCGCGGAACTCGTCGCCGAAGTCGTTGTACTGCGTGAAGAAGTCGAACGTGCGGGTGGAGTGAGACCACCAGATCTGGCCGGCGTGGCCCGAGAGCTTCTGGCCGTTCCACTCGCCCGTGAGTTCCGGACGGTTCGGCGTCTTGCTGCTCGAGAAGAGGATCTGCCCCGTGATCGTGTCCTGGTCGGAGAGGCTCCAGCGGAAGTCGGGACCAAAGACCCGGTTGTATCCGCCGCCGTCGCCGTCGCGGATCTCGCGGTCCGTCGCGAGGAAGCTCACGAAAGACTGCCCGAGCTCGTGCCGCACGCGGCCGATCGCCGCGATCATGCGGTAATCCTGGTCCGCGAGGTCGGAGAAGTTCGGACCCGGCAGGATGACACTCCCGCCGCCGCGGTCGTCCACGACGAGGGCGGTGTAGGCGGTGTGCCCGATCTTTCCGGTCGCGCGGGCGCCCCACCGCGGCGACGTGATCGTCCGCGTGTAGACGGCCTTGATCGGCGTCGAGAAGAGCTCGATCCCCTCAAGGAAGAACGGCCGCTTCTCCGGGAAGAACAGAGCGAACCGCTCGTTGGCGCCGATCTGCGCGACGTCGGACTCAATCTGCGAGAAGTCCGGGTTGATCGTCGCGTCGATCGCTGTGTTCACGCCCGGCGTCCACTTGACGTCGACCCCGGCGTCCGGCTCGATGGACTCGTTCTCGAGCGGGGAGCCGAGCTCGTCCCGCGGGAACGCGTCCTGGCTCGCGGTCGCGTACGGTGCGACTACGAGATGTCCCCCAGAGGGCAGCCCGGTCAAACCAGTGAGCGGGTTCGAGCGGCAGATGAAGCAGGTTCCGCCGCGCGGGAGCTTCGTCGAGAAGAACTGGTAGCGGAACTGTCGCGGGTGGTTCCGATACAGCATGATGTTCCACTGCTGCGGGTCCTGCTTCTTGTACCGGAGCGACGAGAACGGGATCCGCAGCTCGAGCACCCAGCCCTGCGGCGTGATGCGCGCGGCGGAGTCCCAGAAGTAGTCGGGCGAGTCGTCCTCACCGCTCGCGTCGTCGGTGTTGGCGTCGTACTGGATCCCGTGCGGGTTGGCGAGGAAGAGGATCGCCCGCCGCGCCTCGCCCTGCGTGTCGAGGATGATCCCGCCGTAGTCCGTCGAGCTCGGCACGTTGTCGCGGTCGCCGTAGGGCGCGCGGATCTGACCCGGCTCCGGGTCCGCGAACTCGAACCCGGCGTACAGAAACTTCTCGTCGTACGTCAGGTAGCCGACGTTCTGGACCTTCGGCTCGACGCTGTCTCCCGGGTTCGTTTCGTACCAGGCGGTTACTTTTGTCACACCGGCCCAGCCGGGGTCCGAGAGGTTGCCGTCCACGACGATCGGCCCGCTCGCGCGCGTGATCGGGATTGGCACTCCCTGCTCGGGGTTCGCCGCGCCGAGCGCCGCAGCGGCGAGGAGCACGGATACTGCGAGGCAGGTACGAATACCTTCGTGGAGCGACACCGTCTGCTTAGACGTGGCGTTTTCGAAAAAGTTTTGGCCCAAAAAACGCGCCCCTCACCCCGACCCTGCGAGTGGGGAGACGAGAGCGGCGCGGGGCTTCCGGACGGAGCATTCATCCCTCGTTCACGGGGTCGCGAATAGCGTGTGCCCTCGCGAAGGCGCGAATCTCTCGCGCGCTTCGAGGAGGCGACAAATGAAACGATCCCTCGTTCGGGTTCTCTCGCTCGTCGGGGTGCTGGCCGTCCCGGCGGGTCTCATCGCTCAGGCTGCGGCGGCACCCACTCCTTCAACGACCGTCGAAAAGAAGACCGCGACGACGATGAAGAAGAAGCGGGCGCGTAAGCATCACAGAAAGACGATGCATCACCACAAGTCGACGACGATGGCTCCCGCTCCGACTCCGGTCCCCAAGAAGTAGCGAATCGACGCCAGCCGAGAAAGCGAAGAGCCGGGCGCTGCCCGGCTTTTTGCTTCGTGCGCAGGTCGCCTCTATCTCATCGCCTCCATCGGCGAGAGCCGCGAGGCGCGGATCGCGGGATACATGCCGAAAACGAGGGCGAGCGCGAGCGCCGTCGTCCAAGCGATCAACAAGCCGACGGGATTCACGATCAGGCCATAGGGAAATTTCGGCGACAGCGCCTGGCAGACCGCGGCGCCGGCGACCGTCCCGGCGAACGCACCGACGCAGGCGAGCACCAGTGCTTCCAGGATGAACTGGATGAAGACCTCGTGGTCCGAGGCGCCCATCGCCTTGCGCAGGCCGATCTCGTAGCGGCGGTCGGAGAACGAGATCAGCATTACCGACAGCACGCCGACCCCGCCGACGAGGAGCACCGTCGCGGCGAGGCTCATGAGAACGATCGTCCAGCCGCGCATCTGGTCGAGGAAGTTCTGGTAGGAACGCGCGAGCTCCTCCGCGAGGTCGGTGACCTCCACGTCCTCGATGTTGTGGTGCGCCTGCTTGGCGCGGCCGATCATCGTCGCCGACACTTCCGCGAGGTCCTTCTTCGACGCGAGCTTCACGGCGACGTGCACGAGCTCGTGCTTCGGATCGATGCGGTCCATGTACGTCTCGATCGGGATCAGGATGCCGTTCGCGTCGTAGTAGTTCTCGTCGCTGAAGATCTGGCCGGTCGCGAGGATCCCGACGATCCGGAAGCGGATACCTTCGACCGTGATGTCGCGGCCAACCGGATCGGATCCGCCGAAGAGCTTCGAGCCGAGCGTCGCGCCGACGACGGCCACCGTGCTGCGGCGCCGCTGGTCGTCCTCCGTCAACCCGCGACCGATGCCGATCGGCCGGTTCATCCACTGCGCGTAGTCGTGTGTGACGCCGACGATCCAGAGACGCTCGGTGCCGCCGGGCACGCGCACCGCCGAGCGCTTCTGGGCCCGCGGCAGGAACGCGAGCGCCTTCGGGTGCGGCGCCGTCAGCCGCGGCAGGTCCTCGTAGCGCAGCCCCGGGCTCATCGCGAAGCGCTTCTGCTCCTCCGTCGTTTCCGGCGATTTCGGCGCGACCATGATCGTTCCGTCCCAGCTCATGCCGGCGAAGCCGGTGCCGACCTTGTCCATGACGCCGTCCAGGACCGACGTCATCACGACGAGCGCGAAGACTCCGAGCATGAGGAGCGTCAGCGTCAGGAGGGAGCGGAGCTTGTGCGCCCAGAGCTCGATGAATCCGGTCCGGATGACCTCTCCGTACAGCGCGAGCCGCGCCCCGAGAGACAGAGGAGGAGAGGCTGGCCGGGAAACGGTCGACGGGAGACGGGAGACGGAGGCGGCCTCGCTATTCATAGCGCAGCGCCTCCATCGGCGACAGCCGCGCGGCCTTGAACGCGGGGTAAAGGGCGAACAGGAACCCGAACGCGGTCGCGAGGAGGAACGCGAAAAGAAAGCTCTTCGGGTCCATGTAGAGGGGGATCCCGATCGCGCCGGTGATGATCTTCGAGAAGCCGATCCCCGCGAGCAGTCCCACGACTGCGCCGAGCCCGGAGACGAGCAGCGCCTCCGTCATGATCTCCTTGAAGATCTCCTTGCCGGGCGCGCCGATCGCCATCTTCACGCCGACTTCCCGCACGCGCTCTTTCAGCGACGCCATCTGGATGTTGACGTTGACGATGCCGCCGCCGAGGATCGAGAGGATCCCCGAAAGCCAGAAAATGATGTTGTAGGCCTCGTTCTGGCTGCGCCGCCTCTTCATGCGGGCGTTGACGTCGTCGAGGCGGAAGTCCTGCTGCAGGCGGTGGTTCGCGGTGAGCAGGCCGGAAAGGTTCTTGGAGAACTTCGCGATCACGTCGACGTCGCGCATCTTGAACGTCACGCGATCGAGCCGCTGGTAGGCGTCCCCCTCGAAGCGGCGCGTCACGAGAGTCGCGGGCACCGCGATGATGCGGTTGCGCCAGCGGAAAATGTTGTTCTGGTTCTTGCGGAAGCGGAACACGCGCTCGTGGAAGAGCCCGACGACCTTCACTGGGACGTCGCCGACGCGGATCGTAGACCCGAGCGCGTCGCCGTGCGGGAAGAAGACCGCGGCGGCCTCCGTCCCGAGGATTGCAACCGGCGCGCCGTAGGCGAGGTCCTCGTTCGAGAAACCGCGCCCTTCTGCGACCTCGTAGCCCTCCGTCGCAAGGAACTCCCCGCCGATGCCGGAGACCCGGCGCTCCTGGTCGGCGTACGCGGAGCGCACCCGCGCCTGCGCCGACTTGATCTGGCTCGCGCCGGCCACGACCTCGCGGTCGAGGTCGATCCCGTCGTACGCATCCTGCGCGCGCAGCCCCAGGTTCGCCGTCTGCAGCGCCGACGGGCGACCGTCGTTCACGATGGGGTTCGGCTGGACGTTCAGCTTGTCCAGACCGCCCAGGCGCACGTACAGATCGTCGGCGCGGCGCCGCTGGCTGTCGGAGATCGAGAATCCACCCAGAACCGCCGCAACGCCGAGGATGACGCCGAGCGCCTGGAGGGCCGAGCGCGCCGGGTTCTCGCGCATCTCGACCCACGAGTTCCGGACTCGCTCGCGGAAGGCGCCGGAGAACATCAGGCGACTTTGGATTCGCTGGCGACGCGGCCGTCGTGGATCTCGACCTGGCGGCTCGCGAGCGCGGCGATCGAAAGGTCGTGCGTGACGATCAGGATCGTGTTGCCCTGGCGGTGCAGCTCGCTGAAGAGCTCCAGCACCTCGTGGCCCGTCTTCGAATCGAGCGCGCCGGTCGGCTCGTCCGCGAGCAGCATCGCCGGCTCGTTTGCGAGCGCGCGCGCGACCGCGACGCGCTGCCGCTGTCCGCCGGAGAGCGCGGAGGGCAACGACTTCGCCTTCTCCGGGATGCCCACGCGCTCGAGCAGCTCCATCGCTCGGCGGTGGCGCTCCTTGCGGCGGACTCCGGCGTAGAGCATCGGCAGCTCGACGTTGCGCAGCACCGACGCCTTCGGCAGCAGGTTGTAGAGCTGGAAGACGAAGCCGATCTTGTGGTTGCGGATTCGCGCGAGCTCGGCGTTCGAGAGCCCGTCCACGCGCTCCCCGTCGAACGCGTAGCTGCCGCTCGTCGGCTTGTCGAGGCATCCGAGGATCGCCATCAACGTCGACTTGCCGGACCCCGACGGCCCGATGAGCGCGAGAAACTCGCCGCGCTCGACGGTGAGGTCGATGCCGCGAAGTGCGCGAACCGCAACGCCGTTGCCCCCGAAAGTCTTCGTGAGGTCCGTTGTCTCGATGATTGGAATCACGATTAGTCGTCCTCGTCCTTCTCGATCTTCTTCTTCGTCGGGTCTTCGAGAGACACCTGCTCGCCGGGTTTCAACCCGGCGAGGATCTCGACGCGCTCGAGCGTCGCGACGCCTGCCTTCACCGGCACGACGTCGTAGTACTCCTTCCAGTGATCCGCAAGCCAGATGAACTTGCTGCGACCGGAGAGCCCGTCGCGCGCCGCAGCGATCTGCTGCGGCTTCAGGCTCGCCTTCAGGCGGAACGCGACCGTCTCGCCCTCGCGCCGCTGGAGCGCCTCGAGCGGGATCGAGACCGCCTTGTCGCGCTTCGTCCCGAGGATCTCGACGTTCGCGCTCATCCCGGTCTTGAAGTGCTCGCCGAGCTCGTCGAGCGCGATCTCGACCTTGAACACCTTGATCTTCTCGACGAGCTCCGCGGCGGGGGCGACGAAGCTGACCTTGCCGGTGAAGACCTTCTGCGGGTACGCGTCGAGCGTGATGCGCACCGGCTGCCCAACCTCGACCTTCGCGATGTCGACCTCGTTCAGGTTGACCCGGATGATGAGCGACTTCAGGTCCGCGACCGTGAAGAGCGCCGTCCCCTCGTTGAACGACGACACTCCGGACGTCACCGTCTGACCGAGCTCGACGCCCCGCTTGATCACGACGCCGTTCATCGGGCTCGTGACGCGCGCCTTCTGCGACGCGGCGTTGCCGGAGATCGGTATGCCGCGGTCCTGGACGATCTGGTAGCGCATCTGCGCGGCGCGGAGGATGGACGCCGCCAGGTCGCGCTTGTTCTGCGCGATCTTCAACGCCTCGCCGCCGATCAACCCGGAGTCGAAGAGCGCCTTCTGCGAGGCGAGCTCGCGGTCGGCGTCCTGGAGCCTGAGTGTCCCTTCGCTGACGCCGGCCTTCACGTCCGACAGCGACTGCGCCTGGTTGACGTCGGGCTCGATCTCCGCGAGAACGTCGCCGACGCGAACGACCGCTCCGTCGCGGACCCGCAGTCCGACGACGCGACCCGACACCGGCGACTTGACGTCGACTTTCGTGACCGGATCGACGACGCCGACCTCCCGGACCGAGACCTGGAGGTCTTCGGCCTGGACCTTTCCGAGCCGGAACGGGAGCTCTCCCGCGCCCTTCGGCTTGTCCTTCGCCCGCATGGCGACGACCGCCCCGCCCGCGACGATCACCGCGAGGGCGCCGAGCACGATCCAACGCTTCTTTTTCTTGGTCATAAGTCCCTCAATTGAATCGAGATCCTTCCAGTGGCCGTGGATTCCGCTCTTGGAGGTAAACCACTCACCAGATACGCGATGGCTCGAGGAATGTTCCCCGACGGCGGGCGGCTGTAGACCGTACAGAGCGCAACCGTGAACTTCTTTTCCCTCAAAGCGGCCGCGGCCGCGGGCCTTATCGGGGTGGTGGGCTCGTTCGCGAGCGGCCCGGCCTACCTCGTCGAGGACATCAACGTCGGTCCCCAGTTCAGTGCGTCCGTCTCCCAGGCCGTCGTCGCGGGAGATCGGATGTTCCTCGCGGTCACGACCGTCGGGGGCTGGGCCCTCTGGACGAGCGACGGAACTTCCGCAGGAACACGGATCGTCGCCGTCCGGCCGTCGGTGTTCTGGCTCACCGCGGTAGGCCGCGACGTCTACTTTCAGGGGTACGACGAAGCTCACGGCCGCGAGCTGTGGAAGAGCGACGGGACTCCGGAGGGGACTGTGCTCGTCGCCGACATCAATCCAGGGCCCGCCAGCTCGGACCCGGGCTACCTGGTGAACCTAGGCGGTGCCGTCTATTTCCGCGCTGACGACGGGATCCATGGGACGGAGCTCTGGAAGACGGACGGGACGACGTCCGGCACGGCGCTCGTCTCGGACCTCCGGCCCGGTCCTGCGGAGGGCTATCCTTACGAGTTGAAGGCCGCCGGGAACCGCCTCTTCTTCTTCGCGTACGGCGACGATCCGGCCAGGCCGGTGGGGCTCTGGGCGTCGGACGGCACGTCCGGCGGGACCGTCCTCCTCCGATCGTTCGCCGTCGAGTACGTCGGCACGAGATTTCCCATGCCGTTCTATCCGCGGTCGCTGGTCGAGCTCGAGGGGCAGGCCTACTTCTTCGCGAGCGACGGCGGCATGGGAACCGAGCTCTGGAAAAGCGACGGCACAGTCGAGGGAACGACGCTCGTCCGCGACATCTGGCCCGGGGCGGTGGGCGGTTGTGTGTCGTCCCAGCCTCTGACGTCCGCCGGCGGAAAGCTCTTCTTCACCCCGGAAGACGGCGTTACCGGCCGCGAGCTCTGGGTCACGAACGGCACGACTGAGGGCACCGTTCGAGCCGCCGACATCTCTCCGGGATCCGGCGGCTTTTACCCCGACCAGTTGACGGCCGCTGGACCACTTCTGTTCTTCGTAATCGACGACTTCACGCACGGATACGAGCTCTGGAGGAGCGACGGAACGCCGGGCGGCACCTCTCTCGTTCGCGACATCCTTCCCGGAGGAGAAAGCTCCTATCCCTACGGGCTGGGTGCCCTTGGCGATCTTCTCTTCTTCGCGGCGAACGACGGCGTCCACGGATTCGAGCTCTGGACGAGCGACGGCTCCTTCTCCGGCACGCGACTCGTGAAGGAAATCCAACCGGGACCGGAAGGCTCCACACCGATCGCTTTCGGAAGCGTCGGAGGCGTCCTGGTCCTCGCCGCCACGGACGCCTCCGGCTACTCGCTGTGGAGGACGGACGGGACGGAGCCGGGCACGACGCGGCTCGCGATCCTGCAGCCGGCCCAGACCGCGTCTTCGGACCCGCGCTCGATCACGGCCTTCGGCGGCGAAGTCCTCTTCGCCGCGAACGAGACCTCGGAGCGGCGGAGGCTGTGGCGCTCGGACGGCAGCGCGGAGGGGACCGACCGGGTCACCGAGCGCGCCGTCTTCAGTCTCTTCGACGCGGGCTTCAACACGCCTCCGTTCACCGTTTTCGGCGGCGCCCTGTACTTCGGCGCCGGGGACGAGGCGGGAACTCCCGCGCTGTGGAAGACCAACGGGACCGACGCGGGAACGGTGCTCCTGCATCGCGGTTTCTCGTTCTCCGCGCCGTACACGCTGACGGCCGCGGGCAGCCGGCTCTTTTTCGGCGCCGCGGACGTCGAGCACGGCCCGGAGCTCTGGGTGACCGACGGAACCCCGGCGGGCACGCGGCTCGTCAAGGACGTCCGACCCGGGCCCGAGTCGAATGGCGTGGCGGAGCTTGCGGCCGTGGGCGACACGCTCTTCTTCGTCGTGCCCAACGGCGCGCGGGGCGGAGAGCTGTGGAAGAGCGACGGAACCGAGGCGGGAACCGTGCTCGTCTCGGACTTCCCACTCTTCGACGGATATCGGATCCTGTCAGACCTCTTTCAGTTCGGACCCCGGCTTTTCTTTGCCGTCAGCGACGGCGTGTCGAATGCCGGCCTCTGGTCGAGCGACGGCACGGCCGGGGGAACGCGGCTCGTGAAGGCGTTCCGGGCCATGGCGTATCGCAGCCTGGTGTCCGTCGGCGGCCGGCTCTTTTTCGTGGCGGACGACGGGACGCACGGATACGAGCTCTGGACGAGCGACGGAACGGAGACGGGCACGACGCTGGTCGAGGACATTCTTACCGGTCCCGCAAGTGGACTTCCGGCGAACGGCCTTCGATACACCCCACCCACTGCGGCTCAGGCCCTCGTCTTTTTCGCCGCGGACGACGGCCTGCATGGTATCGAGCTCTGGCGGAGCGACGGTTCGCCAGCCGGCACCTTCCTCGTCCGCGACGCGAATCCCGGGGAGTCGAGCTCGTTCCCCTCGAACCTCACCGATGCCGGAGGGATCCTCGTCTACTCCGCGGACGACGGAAGGAACGGCGAGGAGCCGTGGGTCTCCAACGGAACGAAGTCCGGCACACAGATGATCCAGGACCTCCTGCCCGGACCCGGCTCCTCGCGTCCGCGCTCTTTCACGCGCGCCGGAGGCCGCGTGTATTTCGCCGCGATCGACGGAGTCTCCGGCGTCGAGCTGTGGGCGGTTCCCTTCTCCGAGATCCAGGCGGCCGCAGGCCGTCGTCTCCGCTTTCCCCAACTTCTTCCGTTCCGTCCGTAACGCGCGCGGCAAATCGCACTTGCTCCTCCTCCGGCACATGCATGGCACGCCGGCGGAGCGGCTCCCGCTCGCGGAGCTCGAAGAAGAAGCAGTTCCGCGGGGAGAGATAATCCGCCGGGTGAGCAGCGCCCGGCGCGAGGCTCTTCTGGGAGCGCTCGGCACGTATCCCGTCGAGAGCGCGTACGACGAGAGCGCAGTCTCCCGAATCCGGACGTTTCTCGCCTGCGCCGACCCGTTCCGAAGAAGCGACCCGGTGGGACACGTCACCGCCAGCGCGATCGTGACGCGGCCGTCGGCCGACGGCTTCTTGCTGGTCTTTCACCGCAAGGTCGATCGGTGGCTTCAGCCCGGCGGCCACGTGGAGCCGTCGGACGCTTCCGTCTTCGAGACGGCGTTGCGCGAAGCTCGCGAGGAAACCGGGATCGAGCGGCTCGAATCGCCTCTCGGCGACGCGATCCTGGATCTCGACGTCCACCCGATCCCGGCGTTCGGGACGGAGCCCGCTCACGTTCACTACGACGTCCGCTACCTGCTGACGACGGAGGATGGCGGCGCGCTCGCTCCGGGCGCGGCGTGGTTCGCCCTCGCCGACGTCGCCGGGGTCGATAGAGATGGCTCGCTCGACCGCGCGATCCACAAAGCGGTCGCGAACGTTTCGGCGCGATGACGGAATCCGCTCGCGCCCTGGACCCTCAGGCCGTGAGCCCGTCGCGTTTCTTCCGCCGCTCCGTCATCTCCGTTCTGATCGGCGTCGCCGTCACGTTCCTCACGACCTTCGACGTCTCGCCCGAATGGCGCCTCCGCCTGCTCACCTACGGCGGCCTGAGCGGTCTCCTCATCAACGCGTGCTGTCACATCCTGGCGCGGGCGTTCAGCGGCTGGCTCGCGCGTCACCCGGAGGGGGGAAGGCTCCTTCTGGCGGCCCTCTACTTCGTGGGGGGACTTCTCGGCCTGACGATCGCGACCGGAATCTCCGCGGCGACGTCCCTCGTTCCCCTGTCGAGCGTTCGATCGTTCCTGCCGTTGATCGCTCTGACCTCCAGCGGGATCGCCGTTGCCGTGGGGCTCGTCTTCTACGCGTTCGGGGTGCTGGAGAACCGCCTTCGCGAGAGCGTCGTGCGCCTGAAGGAACACGAGTTCGCCGAGAAGGAGCTCGAGCTCGCGCGCGAAATCCAGCAATGCCTTCTTCCGCCGCAGGAGATCGAGGGGGACGGTTACCGGTTGGCGGCGCGCAACGAGGCGGCGCGTTTCGTCGCCGGGGACTTTTACGACGTCTTCCGGCTGGCCGACGGCGCGGTCGGCATCGTCGTGGCGGACGTTGCGGGCAAAGGAATCGGGGCGAGCCTCGTCATGGCGTCGGTCAAGGCGATGCTTCCGCTGATCGCGGCGGACCGAACCGTCGAAGAGACGCTCGGGGAGCTGAATCGCAAGCTCTCGGCTGATCTCGGGCCCCGCGAGTTCGTCGCGCTCGCGTATCTCAAGTACGAGACGAGCGGCGCGTTCACACTCGGCAACGCGGGCCTGCCGGACCCCTACCAGCTCGCCGCCGGGAAACCTCTCCGGACGCTGTCCGTGCCGGGACAGCGGATGCCGCTCGGGGCGCGGGGCGAGTCCCGATACGAGGCGCTCTCCGGCCGCCTCGAGCCCGGCGAGAGAATTCTTCTCCTGACCGACGGGCTCCCCGAAGCGCTGATGGCGACGGACGAGCCCATGGGATATCCGGCGCTCGAAAGCCTTCTGGCCGGCTCCGACTCAGTCGGGCCGTCCGACTTCCTCGACGACTTGTTTCGCCACGTGAGGGAAGTGTCCGTGCCGACGATCCAGGACGACCTGACCGCGCTCGTCCTGGAGCGGCGGCTCAGACCTGCCTGAGCTTCCAGCGTCCGTCGGCGGTTCAAGGCAGCATTCGGAAGCCGGGATGGCGGCGGGCGAGATAAATCCCCATTGCGGTCACGGCGAGGAGATTCCCTGCCAGCACCGCCGGCCAGGTCAGCGCGCGCAGCAATTCCGCCTCGAAGACGATCGAGACGAAGAAGAACCCGGAGAGAAAAAAGACGAGGAAGAGGATGACTCCGAACCCGTAGTTGGCGTTCTTTTCCGCGAGCCGGACGAGCCGCGCGGCGATCTGTCCCGTGACGACGAAGATCAGTCCGTGCACGAGCGTGAAGAGCACGACCATCAGCGGGGAGATCGCATGGGCCTCCGGCGACGCGAGTGCGTCACGACCCCGAAAGAGCGCCGTCCCGAGAAGACTCGGCGTGTAGAGCGGATGCCCGCGAAAGGTATCCACGACCAGGAACCAGAGGGCAATCGTTGCCGCACCGACGAGTCCGGCGATGGTTCCATCGGCGAGAAGGAGTCCACCGTCGGTTCCCTCGAGCGGCCCTGTTTCGGCTGGATCCGCGGCGCGATCGGAGCGATTGCTCAAGCCGACTCCCGAGTTGCCGAATTCTATCGGGGAAACGGGCGTCTAGACTTTCTTCAGCTTCCACTGGCCGCGGCGGAAGAGCGCGGCGCTCGCCACGGCCAGGGTCGAGAACGCGACCGTGATCGCGACGAACACGCCGCGCGGGCCCCAGCCGAGGACGTTCGCGAGCAGATAGGCCAGCGGGATCTCCCACAGCCAGAACACGAAGAGGTTCAGCCACGTCGGGGTCCACGTGTCGCCGGCGCCGTTGAACGCCTGCGTCAGCACCATGCCGTACGCGTAAAACAGGAACCCGTAGCTCACGTACCGCAGGCACTGCACGCCATAGGGGACGACGGCAGGATCGCTCGTGAAGAAACGGATCAGGATCGGCGCGGCGACGACGAAGATCAGGCCGACGACGCCGAGGAAGATCATGTTGTAGAAGCCGGCGATCCAGACCGACCGCTCCGCGCGGTCCGGCTTTCCGGCGCCGAGGTTCTGTCCGACCAGCGTCGCGGCGGCATTGGACATTCCCCACGACGGGAGCAGCGCGAACACGATGATCCGGATTCCGATCGTGTAGCCCGCGAGCGCCGCGCTCCCGAAGCGCGAGATGATCCGCACGAGCCCGATCCAGCTCGCGGTGCCGATCAGGATCTGAAACATCGCGTTGCCCGACAGGCGCAGCATCCGCAGCATCACGGCGGGCTCGAGCTTCAAGTGCCGCCGCTCGATCACGACGCGGCCGCGCCCCCGCCGGAGCGTCCAGAGCTGGTAGAGGACCCCGCTCCCGCGGCCGATGGTCGTCGCGACCGCGGCTCCGGTCACGCCGAGCTTCGGAAACGGGCCGATGCCGAAGATGAAGCATGGTCCGAGCACGATATTGAGGATGTTCGCGAACCACAGGACGCGCATCGCGATCGCGGCGTCGCCCGCCCCGCGGAAGATCGCGTTGATCAGGAACAACAGCATGATGACGACGTTGCCGCCGAGCATGATCGCGGTGTAGCGCCAGCCGGTCGCGACCAGCGAGGGCGAGCCGCCCATGAACGCGAGCAGCTTCGGAGCGAGGAGCGCCCCGGCGATCCCGATCGGAACGGCGAGCGATATCCCGAGCGCGATCGCCTGGACGGCCGCCGTCGCCGCGTGATCCGGGTCCTTCTCGCCGATTCTCCGCGCGACCGTCGCCGTCGCGCTGATCGACACGCCGATCGCGACCGCGTAAATCAGAGCGAGCATCGACTCCGTGATGCCGACCGTCGCGACGGAGTCGGCGCCGAGCTTCGACACCCAGAAGATGTCCGCGATCGCGAAGACGGACTCCATGACCATCTCCGCGACCATCGGGATCGCGAGCAGGATGACCGCGTGCCCGATCGGTCCCTCGGTGAAGTCGCGGTGCGAGCCGCGGACGGCCTCGCGCAGCGTGTCCCAGACGCGGATCGTTAGGCTCCCAGCGCCTTCTCGAAGTCCTCGATGACGTCCTCGGTCGCCTCGAGGCCGACCGACATCCGCACGAGCCCGTCGGTGATGCCGAGCCTCTTTCGGTCCTCGCTCGACATTCCCGCGTGCGACGTCAACGCCGGCTGCGTCAGGAGCGTCTCGACGCCGCCGAGGCTCGGCGCCTTGATCGGGATTCTCGTCGCGGCGATGAAGCGTTTCGCCGCAGCCGCGCCTCCCTTCAGTTCGAACGACAGCATTCCGCCGAATCCGGCGAGGAGCCGCTTCGCGCGATCGTGCCGCGGATGACTCGACAACCCGGGGTAGTTGACGCGCGCGACCTCGGGCCGCGACTCGAGGAACTTCGCGATCTCGAGCGCGCTCGTGTTCTGGTAACGCACGCGGACCGCCAGCGTCTTGATCCCACGGTGGAGGAGGAACGCCGCGTGCGGGTCGAGCGATCCTCCGAGGTGGTCGAGCTTGCGCTTGATCCGATCGACGTGCTCCGCGCGCCCCATCACCGCTCCGGCGACGATGTCGGAGTGGCCGTTCATGTATTTCGTGCAGCTGTGCACGGAGAGATCGAAGCCGTGCTCGAGCGGCCGGAAGTTCACGGGCGTCGCGAACGTGTTGTCGATGATCGACACCAGGCCCCGCGCCCGTGCGAACGTCGCGATCGCCTCCAGGTCCGCGAGCTCCAGGAGCGGGTTCGTGAGCGTCTCGACGTAGACGACCTTCGTTTCCGGCCGAAGCTTCGCCTCCCAGCCTGACGGATCATCGGCGTCGATGAAGTCGTAGGCGATCCCGAACGACGCGAAGTCGCGCGTCAGGAAGTCGTGCGTCCCGCCGTAGAGGCAGCTCTGCGCGAGCACGTGGTCTCCGGTCGAAAGGAAGGAGAGGAGCGCCGTGGAGATCGCGGCCATCCCGCTCGCGGTGACGAGCGCGGCCTCCGCGTTCTCGAGCGATGCGAGCTTAGCGTGGAGCACGACGTGGTTCGGCGTGTTGTTCAGGCGGATGTATTTCAGGTCGTGGTAGTCGGTCTCGCCCGCGTACTCGAACATCGCGGACTGAAAGATCGGCATCGCGACCGCGCCCTGGATGCGCGGTTGCGGCTCTCCGGCGTGGATGATGCGGGTCTCGAGGCGGCGGCCATCTCTTTCCATGGTTGCCATGGTTCCTCCTCGTCGCGGATTTGCGCGTGACCGGGCGGGCGCCCGGACAGTATTACGCCCGGCCGGAGAGCCGGGTTGCGGATTCCTCTTCCGTGAGGAAAGCGATCGCGCGCAGGACGACCGCGCGATCGTGAACGATCCGGCGGTGTCCCAGCCCGTTCGTCGTGACGAGCCGGGCCCCCGGCCACGCGGCGGCGATCGAGACGCCGTCGGCGAGCGGCACGTCCCGGTCGTCCGAGTCATGGATGACGAGCAGGGGAGCGGCGAGCGTCGCCGCCGCGGCGAGCACGTCGAAGTCCTTCCAGAGGAATCCGAAGCGCCGCTCGAGACCCTGCTTCATGCGCGAGACGACGTCGTCGGTCAGACCGAGCACGGACGCGAACCGCTCGCTGTATCCGGCGGGGTCGGCGGCCGGCGCGAGGAAGACCGCCCGCTTGACGTCGAGGCCGCGGGCCATCGCGAGCGTCGTGGCGGCGCCGCCCATCGAGTGGGCAACGACCGCGTGCAGGGGACCCAGACGCTCCCCGATCTCCCGGATCGCCGCGACGAACTGCGGCAGCGACGAAAGCCGTCCCCCGGAAGCGCCGTGGCCGGGCGCGTCGAACGCTACGACCGAGAAACCCGCGCGGGTCAGTGGCGCGACGAAATCGCCCAGCCGCGCCCCGCGGCTTCCCCAGCCGTGGACGAGCAGAGCCGTCGGACCCTTGCCCCACCTCCAGACCGCGAGCCGGCGGCCGTCCAGCCGGAGGTCGACGCGCTGGCCCGAATCGAACGCGGAGCGCGGCAGATCGGAACGGCGACGACCCGGCGGCCTGCGAAAGAGGACCGTCGCAATGCGCGCGGCGGTGCCGGGGGAGACACGGGACAGACCCGACAGGACTCCGCGGGTCGCGGCAAAGCGAACGCTCGTGCTTTTTGGGGGATA
>DASYUL010000100.1:0-34889 GCA_036001245.1 Thermoanaerobaculia bacterium
GCCGGATCGAGGACGCCGAAGAAGAGCGTCGCGAACATGTTCGCGCTCCCGTGCGTGCGCGCGATGTAGTCGTTGGTCGAGACGATCGTCGACTGGATGCGCGCCGGGTCCGACGAGGAGGAATCCGCGAACGCCCGCTCAGCAAAAGCGCGAATGAGGCTGCGAAACAGCGCCATGAAGAGCGCGGCGCCGACGCCCTTGTCGCAGACGTCGGCCACGACAATGCCAATCTGCACGCCTGACCCCAACGGGAAGGCGTCGTAGAAGTCGCCCGCCACCTGGCGCGCCGGAGAGAATCTCGCCGCGATTTCCCACCCGGCCACACGCGGCAGCTCGTCGGGGAGAAAGCTCGCCTGGATCTCGCGGCCGATGTCGAGCTCGCGCTCCATGCTCTTCGCCCAGAGCCGCTCTTTGTCGCGCAGCCGCTTCTTCTCGAGCGTCGCGTTGACCCGCGCCTTGAGCAGCACGGGGTTGAACGGCTTCGGGAGATAGTCGGTTGCGCCCATCTCGACGCAGCGGACGACGCTGTCGATCTCGGACACCGCGGAGATCATGATGACGGGCAACTGATCGAGGGTTCCGTTGCCCCGCAGCGTTTCGAGCACTTTGTACCCGTCGACCTCGGGCATCATGATGTCGAGCAGGACGAGGTCGAACTCCCCCGCGGCAATCTTCTCGAGCGCTTCCCTTCCGTTCACGGCCATCTCGACGGTGTGGCCGAGCTGCTTCAAACGACGGGACAGCAGGTCGCGGTTCAGCTCGTTGTCGTCGACGACGAGGAGCCGGGCCGGGGCCGGCGAGCTCTCCGTCAGCTCAGCTCTCGGCTACAGCGAGAAGGCGCCGGAGATACGGCAGCTGTTGCTCGGCGGCGCGCTCGCCCTCCTCGATCACGTACGGGATCTTGTCCGTGTCGAAGAGGTGAATGCGCTCGCGGAACTGCGGGATGATCGGAAGGATCTCCGTGTGGTGTGCGAGGTTGTGGAACGCGTAGTTCGCGCGCAGGAGGTTGTTCGACATGATGCTCGACAGCTGAAAAGCGAACCGCAGGACGGACGTCGCGCGAGGCTGGTACGGACTTTCGAAGCCCATCGTCACGATGACGTTCGCGCCGTGCTTGATCGCGACGCCGACTGGCATCGGATCGGAGAGGAACCCGTCGACATATAGGTGCCCGCCGATCTTCCAGGGCCGGAAGACGTACGGGATCGCGATCGAGGCGCGGATCGCGTCGACGACGCTGCCTTGCGAGAAGACCGCCTGCTCGCCGGTGTGGAAATCGGTCGCCGTCAGGTAAAGCGGGATGCTCGCGTCCTCTAAGACGCTGTCGCCGAACGCGCCCCGGAGGCGTTCGAGGATCAGCGCATCGTCCACGAGGCCGAACTGCTCGGAGAAACCGAACATCTGGGGGAAAAGAGCGCTCAAGAACGAACGGTAGTTGCGTCGTTTCGTGAGCTCGCGGGTCCAAAGGCGGCGCGTCATCTCCTCGGCCGCGGCGGCGCTGTGGCCGAGCGCGATCAGGGCCGCATAGAGGCTGCCCCCGCTGCACCCGACGATGAGGTCGATCGCGATCCCTTCGCGGTCGAGCACCTTCAGCAGTCCCAGCGCCGCGGCGCACTTCACGCTGCCGGAGCCGATGACGACGGCGACGCGGTTCTTCCCCTCTCCCCCGGGAGCGGGGGAGCGCGAGGGGGCTCCCCTCGCCTTACTCATGGGCCGGGCGCGGCCGAAGGCCGCGTCGCGCGAAAGCGCGCGACCGGCGAGGGGTGAGGGCGTTGAGCTCGCCGACCACGTCGAGAGCCCTACGCCGCGAAGCTCGCGACGGCGGCGTCGACGTCATCGAAGACCTGCAGGATGCTCGTGAAACCCGAGAGCTCGAGAATGCGGAGCACTTCCGGCCGCACCGCGGCCAGCCTCAGGTCTCCCCCGTGCTGCCGCGTTTCCTTGACCGTCTCGAGAAGCGCCCTCAACCCGGCGCTCGACGTGTAGTCGACCCCCGCGAGATTGCCGACGAGGCGCGCGCTTCCGCCGGCCACCTGCGCGCGAAACGAGGCCGTGAGCTCGCGCGCCGTCGTTCCGTCGACGCTGCCGTCGATCGAAACGACGGTCACGACTTCCCTCTTCTCCACGACGATCACCATGATGGGCCCTCCGTCCCGTTCAGTCCGGATTCTGACGCGGCACGAACCGCTTGACCAGAGTGAGGCGGTTGCCGCGTTCCGCGTCGGCTTCGTAGTCGATCCGATCGACGAGCTCACGAATGAGGTGCCAGCCGAGCCCGCCGGGACGGCGCTCGCTCGCGGGCGCATCCAGATTCGGAATCGGAGCTTCCGTCGGATCGAAGGGCGGCGAGTGGTCGGTGATCGTGATGACGATCTCGTCCCCGTTGCTGGCGAACGAAACGGCGATCCGCCCCGGCTCGCGCCCCTCGTACCCATGGACGATGACGTTGCTGCACGCTTCGTCGACGACCAGCTTCAGGTCGAAGCAGACCGACTCGTCCGCCCCGGCGCGGCGGCACGCGTCCTCGATGAAGTTTCGAAACTCCGCCACGTGCTCCACCCGGCCCTCGCGCTCGATCTCGAGCTTTTCCGGGCCCCGCGCTCGTTGGCTCAGACTCAGCCCGCCTTGCGCTTCTGGAGCAGACCCTCGATCTTCGAGAGGAGTCGCGTGTACTCGACGGGCTTCGTATCGAAGTCGTCGCAGCCCGCCTCCCGCGCTTTCTCCCGGTCTCCGGACATCGCGTGGGCGGTCAACGCGATGACCGGGATCTCCCGCGTCGCGGGATCGCCCTTCAAACGCCGCGTCGCCTCCCAGCCGTCCAGGACCGGGAGGCTCATGTCCATGAGAACGAGATCCGGCGACGCCGTGCGCGCCAGCGCCACCCCTTCCTCCCCCTGGACGGCGATCACGACCTCGTAGCCGCTGCGGACGAGCCGGCGCGAGAGCATGTCGCGGTTCATCTCGTTGTCTTCGACCAGGAGGATTCTGGCCATTCTCGCGACCTCAGGCGACCGCGCCCGTGCGGAAAGCGGCGAGGATTCCCGCGAGCCGGTCGCGGTCGACCGGCTTGACCAGGTAATCGAAGGCGCCCATCGCGAGCCCCCGGTCCCGGTCGTCGGAGATCGACACCATGACGACGGGGATTCCGGCGAGCTCCGGCTCGGACTTCAACGATTTCAGTACCGTCCACCCGTCGATACCGGGCAGCGCGACCTCGAGCGTGACGAGGTTCGGCGGCTTCTCGCGCGCGAGTCTCAGGCCGTCTTCGCCGTTTCCGGCGGCGACGAACGCGTAGCCCTCCCGTGTCGCGAGCCGCTCCATCAGCTCGTGGACGGCGTGATCGCCGTCGATGCAGAGGAGGACTTTGCCGCTCGGAGGGACCCCGGCCGCCTCGCGCGGGTGAGCGGGGCGGCGGCCCGGGAGCCGAACGCGGATGGACGTCGCCTCGCCGTCGTAGTTCTCGATGTCGCCCGGCAGCCGGACCGTGAACGTCGATCCCTTGCCGGCCTCGCTCACCACGTTGATGTCGCCGCCCATCATCACGCAGAACTTCCGGGAGAGCGCGAGGCCAAGACCGGTGCCGCCGTACTTGCGCATCGTGCTGCCGTCTGCCTGAGTGAACGCCTGAAAGAGTTTCGCCGTCTGCTCGGGAGTCATCCCGATGCCCGTATCGCGCACCCGGAACACGACCCAGCTCCCCGTGACGTCGGCTTCGCGGACGACCTCGAGTGCGATCGTCCCCTTCTCGGTGAACTTCGCCGCGTTCGAGACGAGGTTCAAGAGAACCTGCCGGACCTTCGTGACGTCCTCGCGGATCTGACCGACGTCGGGCGCAACGCGAACCTCGAGCCGGTTCGACGTCTTCTCGACGAGCGGCTGCGCGGTCGCCGTCACGTCCTCGACCAGGTTCGCGACGTCGAACGTCTCCAGGAACAGCTTCATCTTCCCCGCCTCGACCTTCGAGAGGTCGAGCACGCCGTTGATCAGCCCGAGCAGGTGCTTGCCGGAGGAACGGATCTTCTGCAGGTCGGAGACGAAAGACTTCTGCCCCGCGGCCTCCGCGTCCTCTTCGAGCATCTCGCTGTACCCGATGATCGCGTTCAACGGCGTCCGCAGCTCGTGGCTCATGTTGGCAAGGAATGCGCTCTTCGCCTGGTTGGCCTCCTCCGCGGCCGTCTTCGCCTCGAGCGCCGCCTGTCGCGCCTGCTCGACGATACGGTTCTGCTCGGCGATCTGCTTGTTGTGCTCGGCCAGCGCATTCTTTGCGAGCCGGAGACGTTTTGTCTGAAGGTGCCCGAAATATCCGAAGACCGTCGTGACCGTCAGGATTCCGACGATACAGAAGAGGGCCGTCGGGAGCGTCGAATCGGGATGAACGGCGAACCGGAGCGGAATTCCCACGACGAGGATCCCGAGGAGGGTCGCGACCAGCGCCCTGGCCGCGTGCCGGAGGCCTCCGACGGAGAGGTTCGCCGAGTGGACCGCCGCGATCATCACGATGCTCGGAAGGAGACTGAACGAGAGCGCGGCGGTCCAGCAACCGACGAAGAACGAGTCCATCAGGAGGTTGCGGAATTCCGCGGCACGCGTGTCGCGGGCGCTCCGGGCGGCGAGGTATGCGACGTGAGGCCAGACGAGCCCCGTGAAAATCATCCCGGCGAGCGCGATCAGCGGTGGACGGCCGCGGAAGTGAAAGAGCGGAATCAGAGCGACGACCAGCATCGCGATCATCCGGACGCGGTAGTCGAGCTTGACGATCGGATGCACGCGCGGCTCGGCCGGCGGGACGGCAGTCATCCCGTGGAGAGAGTGCGCTTCGCTCGGTTGTGCAGTCGCCATGTGGGAAATTACTCGGCGATTACTCTAACAACCTTCCCGTCATCCTGAGCGAAGCGAGTCCTGAGCGAAGCGAAGGGAGAGATCCTTCGGGCCTGCGGCCCTCAGATGACCGGTCGTGCCGGCCCGTCACTTCCGTCGCTTGGGCGGCTCGCGGTCGCGCACGAGAATGCTGACCACGAGCCAGACGCCTCCGACGGCGGCCGCGAGGAAGAGGAGGATCGCGAGGCCGCGATAACCGAAGATCCGGAACCGGGTGGGGACCTGCATGAGAAGCGCGGCGCCGACGATCCTCGTCCTCCATGCCGATGCCCCTGGCGAGGTCGGCGCGACCGTACTTCACGAGGAGGACGGCGATGTCCTTGTATCGCTTGAGGTGCGGCGGCTTGAGCGAAACGGCCATTCGAAGAAGCTCTCAGCGATCAGCTTTCAGCCGTCAGCTTTCAGGGAACGCGCCAGCACCGTCCGCCTGAGGGGGTCACGCCGTTTCAGTAGTCTTCCGAGCGTGGACGTCTTCGTCACGGGAGGGACCGGGTACATCGGCCGCCCGGTGATCGCCGAGCTCGTCAAACGAGGGCACTCGGTCGCCGCTCTCGTTCGCGCCGGATCGGAACGCCGGCTGCCGGCCGGAGCGACGGCGATTCCCGGCGACGCCGTGCGGGGAGAGAGCTTCGCCGGCCGCGTCGCGCCCGCGAAGGCGTTCGTCCAGCTCGTCGGAGTCTCCCATCCGAGCCCGGCGAAAGCCTCGCAATTCCGGTCGGTGGACCTGGCGTCGGTTCGCGCGTCGGCGGAGGCGGCGGCTCGAGCCGGCGTCGAGCATTTCGTCTACCTGTCGGTGGCGCAGCCGGCACCGCCGATCATGCGTGAATACGCCTCCGTTCGCGCGGAAGGAGAGGCGATCCTGCGCGCCACGGGAATGAACGCGACGTTTCTCCGCCCGTGGTACGTCCTCGGGCCCGGCCATCGCTGGCCGTACCTGCTCCTGCCGGCCTACTGGCTCGCCGAGCGGCTGCCGCCGACGCGCGACACCGCGAGGCGGATCGGGCTCGTCACACTGCCCCAGATGATCGCGGCGCTCGTCCGAACGATCGAAACCCCGGCTCGAGGTATTCGAATCGTCGAGGTGCCGGAAATCCGAAGGAGGGACCTTTGACGAGAGAGAACGCGCAGGAGTGGAGGCGCGATGGTCTCGCGATCTCGACCGACCGCTCGCGGCTCGACCGCAAGGCGATCCACGAGTTTCTCGCCGGCTCCTACTGGGCGAAGGGGATTCCGCGCGACGTCGTCGACCGCTCGATCGGCAACGCGCTCTGCTTCGGGCTCTACGACGGGGCGCGCCAGGTCGGCTTCGCGCGCGTCATCACCGATTCCGCGACGTTCGCCTATCTCGCGGACGTCTTCGTGCTCGAGTCGCACCGCGGCCGCGGCCTCGCGACGTGGCTCATGGAGGCGATCCTCGCGCACCCGGATCTCCAGGGGTTGCGGCGCTGGATGCTGGTGACCCGCGACGCGCATCCGCTGTATCGCAAACTGGGTTTCCGGGAGCTCGCGCATCCCGAGCGGATCATGGAGATGACGTTTCCAAACATCTACGAACGACGCGACTGAGGACTGGAGACAGAGGACAAAGGACTGACGCGGCATTTGCCGAAATGTACCTTGGCGACTGCCATGACAGTCCTCAGTCCATTGTCCTCAGTCCTCAGTCCTCAGTCCTACGGCAGCGGCACGTCCTTGAGAGCGAAGCGCTCGGTCACCACAGCTTCGGCGTCAGCACGTAGATCGAGAGCGCCGGTCGTGCGGCGGTCCTCGATCGTGCCCGCGCTCACCCGAACTCCCTGCGCGGTCGAAACATCGGGCGTGAACGCCGCCTGGCCGAGTCCCCAGAGAAGCACAGATACGCCGGAGAAGCGCGGCCCCGGGAGCCTCCGCATCGGATACCTCCTGAATGGTGAATTTGCGAGGGCAGGTTAAACCTTGAACTCGTCCCCTGCAACTTGAAACTATGAAAACGGATGGAAGCTTCGGCCGCTCCCGGAAAGCCTCTCTTCATCCCGGTCATCCTCGGCACGTCCCGGCAGGGACGGATGAGCGAGCACGTCGCGAACTTCGTTCACTCGCAGGTCGCGCGGCTCCCCGGCGTCGAGACCGAGTTCTTCGACGTCCGGAAGCTCGCGTTCCCGACGGACGACGCGGGAGAACAGATCAAGGATCCCGTCTTCTCCGACGCGATGATGCGGGCGGACGCGCTCGTCATCGTGACGCCCGAGTACAACCACGGATATCCCGGCCTGCTGAAACACGCGCTCGACACGAACCTGAAGGAGTACGTCCACAAGGCGGTCGGAATCGTCGGCGTCTCGGCCGGGCCGTGGGGCGGGACGCGCGCAATCGAGAACCTCCTGCCGGTCATGCGCGAGCTCGGGCTCGTCACCATCTTCTGGGACGGCAACTTCAGCAAGGTCGGGAAAGTCTTCGACGAAGCCACGGGGGCGCTTCTCGACGACTCGCATCGTCGGCGCCTGGAAAAGTTATTACGAGAGCTCGTCTGGATGGCGAAGGTGCTGCGGTACGGAAGGGAGAACGTCCAAGTCGAGTGAGCCCGGGGTCTGATCCGGGGGGTCAGATCCCGCGCAGTGCTGGAGGCGTCCGAATGACGAAAAGGCAAAAGCTCCGCTGTCAGGAGTGCGGCGCGGAGATGAACTTCCACGCGGAGAAGGTCGACCAGTCGCGCGCCGCCGACGATCCCGCCGCCGATGCCGCGCTGGGTGGCGTTGTCCTCGAGATCCACACATGCCCCGTCTGCAAGTTTGTTCTCGAGCGCGAGGCGCGCTGACGTCGACGATGAACGCCGAGCAGCAGCGTCTCGACGAGGACGCGCGGCGCGAGAAGAACTGGAAGCGCTGGGGCCCCTATCTCTCCGAGCGCCAGTGGGGGACGGTGCGTGAGGACTATTCCGAGTTCGGCGACTGCTGGAACTATTTCCCTCACGACCATGCCCGCAGCCGCGCATACCGGTGGGGCGAGGACGGCCTTCTCGGGATCACGGACCGGGAGGGGCGCCTCTGCTTCGCGCTCGCGCTGTGGAACGGGCGCGACCCCATCCTGAAGGAGCGACTCTTCGGTCTCACGGGGCCGGAGGGCAACCACGGGGAGGACGTGAAGGAGTGCTACTTCTACCTCGAATCTTCGCCTACGCACTCCTGGATGAAGGCGCTCTACAAGTATCCACAGGCGGAGTATCCCTACGCGTGGCTCGTCGAAGAAAACCGCCGGCGCGGGAGGCTCGATCCGGAGTTCGAGCTCATCGACACCGGCATCTTCGACGGCAACCGCTATTTCGACGTCTTCGTCGAGTACGCGAAGGCTTCTCCCAACGACGTCCTGATCCGCATCACGGTCGCCAACCGGGGACCGGAGGCCGCGCCGCTCCACGTTCTCCCGACTCTCTGGTTCCGCAACACGTGGTCGTGGGGGCGGACCGGCGAAGGCTACTGGACCAAGCCGCGGATCTCACGCGTGGGCGGCGGCGCTCTCCTGGCGGAGCACGCAGGACTCGGCCGGTTCCGGCTCCAGGCGGACCGCGCGCCGGTCGAGCCGACGGTCCTCTTGACCGACAACGAGACGAACGTCGAGCGTCTCTTCGGGTCGCCCAACGCGCAGCCCTACCTGAAAGATGCGTTTCATGAGTACGTCGTGCACGGCCGCCGCGACGCGGTCAGCCCCGAAGCAGTCGGAACGAAAGCCGCGGTGCACTACGCGCTCGAGGTCCCCGCGCGGGGTGAGGTGACGTTCAAGCTGCGCCTGTCGTCGGAGGAGGAGGCGCCGGAGAGCGCGTTCGCCGGTTTCGACCGGATCTTCGAGACCCGCAAGCGCGAGGCGGACGATTTTTACGAACCGATGATCCCGCCGAAAATCGCCCGGGAAGAGCTGAACGTCGGGCGCCAGGCGTACGGCGGTCTCCTCTGGACGAAGCAGTTCTACCACTTCGCCGTCAAGGACTGGCTCGAGGGAGATCCCGCCCAGCCGCCGCCCCCCGAGTCGCGCAAGTCCGGCCGCGACAGCGCGTGGACGCACCTCTACAACCGCGACGTGATCTCGATGCCGGACAAGTGGGAGTACCCGTGGTATGCGGCGTGGGATCTCGCGTTCCACATGCTTCCCTTCGCGCGGCTCGACCCCGACTTCGCCAAGGAGCAGCTCGTCCTTCTCCTGCGCGAGTGGTACATGCACCCGAACGGTCAGATCCCGGCCTACGAGTTCGCGTTCGGCGACGTGAATCCCCCCGTCCACGCGTGGGCGGCGTGGCGCACTTACAAGATGACGGGAGCGAGGGGCTCGCGGGATCGCGTCTTCCTCGGGCGCGTCTTCCAGAAGCTGCTCCTGAACTTCACGTGGTGGGTCAATCGAAAGGACCCGGAGGGGAAGAACCTCTTCGCCGGCGGTTTCCTCGGGCTCGACAACATCGGCGTCTTCGACCGGTCGAGCGAGCTCCCGACGGGCGGCCACCTCGCGCAGGCGGACGGCACCGCGTGGATGGCGTTCTATTGCCTCACGATGCTGTCGATGGCGGTCGAGCTCGCGAGCGAGGACCCCGCGTACGAGGACGTCGCCTCGAAGTTCTTCGAGCACTTCATCGCGATCACGGACTCCATGAACACCCTCGGCGGCTCGGGCCTGTGGGACGACGGAGACGGCTTCTACTACGACCAGCTTCACGTGGACGGACGGCACTTCCCTTTGAAGCTCCGCTCGATGGTCGGAATCGTTCCGCTCTTCGCGGTCGAGATCCTCGAGGAGCCCGTCATCGAGCGGCTGCCCGGCTTCCGGAAACGCATGCAGTGGTTCCTGGACAACCGCGGGGACCTTGCCCGCCACATCTCCTACATGGAGCGGAAAGTCGGCGGCGCTCACCGCCACCGGCTCCTCGCCATTCCCTCGCGCGAGCGGCTCGAGCGAGTCCTCGGCTACGTGCTCGACGAGAGCGAGTTTCTTTCGTCGCACGGTATTCGTGCGCTCTCGCGCGTCTACGGCGAGCGGCCGTACACGTTCGTGGTGGAAGGTCGGGAATACCGGGTCGCGTACGATCCCGGGGAATCGACGACGGGAACCTTCGGCGGCAACTCGAACTGGCGCGGTCCGGTGTGGTTCCCGATGAACTATCTGCTCATCGAGGCGCTCGAGCGGTACTACCACTACTACGGGAGCGAGCTCACGGTCGAGATGCCCCGCGGCTCGGGACGACGAATGAATCTCCGCGAGGTCGCTCTCGAGCTCGCGCGGAGACTCTCCTCGAGCTTCCTCCCCGACGAGAACGGCCGGCGTCCGTGCCATGGCGACGACGAGCGCTTCGCGAAGGATCCGCACTGGAAGGACCTCGTCCTGTTCCACGAGTACTTCCACGGCGAGACGGGACGGGGGCTCGGCGCCTCTCACCAGACGGGCTGGACCGCGCTGGTGCTGAGGCTGCTCAAAGACGTCGCGAGGTCGCGGTAGAGTGTCCGCGCTGCCTATGATCGCCGTCCGCTAGGGCGCGACGAGCGCCGGACTCTCCAAACCGATTCTTTCGAGCGCCGCTTCCCGGCGGCAGACAGGAGAGCTCTCAAATGGCGGACCTGTGGTGGAAGGACTTTTTCAGCGGTCTGATCGTCGACTTCTGGCGTGCGGCGATGCCCGAAGAGGTCACGCGCGACGAGATCGAATTCCTCGGAAAACATCTGCGCCTCTCGGATGGCTCGCGCGTTCTCGACGTGCCGTGCGGCGCGGGGAGGCTGGCGATCGAGATCGCGGCGCGCGGGTGCCGGATGACCGGCGTCGACATTTCCTCCGAGTTCCTCGAAGCGGCGCGGGACGCCGCGCGCGAGCGGCGGCTCGACATCGAGTGGCGGCAGGCCGACATGCGCGAGCTCCCATGGCAGTCGGAGTTCGATGCGGCGTACTGCGCCGGGTCGAGCTTCGGATTCCTCGGCGACGAAGGGGATGCGGCGTTCCTTCGGGCGGTCTCTCGAACGCTCGAGCCCGGCGGCCGCTTTTTCGCGGACTTCAAGGCAGCGGAATCTCTTCTTCCGAACTTCCGCGAGTCGCACGAGATGCGGGTCGGAGAAATCGAGTTCCGCGCGCGTAATCAGTACGACCCTGCCACGGGAACGATGGAAAGCCTCTACACGATCACACGCGGCGAGCTCATGGAAAACAAACGGGCTGTTCACAGGATCTACACAGCGAGCGAGATCCTGCGCATGATGCGCGCCGCCGGCTTCTCGAATTTCGAAACGTGCGGTTCGATGCGGGGAGAACCCTTTCGCCTCGGCTCGCCGAACTTTCTGGTCGTTGCGGCAAAGACCGTATGAACGCCGGCTCCGAGACGGCGCCACTCAGCTGACCCCGTCCTCTCCTCCCGCTAGACTGTCCCCGATGGGAGCGGCCTGACGTGTCTCGGAGGATGGGTCTTCCCGGAGGTCTCCCGGGGCTGCCGCGCGGCGATCGTCGCGGAGGACGCGCAGCGCGCGCCGCCGGCGGCGAAGAGAAGAAGCGGAAGACGCCGCCGTTCAAGGTCATCATGCGCGACGCCGCCGAGCTCGTTCACGAGCGGAGGGGACGGCTCGCGCTCGGGTTCGGGCTGCTCGCCGTCAACCGGATCTGCGGTCTCGTCCTGCCCGGCACGACGAAGTTCCTGCTCGACGAGGTGATCGGCAAGGGAAGGCGCGAGCTGCTGTCGCTCCTGGTTCTCGCGGCGGGCGGCGCGACGCTCGTCCAGGCGGTGACCTCGTTCGCGCTCTCGCAGATCCTCGGCCGCGCGGCGCAGCGATCGATCACGGAGATGCGCCGCCGCGTACAGCGTCACGTCAGCACGCTGCCCGTCGCCTTCTTCGACCAGACGAAGACCGGCGCTCTCCTCTCTCGGGTGATGACGGACGCCGAGGGAATCCGCAACCTCGTCGGCACCGGTCTCGTCGAAGTCGCCGGAGGGCTCCTGACGGCCGCGCTGGCGCTCGGCATTCTCTTCTACCTCTCGGTGAAGCTGACGGTCATCACGATGACGGTGCTCTCTCTCTTCAGCGCCGTGCTCCTGTATGCCTTCAAGACCCTCCGGCCGCTCTTCCGCGAGCGCTCGAAGATCAACGCGGAAGTCTCCGGGCGGTTGGCCGAGTCCTTTTCGGGGATCCGGGTCGTCAAGGCCTATCGGGCGGAGCGGCGCGAGGCGCTCGTCTTCACGAAGGGCGTGCATCGCCTCTTCCGGAACGTCGCGAAGACGATGACGGGATTCGGAGCGGTCTCCGCGTTTTCGACGCTCCTCCTCGGAGTGGTCGGCGTCGCGATCATGTGGGTCGGGTCGCACGAAGTTCTCGCGCATCGCATGACGCTCGGCTCGTTCTTCTCGTTTACTCTCTACCTCGGGATGCTGGTCGGACCGGTGATCCAGATCGTCTCGATCGGCAGCCAGATCACGGAAGCGTTCGCGGGGCTCGAGCGGATCCGGGAGATCCGCGACGAAGCGCCGGAGGACGCGAAGGACGCGGCGCTCGAGCCGCTTCCCCGAATCGTCGGGGAGGTCGAGTTCGACGACGTCTCGTTCGAGTACGAGGAGGGCGTCCCCGTCCTGCGCCACGTCTCCTTCGAGGCGCGGCCCGGAACCTCGACCGCGCTCGTCGGCCCGTCCGGAGCGGGCAAGAGCACTCTCATCGGCCTCGTCGCCGCTTTCTATCGCTCGACGTCGGGCACCGTCCGTGTCGACGGGCGGGATCTGTCGCGCGTGCGGCTCGCGGACTACCGGACGCAGCTCGGCGTCGTCTTCCAGGAGAACTTCCTGTTCGACGGGACCGTGCTCGAGAACATCGCCTTCGCGCGGCCCGAGGCCTCACGGGAGGACGTCCTGCGGGCGGCGCGGATCGCCCGGTGCGACGACTTCATCCGCGAGCTGCCGGAGGGCTACGACACCGTAGTCGGCGAACGCGGGGTGAAGCTTTCGGGCGGCCAGCGGCAGCGGGTCGCGATCGCCCGGGCCGTCCTCGCCGACCCGAGAATCCTGATCCTGGACGAGGCGACGTCCTCCCTCGACAGCGAGAGCGAGGCGGCGATCCAGGAGGGTCTCGCCGAGCTCATGAAGGGGAGGACGACGTTCGTCATCGCGCACCGGCTCTCGACGATCCGCAACGCGGACACGATCCTGGTGCTCGAGGCCGGCGAGATCGTGGAGCGCGGGAACCACCGGGAGCTACTCGCTCGCGGAGGCCGGTACTTCGACCTCTACACGAGGCAGTACGGGCTGGAGGCGAACCTGTTCCTGAATCCGGGCGAGATGCCCGCCGAGGAACGCGAGACCGAGTCGGTCGGTCCGGCTTCCGCCGACGCCGGCGCGACGCGCCTTCCGCTCGGCCAGCGCCTCGGCGAGTAACGGCTAGAATCGATGCGATGCCGGACAAACGCGAGGAGGCGCTCGGCTTCTGGGAAGAGGGCACCTCGAAGCTCCTGATGGGCGACGTCGACGAGGCGATCCGGCTCTTCACGCGTTCGCTCGAGCTCGAGCCCACCGCCGAGGCGTACACCTTTCGCGGCTGGGCGTACTCATTCCAGGGGCGGATCGACGACGCCATCGAGGAGTGCCGCAAGGCGATCGCGACCGATCCCGCCTTCGGAAACCCCTACAACGACATTGGCTGTTACCTGATGCAGAAGGGCGAGCTCGAAGAGGCGGTCCCCTGGTTCGAGCAGGCGAAGAGAGCGCAGAGATACGAGCCGCGCCACTATCCGTATCTGAACCTCGGGCGGCTGCACGCCGCGCGGGGAGATCTGGCGCAGGCGATCGAGCAATTCGAGGGCGCGCTGGGAGAGAGCCCCGAGGATCCAATCGCACTGAGGTTCCTGGAAACTCTCAAGTACAAGGTGAATTGAGCCGACATGGCCGCGGAATTCGCCGCGGAGCCCGATCGTTTTCTCCACCGCTGGTTTCGAAAGAGAGGAGACTCCCCAAAATGGATCGGTTTGAAATGACTCCCCGGAGCGCCTTCGAGGCGGGGGCGCTCACCGTCAGCGCCGACCGCGTCACGGCATTCCTCCGAAAGGTCTACGGGTGGATGTTCGTCGGTCTCGGGATCACGGCCGCGACCGCTTTCGCCGTCGCGAGCTCTCCCGCGCTCGTCGCCGCGATCTTCGGGAACTGGATGGTGTTCGGCATCCTGATCGTCGCAGAGATCGGGCTCGTGATCGGCCTTTCGGCTCGCGTCGACCGGATGGCCGCGCGGACGGCCGCGATGCTCTTCCTGATCTACTCGGCCCTGAACGGCGCGACGCTGTCGGTCGTCCTCCTGGCCTTTACGGGTACATCGATCGCGACCACGTTCGTCGTGGCCGGGGCGATGTTCGGAGCGCTCGCTCTCTACGGCACGACGACGAAGAGGAGCCTTGCCGGAATCGGGCAGTTCTTCTTCATGGGCCTGATCGGCCTCGTGCTGGCGTCCGTCGTCGGGCTGTTCTGGAAGGCGCCCGGGCTGCAGTTCGGCATCTCCGTGGTCGGAGTTCTCGTCTTCACCGGGTTGACGGCATGGGACTCGCAGCGGCTGAAGGCGATGGCGGCCGTTACGCCCGACAACCAGGTCGCGGGCCGCGCCGTGGTGGGCGCTCTCGCACTCTATCTCGACTTCGTCAACCTGTTCCTTTTCCTCCTGCGCTTCCTGGGCGCGCGACGCGACTGAGGAACGTTCCCGGGGCATGACCTCCCGCCGCGCCCTCTCCGCACTCCTGATCGTGGCCGGCGCGGCGCTGCTCGGCGCGGTCGCCCTTCACTACTTGCGCGGGGCGCGCGCGCAGGAGGAGGGAGCAAACGCGCTCCGCCGCGGTATCGCCGGCGGCTACGCGACCGTTTCCACGAAAGCCGACAGCCCGCCTGCTCGACGCGACGACCTGCCCCGAAGCGGTTACGGGAATCCGGCGGCGAACTACCCGGTCGGCCAGCCGCTCGGGCACCTCCGGATTCCGTCGGCGCGGATGGACTGGGTCGTGTTCGCCGGCGCCGACGACGCGACGCTCGAGAAGGGCCCCGGCCACGTCCCCGGAACGGCGATGCCCGGTCAGGACGGCTCCTACGAGAACTGCGTGATCACCGCGCACCGCGACGCGCACTTCCGCCATCTGGGCTGGCTGCGCAAAGGCCACATGATCGAGCTCGACACTCCGTCGTCGGGCGTGCGGCGCTATCGGGTCGTCTCCCGCGAGATCGTCACGCCGAAGACGGTGCGCGTGCTCGCCCCTTCGAAGACGCCGCGTTTGACGCTCATCACGTGCTATCCCTTCACCTACATCGGCCCGGCTCCCAAGCGGCTCGTCATCGTCGCGGAGCCCGTCCCGAGCCCGCGGACTCGCAGCGCGTCTGCAACCACCCGCTAGCCCGCGTCACTGGCATCCCTTTTGAAGTCGGGTGTTCCGGACGGAGGAGTCCCGGAGAAGGGAGCCGCTCATGAGGAAACCGAAAATGCTCGCCGTGATCGCCGCGCTGCTCGTCGCCGCGACGCTCATGGGAGAGCCCCCGAGAAAGAAGTCCCGGAGGCGTGTCCCGGCGCGGAGGCCGACGCCGGTGGCGTCTTTCGGCGTCTCGGCCGCCAACGACGCGAAGACGTCGCCTCCTCTGCGCCGCGGCTCCTCGGGAACGGCGGTCCTGCGCGTGCAGGTGCTGCTCGACCGCGCCCGCTTCTCACCCGGCGAGATCGACGGAGTCTTTGGACGCAACATGGTGAGAACCGTCGCAGGATTCCAGAAGGCGCACGGCCGGATCGGCAGCGGGATGATCGACGAGGCCGCGTGGAAGGCCCTGAACGCGGATCGGGCGGCCGTGCTCGCGCGCTACGCGATCCGGCCGGAGGACGTCGCCGGTCCGTTTCACGAGATTCCCGAGGAAATGATCGAGAAGGCGACGCTTCCGGACCTCGGTTACTCGAGCCCTCTCGAGCTCCTCTCGGAAAAGTTCCACGCGAGCCCGAAGCTCCTCCGGAAACTGAACGCGGGCAAATCGTTCGACAAAGCGGGCGAGGAGATCCTGGTTCCGAACGTCCACACGGCGCCGCCAGGCGAGAAGGCGGCGAAAGTCGTCGTCGACAAGACCACCTCGACGGTGGCGGCCCTGGACGCCGAGGGAAAGATCATCGCGCAGTACCCCGCGACGATGGGCAGCGAGCACGATCCGCTGCCGCTGGGCAACTGGAAGGTCAACGGGGTCTCGAGGAATCCCCCTTTTCACTACAATCCGGATCTCTTCTGGGATGCGGATGCGAATGATGAGAAGGCGACGATCCAGCCGGGGCCGAACAACCCCGTCGGCGTCGTCTGGATCGATCTCTCCAAGTCGCATTACGGCATCCATGGAACTCCCGAACCGTCCACGATCGGAAAGACGCAGTCGCACGGGTGCATCCGGCTGACGAACTGGGACGCGGCGGAGCTCGCGCAGATGGTGGCGCCGGGGACTCCCGCACACCTCCAGGAGTAGGGGTCCGCGGAGCGGTCCTCTTCGTCGCCGGTCTTCTCCTCGGCGCGCTCGCGGCCTACTACGTGCTGTGGCGAACCGGAGGGCTGGTGCCCGGGCACTTCGCGTCGCGGACGACCGCCGACCTGAGGGGGGCCACCCTCGCGGTGACGCCGCCGCCCCTCGCGACGATCCCCTTCCCGGCGGCGACGGCCACTCCGCCGACGGCGACCGGCGCCTTCGCCGTCACGCCAACGCCCGGCGCAGAGACGACCGAGACTCCGCCGGCCGCGTCTCTTTCCTCGGCGTTCAGCACGCTCGAGGGACGGACGCTCGCCATGCCCGTCGTGGGCGCGAAGGCGCTCGACCTGCGCGACAACTTCGACGAAGCGCGAGGCTCGCGGAGGCACGAGGCGATCGACATTCTCGCGCCGCGCGGGACTCCGGTCGTCGCCGTCGACGAGGGGAAAATCGCGAAGCTCTTCACGAGCAAGCATGGCGGCCTGACGATCTACCAGTTCGATCGCGACGACACGCACAGCTACTACTACGCACACCTCGATCGCTACGCGGGTGGGCTCCACGAGGGCCAGTACCTCGCGCGCGGCGACCCGATCGGTTCCGTCGGGACCACGGGCAACGCGCCGCCGAACAGGCCGCACCTGCACTTTGCGATCTTCGAGCTCGGTCCCGAGAAGCACTGGTGGGAGGGAAAGCCGGTGAATCCGTACCCGTTCTTGATGAAGGTAAAGTAGTTCTCAGTTCTCAGCCATGAACGATCGAAAATATCGGCACCGCGGTTACCAGGATTCATCCGACGAGGTTCGCCCTCGTGGTCCGCGGCCGGATGCTCCCGGACGGACCGAAGGCGCTCCGAGGGGCCGCGGGGCCGACCAGGACAAGGCGGTCGTGTTCGCGTGCAAGGCGTGCGGCGAGAAGCGGCGCGATCCCGAAGAAGTCCGGTTCGATTCGACGTGCGCCAAGTGCGGAGCGGATCTCCACGCGTGCTCGCAGTGCGCCTACTTCGACACCTCGGCGCGTCTCGAATGCACCCGGCCGATCCCCGAGCGCATCCCCTCCAAGAAGGCGCGCAACACCTGTCCGCTCTACTCGCCCGCCCGATCCTTCGATCTCACCGGAACGAAGGCGGTCGAAACACCCGACGACGCCCGCGCGGCCTTCGAGCGGCTGTTCAAAAAATAGTTCAGGGTTCGAGGTTCAAGGTCAGCGGAGCCAAGGGGTTCCTCTTTGAACTTTGAACTTTGAACTTTGAACTTTGAACCCGCCAGGCCGGAATGCTTCCTGCATAGAAAGGGTGTCCACTAGGGAAAGGAGCACCCACATGAAGGCCAGGGATGTCATGACGCCGAATCCGACCACGCGCCGGCCCGAGGACGACCTCGAGAGCGTGCTCGAAGTCATGAGAAAAGAGGACGTCGGCATCGTGCCGATCACCGAAGGCAACGGCGATCAGAAAGCCGCCGGAGTCGTCACCGATCGGGACATCGCGCTGTACCTCGGCGAGAAGGACCGCCGGCCGTCGGAGGTTCGAGCCTCGGAAGTGATGAAGACCGACATCGTTTCGGTCGGCCCGGACGCGGACATCCACGAGGTGAGCCGCAAGATGCAGGAGGCGCAGGTGCGCCGCGTCCTCGTCACCGAGGGCAAGCGGCTGATCGGCGTGATCGCGACGGCGGATCTCGCGCGCGCGTCCGCGCAGTCGAACCGGGACAAGATCGGCGAAGAGGTCGAGAAGGTGATGGAGAAGGTCTCGGAGGAGACCGGCAGCCACCGGGCGCGGACCTGACGCCGAGCCGTCCCTAAACTACCGAAGGTTGAACCTCTTCCCTTGGGAGAGGGGGCCGGGGGTGAGGGCGTTGTCTATGCCGAGAGGCTCTTTGCCTCCTGTGCCGCCCTCCTCAGCACCGCCCTCAGCATCCGCTGGGTGAGGCGGCCGGTGAAGGTGTTCTGCTGGCTGGGGTGATACGAGGCGGAGAGCACCGCGTCGCCGATCTCATAGCGCGCACCGTGGACGAATCGTGGCTTCGGGCGCGGCCGCGGCGCTCCGGTCTGCGCAAGCGCGATGAGGCAGGACTCGAAGGCCAGGCGACCGAGCGCGACGAGCACGCGGGGTCGCGGGAGCAACGCCACCTCCTCGATCAGATACTCGCGGCAATTCGCGAACTCTTCCGGGAGCGGTCGATTGTCCGGCGGGGCGCACTTGACCGCCGCCGAGAGAAGAGCGCCGAAGAGCTCGAGCCCGTCCCCCGCGCGAATCGACTCGGGCCGGTTCGAGAGCCCGACCGCGTACAGCGCGCGGAAGAGAAAATTCCCCGACTCGTCGCCGGTGAAAATGCGGCCGGTGCGGTTGCCGCCGTGGGACGCCGGTGCGAGTCCCACGATGAGAAGACGCGAGCGCGGGTTTCCGAACGGAGGAAGAGGTCGGGACCAATACCGCTCGCCGCGAAAGCGTCGCGGAGCGCGCCGCGCCGCCTCTTCGCGCCAGGCGACGAGGCGCGGGCAGCGGCGGCACGAGACGATCCGGTCCTCGAGCCGCCGGAGAGCGGCCTCCGGGCCGCTCTCCGCTTCGCTGCCGCTCAGCGCCGTGAGTACTTCCCGGTGAGCCATCCCTCCGCGAGGACGTGGCCGCGCATGGCCGCGAGAAGCTGCGCCTTCGTCGCGCCGGGCGGGAGTCCGACCGTGCGGTCGAACGCGGAGACCGTGAACACGTAGCGGTGCGTTCCGCTCGGCGGGCAGGGACCGCCGTAACCGATCTTCCGGAAGTCGTTCCTTCCCTGGCGGCCGCCGCTCGGGATCTCCTCACGCGGGGGCACGGCTTCGGGAAATCCGGTGGACGACGCCGGCAGGTCGTACGCAACCCAGTGCACCCAGACGCCCGCGGGCGCGTCGGGATCATCGCAGATCAACGCGAGGCTCTTCGTCCCCGCCGGCACGCCGCTCCACGAGAGCGGCGGTGAGACGTCTTTGCCGTCGCACGTGTACTTCGCCGGGATTGCGCCGCCCTCGGGAAATGCGGGACTCCAAACCTCGAGCGTCGAAGCCGGCGGCGTCATTTCTTGGTGGAGCCGGCGGCGGGAAGGGCGGGCGGCACCCCCATCTCGCGCCACCGCTTCTTCTTCTCCTCCCAGTCGACCAGAGCGCGCTTGCGGTTCACCGCGGCGGCGGCCGCACGCGCCTCGTCGTCGTCCGCGGGCTTCTGGTCCTTCTCCGGCGCTTCTTTCGCTTCCGCCATCGCGCGAATTCTACGCGACCGCGGACCGTCATGGCAGCAGAGCTTGAGAGCTGACAGCTACTGGATGATGATCGCGCCCATCATCCCGCGGTGCTGCTCGGGATCGCCGCCGCAGTCCTCCCGGGTGCAGCTGAAGGGATGGGTCCCGCGCTGGAACGGCTGGGGCGTGAAAGATGGGATGACGAAATCGTGGCCCGGGGAGATGTCGTCGTTCCCGGGGAGTCCGAGCTCCGAGATTCCCGGAAACCCGTGGCGCGGGTTCGCGGTGCCCGGCGGATCGACGTCGTGGAAGGTCAACGCGTAGGTCGTGCCGACGATGAGGACGAGCGGCGGCGAGTTCGGCCCTCCGGGCGAGAAGTCCCACGCCCGAACGTTCACGGTGATCGACTGGGGCGTGGGACCGCGCTCGTCCTCCGCGCCGATCACGAGAATGGGATCGGTCGTGGCGTTGTCGATGACGGCCGCATAACTGAAGACGGCCGCTCCCGGGTCGTCCGTCTCGACCACCGCGTACGCGTTGGTCGTCGTCAGGCTCCCCTGACCCGCCGCGTCGAAGATCCGGTTGACCTGCGTTCCCGACCGCGGCCCGAGCGCGACCACCTGGCTTCCGAGCTGCGTTCCTCCGTCGAACAGCTTGATCGTCAGCGTTACGCCGAAATCGTTGCCGTTGTAGACGCCGACGTTCGTTCGAAACGCGCCGTTGGCGAGCGACGTCAGCACCGACACCGGGTGAGCTTCCGAGCTCTTCAGGCCGGGCACGAACATGCCGACCGTCGGCATCGGCGACGTCGAGTACAGGCGGCTGGTGGCGCGAATCGAGCTGCCGGAGCTCGTCAGCTCGACCGCTCCCGCAGACGACGGAGCGTTGAACGTCGTCAGCACCATGTCGTCGAACGCCCGGGACTCCCGGGGCGCCAGCGTGAAGGTCGCCTGCTGCGGCGCTCCTGGGCAAGCTCCGAGGAAACAGCGATAGACCCCGGTCACCGACACCGGCGTCGTGTAAGACGTGTTGAAGACGCGCACGTCCGAGAAAAACGGCGATGCCGCCGACCCCGCCGGTAACGACGCCACCGCGGGGATCGTCAACGTCTCCGCGGTCAGAGTCAGGGGAACGAGGATGAGCAGGGCGGGGAGGGAGCGCGCTCGACGCATGGTCAACATTAGACGACCGCGCGGCGGCCGGCGTTTACGATTGTAAAAGCCCGGGGTCTGATCCCGAAGGGGTCAGATCCCGCACGATCGAGAGCCCGGGGTCTGATCCCCGCACGATCGGAGCCGCTACGGAACGACCGAGATCGAGCCCTGGAAGCCGTGCCCCGAGCCGCACTCGATGTCGCAGGCGAAGACGTGGGTCCCGACCTGCGCGCCGGTCGGCCGCACGATCTGGATGATCTCCCCGGCCCCGGATTCGAGCGCCCTCTGCTCCATGCCGAGCGCCGGCACTCCGGGAAACCCGTGCGTGACATCGAGGCTGCGCATGTGCACCTCGTAGGTCTGCCCGACCTGCATGGTGAACGTATTGACGCCGCCGTTGAAGCTCCACCGGAACTGTTGGGCGGTGAGCGTCACCGTGATGGCGGAAGGAGCCTGCGTCGGCGTCGGGGTCGGCGTGGCTGCGGCAGGCGGAGGAGTCGCCGTCGCAACCGGCCCGGCCGGTCCCCGCTGGTCCTCCGCGCCCGTCACGAAGATCGGGTCCGTCGTCGCGTTGTCGATGACGGCCGCGTAGGTGAAGAGCGGCGCGCCGTCGCTTTCGACCACGACGTAGGCGTTCGTCGTGGACATGCCCCCCTGGCCGACGGCGTCGAAGATCCGGTTGATCTGCGTTCCCGAGCGCGGTCCGAGAGGGACCGTCTGCACGCCTAGGAGCGCCCCTCCATTGAACAGCTTGATGGTCGCGACGGCTCCGACGTCGTTGCCGTTGTACAGGCCGACGTTCGTGCGAAAAGCCCCGTTGGAGACCGAAGTGAGGACCGCCGTCGCGTGCGCCTCGGAGGCGCGAAGGCCCGGGATGAACATTCCGACGGTCGGGATGGGCGCCGTCGAGTACAGACGGCTCGTGACCCGGACCGCGGTCCCGGCGCTCGTGAACTCCACGGCTCCCGCTGACGACGGAGCGTTGAACGCCGCGAACACCATGTCGTCGAAAGCGCGCGACTCCCGGGGCGCCAGCGTGAACGACACCTGCGGCGCCGCGGCCGGGCAGGCTCCCAGGAAACAGCGATAGACCGCCGTCACAGAGGCCGACGACGAATAGGACGTGTTGAATACCCGCACGTCCGAGAAGAAGGGACTCGCCGCGGAGCCAACAGGCAACGACGTCACCGCCGGCAACGTCACCGTGTCCGCGCAAAGGAGGAGCGGCAGCACGAACAAGGCCGCGCAGAGAACCAACGTGGTTCTCCTCATGCCCGGGCTCCGGAGACCGTCAGTTGACGTGGATCGTTCCGCGCATGTTCTGCGGAACGTGGACTGTGCACCAGAACTGGAAGGTCGAGCCGCGCGCGGACACGGGCGCCGTGAACGTGACGCGGTAGGTCGTCGGAGGCCGGCTTCCACCGCCGTACCCGTCGTCTTCCACGCCCGCCGAGATGCTGTTGCTGCCGGCGATCCCGAGCTCTGGAACGCCGGAGAAGGCGTGCGAGCCCTGTGACGCCTCGAAGAAGAGCGTGGTTTCCGCGCCGGCCGTCACCTGGATCGGCTGGGACGTGCCGGGTGCGAAGATGTAATCCGAAAGTGTGACGTTGATCGTCTGCGCCGACGGTCCCGGTCCGGACGGCGCCCGCTCGTCTTCGGCCCCGGTGACGAGGATCGGGTCGGTCGTGGCGTTGTCGATGACCGCCGCGTAACTGAAGACCGCCGGCCCCGGGGTTTCCACCACTGCGTACGCGTTGGTCGTCGTCAGGCCCCCCTGACCCACCGCGTCGAATATCCGGTTGACCTGCGTCCCCGCCCGCGCGCCCAAGTTCACCGTTTGCGTCCCGAGCTGCGTCGTCCCGTTGAACAGCTTGATCGTTACGGTCACACCCGTGTCGTTGCCGTTGTAGATCCCGACGTTCGTCCGAAACGCCCCGTTGGCCAGCCCCGTCAATACCGACACCGCGTGCGCCTCACCCGACCTCAACCCCGGTACGAACATCCCCACAGTCGGAATCGGCGCCGTCGAAAACAACCGGCTCGTCACACGGACCGCGCTGCCCGAGCTCGTAAACTCCACCGCCCCCGCCGACCCCGGTGCGTTGAAAGTCGCCAGAATCATGTCGTCGAACGCCCGCGACTCCCGGGCGGCGAGCGTAAAAGTCGTCTGCGGCGCGACCCCCGGACACGTGCCGAGAAAACAGCGATACACCGCTGTCACCGACACGGGCGCCGTGTACGACGTGTTGAACACGCGCACGTCCGAGAAGAACGGCGAGGCTGCCGTTCCCACGGGCAGCGACGTCACCGCGGGGATCGTCAACGTCTCGGCGTGAAGAAGAAGCGGCGGCGCAAGGAGGAGCGCGAGCGCCGCCGCGGGGAGAAATCGACCGAACGCACGGAGTCGTGTTTTTTGAAGAGTATTCATCGCCCGGAGTCTACGGCGCGACGCCCCGCCGAGCCGGCCCTTAACCCCCCTCTAAGCCCGGGCCCGAAACGCCCGTATTATTCTGGGCCGCCGTGACTTCCCGCTCGTCCGAACTCGAGATCCTCAAGCGCGGAGCCGTCGATCTCATCGAGGAGGAGGAGCTCGGTCGCCGCATCGGCCAGAAGCGCCTGACGGTCAAAGTCGGCTTCGACCCGTCCGCTCCCGACATCCACCTCGGCCATACGGTCGTCATCCGCAAGATGAAGCATTTCCAGGACGCTGGGCACCGCGTCGTCTTCGTCGTCGGCGATTTCACCGGGATGATCGGCGACCCCTCCGGCCGCAAATCGACGCGCCCGCAGCTCACCCGCGCCGAGATCGAGGCGAACGCCGCGACCTACGCGCGGCAGGCGTTCCGGATCCTCGACCCGAAGAAGACGTCGATCCAGTTCAACAGCAGCTGGCTGTCAGCGCTCGGCGCCGAGGGCTTCGTCCGCCTCGCCGGCAAGATCACCGTTGCGCGGATCCTGGAGCGCGACGACTTTCAGAAGCGCTGGACGGCGCGCCAGCCGATCGCGCTGCACGAGCTCCTGTACCCGCTCGCGCAGGGCTACGACTCGGTCGCATTGAAAGCGGACGTCGAGCTCGGCGGGACCGACCAGCTCTTCAACCTTCTCCTCGGACGCGACCTGATGCGGGAGCAGGGCCTGGAGCCTCAGATCGTCCTCACGGTGCCGCTGCTCGTCGGGACCGACGGCGTCGAAAAGATGTCCAAGTCGCTCGGCAACGCGATCGGGATCGAAGAGCCGCCGTCGGAGATCTACGGGAAGCTCATGTCCATCCCGGACGGCGTGATGTGGAACTACTTCGAGCTCCTGACCGACCTCTCTCGCGAAGAGATCGACGGCCGGAAGCGCTCCGTCGAGGAAGGCCGGGAGAACCCGCGCGACGTCAAGGCCGACCTCGCCCGGCGGATCACGGCCGAGTTCCACGGACTCGAGGCCGCCGCGCGCGCGGAAGAGGACTTCCGGCGCGCGTTCTCGAAGGGGGAGCTCCCCGCCGAAATCGAGACCCGCGAGGCATCGGCGGCGCAGAACGGAACCGCCGCGCGCGCGCTCGTCGCGGTCGGGCTCGCGAGCTCCATGCGCGACGCGCGCCGCAAGATCGCGGAGGGGGCGCTGCGCGTCTACGGCGCCGGGGGGGAGGCGCGCGAGGTGCGCGATCCGGAGGAGCGCCTCGCGTCTTCCGAGCCGACGGTGCTGCGGCTCGGGCGGCGGTTCGTCCGCGTCACCTGGAAGGGGTAGATCTCCAGCCGTTCGCTCCCTCGGACTGTGCTCCCTCCCGCAGGAACAGCGCGAGCGCAATGAGCAGGAACGCCAGGATCCCCTGCAGCGACACGAACGCCGCGAGCTTGACGACCGCGAAGCCCGGATGCACGAACCGCACGAGCCAGCCCGCGCCCTCGTCGAGCGCCGCCGAGACGAACGCTCCGACGATCAACAGAACGCGCGTGCGCCTGGAATACGGCGCGAAGATCAGGAGGTGCGTCAGGAGCAGCATTACGAGCGCCATCATCGGCAGATGCGCGTGCGTGACCTCGAGCATTGCGCCCGCCGTCCGAGGCGCGCGGTAGTCCGCCTCGGAACCGAGGTAATACGCCGCGACCGACGCCGGCGTGAACCCGAGGCGCGATAAGAACAGCGCGAAGTTCGTCACCCAGAAGAGCGAGAGGAGACCGATCGAGAGACCGAGCGTCAGGCGCATCAGCCCCTGGGACTGGAATCCCCCGCGCTCCATGTACTTCATGGCCCGTCTTTCTCCATCTCCCCGCCGCGTGGGGAGGTCGGGGTCAGGGGCGGGCGGCCGGCGACGACCGAGTGGATCGCGAGCACGCGCCGGACGGCGTCGGCGATCGCCCTCGTCGTCAGGGTCGCGCCGGTCACGTGCGCGAGGCCGCGTCCGACTGTGAGCTCGTCGAGCCGCCGCCCGCCGAAGAGCTTCAGCCAGTTGCGCCGCGGCAGGTAGTCCTCCGGCTCGCCGAACGCGACGACCTCGACCGCGCCGAGTGTGCCGTCGGGCTTGACCGTCACGAGGATCGTCTCGGGCATCGTCCGGACGTTGTGCGTATCGAAATAGCCCGTGCCGAGGGGGCCGTTTTGCCCCTTCGCGACGTAGGCGATCACGAGCGCCGAGTCGATCTTCGCTCGCGCCGCGCGGCCCGCTTTCTCCCGCTCCGCGTCCGTGAGGAAGTACGTCTTGCGCTCGACTTTCGCCGGCGGCGGAAAGGCGCGGGCGAGCGCCTGCTCGCGCGAGGAGTAGACAGGGAGCGCGGACGCCGATGCGGCGAGCGAGAGGACGACCGCCGCCCCCGCGACGAGGCGCCTCAGAACAGCCACCCGAGCGCCACGTTCCACTGATTCACGCCGGTGCGCGCCTCGTCGTGCGCGTCCTGATAGTCCAGCTTGAGGACGACCTGCGGGATCGGCCGGTACTGGACACCGAGCGTCCACAGGCGCACGTCGTTCGCCGGGTTCGAAGCGAAGCCTGTCGGCACCGCGTCCTGCGTGTCGAACCGCTCCCACCGCGCGAAGGGAACGAGCGAGGCCGCGCCGCCGCGTCCGAAGAGGACGTCGTAGCCCCCTTCGACGTACGCGCCCGAAAAGCGGCGCGGAACGGAGTCGGCACCCGAGAGGCCGTTGGCCCGGTTCACGTCCGCCGCGTCACCGATCGTCCCGGCAACGGCGAGCGCGCGCGCCTGGATGCCGCGCCACCGCCACTCGGCGTGCGCATCGAAAAGGGTGACGCGCGCGTCGAAAGATCTCCCGTCGGCTTCCCTCCCCTGCGCGGATCCCCCGGTGTATCCGGAGGCGCCGATCAGGACGCCGGGCAGGCCGGTGAAGTCGAGCCGGCCCGTGACGGCAAAGTCTTCCGCGCGCGCCTGCGAGCCGCCCTGCCGCCCCTCGCGCAGCGGGGCCTCGGCGTCGAACCCGGCGGCGTCGAGACCGTTGACGAGATATGCGCGGTACGCGAACGGGCCGGCGTCTCCGAAGACTCCGACCCCGAGCTCGCGCCACGTCGCCGGCAGGATCCGCCGCTCGACCTCGGGCCGCCGCGCTCCGAGGAAGACCGGAGGCTCGTGGAGCTCGTTCACGAATCCGAGTGGAAGGAGCACGAGACCGGCGCGGGCGTTGACCTCGGGGCGAAGGAGGTAGTCGAGATACGCAAACTCGACCGAGACCTCGCCCTTCTCCTCCGCGCCCTCCCCCGTCGTCGCGTGCTCGTACTCGATCTCCGAGTTGAAAAGGAAGTGGTCGTCGAACTTGTAGCCGAAGTAGAAGACCGCGCGAAGGAGGTCGATCGTATCGGTCCGCCCGGACGCGGCGCCGTCCTCGCGCTCGTCGTCGAAGTTCTGGTAGAGCACCTCCCCATATCCGCCGATCGAGACGCCGCGCGTCGACCCGTAGACCTTCGAGGCGGCGGGGCCGAGACCGAACGCGCCGCGCGACCCGGTGGGCGTGGGCTTCTCGGGCGCGGCGGATTTCAGGTTCTCGATCTCGCGGGTGAGAACGTCGATCTGCCGGCGGAGCTCCTCGATCTGGCGGCGCGTCGCATCGTCCGCGCCCGCGGAGAGCGCGTCGAGGCGCCGCTGGAGCTCTTCGACTTTCTTTTCGAGCTCGCGCACGCGGTCCGACGATTGCTGCGCGGGCAGCGCGAGCGCGAACGCGAAAAAAAAGAGCAGGAACGTGGAGAGAAGCTGCTTCAACCTGAACCTCCGCTTGATCAAGATCGGGACGTTGTGAATTCCGGGAAACACTGGCTCGCGACGAGGTCCCAGCGGCCGTCCGCCCGCGGGACGACGAAGAGCGCCGCGATGCTGCGCCGGTTCGCGAGCTCCAGACCGTCGTCCGCGCCCAGCACGAAGAGCGCCGTCGAGAGCGCGTCCGCGCGCAGGCCGTTGTCCGCGACGACCGTCACGGAGCCCGTGAAGGCAGCCGCTTCGCCGGTCCGCGGATCGACGATATGACCGAGCTTCTCCGAAACGCCGGACGTGGAGACCGAGCCGTCCTCCGTGCGAAAAGCACAGAGCTCGCGCCTCGAGCCGGCTCGCGGCTCGGCGATCGAGACGTCTCCGAACCGCGCGCCCAGAACGGAGATCTGGCCGCCGAAGTTCAGTCGCGCCGCGACGACGCCGCGGCGCTTGAGCTCGACCACCGCCCGGTCGAGCGCCTCGCCCTTTCCAAAACCGCCCGCGTCGATGGCTCCGCCGGAGACCGCGAACGTCAACGTGCAGCCTTTCGAGTCGAGGATCACGTTTTCCCAGCCGATCGTTCGGGCGCCGGTGAAGATGCCCACCGTCGGGTCGAACGCTCCCTCCGTCTCGCGGGAGAGGTCGAACGCCCGGGAGAGACATCGCCACGTCGCCGGAGACAGAGCGAGCGGCCGATTCGAGCCGGCGGCGTTCGCGCGCGAGAGCTCGGAGTCCGCCCGCCAGTTCGAGAGCCGCCGATCGACGTCTTCGACGGCCCCGAACGCCGCGGCGACCGCCTCCTCCGTCGCGGCCGCGCTCGGGCCGATCGCGTCGATCTCGAGGATCGTTCCCATCTCGGAGCGCGCGCGGGTCACGCGGGAGGCTTCGGTGCCGCCGCGGCCGGGAGCGAGCAACACGAGGGCGGCCGCGGCCCCGAGGCCGATTAGACCGAGACTCAGTCTCAATCGCGTTGCGCGCGCCGCCGGAGTCCGGAGAAACGCCACGGTCAGTGGACGATGTGGGGTCGGCGGCCGGCGGTCTTCGCGGCCTCGACGGTCGTCGACGTGCCCGAGCGCAGCGCACGGGGCCGGCACTGCTTGCAGATGCCCCGCATCTGGTGGCTGTGGGATAGCGGCAGAAAGCCGTAGCGGTCGCAGACCTCGTCCTGCAGGCTCTCGATTCGGGGCTCGAAAAACTCGATCACGCGGCCGCACTCGTTGCAGATCAGGTGATCGTGGTGCTCGCCCGCGCGCAGGCGCTCGTAGCGGTACCCGATTTCGCCGACGCGGACACGACCGACGATTCCCGAGTCGACGAGGAGCTCCAGCGTGCGGTAGATCGTCGCGCGCGAGATCTTCTTCCCCCTGCCGCGCAGGCGAACGAGGATCTCGTCCGCTTCGACGTGCTCGTGCCGCGCGAAGAGCTCGTCGAAGACGGCCTGCCGCTCCGCGGTGAGCTTCAAGCCGCGGCGTTCCAGGTATTTACGGAAGATGTCCCGTTCGCGTGTTCTCATGCGATTGCGACTCAGTCTCAGTTGCAGTATTCTCCACTGCCCCCGGGACAGTCAAGCCCGGAGATCCGGCAGGAGACGGGACGCCATGTGGCAGGGATTCACGATCGCGCTGCGCGAGGGAATCGAGTCGTTCCTGATCGTCGCGCTCACAATCAGTTACCTGAAACGCACCGGCCGGGCCGCGCTCTCACGGGCCGTTTACGCCGGCATTGCCGTGTCCGTCGTGGCGTGCGTGGCCGCCGGGCTCCTCTTCTCGGAGGCCGGAAAGAAGCCGCTCTGGGAAGGGATCCTGGCGCTCGCGGCCGCCGCGCTCGTTGGAAGCCTGCTCGTCTACATGAAGCGCGTTTCCGCGCGGATGAGGTCGGATATGGAGCACCGGATCGAGACGCGGGCGCGCGCGTTCTCGCCTCGGCGCGCCTTCTGGGGCGTCTTCGTCTTCACAGTGCTGATGATCATGCGCGAAGGCCTGGAGACCGCGTTGCTCGTGGCGACGGCATTCTTTCAGCTGCACTCCGCGTCGGTGACGATCGGCCTGGGTCTCGGGCTCGTGGCGGCCGCGGCGATCGCCTTCGCGTGGAGTCGGCTCGGCCGCGGCGTCGACCTGCGCGGGCTGCTGAACGTTTCGGCGATCTTCCTCGCGCTCTTCCTCGTCCAGCTCGTCCTCTACGGCGTGCACGAGCTCTCGGAGGCGGGTGTCCTTCCCAACTCCCAGACCGTGCACGACGCGACCGAAATCCTCGGGCCCGACGGACGCGTCGGTCACCTGCTCGCCTACCTGCTCGCGATCGTGCCCACCGTGTGGCTGGCCGGCCTGTGGTGGAAGAGACGCGCGGGGCGGGCGGGCCTGGGCGAGACCCGCACCGCCGCGTAACGCCCGGCTGTCATTCCGAGCCGTAATTCCGAGGAGCGACCGCTACTTGCGCGCCGACGGCTGCGACTGACCCGAGCGGAGCATCGCCTCCAAAATCGTTTCGGAGAGCCCGGCGTCGCGCAGCTCGACGACGTCCGCCGTCGTCAAGTGGTAGTTGAGGTTCTCGCTGCGCACTTTGCTCAGGATCAATTCGTCGGAGAGGCCTGCCCGTTTCAGCTCGATGATGTCTTTGTGCGGGCGCACCGGAGCGGCGGGCGCGGCTGCGGCGACGGCGACGACCGGCTGGTCGGGGATCGCGGCCGCGGGAGGGGCGGCGGGAGCGGAAGCTGCAACTGTCGGCGCGCTCGAAGCGGGGGCCACGTACGGGACGGGGGTCGCGACCGGCGGCACCGGCGGTTCGGGATTCGGGTTGGGCGGCGGCTGCGCGGTCGTCGGGCCCGTCGGGGCGTGGGGGCCCGTCGGTGGAGGCGTCTGCCGGGCGCAGGCGCCGATTCCAACCGCCGCCGCCAGGAGAAGCGTCAAGGCATTTGTTTTCATGGCGCTTACCTCGCTGGTGGCAAATTCTACAACCCGGGCGCGGAACTTGCTCCTTTCCCACAGCCGGATGTGGAGGACACGAACATGAAGTGGGTGAACATCTATCTGATCGGCTACTTGATCTTCCTCGCCGGCATCACCATGGCGCTCTGGAAGGCCGGGGTCATCGACCAGATCGGCACGACCTGGACCGCGATCGGCCTGATCATCGCCATCGGCATCGGAATCATGGTCGCAGTCGCCAACAGCGGCGAGAAGAAGACGATCGAGGTCGATCGGACCTAGTCGTCCGGCGCCGCGCTCTCCAGGAGATCCGCGAACACCAGGGAATCTCTGCGGACGACTCGGCCGCCGCGCACCGGGATGTCCCGGCGGAACATCGGACCGGCGCGGGCGAAGGTGTGAAACTCCCCGCGCTCGCCACAAGCGTCGACCTGCGCCGGCCGCTCCGCGAGAAAGCTCTCGTCGAACTCGCGTCCCGCGAAACTTTCGGGTAGACGCGCCGGGTCCACGCACACGAGGACGGCGGCGAGCCCGCCGTCGAGCATCTCCCGGGCGAGCTCGCCCGTATCGCGCCCCCACAGTGGAAAGACGCCCGCGAAGCCCGCTCGCGCGAGCAGTCTCTCCCGATATTCACGGATGTCCTCGAGAAAGAGGTCGCCGAAGACGACGTGGGTGATCCCCTCGCCGCGCGCCCGATCGAGCTCCGCGAGGAGCGCCTCTTCGTAGATCGCGTTCGAGCAGGGGTTCGGAATCGAGACCGTGCGAAGGGGCAGCTCCGTTTCCTGTGACTGCCGGCGCAGAAGCGCTTCGCGGACGCCGTGGATCGACACGCGCCCGAAGGTCTCGGTCACCGTCGTGAGAAGCCCGACCGGCTCGACCCGATTCGCCCGGCGAACTTCGTGGAGCGCCCACGCGGAGTCTTTTCCGCTGCTCCACGAGACGAGCGCGCGGGGCGGGCTCATGACACCGGACGCATCCGCTCCCAGCCGATCCCCTCGTGACCGAACGCGAGCGTGCCGGAGTGGAGCGCCTCGGCCGCGATCTCGAGCGTCTCGACCAACCGCGGTCCCGGCCGGTTGAAGTACTGCTGTCCCTCGCAGAGGAAGACGCGGCCTTCGCGCGCCGCGCGGAGGTCACGGAAGCCGGCGTCGCCGCGGAGGGCTTCCGCCTCGCGGCGCACGCGCGACAGGGAAAAGCCGCACGGGAACACGAGCAGGGCATCGGGATCCGCGGCCGCGACGTCGCTCCACGAGATCCAGGAGGAGTGGCGCCCCGCCTCGCCGAAGAGGTTGACCGCGCCGGCCATCCCGACGATCTCGGGCATCCAGTTCCCCGCGGCCATCGGCGGCGACAGCCACTCGATCGTCGCGACCCGCGGGCGCTCCGGCAGAGCCTGCGCGGCCGCCGCGATCGCACTCATGCGCGCGCGCATCCGGCCCTCGAGAGTGCGGCCGCGGCCGGGGACGCCGAGAGCCTCCGCAACTCGTTCGAAGTCGGCGAAGACGTCGGAGAGGCTCGAGGCCGCGAGCGCGACGACCCGCGGCCGCACGCCCGACCACTCCGCGAGTGACGCCTCGACGTCGCCGAGGCTCACGGCACAGACCTCGCAGTGAACCTGCGTCAGGACGTGCGTCGGATCGAGCTCTCGCAGGAGCTCCCGATCGACGCGATACACGGAAAGTCCCTCTGCGACGAGCGCCGACACCGCGCGATGGATCTCCTCGCCCGAGCCTTGCGGGTCGAGCTTCGGCGCCGTGCAGATCGGAAGATCGGAGACGTCGTCGGGAAAGTCGCACTCGTGGGATCGCCCCACGAGCGCGTCGGCGAACCCGAGCGCGCACGCGATTTCGGTGGCGGACGGGAGAAGGGAGACGATCCGCGGCGTCACGCCCGGCTGTCCCACAGGACGTCCGGCACGCCGCGCCGCCGGTTCTCGAAGCGCGCCATGACGAAGAGCGCGTCGGAGAGGCGGTTCAGGTAGGTGATCGTGTGCGGACCGACCGCCTCGTGTCGGGACAGCGCGACGACGAGCCGTTCCGCGCGGCGGCAAATCGTCCGGGCGAGGTGGAGCGCCGCAGCTCCGGGCGCGCCGCCCGGCAGGACGAAGTTCTCGAGCGGCGGCAGAGACTCGGAGAGCCGGTCCATGAGCCTCTCGAGCTCGTCGACGTGCCGGGCCTCGATCCGCGGCGCGGGCACGCGCGCCTTGTCCTCCTCGACGATGCAGAGGTCGGCGCCGAGGTGGAAGAGGTCGTTCTGGGCGCGCTGGACCGCCTCCGCGATCTCGGGATCCAAGCCGTGCGCGAGCGCGACGCCGATCGCGGAGTTGAGCTCGTCGACGGTCCCGTATGCTTCGATGCGCGCGGAGTCCTTCGGGACGCGGCGCCCGCCGCCGAGCGACGTCGTGCCGTCATCTCCGGTGCGCGTATAGACCTTCGTGATCCGCGGCATGGTTCCTTTCTGTGTCATCCCGAGCGATGCGAGGGGTCTCTCGAAAAGGTGAGAGATCCCTCGTCGCCTCGCTCCTCGGGATGACAGCCTGAAGAGCTCAGAACGTCACCTCCAACCCGCCCGCGATCCGCCGGCCGGGCGCCGGAAAACCCTCGACCTCGGCGTAGCCGCGGTCGGTCAGGTTCTGCGCGCGGACGAAAGGGCCGAAGGACCCGACGCGGTAGCGGGCGTAGAGATCGAACCGGATGTACGACGGCGCCTCGATGCGCTCGGTCGTCGACAGCGCCCGGACGTCGGCACGCCGTCCGACGAAGACCGCGCGCGGGGAGATCTCGAGACCGGCCACCGGTATCACCGTCGCTCCGAGAAATCCGCTGTGCCGGGGACGCCGGAGAAGCTCGAGGCCCGTGTCCCGGTCCTCGGCGTCGAGGTAGGTGTACCCCGCATCCACCGCGACGGCCGTCGAGAACGCCTGCCGCCAGGACAGCTCGACGCCCCGCGACCGCGCGCGGCCGACGTTGAAGTTGAGATTCGCCGCGAAGTCGTAGACGATGAGGTCCCGGTACTCGTTCCAGAAGAGCGACGCGGACGCGCGCCCCCCCGCGAGCTCGTAGTCCGCGCCGGCGTCCCACGACGTCGACCGCTCGGGCGCGAGCTCCGGGTTGCCGGAGAACGGGTAGAACAACTCTCCGACCGAGGGCGCGCGGAATCCCGTGCCGCCCGACGCCCGCAGCTTCCAATGTCCGGTACGCCACGCGACGGTCCCGCGCGGGCTCCAGACGTCGCCGAACCGCGAGTGGTCGTCGTAGCGCAGGCCCGCGGTGACGATCCACCCGCGCGGAAGCTCGAGCGTGTCCTCAGCGCCCAGGCTCCAGATCGTTGCGTGCTCGCCATCGAGGTTCACCCCGAAGTTCGACGAGTCATCCACCTTCCATCGCTGCCACTCGCCGAATGCGGTCACGCGCTGAATGCCCGCCGTGAACGTGTCGGCAGCACGCGCCTCGAGCGTCTGCGCGTCCGTCTGCGACTGGAAGAACCGGCTGTCGAACGACGGTCGCGACCGCGCCCACCCGAGCGTCACGCTCGCCGAGTGCCCCGCCGCGGGCCGGAACGTCGCCGGGAGAGTGATCCGCTCCTCCCGCGGCGAGTAGCGGTTGTCGGGCGTTTCGGCGCCGACCGGACCCGGCAACCCGAGGTCTCCGTCGGCGATTGATCCCTCCAGCGCCACGCGCGCGTCACCGAACCGGCCCTCGAGGCGCAGCGATCCGGAGCGTTCGCGCCAGTCGTCGTTGTCTCGGTCGCCGTCCTCCTTCCGGTCGCGCGCGCTCGCCGCGATTCCAAACGAGCCGGATCCCGCCGTCGCGAACGCCGACAGCTCGCGCTCCCCTGCGTTGCCCGCCTCGCCGACGACACGGCCCGAGAGCTTGCCGCCCGCGGGGCGCGTGAAGATCTGGACGACGCCCCCGATCGACTCCGAGCCGTACAGAGCGGAGAACGGCCCGCGCACGACCTCGATGCGCTCGACGTTCTCGGTGGAGAGGAGCGAGAAGTCGTAGCCCGGGAAGAACGGCGAGTTCACCCGCACGCCGTCCACGAGAACGAGCGTGTGCGTGGAGTTCGAGCCGCGCAGGAAGACGGATGTCTGCGAGCCGGGGCCGCCCGATTGCGCGACGCTGGCGCCGGGAACGGAACGCAGGGCGTCCTGCACGGTGCGCCAGCCGTTCCTCTCGATCTCCTCGCGCGTGACGACGGTGACCGCGGAGCCGACGTCATCGATCTCCTCCGGCGCGGCGGTCGCGGTCACGACGACGCTTTCGGAGACGGTCGGCGTCACCTGCGCGCGCGCGGGCGCCGCTCCTGGCGTAAGCGAGACGAGCAGTGCCGCCGCCGCGCCTCGTACCGCATGCCGCGCAGCTTCCCGGCGGGCGAGCGCGTCGAGGCCGAAGAGGGCCGCGGTCCCGGCGAGCTCCGCCGCGAGCGTGCTCCAGAACCACGGAATCGCAGCCGCGTAGCAGAGCGCAAGCCCCGCGAGCGTCGGCGGATAGGTTCCGAGCGACGCCCAGACCGCGAAGTTCGTCGTGAGGAAGAAGAAGAGCGCGCCGCCGGACGCGAAAACCGCGAGACGGCCGGCGCGGGCTTCCGTCGCGAGCCGCCGGCCGGCGAGAACCATCAGCGCGAAGGAGCCGTAGACCGCGAGCCGCACGAGCGTGATCGCGCGCCGTCCCGTTCCCCAATCGATGACGAGGTCCGACAGTGCCATCGCGGCGAGCGGGACGGCCCACGCCCACCGGCGCGGCAGCCGCGCGCCGGCGTAGAGGCCGATCGCGCCCATGGCGACGAAGTTCGGGGGATGAGGAACGAGCCGGGAAAGAGCACCGAGGAGGATGAGCAGCACCGCGGTCGTCATTTCGAACCTCCCGTTCGACGAGACGATCTCTCCGCGGGCGAAGAGGGCGTCCCGCGCCGTCGGGAATTCGAAAGCGCGCCCCCTCTCCTTTCCCCGTCGGAGAAAGCGTTTCCGCCCGGCAGGTCTCCTGGCTTCCGGATCGTCCGCCGTCGGGCTCCTTCCCGGACGCGCAACCGTGAATCCGATCTCACGCGTCCAGTGGTTTCTCGCCCGGGGCGTCCCCGGTGACAGTGGCGGGGGCCGCGCGGGATTCTCA
>DASYUL010000101.1:0-17100 GCA_036001245.1 Thermoanaerobaculia bacterium
AGGACCGTCCCTCTACGCCAGCAGGAGGGGCAGCGGACCGAAGCGGAGCGCTCTCCGGATGAACCTCTGCAGCCTCCGGATCCCCTGCAGGCTCCGGTGCCGCAGCGTAGAGTACGGAATGCCGTGCAGCATCCCGGCGTCCCGCATCGAGCTGCAGCGCGGCTCGAGCAGGGTCAGGCGCAGCGCCTCGTACTGCTTGGCAGGGAGGTGCGCCAGCCCCTTGCGCACGAGCGCGACCATCCGCGCCCGCTCCGCCGAACGCTCCCTCTCCTCCAGGTAGCGCTGCGGCGACGAGCCGTCCTCGAGCGCCGCCGCGTTCTGGTCATGCAGCGGGAGGGTCCGGCAGCGCTCGCGCCTGCGCGCGTGATAGAGCTCGATGGCGCGGTTGGCGATCGCGCGCGCCAGGTACATCCGGACCTCCTCGCTCGAGCGGAAAGGGCGGTTGCGCACGAGCACCCGCTCGATCGCCTCCTGCACGACGTCTTCGGCGTCCTCGGCGTTGCGCAGGATGCGCGCGACGAACTTCAGCCACTTTCCGCCGTGGGCTCGCACCAGGCTCGCGACGACGCTCGGAAGATCTTCGGTTCGCTCGGACAATTTCTTCGCTCAGAGCGCCGCGCCGCGGTTAGTAAGGGCAAGCCGCCGCCACTAACGTTTCGATTGCCCCGTTTCTATTTCAGGAAAAATCATCGGTGCGGACGGAGGTGCGAAAGAGACGCCAGGCCGGGCGAGAGCTCGTTGTCGCGCTCGAGCGGACCCGTACGCGGCTTGCGGTCGCGGTCGCGGCCGAGATGAAGACGACGCCCGCGGAGCTCTGGAATCTCTATCGCGAGACCGAGGAGAAGATGCGCCGCCGGCTGAAGGAGCTGCGGGCACATCCGCGCGACGACGATCCCGAGGACGCCGGGCGGGTGGAGGCGCTCGAGGCGCTCCGGCGTCTGGCGCTCGAGGCCGTTACGGTCGCGAGGCAGCGCGGGGAAGCCTGGCGGCTCTGCCGTCGGGTGCGCCAGGCGCTCGAGTGCCTGGAGCGCGGCGAGACACGCCGGGCCTCCCAGGGGGGCGCGCCCGGGCATCCGGATCATTCCGACTTCTGACCCCCGCCTTCGGACTTCTGCTATAATCCGTTTTTTTCGCGCGGTGGAGCGAGTCCTCGTTGAACCATCGATGAAGATCCGTGCGGTCTACCCCGGCACCTTCGACCCCGTGACCAACGGGCACATCGACCTGATCCACCGGAGCGCCGCCCTCTTCGACCACGTCATCGTCGCGATCCTTCGCAACACCGAGAAGGAGCCGTTCTTCACGGTCGACGAGCGCGTGACGATGCTGCGCGAGTCCCTCGCGGAGCTGAAGAACGTGTCGGTGACGGCCTTCGAGGGGCTGCTGGTGGAGTTTGCCGAGCGCCAGCAGGCCGCGGTGATCGTGCGCGGCATCCGGGCTGTTTCCGACTACGAGTACGAGCTGCAGATGGCGCTGATGAACCGGCGTCTCGCACCGGAAATCGAGACGGTGTTCCTGATGGCGAAGGAGGAGTACTCGTATGTCTCGAGCCGGCTCGTGAAGGAGGTCGCGCGGCTCGGGGCGGACGTCTCCGGGCTCGTGCCCGAGCCGGTCCGGCGGCGGCTGCAAGCCCGTCTCCCACTGTCGTCCTGAGCGAAGCGAAGGATCTCTCCCTGTTTGGCGAAAGAGATGAGCGCCGTCTCGACGACGGCGCTTGTCGCGCTCGGCGGCCGTTCGCAAGCTCACGTCCGCCAAGGCGCTCGGTGCCCTCGCCCCTGGTGGCCTCGGAATGACGGAGGGTCGGACCGTCGAGACGCGCCTTCGGGTCCGGTACTCGGAAACCGACCGGATGGGAATCGTTTACCACGGCCACTACATCTCGTGGTTCGAGATCGGACGCACGGAGTATTGCCGCGCGGCGGGCTTGCCGTATCGAACCCTCGAGGACTCGGGTCTTCTGATCCTGGTGACGGCCGTCGAGTGCCGGTACCGGCGGTCGGCGCGGTACGACGACGAGGTTCGCGTCGCGACGTCGCTGTCGGAGCTCGCGAGCCGGGGCCTCGCGTTCGCGTACGAGGTCTTCGACGCCGAAGGCCGCGGGCTGGCCGAGGGAACGACCCGGCACGTCTTCGCCGACGCCTCGGGGAAACCGACGCGGGCTCCGAGAGACGTCATCGATACGCTCGAGCGTTTCCGGGCTGAGAGCTGAGACCTGAAAACTACTTCCTCAGCCGGTATCGCGCGATCGTCCAGAGGATTTTCGCGCCGGCCCGAACTGTCCCCGACAGCGTCCCCGTGATCTTCGAGACGCCGACGCGGCGGCGATAGGAGGCGGGCGTCTCGGCGATCGAGAGGCCGATCTTGACGGCCTTGATCTGCATCTCGACGGTCCAGCCGAAGTTCCGGTCCTCCATGCGCAGGCGCCGCAGGGCCTCCCAGCGAATGGCGCGGAACGGGCCCAGGTCCGTGTAGGCGTGCCCGTACAGCAGGAGGATGAGCGAGCAGGCGAGGGCGTTGCCGAATCGCGCCTGGGGCAGCAGGGCGCCGAGCTCGCGAGATCCGAGCATGCGCGACCCGATCACGAGGTCGCAGCCCCCCGCGATCGCGTCGAGGAGACGCGGCATCTCTTCGGGATGGTCCGAGTAGTCGCCGTCGAGGAACACCACGACGTCGGGGGGCGCCGCTTCGAGGGCCGCGATCCCGGCGAGACAGGCGCTCCCGTAGCCCCGGCGATCTTCCCGCACAAGGCGGACGGGGAGACCCCGCGCGACGCGCGCAGTTTCGTCGGTCGAGCCGTTGTCGACGACGACGATCTCGTCGACCCGATCGTGCGGTATGTCTTCGACGACGAGCGGCAGGGACTCGCGCTCGTTGAAGACCGGGATGATCACCGCCACCCGCGGCGGCCGCGTCCCGGACGTCACGGCGCGGCGCGGACGGGCACCCGCACCGGCCGCAGGCTGACCGCGAGCCCACCGAAGATGAGCGCCGCGGCGACGGCCGCGCGCCAGCCGGGCCTCTCACCGAGCACGAGGATCGCGAGCGTCGCGGCGATCACCGGCTGGAGAAAGACGTACGCCGCCACTCGCGAGGCGTGCGTGCGCGCCAGCGCCCAGGAGTTCAGGAGGTACGGAATCACGGTGCAGACGATGACGATCGCGGCCAGGCTCCACCACGCGACCGGCGACACCGCGGAAGGGAAGAACCGGAAAAGCGCCGGGATCGCCGCGAGGACGATCGGGATGGCGCCCCACCGGAAGACCGCGGCGGTGAACGTGAGCGGGCGATAGCGCGCGAGGAGCGGCCGGGAGAGGACGAGATACATCGAGTACGAGAAGCCGTTGGCGAGGATCAGGAGATCACCTCGGAAGTACCGGCTGCTCCACTCGAAGCGCTCGGCGTTCAGGAGGAACAAGGCGCCGGCGCCCGCGAGAACGATTCCGCCGATGGCGCGCGCCGACGCCTCTTCCCGTCCGAGCAGAACGGCCGCCGCCAGGGTAAACACCGGGATCGCGGAGATCAGGATCGAAGTGTTGATCGCGGTCGTCAGCGAGAGGCCGAGAATGAAGAGCACCTGGTTGAACGACACCCCGGCGAGCGCCAGCAGAAAGATCCGGCCTCGGTCCGACGGGGCGATGCGCTCGGCCGGCGACAGCCGCCGGACGATCTCGAGCATGACGGCCGACGAAACGACGCGGATTGCCGCCAGTGCGAACGGCGGGATCGAGCCGAGCGCGAGCTTGCCGAAGATCGGAAAGAGCGCAAACCCCGCCTGCGCGCCGGCGAGCGCCGCGTGGACCTTCCAGGATGGAGCCAACCCGGAATCGCCGCTCTCAGCCGGCAATGCGTGAACTGAGCGTCTCGACGATCGCGGCCAGCGACGGATTCGAGGCGGAGACGAGCCGCGCGCCGTCCGCCACGTCGCGGAAGGCGTAGCCGAGTCCGATCGGACCGAGGCGCGGCGAGACGACCGAGCTCGTGACCCGGCCGGCCTCGACCTTGGACGGCTTTTCCTCGTGCGGGAGCCGCAGGAGGTCTCCGGCAGCGACCAGTCCCCCGGGGAAACGGTACGAGACGAGCCGGCGGTTCACGCGCCCGTACGTCTTGAGCCGCGCGACGACCTCCTGGCCGACGTAGCAGCCCTTCGTCGTCGAGATCGCGTCGTCCATTCCGACCTCGTCCGGCAGGTTCGTGGAGTCCATGTCCGAACCGAAGCGCGGCCGTCCGGCCTCGACGCGAAGGATTTCCGCCGTCACCCCGGAGATCTCCGCCGATCCAGCGGCATGGAGGAGATCCTCGAGCTCCGCGCGGCGATCGGCGGGAGCGAGCATGTCGGCCGAGAGCTCGCCGTCCGGCGAGAGAAGGACGACCGAGCCGGGGAGGGCGAGGCGCGCCCCGTCGGGTCCGTAGACGCCGACGCGCACGAAGTCCGCGCTCACGTCCTCGATCGCGACCTTCGTGAAGACGGCGTACTTGCGAAGGTGTTCGAGGACGGGCTGGCGGAGGATTTCCGGCACGACCACGCGAAGCCGATCCTCGAGCCCGAGCACCCGCGCGACGAAGAGGAGCTTGCCCTTCGGCGTCAGGCCCGCCGCGGCCCGGCTCTCGCCGGGCGCGAGACCGCGCATGTCCTGAGTGAGCTGCCCCTGGAGAAACGACTCGCGGTCCGCCCCGGTGACGTCGAAGATTCCGGACGCGCGGAACCGATGCGCGAGCTTCTCGCGCGCCGCCGTGTAGCCAGGAAGAGTCACGGAATCGGGAGTCGCGGTCATCACCGCAGAGATTATAGGGACGCCCTCACCCCCGGCCCCCTCGCTTCGCGCGAACGCGACCTCCGGTCGCGGCCGGGCGTCGCCAGTCGAGACCCCTCGCGCTCCCCCGCGCAGGGAGAGGGTGCAACCGTTCCTATTTAGGGATGATCGTCGCTCGAATGCGAACCTTCGCGGCGTCGGCGATGTCGAGGGTCTTCATCAGCGTCGAGACACGGATGTCGTCGTCCGGTTCGCCCGCGTCAACGGAGCCGCTGCGGTCGCTCGATTTCACCACGTTGCCCTTCTTGTCGAGGATCTCGAGCCAGAGCTTGATCTGGCACTTGCGGTCGCTCTTGTTCGCGACGTTGAACTCCCACCAGAGCCACGTCTTGTCGCCCGGGTCCTTCGACCGCGCTTCCGCGATGTCTTCCGCGTCCGGGTAATTGCGGAGCGTCAAGCTCTCGACGGAACACCCCTGGTACGTCCAGCCGAGCTGCGCGTCGGACTGACGTGGCACCAGAATTGTCTTTTCGAAGGAGCCGTCCGCCGCGGAAAGTGCGGACGAAACGCCGAGCAGCGCGACTGAGAGGGGGACCGTCCAGCGTCGGTTCATGACCGCCTCGACTTGGTCGCGGCATCGTATCATCGGCGCGTGAGCGAACCGGACGACCCGCGCCCCGACCTTCACGTGATCGACATCTTCATGATGTCGGTCAAGTGCGGCAACTGCGACGCGTACCAGACCATCGTCGGCTTCAAGAAGTTTTCGGACAAGAACGTCTACACGTACGAGTGCGAGAACGAAATCTGCGACCCGAACGTGACGCGCACGATCGTGGAAGTCCCGAAGGAGTTCGACAACTCGACCAAGCGCGCCGAGGAGCTGCCGTACTATTCCGCGGAGGAGCAGCCCGAGGAGCCGGGATAGCTCCGCCCTCTGCAACCGGCAAACTTGTAGAATGAGCTGTTTATGAGTCCTGCCACCGGCCCACACCCGGTCCCCGTCCTCGCCCCCGATCTCGCCGACCGGCTGCGGAGACGTCTCGCCTCCTCGCCGGCACTCCAGTGGCTCCAACCAACCCTGGAGGAGCTCGATCTCGATTCCTGCGTCCTCGGCCTGAAGTACCGGCCCGAGCTGACCAACGGGTCGCCGACCATCCACGGAGGCGTGCTCGCCACCCTCGCGGACACGGCGGTGGCGTTCGCCCTGTCGACGAATTTCGACGGCAAGATGGGGTTCGCGACCACCGATCTCACGATTCATTTCCTCCGCCGTGCGAAGACCGACGTCAAGGCCCGCGCGCGGATCCTGAAGAAGGGCAAGCGAGTGAACGTCGGCGAGGTGGATATCGTCGACGTCGACGGCAACCCCGTTGCGCGCGCGCTGACCACCTTCCTCCTGACGACGTCTACTTTCGACTACCTTCCGGGAGGTGCCCGGTGAGCGACGAGCCCGTTCCGTTCCCCGCCGCGGAGGCGGGAGACGGCGAAAAGAAGCCTCGTCGCAGCCGCCGGGGCGGAGTCCGCCGCCGGAAACCCCGCGGCAACGACGAGCCGCACGCACATGCGGAGGCGGCTCCTCCGCGCCCCGTTTCGTCGGCGACGGCCCAGTCCGTTCCGCTCGCGCCGGTCGTGTCCCCTCCGGCAACCGCCGGCAGCTTCGGCCCCGCCGCGCCCTCTTCCGTGTCGTTCGGGGCCGCCCCGCTCCTTCCGTCGCGCCCGGCCACCGAGCAGCGCATCGCTCTCTTCATCGACTTCGAGAACATCGCCCTGGGCGTCCGCGACGCGCAATACAAGAAGTTCGACATCAACCTCGTCCTGCAGCGGCTGATCGAGAAGGGCCGGATCGTCTTCAAGAAGGCTTACGCGGACTGGACCCGCTACTCGGAGTACAAGCGCGAGTTCCACGAGGCGGCGATCGAGCTCATCGACATTCCGCAGCGCGGCTACACGGGAAAGAACTCCGCGGACATCCGGATGGTCGTCGACGCGATGGATCTCATCGGCTCGAAAGGCCACATCACGACGTTCGTGATCTGCTCGGGGGACTCCGACTTCTCGCCGCTCGTCTCGAAGCTGAAGGAGAGCGACAAGAACGTCCTCGGAGTCGGCGTCAAGAGCTCGACGTCGAACCTGCTCATCTCCAACTGCGACGAGTTCATCTTCTACGAAGACCTGGTCCGGGAGACCCGCGCGCTCCCATCGATTGAGAACCTCCCGAAGAAGCAGCAGGACGTCTTTCGGCTCATGCTCGACTCGATCCAGGCCCTCCAGCGGGAGAACTACGACGTGATCTGGGGCTCGATGGTCAAGCAGACCATGCAGCGCAAGCAGCCGTACTTCAACGAGACCTACTACGGATACAAGTCGTTCTCCGAGCTCCTCGAGGACGCCGAGCGCAAGGGCCTGATCTCGCTCAAGAAGGACGCGAAGAGCGGGGGCTACACCGTCGCGCTCGCCGTCTCGGGATCTGGCTGACGCCACCGGCGCGCGGCTCGCCATCCCCGGCTCGACCGCGCTCCTGATCCCTCGCCCCGCTCGCGCTCCCGCATCGCGAAGCTCCTCCGCTCGGTTACTTCGCGGAGACTCTTCGCGATGCGATTCGGAGACTCCTCCACCGCGAATGGGACTGCTTAGCGGGACTAGATTTCTCTAAAGAAGAACCGATCCAAGACGCTCAGCCGATCCGCCCGGTCGAAGTCCGGATCGATGATCCAGAGCGCCGCGGCGATGGAGGACGCGAGCGAGTTTCCGTCCTGCGGCGTGAAGCAGAACCCGATCACTTCACGGTCGCCGTTCACCGTAACGGTCGGCTTCGCGACCACCGTCTGCGAAAAGATGCGGCCGTAGTAGCCGTGGTCGCGGCCGAACGAGAAAATCTGGTTTGCGGAGCGCTTCTCGGTCATCGCGATGCGCGTGTTGCACTGGAGCCTCTGGAGCACCTTCTCCCGGGTGGACGCCTCGGAGAGCTGCATGTCGAACCAGAGCGAGTGCATGTACTGGGTGTTGAGTTTCATCGCGGAGGAGAAGATCCGCGGCTTCCAGCCCATGGTCTCGAAGAGGAAATAGGCGTCCCGGGCGTGATGGGTCCCGAACTCGGGATCGTCGTGCTTGCCCGCCGTGGGAGCCGGGACGAAGCTCGAGTCCTGGGAGACGTCGTTCGCGCGGCGCATGCAGACGAAGCGGCCACTCTCGAGCGCCAGCTTCCCGTCGCGTGAACCGAGCGTCTTGATCAGAGTCGCGATGTTGTGCGTGTTGCAGGAGACGATCTGGACGAAGCGATCTTCCCCGGGGATCAAGGCCTCCTCGTTGATTCCGATCGCGTACGGCTTGCCGAAGCCGAACTCGCTGCCCTGGGCGATGAATCCGTTCGGGCCGGTGATCCTCTCGTAGATCCTCTTGTTCTCGTTGCCCGCCGGCGTGCAGTCGATGACGACGGTTGCGCGTTCGAGCGCTTCGCGCGCTTCGTAGGAAACTTTGTGGCCGAGCGCTTCGAAGTCGGCGGCCTTGTCGGCGTCGACCGCGAGGTGCGCGCCCCGGCGCATCAGGTGGCTGACCTTGGCGCGCTCGGTCGTCATCGGGGTCCGCTTGTGGAAGGTGATCTCGTCGACTCCGAGGTGTCGCTTGAAGTCGGCGAAAAAACCGATCAGCGGCTCACCGATCGTGCCGGTTCCGACGACGTGTACGATCTTGCTCATGGGGGCGTCTCCGATGCATTCGGTTCCACCGCGGAGAAGCTTCCGCGGGGGACGGCCCGAAGAATACGATGAGACGACGGATTCGCCAACGAGGAGCGCGATCGTGACCGGGCGGCTGCGCGCGCTCTTCTTTCCCGGCCCGTCGGGCAGAATCGAGGCGCTCTGGAAGGATCCGGAGGGCGATCCCGCGGGATCGGCGGTGTTTGCGCATCCTCACCCACTCCACGGCGGGACCCTTCACAACAAGGTCGTCTTTCGCGCGGCGCGCGCGCTCTCCCGCGCGGGCTACGGCGTCCTGCGCTTCAACTTTCGCGGCGTCGGCCTGTCCGAAGGGAAATTCGACTCCGGACGAGGGGAGACCGACGACTACCGCGCGGCCTTGGACGAGGCGGAGCGCCTCGGCGGCCGGCCCATCATCGCCGGTGGCTTCTCCTTCGGGGCGGCGGTCGGCCTGCGCGCGATCGAAGGCGACGAGCGCATCCTCGCGTTCATCGGCGTCGGCGTGCCGCTCGCGTCGGAGAGCGGATCCGATCTCCCGCAGCCGAAGGTCCCCGCGCTCTTCATCGTCGGGGGGAACGACACCTTCGGACCTCCCGCGATGCTCTTCCAGTGGGCGGGAGACGTCGGCCGCATCGTCGAGGTGCCCGGCGCCGATCACTTTTTCGAGGGCAAGCTCGACGAGCTCGAAAAGGCGATCGCCGGGTTTCTCGCGGAGCTGCCGGCGAGACGTTCGTGAGCGAAGGCTCCGGATCCCTGTCCGCGGAGTCCCGCCGCCAGCTCCTCGCCCTCGCGCGCGGCACGCTCGTCGCGCATTTCCGGGGAGAACAACCTCCGCGGCTCGCGTCCGATCGCGCCGAGACGTTCGGTGAGCCGCGGGCGCTCTTCGTCACGCTGCGACGCGGCGGGCAGCTGCGCGGCTGCATCGGGACGCTGGCGCCGGAGGGGGACCTGCCGCGGACGGTCCCGCGGTTCGCGCTCCGCGCGGCCTTCGAGGACCCGCGCTTCCCGGGCCTGACGGCCGAGGAGCTGCCCGGCTGCACGATCGAGATATCCGTTCTGACCGCGCCGCGTCCGGTCGAACGCCCCGAGGACATCGTCGTGGGGCGCGACGGTCTGATCATCGAGCTCGGGGGCCGGCGGGGACTCCTCCTGCCGCAGGTGGCGACCGAATGGGGCTTCGACCGCGTGACCTTTTTGAGCGAGCTCTCGCGCAAAGCGGGTCTCCCGCCCGACGCGTGGCAGCTGCCGGTCGCGAGGCTCTGGTCCTTTCAGGCCGAGGTGTTCGCGGAAGGGGAGGAGGGGATGTGACGAGGCGCGGAACCGGCAACCGGCAGAAGAAGGTCGTGGCTCCTCGGCGCGCGAGGGGAGGGGAGCGGCGGCCGCGCCCGACGCCGCCTCGACCAGCGCCGCAGCCACCGGGGCCGCGAGATAGCAAGGGCCGCCAGGAGAGCGACGATTAGGCACCGGCTTCTCTCTCTCGCAATGCTGCTCACCTCCGCGATCGCGGCGGGGGCGCCGCTGCTCGACCGCGCCAAGGCCGAGGCGGTGGACCGCATCCTCGACTCCTGGATGAAGAAGAACGGCATTCCGGGGCTGTCGGTCGCGATCGCGCTCGACGGCGATGTCGTCTGGTCGCACGGCTATGGCATCGCCGACGTCGAGAACTCCGTTCCGGCGAAACCCGAGACCGTCTACCGCAGCGCCTCGATCGGCAAACCGATCACGGCCACGGCGGCCATGCGGCTCGTCGAGCAGGGAAAGGTCGATCTCGACGCTCCGATCGAGCGGTATTGTCCGGCGTTCCCGCGGAAGAAGTGGGGGGTGACTTCGCGTCACCTTCTCACCCACACCTCCGGGATCCGGCACTACGGCGGGCCGCGCGACCGCGAGGAACAGACGAGCACCGTGCACTACAAGGACGTGACCGACGCTCTGGAGCCGTTCCGAAAGGATCCGCTGCTCTTCGAGCCCGGCACGAAGTGGTCTTACAGCACCTACGGCTTCGACGTCCTCGGCTGCGTGATGCAGGGAGCGGCCGGCAGGCCCTTCATGGACGTGATTCGCGCCCTCGTCTTCGAACCGGTGGGCATGAAGCGGTCGCGCGACGACGATCCTTTTGCACTGATTCCCAATCGGGCCGCGGGTTACGTTCGGGAGGCGGGTGACCTCAAGAATGCCCCGCACGTCGACATGAGCAATCGTCTCACCGCCGGTGGGTACGCGACGACCGCGCTCGACCTCGCTCTCTTTGCGGCCCGCTTCATTGACTGCAAGCTCGTCAGCTGCGCGATGCGAGACGCGATGCTGACTCCGCAGACGCTCAACAACGGCGAGTCGATTGACTATGGCTTCGGCTGGGGGCTCGTGACCGGCGAGAACTGGTACGGCGAGACGGAGGCGTTCCACGGGGGCTCGAGCCCGGGCGCCAGCGGAATGCTCTACGTCCTTCCGAGGCGCCGCTTCGCCGTGGTCTTTCTCTCGAATCTGGAATCCGCCCCCGAGCGCCTGGAGACGGCCGCCGCAATCGCGAAAATCGTCCTGGACCTCGGCGCGAAAAAGTAGCCGGCCGCAGGGACTCCTGTTTCGCGTCCGTGGACCTCTGACGCCCGGGGAGACTCCTCGTCTTCTATGGTTCGCTTTCTCTCGCGATCCGGGGTGAGTACAAGAGCAACGCGGCGGCGACGGCCGCGTTCAACGAATCCACCGGCGCGCGCATCGGGATCGTGATCCGGCGGTCGAGATAGCGATAGGCGCCGGCCGGGAGACCACCGCCCTCCGCGCCGATCACGACGACGGACTTCTCCTCGATCGGTCTCGCGAAGGGGTCCTCGCCCCCCTCGGCGACGGCGCCGACGATCGTCCGGCCCGCCTCCCGGGCCGACGCGGCGAACGGCTCGAAGGAGACCTTTCCGGAGACCGGCACGCGCAGGACGCTCCCGGCGCTGCCGCGCACCGCGCGCGGGTGGAAGAAATCCGCGCTGCCCGGCGCGGCCAGGACGCCCGCCGCGCCTGCGGCCTCCGCCACGCGCACGATCGCGCCGAGGTTGCCCGGATCCTGGATCCCGAAGACGAAGACGACGGGGCCCTCGCGCGCGAGGATCTCCGCCGATGGGACGTCCCGGCGCCGCGCGATCGCGAGGAGGTGCTGCGGGGTGTGCGAGTCGGCGAGCCTCTCCAGCACCGCGCGCGAAACGAGTCGCGGACGCGTCGAGGTCAAGACAGCGAGCCGGCCGGGCCGCACGCTCTCGTCGTGCAGGACGTGGTCGAGAGTCGCGCCGGCGGCGACGGCGTCCAGGATCGTCTTCTCTCCCTCGAGGAGCAGGTGTGTCTTCTCCTCGAGCGAGCGCGCGATCTGACGGATCAGCGGATTCGTCGGGGACTCGATCGCCGTCATGCGCCCATTATTTCCCGAGTGCCGTGCGCATCGAATCGCGTGCTATAAACCGGCGCGATGAAATCGTGGCGCGCACGGCTCGTCCTGCCGGCCGTCGTCGCCTCGGGCGCCGCGGCGTCTCCCGCCTCAGCCACGTGGACCTTCCCGCTCATGATCTTCGCCGCGTTCGTGGTGTCGTGGGGAGCGGAGGCCGCGGAGTTCCTGATCTCGCAGGGTCTCGCGCTCGCGATTCTCGCACTCATCCAGACGCTTCCGGAGTTTGCGGTCGAAGCGGTCATCGCGTGGAAGGCCGGGAAGGACCCGGGCATGGTCCACCTCGCGATCGCGAACTTCACGGGAAGCCTGCGGCTCCTGACCGGGCTCGGCTGGCCCATGATCTACGCGGTCGCGGCCTTCTACTCGAGGCGCCGGTACGGGCGACGCCTGGGCGCCATCCAGCTGCACGACGATCACGCGGTCGAAGTCCTGGGACTCCTTCCGCCGCTCGCCTGGTTCGTCGTCGTCTGGGCGAAGAAGAGTCTCTCTCTCTTCGACGCTTTCGTGCTGACGACGACGTATGTCGTGTATCTCGTCGTGCTGCTCAAGATGCCGCCCCGGGAGGAGGCGTCGGAGGAGGACGAGAAGATCCCGCGGGTCTCGAAGTGGGCGCTCTCGCACAAGGGCTGGAAGAGATGGGCCGCGACGGGCGGGCTCCTCCTCTTCGGGGGCGCGATCATTTACTTCGTCGCGGAGCCCTTCCTGGCGTCCATGATGGCGCTTGCGGTGACCCTCGGCCTTTCGCAGTTCGTCTTCATCCAGTGGGTGGCCCCGTTTCTCTCGGAGTTTCCCGAGAAGACGTCGGCGTTCGCGTGGGCGCGGCGGGTCACCCGCGCGCCGGTGGCGCTCATGAACATGGTCTCATCGAACATCAACCAGTGGGGGGTGCTGTCGGCGATGCTCGCCGTCATCTACTGCTGGAGCAAGGGTCAGGTGACGGCGCTGCCCTTCGACGAGTTCCAGCGCCTCGAGATTCTGCTCACGATCGTTCAGGCGTTCCTCGGCTGGCTGTTCCTTGCCTCGATGAGCCTCTCCGCCTCCGAGGCGATCGGCCTCTTCACGCTCTGGTTCATTCAGTTCGTGCGGCCGTCCCTCCGCAAGGAGATGCTCTGGGTCTACGGAGCCTGGATCCTGTTCGAGCTCATCCGGATCGCGCTCGGCCGGCAGAAAATCCGCGCGTTCCAGGCCTTCGGCCGGGTCTGGGGAGAGAGGCGATGACGCGGCCGCCCCGGCTGTCGCGCCGCGCGGCGGGCCTCGCGCCCTCCTCGACCGCCGCCGTCGCGCGAAAGGCGAAGGCGCTCGCGGCCTCAGGTGTCGACGTCGTCGATCTCGGCATCGGAGAGCCGGACTTTCCGACCCCGGAGTTCGTCGCCCGAGCCGGCATCGCGGCCATCCAGGAAGGACGGACGCGGTACACCGACGTCGCGGGGGAGCCGGCGCTGCGGGACGCGATCGCCGAGAAGTACCGCCGCGAGTACGGTGTCCCCGTCTCGCGGGAGAATGTCCTCGTCACCGCCGGCGCAAAGCAGGCGGTCTTCAACGCGTGCCAGGTTCTCTTCGAAGCGGGCGACGAGGTCGCGCTCTTCTGCCCGTTCTGGGTGTCGTTCCCGGAGATGATCCGCCTCTCAGGCGCGAAGCCGCTCCTCGTGCCGACGGAGCTCGAGATGCACTGGAAGCCGATCGCGTCCGACGTCGTCGAGCGCGCGAGCGACCGGACGCGCGGCATCATCGTCAACTCGCCCAACAACCCGACGGGCGCCGTCATCGAGCCCGAGGAGCTCGAGAGCCTCGCCGGGTGGTGCGCCGCGCGCGACGCCTGCCTCATTTTCGACGAGACTTACGACCGGTTTCTCTACGGCGGCCGGCGGCACGCGTCCGCCATTTCGTTGTGGGAGGAGTACCCGGACCGGATCGTCGTGACCGGCGCCGCGTCGAAGACCTGGGCCATGACCGGCTGGCGGCTCGGATGGGTGGTTGGCAGCCGCGAGCTCGTCGACGCGATGAGCTCCTACCAGAGCCACTCGACGTCGAACGCCTCTTCGATTTCCCAGCGGGCGGCGCTCGCGGCCCTCTCGGATCCCGACTCGACCGAAGAGGTGGTCGCCGCAATGCTCGCCGAATACGAGCGGCGCCGGGATCGCATCGTCGCGGGCCTGGCAGCAGTTCCGGGAGTCCGCGTCCTGCTGCCGGAGGGCTCCTTCTACGCGTTTGCGGACGTCTCGGAGCTTTTCGGTCCCATGGACGTCGCAGGATCCGGAGAGTTCTGCGAGCGACTGCTCGCCGAGACCGGCGTCGCCGCGGTCGCGGGAGAGGCGTTCGGCGAGGACGACTGCGTGCGCTTCTCCTTCGCGACCTCGCTCGCGGCGATCGAAGAGGGGATCCGGCGCATCACCGCCTGGACGTCGGCCTCCACGCGCCACGCCCCTCACCCGGACCCTCTCCCCGCACGCGGAGAGAGGGAAAAAAGCAAGGACTGATCCTCGATGCCGGCGGCGTTCGTCACCGGCGGCACGGGCTTCGTCGGCTGGCACGTCGCGAATGCGCTCCTCGCCGACGGCTGGACGGTGCGCGCGCTCGCGCGGGGAGGCTTGCAGCGGCGCTCGGAGCTGGAAGAGCTCTCCGTTGAGATCGTGGCCGGGGATCTCTCGTCCGAGACGCAGCTCGTCGACGCTCTCGCAGGCTGCGCCGCCGTCGTTCACACCGCCGGGCTCGTCAAGGCGCGCACCCTCGCCGACTATCGGGCCGTGAACGTCGGCGGAACGGAGCGGCTCCTCGCGGCAGCGAAAAGGGCTTGTCCCGACGCCGTGTTCGTCTCCGTGTCGAGCCAGGCGGCCGCGGGCCCGGCGCGCGCCGGCACTCCCGTCGCGGAGGGAGATCCGGCGCTTCCGGTTTCCTGGTACGGGATGTCGAAGCTCGAAGGTGAGGAGGCCGTCGCGCGGGAATGGAAGGGACCGTGGATCGTCCTCCGGCCCGGCGTCCTCTACGGACCGCGCGACCGCGGGCTCCTGACCTACTTCCGCATGGCCGGCCGGGGCCTCGTCCCCGTTCCCGCGCCGAGGCGACGGATCCAGGTCGGCGCCGTCGAGGAGACCGCGGCGGCAATCGCCCGGGCCGCCGGCCGGTCGGACCTCTCGGGGCGGATCGGATTTCTCTGCGATCCACGGCCGGTCACCGTTTCCGAGCTTGCTTCCTCGATCGCGTCCGGCGCCCGCCGCCCGGTCCGGATGCTCGAGATTCCCGACGCGGCGGTGAGGGTCGCCGGCGCGGTCGAGACGCTGCGGGAGAGGATCACGGGGGTATCGCGGCCCTTCAACGCGGACAAGGCCCGCGAGATCCTCGCCGGCGACTGGCTGTGCGATCCCGAGCCCATGCGCCGCGATCTCGATCTGGCTGCGCCGGTCGCGCTCGACGAAGGTCTGAGAAGAGCCTGGAATTGGTATCGGGAAAGAGGCTGGCTTCGGACGTAAGTCTCACCGCATAGAGGGCGTAAGATGACAGCTGGCAACTGAGGGCTGGCTGCTGCCGGCATCCCCTTGCGTTTTGTAAAATTTGCTAAGATCCCCCCTGACTTTCAAGGGCCAGGCCGCCCGACTTTCAAAGGGCAGGTGGGAGGAGGCATGAGCAAGATCGCTCCGGCAGCGAGGGAAGAGGTCCGTTCGACCTCTCTCTTCGAGAAGTGCCATCGCTACGAGGTCGCGGCGCGGGTTCGCAACGCGGGCGTGTACTCCTTCTTCCGCGTGATCGAGTCCGCGCAGGACCCCGAAGTCGTCTGCGACGGCCGCCGAATGGTCATGCTCGGCTCGAACAACTACCTCGGTCTGACCAACGACCCCCGGGTCAAGGAGGCCGCGATCGAGGCCGTCCGGAAATATGGATCGGGCTGCGCCGGATCGCGTTTCCTGAACGGCACTCTGGACCTCCACGTCGCCCTCGAGGAGCGGCTCGCCCGGTTCATGCGGAAGGACGCCGCAGTCACGTTCGCGACCGGCTACCAGGTGAACCTGGGCGCGATCTCCTGCCTCGTCGGCAAGGGAGACGTCGTCTATCTCGACAAACAGGACCACGCCTGCATCATCGACGGCGCCCGGCTCTCCTTCGGGGAGATCCGGAAGTTCAAGCACAATGATCCCGCCGACCTGGCGCGCCAGATGAAGAACGACGTCTCCGCCCGCGGCCGGCTGATCGTCGTGGACGGAGTCTTCTCGATGGAGGGCGACATCGCGCCGTTGCCGGCGATCGTCGCGGCGGCTCGCGACGCCGACGCGGCGGTGATGGTCGATGACGCCCACGGGATCGGAGTCCTCGGCGCGACCGGGCGCGGGACGGCCGAGCACTTCGGGCTCGAGGACGAGATCGACCTCGTGATGGGCACGTTCTCGAAGTCCATGGCGTCGGTCGGCGGGTTCATCGCCGGCGACGAGACGGTCATCGACTACATCAAGCACCGCGCGCGGACGCTCATCTTTTCGGCGGCGCCTCCGCCGGCCTCCGTCGCGGCGGCTCTCGCGACGGTCGAGATCATGGAACGCGAGCCCGAGCGCCGGACGCGGCTCTGGGAGAACGCGCGTTTCTTCTCGGAAGGGCTGAAGTCGCTCGGCCTCGACACCGCGGGATCGCAGACGCCGGTCGTCCCCGTCGTGGTCGGGGAGGATCACGTCGCCTTGACGATGGTGCAGCGCCTCCACGAGGAGGGCGTTTTCGTCAACTGCGTCCTCTCGCCGGCGACGCCTCCGGGCCGGGCCCTCATCCGGACGTCGCTCATGGCGACGCACACGCGGGACCAGCTCACGCGCGCTCTCGAGGCGATCGGGAAGGTCGCGCGCGAGGTCTCGCTGGTTCGCCCCGTCGGCGTCTGACGGCGCCCGTCTCCATCCAGCGGATCGGCCGCGGCAAGCGCGACCTCGATCGATTCTTCGACGTCGCGGAGCGGCTCTATCGCGACGACCCGAACTGGGTCGCGCCTCTCCGCTCCGACCTCGCGAAGGTGTTCTCCAACGAGAATCCCTTCTTCCGGCATGCGGAGATGCAGCTCTTCGTCGCGCGGCGCGGCCTCTCCGACGTCGGCCGGATCGCGGCGATCCTCGACCGGGCACACAACGACTTCCACGGCGAGAAGACGGCCTTCTTCGGGTTCTTCGAGTGCGAGAACGACCCGGAGATCGCCAATCTCCTCTTCGATGCGGCGGCCGTCTGGGGGAAAGAGCGCCGGATGGCGACGCTG
>DASYUL010000102.1:0-14547 GCA_036001245.1 Thermoanaerobaculia bacterium
TCGTCAAGGGACGCTCGCTCGAGGACTTCCGGGAATCGATCGCGAAGATCGTCGAGAAGGTTCGCCGCGATCGCTCGTATCCGGAGTGGGTCCTCCTCAAGGCGGAAGGCAAGAACGTCTTCGTCAAAGTACGCGACATCGACTGGATCGAGTCGTCGCGCAACAACGTCCGAATTCACGTCGGACCGACCCTCTACCTGCTCCACGAGACGACGACCGCGATCGCGTCGCGGCTCGACCCGAAGCGTTTTCTGCGCATCCACCGCTCGGCGATCGTCAACATCGAGCGGATCCGCGAGCTGCATCCCTGGTTCAACGGCGACTACGCGGTGATCCTGCGCGACGGCACCCAACTCACGCTGTCGGCGAGCTACCGCGACCGGCTGAGGGAGTTCCGCCGCTTCGGAACGTGAAAACTTCTCCCTCTTCCTCCGGGAGAGGGTCGAGGTGAGGGCGTTGGTCGAGCCACGATCCTCACGCCAACGCTGGACCGCGGCGGCGTGGATCGCCGGGGTCTGGCTCTTCGTCGGAATCCTCCAGGCGACGCAGCGCTACCTGCGCGGGCGCGAGCTCGAGCCGAACTCGTGGGCGTTCTGGAGCGCGCTCGGCGAGTACCTCGTCCTGGCGGCCCTGTGGGCGGCGTTCACGCCCCTCGTCATGCGGATCGCGCGGCGCTATCCGTTCCCGGGACGATCCCTGCCTGTCCTCCTCGCCGTGCACATCCCTGCGGGCGCGGTAGTCGTCCTCCTGCACACGGTCATTTCCAACTTCGCTTACAAGTTTCTGATCGCGTCGGGAGTCTCCTGGGTGGACATCCTGAGCAACACCGTGCGGTCGGCGCTCATGACGGGTGCTTCGCGGTTCGCGACCTACGTGGAGATCGTCGGCGTGACGTGGGGCCTCGACGAGTACCGAGCGTGGCGCGCGAAGGAGATTCACGCATCGAACCTCCAGGCGCAGCTCGCCCGCGAGCGGCTGGAGTCGCTGAAGCTCCAGCTCCACCCCGCTTTCCTCTTTCAGACGCTCGCGCTGCTGCGCACGACGATCCGGCGCGACCCGGCCGCCGCGACGCGAACGATCGTCGCGCTCGGCGAGCTCCTGCGGCTCTCGTTGAAGAACGGCGGCCTGCGGCTCGTGCGCCTCGGCGAAGAGCTCCGGTACGCGGACCTGTACTTGAAGATCGAGAGCACGCGACTCGAGCACGACGTACGCCTGGCGTCGCACGTGCCGCGCGACGTGATGGACGCCGCGGTCCCGAGCCTCGTGCTGCAGCCCCTCGTGGAGGCGGCCGTCGCGTCCGCGGGGAGCGGGCCGTCATCCATCGAGATCTCCGCGGGACAGGAGGCCGGCCGGTTGCGGCTTCGAGTCCACGCGGAAGGGGGAACCGCCGGCGGCGACGGCGCGGCGGCGATCGGTCGCGCGCGCCGACGGCTCGACCTCGAGTACCCGGGGACCCACGTTCTCGAGTGGAGCAGCCTCGCGCGCGAGGCGATCGTGGAGATCCCGTTTGCCTCTCTCGCGGAGCAGCCGGCGTGACGCACCGCCGGACATGGAAGCGCGCCGGGATCGTCCTCGGTGTGTGGACTGCGGTCGGGCTCTTCCGCGCGCTCGAGCGCTGGACGATCGACCCGGTGTCGGCGACCCGCCTCGAGTTCGGCTTTCGCGAGGCGCTCTCGCAGAATCTCCTCTTCTCCTATCTGTGGGCGGCGTTCACGCCGCTCGTCGCGCATCTCGCGCGACGTTTTCCGATCTCGGGACGCTCGCGCGCTCGGACCTTCGGCGTGCACTTCGCCGCGAGCGCCCTCGTCGCGACCGCGCATGGAACGCTCTTCGCGCTGGTCTATCCGCCCCTCATGGGCGTGCCGTTCCACTTCCTCCACCAGCTCCGCGGCGTCCCGTCGATCCTGACCGTCTTTCTCCTCGCCAACCTCCTGACCTACTGGGGCGTGCTCGGCATCTGCTGGACGATCGAAGCGCTTCGGCTCTCCCGCGAGCGGGAGCTGCGCGCGTCTCAGCTGGAGGCGCAGCTCGCCGCTGCGCGTCTGGAGAGGCTCAAGACGCAGCTCCACCCGCACTTCTTGTTCAACGCTCTGAACAGCGTGCTGCCGCTCGTCTTTCGCGACCGGGACGCGGCCGCGACCACGGTGCTGCGGCTGGAGGAGCTCTTGAGGCGGAGCCTCGAAGCGGACGCGGCGCAGCTCGTCCCGCTCTCCCGCGAGCTCGAATTCCTCGAGATGTATCTGGAGATCCAGAAGACGCGGTTCCAGGATCGCCTGCGGGTCGCGTTCGACGTCCCGAGCGAGCTCGTGTCCGCGCGGGTGCCGAACCTGATCCTGCAACCGCTCGTCGAGAACGCGATCAAGCACGGCGTCTCGACGCAGCCGGGCGCCGGACGGGTCGCGATCTCCGCGCGGCGCGAGGACGGGATGCTCGTGCTGAAGGTCCGCGACGACGGGCCGGGGCTGACGAACCCACCGCGGACGGGAGCCGGCCCGGGATCCGGACTCGGGCTCGCGAATACGCGCGAGCGCCTGCGCCAGCTCTACGGCGACGAGCAGCGCCTCGACCTCGTGAACATGCCGGAGGGAGGCCTGGAGGTCCGGGTCGCCCTGCCGCTTTCGGCGAGTTGACACTCGCGTGCCGGTGCGCGGCAGTCGTTCGGAAGCTCTGGTTTTCGCGGCGCGGGGAGTCTCCCGAGGTAATCGAGGGAGGAGCCTCGCGCCGCGGGAGCGCGAGCGCAGCGAGGGATCAGCGCTCGGTCGAGGCTGTCTTGCCGAGCCGAGCGCGATGGCGAAGCCAGATCCCGAGCCAGCGAGCGCGACGATCAGAACTCGATTCGGAAGCCGAGCTCGTAACTCCTCGGCCGCTGCCATGCGGTCGCGAAATTGAAGCGATCATTCGTCGGATCCTCGACGGTGCCGCCGGCACCGACGTTGCCGTCGCGCTGAATCGCGATCTCCGTGTCGAGAATGTTGAACACCGCTCCGATCAAACCAAGGCGGACGGGTCCGACCACGAAGTCCTTCTGGACCTGCGCGTCCCAGCGATAGAAGTCGGGCAGCCGCCGCGAGCCGCGCGGCTCGACGAACTCGAGCCCGTATCCGGCGTTCTCCGCCGGGCGCGTCACGTTGTAGGCGACTCCGCTGTCCCAGTAGATGCTCGTCCCGAGGAATATCTCCCACGGAAGCTTCGTGTAGCCGTCGAGCTTCACGACGTGCCGCGCGTCGTCGGAGGTGAACCCGTACCGGTTGACGAAGTGCTCCGGGAACACGTCGAAATCGCTTCCGGTGTTCTGGTCGTACTCGACCGAGCTGCGGGACTTCGAGATCGTGTATGAGAGGAGCCAGCTCATCGCGCTCGTCGGCCGGCTCTCGACCTTGAAAATGAGCCCGCGATAGTCGGACTTCAGGACGTCCATGCCGTTGGGCCGGTTGGTCAGCCAGAAGTGGCTGCACTCCTCGTCGGCGCACGTGTCTTCGAACATCTTGCGGTTGCGCCGGTAGACCCCTGTGACATCGAGGCTCGTGTTGCGGAAGATGCGCCGCGTCACGCCGCCCGAGACCTGCTGGGAATACGTCGGCCGCAGAGTCGGATCGAGGGTGTTTCCGCTCGGACCGCCGAAGGCGCCGAAGAAGCGGAAGCGCTGCTGCGAGTTGCTCCACAGGAAGAGCGACAGGACCGTGCCCTGCCGCGAGAGGAACGACGGCAGCGTGAGCGCGTTGTCCTCCATGAACTCGCCGGCGTTCGCCTTGATGATCATCGAGGAGTCGTTGAAGAGGTCCCACGCGACGCCGACCCGCGGCTGGAAGCGGGCGAACGTCTTCGCCTTCTCGTCACGCGGTAGATAGAAGTCTACCTCGTCGTAGCGGACGCCGAGCTTCGCCGTGACGTTCGGGACGGGGCGCCACTCGTCCTGCGCGTAGAAGGCCATGCCGTGGCCCTTGAAGGTTTCCTGCGGGGTCCGCGTGTAGACGAGATACAGGAAGGGATCTCCGTCCGCAGGCTCGTTGATCGCGCCGCACACGGCGCCTTCCGGCTGGCCGAACTGCGGGGAACAGAGCGACGCGTCGAAGGGCGTCCCCGTGACGTTGTTCAAGGCGGTGAACTCGGTCCACTCGAGGTCCGTTCCGACCTTGAAGAGATGCGTCCCGAGGGCCTCGACGTTGTACGTCGTGGAGCCGACCGCCTGCAGTCGCGGCCGCTCGGACTTCTGAAGGTTGGTGTAATTGACCGAGGAGATTCCGGTCACCTGGTCGATCGTCCCCGTCGTCGTGAGGTCGCCGGTGATGGGCGCCGCCTTCAGCCGGTTCTCGAGGTAGCCGACCTGCAGGTTCGCGACCCAGCGCGGCGTCAGGACCGCGTCGTAAGAGCCGTTGTAGACCGTCAGGTCCTGCTCCTGCAGGTAGCCCGCCTCCGACGAGTAGAAGGAGCTGTTTTCGGCGTGGGCGACGTTGGCGGTCTCGTCGTTGTACTTCAGCGCCAGCGTGTGGCTCGGCGCCACCAGCGCCGTGATCTTGCCGAAGATCGACCAGCCCCGGAAGTCGCGTCGGCCCGGCTGGAATCCGAAGAGGTCCGGCGGGCGGTTCTCGAACAGGGGACGCTCGAGCGACCCGAAGAACCAGATCCGGTCGCGCGCGATCGGGCCGCCGAGAGTGGCCGCGGGCGAGAGGTTCTGGAAGTCCTGCGTGTCACGGTCGTAGCGCGGCTGCGTCGTGCCGGGCGGGTAGTCGCGCGTGCGCTCTCCCTGCTCGGTGAGCTTCTCGGAGCGGTAACGCGCGTCGAGCGTTCCGTGGAAAGAGTTGCCGCCCGACTTCGTGATGACGTTGATGATGCCGCCGATCGCCTTCCCGTACTCCGCGTCGAAGCCGCTCGTCTGGATCGCGACCTCCTGGATGGAGTCGAACGTGAAGTTCGACGTGAACGTGTGTGTCACCGGGTCGGTCGTGTTCAGACCGTCGATCAGGTACGAGTTCTGCCCGAGGTTCGAGCCGAAGACCGACGGGTTGCCGCCGGCCCCGGTCTGGGCGCCGACGCCCGGCGCCTCGAGGATGACGTTCTGGTACGCGCGGCGGGCAAGGCCGACGGTCGCGTGCTGGAGGTGGTCTGCTTTCAGGTTCACCTGCGTGTTCGTCTGCGTCGGGTCGACCACGATGGCGTCGCCGGTGACCTCGACCGACTCGACGGTGCGGGCGAGTGCCATCGGAACGTTGACCTTCGTCGCCTGGTCGAGATTGATGACGACTCCCGTACGGATGACCGTCTCGAAAGACGGCAACGAGTACTCGACCCGGTACTGGCCCGGCGGGAGCAGCGGGAAGTTGTACTCCCCCGACGCATTGGTCGTCGCCGTGCGGCTGCCCTGGAGCGCCGGGCTCGTGACCGTCACGGTGACTCCAGGCAGCGCGCTCCCGTCCGCGTCGATGATGATCCCGAAGAGCGTGCCGGTCGTTGCGGCAAAAGCGCCCGTCGCGACCGCCAGAAGGACGAGCGCCAACGCCGCGAGCCTCGTAAATCGAAATCTCATGTCTGGTTCCTTTCTTTCCCGATGACCGATTTCCGTTCTGGACTGAGGCGGGGGCGTTTTCAAAAGCGCAGTCCCACGCTGAACCGGAACGTCCTCGGCAGCTGATAGGCGTCGCGGCCGATGGCCTGCCCGAAATTCGCCGCATACGCGTAGTGCGTGCCGAGCGCCGGGTCGGTCGACCGCGGGTCGAAGTTCTGATACGGCGCGCCCGCGCTCGCGCGGGTGTTGACCGTCGTGCTCGAGTCGATGCCGATGCGACCGCCCGTCAGCGCGTCCTCGTTGAACACGTTGATCAGCTCGGGCTGGAGAAAGACCTCGAGGGTCTTCCAGATCTTCAGGTCCACGTTCAGCGCGAGGTCGGTCCGCGTCGTGTCCTCGAACCGGAACGGTGAGCGACCGCCGCCGAAGTAGTAGTTGACCGCGACCGGCGGGTCCTCGTAGCCCGGGTTGTCCACGAACGGGCGCGTGTCGATGGTTCCGAGGGCGCGATACGCGCGGCCCGAAGCGTACGTCTCGAGCACCGTGACGTTGAAGTTCGCGAACCGGGTGACGAAATCGTAACCGAGCCAGACGCGCGCCTGGTGTCGCTGGTCCCCCTCGAGGTAGCCGGTCGGGTTGTTCTGCCGGAACGCTTTGTATTCGGGGTACTCCGCGGCTGTCCCCGGGATCGGTCCGCTCGTGAAGTCCTCGGGATCGAGGTTTCCCGTCAGGCGCGACCACGTGTAGTTGCCTCCGACGAAGAGTCCGATCGGGATTCGATAGGCGAACTGCGTCTGGACCGCCGTGTACTTGCGGTCGTACCGGTCGTCGTTGCCCACGATCGCGAGGTCGGTGAAGTTCCCGAACCGGTCCTCGGGAGAGGGCCCGGTCGCGAGGTCGATACGGCTGCTGTAGAAATCGTCCCAGTTACGGTAGATGAGGTCGACTCGCGCGAACCCGCGAGAGCCGAGAGCGGACCCGACTCCGACGACGTACTCCTTGACGTTCGGCGACTTGAGCGAGTCGGCGAGGATCTGCGAAGAAAGCCCGGGGATGTCCTGGAGCCGCGTCGGGCGGCTGTTGATCCCGCCGACCGAGTTGAACCAGTCGAAAAAGGCCTGGATCGCCTGGGCGCTGGTCAGCAGCTGTTCGGTCGGCGCGTTGACGTCGCAGTTGATGCACGGGCCGCGGTAGAACCAGTCGAGCGTCGCGTTGACGCCGGCCGGCGACGTGTCGTTGGCGATTCCGAGGGTCAGGTTGGCGACGTACTGACCGTAGCCCGCGTTGAAGACGAGCCGGCCGTCGCCGCCCACGTCGTAGTGCGCGGCGAGGCGGGGAGAGATCGCGGAGTCATTCGATACGGGGAACCCCGCGCTGTTCTCGGATCGGTTCTTGTCGTACCGGAGCCCGACGTTGAAGGCCCAGTGCCGGCCCAGCGAGATCCGGTCGTTGACGAACACCGACTCGGTGTTGAAATCGGTGCCGCGCGTCTCCTCGAGGATCGGCGTGTAGCGGAGGAACGTCGAATCGCCGGGCGTGCGGAAGACCGGGAACACCTGGGTGCCGCGGATGATCGCGCTCGTGCCGAAGATGCGGAAGTCGCTTCCGGACTGGTGGTTGTTCGCGAACTGGAAGTCGTGGAAGTGCTCGTACCCCAGGCGGATGTCGTGCGTGCCCACGTTCGACGTCGAGAGGAAGTAGGACGCCTTCGCGAACCAGCCTTCGTTGTCCCGCTGTTCCGGCGTGTCGTTCGAGAACGTGGGCGAGTTGTAGCGCGCGTTGCCGCGCGAGCGGTCGAGAAGAAGCGTGCCGCGCTCGAGGTCGGTGAACGGAGAGCCCGAGTTTTCGAACGTGAACTGCTTCTTCGAGTACTGAGCCTCGACGAAGAGCTTGTCGGTCAGGACGCCGTTGTAGTTGATGCCGAGGAGCGTGTTGGGCGTCGTCCGGGTGACGAGGCTCGCGGTGTCGAGGATGTTCGCCGTGAACGAGTTGTTGACCTCTTCGTCCTGGATGTCGATGTAGCTGCCGACGAGGTTGTGACGCGGAGTGAGCGCCACGGTCAGCTTTCCTTCGATCCTCTGCGTGTCGCGGATGTTTTCGTAGGCAATGGCGGAGAAATCGCTCGAGCCGGGCCCGGCCGTGGGGTTCGTCTGGCGCGACGTGGAGGTCTTCGCGGACCGGAACGCGCCGAAGCCCCAGATCCGGTCCACCCAGATCGGGCCGCCGAGGGTCGCCTCGTATATCGGGTTCGTCTTGTCGATGCGGGGATCGAGGCTGCGGCTCTCGTTCAGCGGGTCGTTCTCGACCCACTTCTCGTTGGTGAAGCTCGTGCGGAACGAGCCGGACAGGCGGTTGCCCCCCGACTTCGTGATCGCGCTGACGATGCCTCCCGTGAAGCGGCCGTACTCGGCGGAGACGTTGCCGGTGATCACCGTCGTCTCCTGGATCGCGTCCTCGATGAAGAGATCGTGGGGCTGGCCGCGCAGGTTCTCGTTGACGACGACGCCGTTGATGAGGAACAGGCTGTCGAAGGAGGGCGCGCCGGAGATCGCGATCGACGCGAAGCGGTCGTTGCCGCCCGGCCCGTTGTTCGTCACGCCCGGCGCGAGCAGCGTCGTCGCCGCGAGCGTCCGGCCGATCGGCAGCTTCTCGATGAACTCCTTCTTGTAAGTCGCGGCGACCTGCGGGGACTCGATCGCGGCGGCCTCGCCCGCCTCTCCCGAAACGGTCACGGTCTCGGTGACCGCCGCGGGCTTCAGCTCGACGTCGACGCGGCCGACGGCCCCCGCGCCGAGCGCCACCGTTCGCTCCACGCCGGCCATACCGGAGAGAGCGAAACGCACCGTGTAATCGCCGGGCGGCAGCAGGTTGAAGATGTAGTCGCCGTTGCCGCTGGTCGTGACGTCGCGCGTTCCCTGCAGGGAGGGCGACGTCACCGTGACGGTCACGCCCGGAAGAGCCGTGTTGCCCTCGGAGGTGACCTTGCCGGTGAGTGACCCTGTCGGGAGTCCCTGCGCGAGCGCGAGAGCGCAAGTCAGAGTTGCGGCCGCCGCCATCGAGAGGAACCGTCCGGTCTTCATTGCACCCTCCATCCGCGGTCGTGCCGCGGAAAACAGAGAACGCCGTGGGGACAGGCCCTGCGGGCCTGCACCCACCGCAGTCCACGCGGAAGAGCAACGCGGTTGCCACGTGCCACGCTGGAGAGCGCGCGACGGGAACCGCGCGGGAGAGGACGAACGAGCCGCGCGCGTGGACGGAGCGCTTCGCGCGGAATCGCGGCGTTCGCGCGCTCCAGATCTCCGGATCGTTCACCAAATAGTTGAATCGCGCTCGCGCGATCCGTCACCCCGCAGCCCGAAGCGCCGTGTCGCGCGCGCCGGAAAACGGAGGACGAAGAAACGCGGGATCGGGACCGGCGCCGCGCGCGGTCCGCGCGCCCGAAATCGCATCCGTTGCGCCGGATTTCGAGAGCTTCCTGCTCAGGGTCGGCGGAGAGAGTGCCTCCGGGAAAGGAACGCGGCGGAAAACTATTTCGCCGCCGTCCCTCGAAAAGTGACGTTCGTCCCGACGGCTTCGCGAAAGGCGCCCGGCGGCAGCCAACTTGCTGTCCCGCAAGCTCGTGAGGCGATCCCGCAAAACTTTTTCTTCGTCCGGGACGTTAGAAGAGGCAGGGAGCCTCGCGGCTTTGTCACGGCTCACTGCAAAAAAGCTCGTCGCGCTCGCGCTCACGATCGCGTGCGCAGGAACCGCCACGGCCGACGTCGAGTCGGTCTTCGACGGTGGCTCCGCCGCGGTCTCGCGACGGCGCACGATCGAGCGCTCGCGCCGGCTCCTCGCGGACGTCCTCGAGCTCTACCCGGGCTCGACGGTCGCCGTCGCCCGGGACGGGGAGCTCGTGTGGTCCGCGGGATTCGGATACGCGGACGTGCGCCGGCAGATCCCGGTGACATCGACGACGCAGTTCCGCATCGACCGCGTTTCCGAGGCGCTGACCGCCGCGGCGCTCATCCGGCTCGCGGACGAAGGCCGCGTCGACCTGGACGCGCCGGTCCAGCGTTACGTCCCGACGTTCCCGGACAAGGGCTACCCGATCACGCCGCGACTGCTCGCCGCGCACCTCGCCGGAATTCCCGCCATTCCGCCGGAGCGCTGGGCGGAACGGCGCCACTGCGCGCAGCCGGAGGACGCGGTCCGATCGTTCGCCTCCGTTCCGCTCTCGCGAATTCCCGGATCGCGCTATCTCCATTCGATGCCGGGATACGTTCTTCTCTCCGCGGTCGTCGCGAGCGCCTGCGGGCAGGACTTCGTCTCGTGCGTCCAGGAAAAGGTCCTCCGCCCGGCGGGAATGACGTCGACGATCCTCGACGATTCCCGCTCACCGGCGCCGCACGCCGCGACACCGTACGAGCGCGGGTGGTTCGGTATGCTCACGGTCGCGCCGGCTCTCGACAACTCGTGCAAGTGGGGTGGGGGCGGATTCGTCTCCACCGCGGAGGACCTCGCGCGGTTCGGAATGGCGCTCCTGCGCGGTGACGTCGTGCGGCGCGAGTCGACCGCGCTCCTCTTTTCTCCGCACAAGACGTCGACCGGCGAGAGCACGGGTTACGGAATGGGATGGCAGGTCGGCGTCGACGGCGGAGGGCGGCGGCGGCTCGTTCAGAGCGGGCGCACTCCCGGCGGCCGCTCGGTCCTCGTGCTCGTGCCGGAGGCGCGGCTCGCGGTCGCCGTGCTTGCGAACGTCAACGGAGAGCACCTCGACGATCACGCTCTGAAGATCGCGGACCTCTTCACCGAGCCGGAGTAACACGCGGAGCGCACAGCGCCTTCGCGTGTCATCCCGAGCGCAGCGAGGGATCTCTGGCTCGACAAGAGAGAGATTCCTCGTCGCTACGCACCTCGGAATGACAAGAGGGGCTGTGTGACCCTTATCACAGACCTAAGTCGCGTATCGACAATCACTTACACGATGGCACACATATCGCACTCTTCGATCTCCGGCTGCGCAATGGAACGCAGTGCAGGAAGGAAGGAGGTCGGCGATGAAGGTGAGACGGTCGAGGTCGCGGGGACAGGTCCCGAAGGGGCCTGCAGCCGCCTCCCTATTCAAAAGGACGCTCGCGGTCGGGCTCATCGGCTCGGCTCTCTTCGCGGGCACCGCCTTCGGCGTGGAGACTCGCATGACTGCCGAGAAGAGCACCGCGAGCCGGCGCGGCACGACGCAGGGACCGCGCACCGTAGGCTTCAAGACGGAGCAGACGGACTCCTGGCTGTGCACGTACATCAGCCCGTTCTTCTGCTCCTCGATTCCGTCGGTCGCTGCGACGCCGCAGCCCGGCACGACCACGACAAGCCGGCGCGGCCGCCGCTGAGAGTTCCCACGATCCGGACTCCCGCGAGTCGGGGTTCCCGATCGGTGGAAGTCAAAAAAAGAAAAGCCCCTCGAAAGAGGGGCTTTTGCTTTAGGGTCAATGCGGAATTTCCGAATGCAGCGATGCAGCGTTGACCCCGATGCAGCGATGCAGCGTTGACCCCAATGCAGCGATTCAGCGTTGACCCCAGGCTCGAAACCGCGCTGAAGAAAGCGGTTCGGGGTGAGGTCCGGTTCGACGCGGGCAGTCGCGCGCTCTACGCGAGCGACTCGTCGAACTACCGGCAGGTCCCGATCGGCGTCGTCGTTCCGCGCGACCGCGATGACGTTCTCGAGACGCTCGAGCTTTGCCGGCGGTTCGGCGCTCCGATCCTCGGCCGCGGCGCGGGAACGAGCCTCGCCGGCCAGTGCTGCAACGTCGCCGTCGTCCTCGACACGTCGAAGTACTTCAACCGCGTCCTCGAGATCGACCCGGCGGCGAAGACCGCTCGCGTCGAGCCGGGCGCGGTCCTGGACGACCTTCGCGACGCGGCCGAGAAACATGGCCTGACGTTCGGTCCCGACCCCGCGACGCACGCGTACTGCACGCTCGGCGGAATGATCGGCAACAACTCCTGCGGCGTCCACTCGGTGATGGCCGGAAAGACCGACGACAACGTCCACGAGCTCGACGTCGTCGCGGGAGACGGCACCCGGATGCGCGTCGGGCGGACGACCGACGACGACTTTGCTCGGATCCTCGCTGAGGGGGGCCGCCGGGCCGAGATCTACGCGAGCCTGCGCGCCCTCGCGGAGCGATACGGGCCCCTCATTCGATCGCGCTATCCGGCGATCCCGCGCCGCGTGTCGGGATACAACCTGCCCGACCTCCTTCCCGAGAACGGATTCGACCTCGCGCGCGCGCTCGTGGGCTCGGAGGGCACGTGCGCCTTTCTCCTCGAAGCGAAAGTTCGCCTCGTCTGGAGCCCTCCGTCGCGAGTCCTCGTCGTCCTCGGTTACCGCGACGTCTTCGACGCCGCCGACGCCGTTCCCGAGATCTCGACGTACGGTCCGATCGGGCTCGAAGGATTCGACGACGGCCTGATGAACGACATGGAGCGAATCGGTCTCTTCCCGGAGAACCGCCGGCTCCTCCCCGACGGCCGCGGGTGGCTGCTCGTCGAGATGGGCGCCGAATCCGCCGCGGAGGCTCTGGCCGCGGCGAACCGCCTTCTCGACGGCGTGACGTCGCGCGGCGCCGTCTCCACGCGCGTCTTCGACCGCCGCGAGCAGGCGGCGCAGGTGTGGCAGGTGCGGCAGGCGGCGCTCGGCGCCACGGCTCACGTCCCCGGTTCCGCGCTCACGTGGGAGGGCTGGGAGGACGCGGCGGTCGCGCCGGAGAAGCTCGGGTCCTATCTGCGGGGTCTGCGCGCGCTCCTCGACCGGTACGGATACTCCGGAGACCTCTACGGGCACTTCGGGCAGGGCTGCGTCCACACGCGCACGGACTTCGACCTCGTCAGCGCCGACGGCATCGCAAAGTTCCGTGCGTTCATCTACGACGCGGCGGACCTCGTGATCGCTCACGGCGGCTCGATCTCGGGGGAGCACGGCGACGGACAGTCTCGCGCCGAGCTCCTTCCGAAGATGTTCGGGCCGGAGCTCGTCGAGGCGTTTCGCGAGTTCAAGGCGATCTGGGATCCCGAAGACCTGATGAACCCGGGCAAGATCGTGAATGCCTACCGCGCGGACGAGAATCTGCGGCATCAACCACCCGGGAAGAGGCTGTATGTGTCGCCCAAGCCGGCGTTCGCGTACGCGAGTGACGCCGGCGACTTCTCGCGCGCGCTCCAGCGGTGCGTCGGGGTCGGGGAGTGCCGGCGCGCGAAGGGCGGGGTCATGTGCCCGAGCTTCATGGTCACGCGAGAAGAGAAGCACACGACGCGAGGGCGCGCGCGGCTCCTGGACGAGATGATCCGCGGCGAGGTCCTGACCGGCGGCTGGAAGGAAGACGCCGTCCGCGAGTCGCTCGACCTCTGCCTCGCCTGCAAGGGGTGCAAGTCGGACTGCCCGGTCGGAGTCGACGTCGCGGCCTGGAAGGCGGAGTTTCTCTCCCGCTACTACCGCGGGCGCTTGCGACCCGCGGCGGCGTACTCGATGGGCCTGATCCACCGCTGGGCAGCCGTCGCGTCCGCCGCGCCCGGGTTTGCGAACTTCGTGACGCAGACGCCGGGATTGTCGGCTCTGGTGAAGGGGATCGGCGGGATTGCCCCCGAGCGCCGTGTCCCCCGGTTCGCGTCGGAGACGTTTCGCGCGTGGTTCGAGCGGCGGCGCTCGCGATCCGCGCAGGCAAAGAGCGGTCGTCCCGTCCTCTTCTTTCCCGACACGTTCACGAACCATTTCTCGCCCGGCATCGGGCGAGCGGCGGTCGACGTCCTGGAGAGCGCAGGCTTCGACGTGGAGATCCCGCGCCGCCGGGTCTGTTGCGGCCGCCCGCTCTACGACTGGGGGATGCTCGACACCGCGCGGCGGCTCCTCGCCAACGCGCTCGACGCCCTTTCGGAGCCGATTGAGCGCGGCGTGCCCGTCGTCGTCCTCGAGCCGAGCTGCGCGGCGGTCTTCAAGGACGAGCTTCCCGAGCTCTTTCCGCGCGACGAGCGCGCGGAGCGGCTCTCCGAGCGCACCGCTCTCCTGGGCAGTTTCCTCGAGGCGCAGGCGCCGGGCTGGACCGTCCCGACCTTTTCGCGCCGGGCGCTCCTCCAGTTCCACTGCCACCAGCGCGCGCTCTTCGGGATCGACGCGGACCGGCGTCTCCTCTCGCGCATGGGCGTCGAGGCCGCCGTGCCGGACGCCGGCTGCTGCGGGATGGCGGGCGCGTTCGGATTCGAGAAATCGCGCTACGCCGTCTCGGCCGCGATCGGCGAGCGGGTCCTGCTGCCGGAAGTCCGCCGGGCCTCGCCCGAGACGCTCTTGATCGCGGATGGCTTCAGCTGCCGCGAGCAGATCGCGCAGGGAACCGGCCGCCGCGCGCTGCATCTGGCCGAAGTCGTGCGCCGCGCAATGGAAGAACTCGCCGGTTGATCCGACCCGCGTTTCCCGTTTTCCGTTTTCCGTTTCCCGACTCCGGCCGCATATAGACTACCGGCGCGCTCAGATGCAGATCTTCCATCGGAGCACGAACTTCCTGTCTCGAGTCTCGATTTTCGGGGCGGTCTTTTTCATTGCCATCCTGCTCTGGCTTTTCTACGACCTCGAGGCGTCCCCCTACACCACCCAGCAGAACACGACGCGCGAGCAGCCCGTCCAGTTCTCCCACGCGCACCATGTCGGGGCGATCGGCATCGACTGCCGCTACTGCCACACGTCCGTCGAGAAGGCGGCGTTCGCCGGAATCCCGCCGACGAAGACGTGCATGAACTGCCACTCCCAGATCTGGGCGCAGAGCCCGTATCTCGAGCCGGTCCGCGAGAGCTTCCGGACGGACAAATCGCTCGAGTGGACGCGGGTCAACGACCTGCCGGATTTCGTCTACTTCGACCACTCGATCCACGTGAACAGGGGCGTCGGCTGTGAGACGTGCCATGGCCGCGTCGATCAGATGCCGCTCATGTACCAGGCGGAGTCGCTCCAGATGCGGTGGTGCCTCGACTGTCACAGGAATCCCGAGAAGTACCTGCGCCCGAAGGACCAGGTCTTC
>DASYUL010000103.1:0-10315 GCA_036001245.1 Thermoanaerobaculia bacterium
TCGTGGCCGGGACCGGCGTGGTCGCGGCCGACGATGAAATGCGTGCACCCGTAGTTCTTGCGGATGATTGCGTGCCAGACGGCTTCGCGTGGCCCGGCCATGCGCATGGAGAGCGGAAGGAGCGCGAGCCGGACACCTCCGCGCGGATAGTGGTCCAGGAGCGTCTGATAGCAGCGCACCCGCGTGTAGTGGTCGACGTCGCCCGGCTTCGTGGTCCCGACGACGGGGTGGATGAGGAGATTCGCCTGGGCGTCCCGTGCGGCGCGCAGCGTGAGCTCACGGTGCGCCCGGTGCATCGGGTTTCGCGTCTGGAACGCGACCACCCGACCCCAGCCCAGGCGCGAGAACTCCCCGCGCAGCTCCGCGGGAGTGAGACGCAGGGACCGGAAGTCGTAGTGAGTCGGGAGCTGGACCGCCTCCAGGCGGCCGGCGACGCACCAGGGACCGGCGTGCTCGAGGAGGTGAGCGACCCCCGCGTGCCGAACGTCACTGGTCCCGTACACGGATTCGGCCTCCGCGCGCGGGTCGGGTTTCCAGATCTCTTCGACGTGAAGAGCGCCGAGCATGACGCCTTCCGGATCGCGGAGCGCGACCGAGGCTCCGGATCCGATCGAACGTCGGAACTCGTCGCTCACGTCGAGCGTGATCGGAATCGGCCACAGCGTGCCGTCGGAGAGTCGCATCGACCCGCAGACCGATTCGTAGTCGCGCCGGCCGAGGAACCCGGTCAGCGGCGAGAACGCGCCGTTGCCGAGGAGCTCCACGTCGCAGATCTGACGCGACGTGAGATCCCAGGAGGGCCAGTCGCGCGAAGGGTTTCGGAGCTCGGAGATCCGCCGCGGGCTCGCGAGAAGGTCCACGAGCCGTCCTCCGTGCGGAGCGATCACGAGGGAAGCCTGCTCGTTCATCGGGCTACCCCCGCGGACGCGTGTGCGGCGGGCGCGTCGGACGCGAGGTGGATGGCCGCTTCCCTGGCCTCGAGCAGCCGTTCGACGACCATGTCCCACGTGTGCTCGCGAAGTACTTTCGCGCGCGCGGCGCGCGCGAGCCGCGCCCGAAGGTCGGGGTTCCGCCGCAGCATGGCGAGCGCCTCCGCGAGCGAGGCGGGATCTCCCGCGGAGCACAGCACCCCGCACCGGCCGTCCTCGAGGAGCTCGATCAGCAGACCGAGGCGGCTCGCGACGACCGGCACGCCCGCGGCCATGGACTCGTAAACCTTGAGAGGCGAGAAGTAGAAGGACGCATCGGGAGGATAGGGCGCCGCCGCGACGTCCATCGACGCGAGATATCGAGGCACCTCGTCCGGATCCACCGCACCGGTCACGAGCGCGGCGTCGGCCAGGCCGCGCTCCCGGATCTGCCCTTCCAGCGCCGGGCGCTCGGGGCCTTCACCCACGACGAGAAGGCGCACGCGGTCGTCGTCCGCGTGGAGGCGGCCAAAGGCTTCGAGCAACACGGAGAGGCCGTGCCACGGTTTCAGGCTCCCGACGAATCCCACCGTGAACACGCCGGCGGGCGCGGGAACGGCGGGCGAAAGTCCGGGGCGGAAGCGTTCGGGGTCCACGCCGTTCGACACGACCCGCACGCGGCCGCGGGCGGCCGGATGCTTCTCCAGGGTCGCCGCCACGCCTTCGGAGACCGCGACGAGCGCCGCGGCCGCGCCGAAGCACCGGTCGCCGGCACCCTCCGCGGCGTCGCGGTCGTGCAGGCTGCGGTACTTCGCCTGCTCCTCGATCAACGGCGCATTGACTTCGAGGACCCCTGGCAGACGGTTGTCCCTCGCGTACTCCATCGCGGCGAAGCTCCAGAGCGAGTAGCGCTCGTAGACGACGTCGAAGGGACCCTTACGCCGCAGCGCTTTCTCGAGGTCCCGGTTTGCGGCGAGCGCGTGCCGTTCTCTCGACGCGGCGTCGCCGGCCGGTGCCGGCAGCGCGTGAACACGGATGCTCTCGAGAGAGGCCGGCGGTTCGCCGCCGGGCCGAGCGGCGAAGAGATCCACCTCGACCCCGCGACGCAGGAGCGCCCGGAGCACCTCCTGGACGTGAATCGAGCAGCCCTTCCGGCCGAAGACGGGGACGCCCGGGTCCGCACAGACGTAGGCGAGCTTCATACTGCCGCGGCTCCTGGCGCCCCAACGTCCGCCTGCGCTGAGTCGAAGACCTCGCGGAGCCGCGCCGCGTTGTGACGGACGTCGAATTCCGTTTCGATCAATCTCCTCGCCCTTTGCGCGACCCGCTTCGCCAACTCGGAGTCCAGAAGCAGCTTCTCCAGCGCCTTCGCCAACGCCCCGGGATCGTTCTGCCCGATGAGAAGGCCCGTCTCTCCGTCTTTGAGGACCTCGGGGATTCCAGTGATGTCGGTCGCGACGCACGGGGTGCCGAGCGCCATCGCTTCGAGAAGGGAGGTCGGCAGCCCATCCCGATCTCCGTCGCTCGCGACGACGGACGGAGTGGCGAAGACGGATGCCGCGCGGACGCGCTCGATCATGTCGTTCTGAGGCCGCGGTCCGACGAGCTCGACCCGTCCCTTGAGCCCCCGCGCCTCCACTCGCGCGGCGAGGTCGGACAGGAGCGGGCCGGCGCCCACGATCTCGCACCGGAAGTCGCGTCCGCCCTCGGCGAGGATCGCGCAGGCTTCCACGAGATCGCCCAACCCCTTCTTCTCGACGAGCCGGCCGACGGCGACGATCCCGGCCCCCCGCCCGCGGGGCGCTTCGAATCGGAACTTCTCGAGCTCGAGCCCGTTGTAGATGCGCCGTACTTTCCTCGCCGCGCTCCCGTATTCGCGACGAAGGAACTCGACGTTGAAGTCGCTTACGGTCACGACCGCGGCGGCATCGGAAATCTTGCGGCGAAGGTCCGCTGGACGAACGCTCTCGTGAAAGATGTCCTTCGCGTGCGCTGTGAAACTGTAGGGGACGCCGGCGAAACGCGCCGCGAGCGACGCGACGCTCGTCGGCGACGTGGCGAAGTGGGCGTGGAGATGCTCGACGCCTCGAAGAACGACCTCTCGCGCCAGCACGGCGGCCTGGTACACGTCGACCGCCTCCAGTGACGCACCGTAATGGAGCTCCCGCCACGTGCCCGCGCACGTTTCGCCCGCGAGGGCGACGGCGTTCCAGAGGTCCACTGCCTTGAATCCGCTCGAAGGCAAGTAAGTGACCGGAGCGCGCACCCGCGAGAGCGAGTCCTGAAAGTGGGAATCGTTCGGCGGACGCAGCGCGAAGATCTCGATCTCGAGACCGGCTCTTTCGTGCGCCAGGATCTCATTGACGATGAACGTCTCGGAGTAGCGGGGAAAACGCTTGACGACGTAACCGACGCGCCGCAGCCCGTCGCGCCGAGGGGACTCCCGGAAGCCCTCACCGCGCAACGAAGACTCCTGAGGGGGCGGCCAGCCCTGCGGGGAGGCCCGCGCCGAGGAGGTCACCGGCGAGCTCCGGAATCCTCTGGAGGCCATTCAGATCGATGTGGTCGCTCGCGCGCGGAGGCGGTCCGCCGTTGGATTTGAGCCAGGTCGAGAGCGACGCCGGGCTGACCTCGTCAGGATGAAGAACGTCCACGAGTCTCCTTCTCGCAAGCCGGGTGGCTCGGATCAGCTGCTCGGTGCGGGGGCTCGTCCGCGGCACGATCAGGGTCCGTTTTTGGAGTGACAGTGCTTCGCAGGTCGTGTTGTAGCCGCCCATCGACACGACACGTTCGGCCCTTTCGACGAGCTGCATGGGCTCCGGAAGGAACTCGATGACCCGGAGCCGCGGCTGAGCTGTGGCGAGTTCGCGGAGGCGGAGCTTCCGTTCTTCGGTCATGAATGGACCGGTGACGATCACGCCGTTGAAACGTGGCGGAAGCTCAGCTGCTGCGAATGCTTCGCCCAGGCGAGCACCGTCCTGTCCTCCTCCGAGAAGACAGAGCGCGAGAGGTCCCTCGGGCAGCCGGAGACGGCCGAGCGGATGAGAGCCGGTTCCCGCCAGGAGCTCCAGCCGAGGGCGCTGATCGAGATAACCCGCGAATCGGACCTTCGCGGCGATGTCGGGAGGCAGCCCGTACTCGTCGACGAGGTCGTAGACGCTCCGGTCACCGTAGACCCAGACCTCATCGTAGAGAGCCCGGATCGCCTCTTCGTTGGCCGCGCGCGTCCAATCGCGCTTGACTGCAGCCGGTTCGTCCAGCACATCGCGCAGGCCCAGGACGCAGCGCGTTCTGCCGCGCTGCCGTAGCTCTTCGAGCGTCGGGTCGAGCTCGCGCACGGCGCCCCGAGGGACGTTGTCGACGATGAAGAGGTCCGGCTGGAACGACGTGAGCGTGGCGAGAATGGCAGAGGAGCGCACGTCGACCAGCTCCTCGAGCTCGATCTTGAGCCGGCGAGGTCGATACCGTGAATCCGGTTCCTTGTAGAGCGACGGAAGGGTGAGACAGTCGGTCCCCGGGGGGAGCGAAAACGCGGTTGCCCGACGGGCACCTGCGACGAGGAGGATGACGGCCCGAGAGGGGAGCCGCGAAAGAGCCTGCGCGATTAATATGTTGCGCCGCATGTGGCCGAGCCCCATCGTGTCGTGCGAGTAAAGCGCGATGCGGGGGCTCCTTCCGGGGAGCCCGGGGGACGCGCTCAGCCGAGCGCGCGGGTTTCGCTCCGCCACATCGCGCATTACATGAAAGACTGTCTGTCGAAAGTTGTCGCGAGTCCCTTCTACGACTTTAGCATTCTGCGACTTTAGCCTTCCACGACTTTAGTCTAGTGCGTCGACCCTTAAAGTCTTCCTCCGGTTACATTTACTTAGCAAGGACGACTTAACCCGGCGGGTCGCTTGGATCTAGGAGAATCGTTCTTTCTGCCGGTCGCCCCATTTCGAAGACCAGAACTCGCTCCTGCCTGACTGCCGTGCCTGACTGGCGTGACCTGCTCGCAAGATCGGGACCACGTTGTAAAGACCGGATGAAGCAATCCGGCCCATCTCTACCCGCCTCTTGCTTTTCGGTCGCGAATCTTCATCCAATCGTGAGGGTCCACTATGGCTCAGCCCGGAAGGTCCAAGTGACGGCCGGAACGTGACGCGACCGGATTTGCGAAGCCTCGCCCAGCGCCTCGGTTCCGTCCGGCGGGTCACCGTCGTCACCGGCGCGGGCGTCTCGGCCGCGAGCGGGGTGCCGACGTTCCGCGGCGAGGACGGCCTCTGGTCGAACTTCCGCGTCGAGGATCTGGCGACGCCGGAGGCATTTGCGCGCGACCCGGACCTCGTCTGGAAGTGGTATGCGTGGCGGCGCGAGCTCGTGTCCGCGTGCCGCCCGAACCGGGCACACCAGGTTCTGGCGGCGTGGAGCGCGCGCTATCCGCAGTTCACGCTGATCACCCAGAACGTCGACGGCCTCCACGAGCGCGCGGGAACTCGGAACGTCGTGCGTTTCCATGGGTCGCTCTGGGAGCTGGCGTGCTGGAAGGGATGCGCGAGATCACCGTCGCGCTGGCTCGACGAGACCGTGCCGATCTCCGAGCTGCCGCCGCGCTGCCCGCACTGCCGCGGGCTGGCACGCCCCGGAGTGGTCTGGTTCGGCGAGCCGATCGACCGCTCGGTGCTGGAGGCATCGCTCGCCGCGCTCGATTGCGACGTCTGTCTCGTCGTCGGGACGTCCGGCCTGGTCTATCCGGCGGCGGGGCTCGCCGACGAAGCGCGCCGGCGTGGTGCGTTCACGGTCGAGATCAATCCCGAGCCGACCGAGGCGACGGACCGCTTCGACCTCTCGATTCAGGGTCCCGCAGAAGAGGTGCTCGACCGGCTCGACGGGCGGCTCGGCGAATCGGACGAATCGTCTTCGGGCAGCCGGTTCAACTCGAGCCAGTAGACCGGGAGAAGGCGCAGGCGCTGCAGCGTCTTTTCGGGCGAGTCGGACTTCGAGACGAACGAATTCGCGCCGAGCTCGTACGCGCGGCGAACGTCGCTTTCCTCCTGGGAGCTCGTCACGACGATCACCGGGACGCGGCGCGTCCGATCGTTCGCCCGCAGGTGCGCGAGAATCTCGAAGCCGTTGCGGCCCGGAAGCGAGAGGTCGAGCAGAACGAGGTCGAGCGGAGGTTCGCCGAGATCGACGCGCGCGATCGCGACGTCGCCGTCGCTCGCCTCTTCGACCGAGATTTCGTCGCCGAAGGCGCTCTCGAGAAGCCGGCGGAGGACCCAGCGATAGCTGCCGTCGTCCTCGACGACCAGGATGTGCCTCGGCTGCTCCTGTCGGCCGGGGCTCTTCAACTCTTTCGCGCCCAAGAGGACCCCTCTCTACAAAAAAGCCTTAGACAGCAAGACTGATACCTGCGGGCCGTGACCGGCCGGCCGGTGTCCCAAAATCGATACAGTGGAAACGGCGTTAAGATGGGCGCCGACCGCTTGGGCCGATGAAGAAAGCCGTGTGGGTGGGCGTGGCGATCGCCATCGCCGTGGCGGGCACCTGGGGTTACGGCGCGCTTGCACGCCGGGAAGACGACTCGGGGCGCCCTGTCCGGCTTCTGGCCATCGCGGAGGAACAGAGCCTCGCTCTTTCCTTCTCTCGCAGCGGACGTCTGATCAGTCCCGTTCCCGAAGAGGGGGAGACTGTCAGGAAGGGCGACACCGTCGCGCGCATCGAGGAGCCCGGACTGTCGGAGGACGCCTCCGACTATCAACGTCAGATGGCGCAAGCGCGCGCGAGGGAGAAAGGCCGGCAGGAGGAAGTCGCCCGGCTCCAGGCGCAGCTCGCGGAGGCGACGAGCGAAGAGAAACGGGTCGGGCGGCTCGTCAAGGAAGGAATCGCTCCCGCCGCGCAGCTCGAGACCGTGCAGCACCGGCGCGAAGGGATCGCCGCGGAGATCCGCGCGCGCGAGGCGGAGAAAGGGCGGATCGTCGCCGAAGGGGAAGCGCTCGAGGTCCGGCTCGGAAAGGTGCGGCGGTTCGAGAAGGAAGGCGCGCTGATCGCGCACGCGTCGGGGAGCGTGCTGACCCGCCATCACAGGCAGGGCGAGTGGGTGACGGCGGGCGATCCGATCGTGACCGTGGAGCTCTCCGCGCCGTACTTGCGCGTGGAGGTTCCCGAGGAGCGGCTGTCGGCGTTCTCGCTCGGAAAGAGCGTCGAGGTCTGGCCGCAGGCGCGGCCCGACGCGAAGACTCGCGCGCGGATCATCTCGATCCGTCCGCGCTCGGAGTTCGCGACGCGCCGCAACTGGGGCCTCCAGAGCCGCGACCTGCGCACCTTCTCCGTCCGGCTCGCGCCGGAGGGGCCCGCGGTCATCTCCGGGCAGACCTTCGTCGTCGAGGCGGGGTCGAACTGAACCCGATCGAGGCGGAGGCTCTCACCAAGAAGTTCGACGGCGTGATCGCCGATGACGCGGTCACGTTCGCGGTGCGTCCGGGCGAAACGTACGGTCTCCTCGGCCCCAACGGCGCCGGCAAGACGACGCTCGTCCGCATGCTGACGACGCTGCTCACGCCGACCTCCGGTACCGCGCGGGTCGCCGGTCACGACGTCGTGCGCTCCCGGTCGAACGTGCGTGCCTCGATCGGGACCGTTTCGCAGGCGGAGACGACCGACGAGAACCTGACGGTCCGCGAAAACCTCTCGGTCCAGGGAAAGATGTACGGACTCTGGGGACGGCGCCTCTCCGAGCGGATCGAGCGGCGGCTCTCTCAGGTCGGCTTGTGGGAGAAGCGCGGCCAGATCACGAAGACTCTCTCGGGCGGGATGCGGCGACGTCTCGAGATCGCGCGCGGCGTCCTTCACTCGCCGCACATCCTCTTCCTCGACGAGCCGACGAGCGGGCTCGATCCCCAGAGCCGTCGCGCGGTGTGGGACATGCTCCACGACCTGAAGGAGCGCGACGGCGCGCTCGCGATCGTGCTCACGACGCACGCGATGGACGAGGCGAACTTCCTCTGCGACCGGCTCGCGATCATGGATCGGGGGCGCATCCTCTGCGAGGACGCTCCGGAAGCGCTGAAGCGCAGCCTTCCGACCGGCGAGCGCGTCGAGATCGAGACCGACCGGGCGATCGAGCCCCGCGACCGCGACGCGATCCTTGCGCTCGGTGCCGTGAACTGGCGCGCGCCCGCGCCGACCGTCGCGCAGTTCGAGGCGCGCCCGGGGGAAGGGGTCGGACGGCGCGCCGCGGAGCTCGTGGAGGAGCGCGGCTATCGAATCCTCCACATGACGATCGCTCCGGTCACGCTCGAGGACGTGTTCTTCGCGTACACGGGCCGCGCGCTCCGGGAGACTGCATGAGGTCCGCGTGAGCGGCCGGGCGGACACGGCGGGACCCGCGGCGGGGATCGCGGGGGAGGCGGCCCGCGGCATCTCGCGGGGACCGCGCCTCGCGCTTCTCGGAATCCTCGCGATCTGCCAGCGCGCCTACCTGACGCTCTGGCGGCAGCCGGTCTTGATCATCTCGACGATGCTGTTCCCGATCGTCTATCTCGCCGTGCTGGGCAACGCCTTGAACCGGCAGCTCGTGAACGTTCCCCTCGCCGTCGTGGACGAGGCCGGCAATTCGCTCGCGGCCGAGTGCCGACGCGGGGTGCTCGCGCTGCAGACCGGCCGCAACCTCGTGGTGGCGACGTTTCCCGCCGATCGCGACGAGGCCCTGAACGATTTGAAGCGCGGCCATTACCGCGGCGTGTGGATCCTGCCGTACGGGCTCTCCGCGAAAGGGCCCGCTCCCGCGTTCATCGGCGACAACACGGACCGTTTCTCTTACGAGACGGTCGAGGCCGCGCTCGCGGACATCTGGCGCGAGGCGACCGGCGCGCGCCGGGCGGCGGCGGAGCCGGCGCGGCTCGAGGCGTACCCCTACCTCGACTACCTCACGTACCTCGGCCCCGCGGTCGTCTGTCTCGCGATCTTCATGGGATCCATGGTCGCCGGCGGCCTGCAGGTGATCGAGGACCGGATGTACGGCTACCACGAGGGCTATCTCGTGACACCGGTCTCGACGGGAGCGATCGTGACCGGCCACATGCTCGCGGGCACCCTCGTCGCGGGTCTCGCGGGCGCGCTCGTGCTCGTCGTGATCATGCTGTTCACGCCGCTGCCGATGGCGACCCCCGAGGCGCTCGGAGGCGGGCTCGTCACCGTCTTCCTCACGGCGCTCGCGATCTCCGCGCTGTGGTTCCTTCTCTTCGCGCGCGCGAAGAAGACGAGCGTGCTGCGCGGGATGTTCGGGATCATCAACGTGCTCGTGTTCTTCCCCTCCGGCGCGCTCTACCCGGTCGAGAGCTATCCGAAATGGCTCAAGGTGATCTCGGACGCGGACCCGCTGACGTACGGCGTCGCCGCGTTGCGCGACCTGCTGCTGCGCGGCGAGTCGCTCGAGAGTTGCTATCCCGAGTGGCTGTTCTTACTGACTTTTTCCCTGGTGTGCGGCGTTCTGACTCAGGTGCTTTTTCGCCGCGAGGTCTAGGAAGCCCGGGACGAGTTCGTCGCCCGACGGGCGTCAGCCCGCGCGCAGGTGGTTCTCGAACTCCTCGGGGTGCGCGGCGCGGGCGCGCGCCTCCTCGACTTCGACGAGTCCCTCCCGGGCGAGCCTTGCGAGCGACTCCTCGAGCGTGATCGAGCCCTGCTTCTTGGTGAGAGCGATTTCCTGGTGAAGGTGCTGAAGCGCGTTCTTTCGGATGTGCTGGCGGGTTCCGTAGCCCACGACCAGGAGCTCCGCCGCGGCGATCCGGCCTCCCCCCTTCTTCGGGAGGAGCGTCTGCGTCAGGACCGCGCCGAGCGCCATCGAGAGCTCCTGGCGGATCGTGTTCTGCCGTTCCGCCGGAAAGGAGTCGGCGATCCGGGACACCGCCGACCCGATATCGGTCGTATGCACCGTCGTGAAGACGAGGTGTCCCGTCTCCGCTGCGGCGAGGGCGATCCGCATCGTCTCCGGGTCTCGCATCTCGCCGACGACGAGGACGTCGGGCGCCTGACGCATCGCGGCGCGCAGCGCGGAGGGAAAGTCGGGCGCGTCGATTCCGACCTCGACCTGTTCGACGAGGCTCGACTGGTGGGAGTGCTCGTACTCGATCGGGTCCTCGATCGTCACGATGTGCCGCGCGTCGCGGCGGTTGATCTCTTCGACCAGAGCGGCGAGCGTCGTCGTCTTGCCCGATCCGGTGGGGCCGCCGACGAGAACGAGCCCGCGGGGCAGACGCGTGAGCGCTTCGGCTCCGGGCGGAAGGCCCAGCGACGACAGGCGGGGCGGATCCGTCGGAAGCGACCGGATCGCGGCGGCGGCGCGCCCGCGCTCGCGATGGAGGTTGATCCGGAAGCGGCCGGCGCCGCGAAGCTTGAACGAGAGATCCGCCACGGAGTCGTTCGCGTAG